>NZ_JALPRJ010000032.1 GCF_030464885.1 Caballeronia sp. SEWSISQ10-4 2 | reverse complement strand
CCGCCACGCACAGTGGCTAATAGTGATAAATAGAATAACTAACATATAACGACCGAAGGCCTGAGCAGCACCAACCCGGCATAAACTCCCGACCGCCTCGGCATCCCCAAAACCGTCCACCGGCGCGAGCGACTTTAATACCCAACCGGCGGAGGCGGCGGCGTCCCCGGCGGCGGTGGCGGTACCGCTGACTGCGTCGCATAACCCCCCGGTGCCGTGGCCATCACCCGCCCCCGAACCGGCACACGATTACCATTCGCATACATGCACTGCAGATACGCGTAGTCATAGCGGCGCTGAACGTCATAAGCCGAACCCTGCGCGGCAGTCGCACCAAACGCACTCCCAGCCAGCAACCCGACACCGGCGCCCACGGCGGCACCCGTCCCGCCATTGAACGCCGCACCCGCCGCGGCACCCAACGCCGTGCCGACCACAGCGCCGCCCACCGCGCTATTAGTCGCAGCCTGATTGGTCGTCACTCCACCCACCTGACCAAACGCAAACTGGCGGCACGAACCGTCGTCCGCACGGAACTGATCGAAGCTCTTGCCCGTACCAGGAAGAGCCATCACGCTCGGTCCCGTCGGCACCACGGCGCACCCGCCAAGAATGCCGAGCGACACCCCCATCGAAACGAGTAATGCAAGTCTTGAATACTTCATAACGCTGTGATCTTCCGTTCAATGTTTACTGAGAGTTGCCAGGCCGGGGCGCCACGGCACGCCAGCCAGCCGGACAGTCCTTCACATACGGGTAATACGCTTTCGATGCCTCGCAGTAGTACCAGGAACCGCCCGGCTGTCCGGAAGCATCGGCTGATGATCCTTGGTCCTGTGCCTGTCCTTGTTCGACGTAGTCGACGGGCGGCGGCGCCGGCACGGCCACCACCGGCGGGTAAGGGTAGTAATACGGAACGGGCGCAACTGGATAGTAATAAGGCACACCTACCCCAAAATAAACACCGACGCGTGCAGCATTCGCAGGTCCGCAAACACAGGCCGCAGCAACTGCCACCGCCGCCAGCGGTAGCCAAGGATTCAGGCGTTTCACGACGTTTCTCCCAACCTGGTTTGAAGAATAATTTTCTGTAAGCAGATGACGGACTCCCCCGCTGTCCGACGCGCTTAACCAGCACAACTTAACGCTAATTCAGTTGAACACGAAGTGCCATTACAGACGTTACCTGCCATTTTTCCGATCGTTACAAGGAAAATTTTTGCACCGTATATAAACGGGATTGGATGGCTGTAAGTAAGGTGTTTTACAACCGGCCTTCGAAAGAATCACAGGTAATACGGAGAGATTTTAGAAACGCATGCCGTGACTGGCCGGAGGTAATCCGGTGGCATCGTTCTGACGGTCGAAAACCAGAGTTCGCCCAACGCTCCCGGGCGTGGTGCGTCCTTCTGCATGAGGCTGTTCGTGAGAGGAAGAGGCCTTCATTTGACGGCGCACGAAACAAGCGGCGAGGGCGGCGGCCGGATCATGAAGATGTGCACCGAGTGGTCCGCGAACGCTTGGAACGCGAACCACCGGTGTCAAACTACGCGGACTATCCTATTGCCGTGTACCGGCTCGGATCGCATCGGCGAACCGCTTGATGTAGGCCGGCGATGCATCACTGATCGCCCAGTAAGTCATGCCGTCCTGATGCCACTCGACGAGCGAATAACCATCGTCGGATTGGGTAATCAAGGGCGTCGATATTGACGCGGTCTTGCCGTGATCATCGGGGAACACATACAAGTCGATCGGATGTTTCAGATAGCGGTAGATCATGACGGCAACCGGACGATGATCCACATAATCGAGCCGGCCACCGACCAGCGGAAACCCTTGCGCCTGAGGGTCGACCACCGGCGGCGCATAGTCAATGCGCCCGTTGAACCACGGTTTCACCGTATGCTGGTCGCTCGACAGCACATCCATCGTGCGCGCCGACATCAGCGCCCGGACATGACTCGACACGATTTCCTGCTGCAGGTCGCCGCCACGGGGCGGCTGTTGCGTCCAGAGCAGCGTCATGAATACCAGAGAGCACAGGCCGATCCCCATTATTCCACCGCCAACGAACGGCAGGCCGACCATGCGCCACGACCAGTTCCACGGCGACGGATTTTTCCTGGCTGTCTCCGCTTTCAGCCGGGCTTGCACCTGCGCACGCAAGGATGCCGGCGCCCGCTCGTAAAGTGAGCCGTCACGCAGCTTGTCAGCGAGCGATGAGTTAGGTTTAGTTTCCACGCTTGGACTCCTCCGGACCGGCGGGTGGTGTCTTGATCAGGCGAATGGCCGGCAGTTCCGACCCGCCCTGGGCCGCCCGCACGGCCGTACACAACAAACGGCGAGCACGCGATAGCCGCGACATGACCGTGCCAAGCGGTATGCCCGCGACCGCTGCTACGTCCTTGTAGCTCATATCTTCCAGCTCGCGTAACACGATCACCTCACGAAACTCGACAGGCAACGTAGCCAGCGCCCGATGCACGAGTTCGGTCTCGTCCTGGCGGACCGCCAGCTTTTCCGGATCGTCGCCGCTTTCATCGGCCCAGCCGGGAAGCTGCTCGTCGACATTGAGCGAGTCGTCGTACGGCGTGGCATCCGCGCGGTGACGCTGCCTGCGCCATTCGGTGAACCAGGTGTTGCGCACGATTGCCAGCAGCCAGGCGCGTGGATTGTCGCCCTGGTAGCCATCGAAGAAACGAAAGGCTCTCAGGAAGGCTTCCTGCACGACGTCATCGGCGTCTGTGGGACTGCCGCTCAACCAGCGAGCAAGGTTATACGCCGCGTCCAGATGCGGCAGCATCACCTCATCGAAACGATCCGGCGAGTGCTTCGCCATCAGTATTCTCCCTGGCAACCGCTGTTGCCTCGGACCGTGCCTAACGTGTGCCATGCGCCAACGCGCATTACGGGTGCCGGTCGGTTCGCAATCAAACCCGCCGGCTCTCAACTGTACTTACTGGTGGGCTTCTCGCTTTATTCCCGCTTTTCCCCAATTATGCGGTTTTAACAAAAAAATTTAGCGGGAATAAAACTGCGGGCTGCTGAGTTTGATGGACATGGGCAACGCACGCCCAACGCGCATTGCCCATGCCCATTTACCAGGAGCCATTCATGCCCGACCTCGACACAAGCGCCGTCCCGCCCGAACCACTCACCGAACACGGTGCCAGACGGCGCACCGCACTGACTTGCATGGCATGGGCCGGTGCCGGCATGCTCTGGACCCTGAATGGGGGCGTGCCCGGGTCGAAGCTGATCGGCGGAACCGCGCAGGCAGCCGAAGTCGATCGCCACGCGTTCAGCTTCGTACAGATCAGCGACAGTCATATCGGCTTCAGCAAGGACCCGAACCTCGACCCTGCGAGCACGCTGCAGGAAGCCGTCGACAAGATCCGTACGAGCAAGGAAAAGCCCAAGTTCATCATTCATACCGGCGACATCAGCCATTTATCGAAGCCAGACCAGTTCGACACTGCCACGCAGATCATCCAGAGCACGGGGCTGGATGTGCACTACGTACCGGGCGAACACGATGTGCTGGTCGACGACGGCAATTCGTATTTCGAGCGCTTTTCCAAGCCGTCCGCCCCCAAGTGGTACAGCTTCGACCAGAGCGGCGTGCATTTTATCGGCCTGACCAATGTGCTGGACTTGCGAGGCGGCGGCCTGGGTTTTCTCGGTGATGAACAACTCGCCTGGCTGCAGCAGGATCTGCACGCACGCACGAGCAGCACGCCGATTGTGGTGTTCGCGCACATCCCGCTCTGGTCGCTGTATCCGCAGTGGGGGTGGGGCACCGACGACAGCGCCCGGGCCCTGACCTTGATGAAACGCTTCGGCTCCGTCACGGTGCTCAACGGCCACGTGCATCAGGTCGCGCAAAAGGTCGAAGGTGAAATCAGTTTCTACTCGGCACTGTCAACGGCCTTTCCGCAGCCGGCGCCCGGCACGGCAGACGGTCCTGGTCCGATGAAAGTACCCGCCGACCAGCTGCGCAAAATGCTTGGCGTGCGCTCGGTCAACTATGTTCCGGGCAAGGGTCAGCTCGCCGTGGTCGACACCCGGCTCAGCGTATGAGAAGCCATCCAAACAAGCGGAGAGCGATGATGACAATGCCTGACCTTGGGCGTGCTTTAGTGGCTAAGAACGTGGCCAGGACCGTGGCCGCGATGTGCCTCGCAACGGCGCTAGCCGCTGCGCCCGCATTCGCGGCCGAAACGAAGCCGGCCACCACCATAGTGATCGACAACTTTTCCTTTAGTCCTGCTCAGTTGTCCGTTGCCACGGGTTCGACCGTAACCTGGGAGAACCATGACGATATGCCTCATACCATCGTCAACGATGCAACACCACGCGAATTCAAATCAGCGCCGCTGGATTCCGGGGAGCACTTTTCACAGACGTTCTCGAAGCCCGGCACGTATAAGTATTTCTGCTCGATTCATCCGCGTATGACAGGGACTATCGTTGTGAAATAGACGGGCTGACGGACGGCGCAACAACACGTTATTGCTGCAGGCCCAGGCGATACCAGGTGACCTGCCGATACGGCTCGCCGGGGCGCACGATCACGCTGCCGGCGTCCGCCATGTTGACCTGATTCGGAAACGCGCCGGCCTGGAGACACAGACCGGCGTGTTTGCCGTAGCGTTGTCCATGCCGTCCCACGATGCCATCGAGATGATTGCCGGTATAGAACTGCACGCCGGGGGCATTCGTGCCCATCGTCAACTCGCGGCCGCTCCCCGGGTCGTAGAGCCGCACGACGGGTTTGAGCGCGTTGCCGTTTTCCCCTACGACATAGCAATGATCAAAGCCTCCCGCACGCGCGAGCTGATCATGTGGCCAGTCGAGTCGCGCACCGAGCGGAGCGCTCGCGCGGAAGTCGAACGCATGGCCCGCGACTTCCGCACGGCCTTCGGGAATCAGGGCGGCGTCGACTTCGAAGAAGGTATCGGCGTCGATGGAAATAACATGGCCGCGGATGTCGGCGGTTTCGTCGCCGGACAGGTTGAAGCACGCGTGGTTCGTCAGGTTGAGCGGCGTAGGCGCATCCGATACCGCTTCGTAGGCGAGCGTGAGCGTGCCATCGTCGTCGAGCGTGTAGCGTAATGTGGTTGACACATTGCCCGGGAACCCGGCGTCCCCTTCCGGCGATTCGTGCGTGAGGACAAGTCCTCCATCTACTTCCTGCGCGTCCCACAGCGCGCGGTGAAATCCCGCCGCGCCGCCATGCAGCAAGTTGTCGCCCTCATTGCGATCGAGTGAATACGCCACGTCGTCGAGTGCGAAGCGCGCGTTCTCGATCCGGTTTGCCCAGCGTCCGATCACACCGCCCAGATAAGCATGGCCGGCGAAATATTCAGCCGGTGTGTCGTGACCCAGCAGGACATCGGCCACACGTCCCGCGCGATCCGCGCAATTCCACGAGACCAGCGTTGCGCCGAGATCGCTGATCGTGACCCGCATGCCATGCACGTTGCGCAGCGTGAACAGGCGCGCAACATCGCCGCCGGGCAATTCACCCCAGCGTTCGACACTTACGCGAGCAGAGCCTGGACGGACGATGGTGGGCATATCGGCGAGATACATAGAGTGCGGGGATCAGCCGGGTTGTGCGCAAGGCGCGACGAGCAAACGCTCCTGATACTCGCGCGGCGTGCAGTCCAGTTCGCGGCGGAACACGGCATACATGTATTGCAACGATGTGAAGCCGCAGCGGATGGCGACTTCGGCGCTGGATAAGTCGTGACGCGCGAGGAGTTGCTTTGCAACATCGAGCTTGTGATTCAGGATTTCCTGGTGCACGGTGTAGCCGAGTTCACGGCGGAAATGATCTTCCAGCGACGAACGCGACACACCTACGTAATCGGCCACCTGTTCCGTCTTGATGCCCTGACATCCGTATTGCCGGATGTAGTGGCGGGCACGCATGACATAGGGACTAGATACGGGCTGATGACGCGTCGATTCGAGCACGTTGATGCCGACCGGCGGCACGAGAATGCGTCTGCCGTGAAAGCGCGCACCGCCCAGCATCTGGTGCAACAGATGTGCCGCAGTGCGGCCCATTTCTTCGGCGCCTTGAATAACCGAAGAAAGCGGTATGCGGGTGAGCGAACGCGTCAGCGGGTCGTTGTCGATGCCAATGATGGCTACTTGCTCGGGCACGGGAATGCCGGAGATAAGGCATGCCTGCAGCAGATGCCGTGCGCGGGCATCGGTCACGGCGATCACGCCAACGGGCTTCGGCAAGCTCCCGAGCCACGAGGTCAGTTGCGCGCTTGCCTGGCTCCAGACCGGCGCGCTCGTCGGCAAGCCGCGATGAATATCCGCTTCGAGGCCATCGGCGGCGAGCAGCGCCTTGAAGGCAAGTTCGCGTTCTTGCGCCCAGCGGTTTTCTGGCGCTTCCGGCAGGCTGTACAGCGCAAAACGCTGCAAGCCGGCGCCGATCAGATGCGTGTACGCAAGCGAAATCAGCTTGACGTTGTCAGTGGCAATGTAGGGTAGATTGGCCGGATAACACGCAGCATCCGCATAAGACGAACCCACTGCAACCACAGGCAGTTGCGAGTCGCCGAGTGCTTCGGCCACATCCGGATCGTCGAAATCCGCGATGATGCCGTCGCCTTCAAATCGTTCGATGCCGTTCAGCCGGCAGCGAAAATCCTCTTCCAGGAAGAGGTCCCACGCCACCCGCGTGGACAGCAGATAGTTGCCGATGCCGGTAATGACCTCGCGGTCATACACCTTGTTTGCGTTGAACAGCAGCGCGATCCGGTGCGAAGTCTGAGCGGTCTGTGGTCGTGTCATCGAACTCCGGACGAACCCTACCGCAGTGCCGCGATATGTCCGTCATCTCCGTTGCAGCGCAATATGCGCCTGTTTTATGCGGCTGTTTTTAGCGTTTGCTGATTCTAGGCCCGGCTATCGGCTGACCGCCAGCCTGATTTGCACTAAGCTGAAGAAACACCATGAGCGCTGGCGGATTTCGCAATTGCTGGGTGCAGGGCGAAGCTGGCAGCATTGGGCCACCTTAAAAGAAGGAGACGTCCATGTCGTATTTCGAGCATCTGCCCGCCGTGCGTTACGAAGGCCCGCAGTCCGACAATCCTTTAGCCTACCGCCATTACGACCGCGACAAGCTGGTTCTCGGCAAGCGCATGGAAGATCACTTGCGGCTGGCAGTCTGTTACTGGCACACGTTCGTATGGCCTGGCGTGGACATGTTCGGGAAGGGCACGTTTCACCGGCCATGGCAGCAACCCGGCGACGCAATAGAACGGGCTCATGTGAAAGCCGACTCGGCGTTCGAATTTTTCTCGAAACTGGGTGCGCCGTATTACACCTTCCATGACACGGATGTGGCGCCCGAAGGCGACAGCATCAAACATTACGTCAACAACTTCAAAGGCGTTACGGATTATCTGGCGGCCAAGCAGGAACAAACTGGCGTCAAGCTGTTATGGGGCACGGCGAACCTGTTCTCGCACCCGCGTTACGCCGCAGGCGCTGCGACCAATCCGAACCCGGAAGTGTTTGCGTTCGCGGCCACGCAGGTGTTCCAGGCGCTTGAAGCCACCCATCGGCTTGGGGGCGAAAACTATGTTCTGTGGGGCGGCCGCGAGGGTTACGACACGCTGCTGAACACGGACCTCAAGCGCGAGCGCGATCAGCTTGGACGTTTTCTAAACATGGTGGTCGAGCACAAGCACAAGACCGGTTTCAAGGGCGCTTTGCTGATCGAACCGAAACCGCAGGAACCGACCAAGCACCAATACGACTACGACGTGGCGACGGTCCACGGCTTCCTCGCACAGTTCGGTTTGCAAAATGAAATCCGCGTGAACATTGAAGCGAATCACGCAACGCTCGCTGGGCATTCGTTCCATCACGAGATTGCGATGGCTTACGCGCTCGGCATCTTCGGCAGCGTCGATGCAAATCGGGGCGATCCACAAAACGGCTGGGACACCGACCAGTTTCCGAACAGCGTTGAAGAGTTGACGCTGGCGCTGTATGAGATCCTGAGGCACGGCGGCTTTAGCACGGGCGGCATGAATTTCGATGCCAAAGTGCGGCGTCAGAGCGTGGCGCCGGAGGACTTGTTCCATGGTCATATCGGCGCAATCGACGTCATAGCGATCGCTTTGGAACGGGCGGCCACGCTGGTCGAGAACGACAAGCTTGCGGAGTTCAAGAACCAGCGCTATGCGGGATGGGACACGGAATTCGGCCGCAAGATTCTCTCGGGCGGTTACTCTCTCGAATCGCTGGCTATCGACGCGCTGGCACGTCGCGTTAACCCTCAGCATGTGAGCGGTCAACAGGAGCAACTCGAAAATATCGTCAATAGGGCGATCTATAAGTGATGCGCTTACCCTGCAAAATCCGCATCTAAAATCATTAAGCGGCCCGGCCGATTTCGCAATTGCGTCCAAGGCGAATGAAGGCCCAAGCTAACGACAAAATCAAGAGACAAGCTTCTGTAAAACCGACGACCGCGAACATGGATTCGCGGCGCAAGCAGTAGATTCCGCCGACGTCTCCTCCCTCGCATATGCGTTGCCCTGACCGGCCACGCAGGGAGACGTATCGGCTAGTCAACCATAAAAAGGAGTGAGACATGAAGTCTGCAAAACGCCGTGCCGTGCTCGGATCGCTAGTTTGTGGAGCGATGTTCGCGAGTTTGACTGTGCTTCCGTCCCTGGCTCACGCAAGCAAGGACAAGCCTGAAATTGGCTTCTGTATTGACGATCTGCGCGTCGAGCGCTGGTCGCGCGATCGTGATTATTTCGTTGCCGCCGCCACGAAGCTGGGCGCCAAAGTGTCGGTGCAATCCGCCGATGCCAGCGAAGAACGGCAGATATCGCAGATCGAAAACCTGATCTCGCGGGGTGTCGATGTCATCGTGATCGTGCCGTTCAATTCGAAAACGCTCGGCAACGTAGTAGCCGAAGCGAAGAAGGCGGGCATCAAGGTGGTGTCGTATGACCGCCTGATCCTCGACGCCGATGTAGACGCCTACATCTCCTTCGACAACGAGAAGGTCGGTGAAATGCAGGCGCAAGGCGTGTTCAACGCGCAGCCGAAGGGCAACTATTTCCTGCTCGGCGGTGCACCGACCGACAACAACGCGAAGATGCTGCGTGAAGGGCAGATGAAGATCCTGAAGCCGGCAATCGACCGCGGCGATATCAAGATTGTCGGCCAGCAATGGGTGCCGGAATGGAGCGCGGCGACCGCATTGCGCATCACCGAAGACGCGCTTACGGCGAACAACAACAAGATCGACGCCATTGTCGCGTCTAACGACGGCACGGCCGGCGGCGCCATCCAGGCGCTGGCCGCGCAACACCTTGCAGGCAAGGTGCCTATTTCCGGCCAGGATGCGGATCTTGCTGCGGTCAAGCGTCTGGTGGGAGGCACGCAGACCATGACCGTCTACAAGCCGCTCAAGGTGATTGCGGGCGAAGCCGCCAAACTTGCGGTGGACCTGGCCAAAGGGCAGCAACCGGCCTACAACGCTAAATATGACAACGGCATGAAGCAGGTCAACACCGTGTTGCTGCAGCCGACGCTCCTGACGAAGAGCAATGTCGATGCAGTGGTGAAGGACGGTTTCTACACGCAGGCCCAGTTGGCGGGAAATTAATAACCTGCTGCGTCACGCAGGGCGTGAAGGCCGCGCAGGCCTTCGCGCGGATTCACTGTCCAGGATAAAAACCGCATGGCAAACGCGCTGCTGGAAATGCATGGCATCGTCAAGACGTTTGGCGGCGTGAAGGCGCTCGACGGGATCGATCTCGTGGTTGCGCCGGGGGAATGCGTCGGTTTGTGCGGCGAAAACGGTGCAGGAAAATCGACCTTGATGAAGGTGCTGTCCGGCGTCTATCCGTACGGTACGTGGGAAGGCGAAATTCGCTGGGAAGGTGAGCCTTTACGGGCAGCCAATATCCGCGATACGGAGGACGCGGGTATTGTCATCATTCATCAGGAGCTGATGCTGGTGCCGCAATTGTCGGTGGCGGAGAACATCTTCCTTGGCAACGAGATTACGCTGAGCGGCGGCCGCATGAATTATGCTGCTATGTATCAGCGCGCCGACGAACTGCTGCGCGAGCTGAACATCAGCGGCATCAACGTGGCGCAGCCCGTGATGAACTACGGCGGCGGCCATCAGCAACTGATCGAGATCGCCAAGGCGTTGAACAAGCGCGCGAAGCTGCTGATTCTTGATGAACCGTCGTCCTCGCTGACAGCAAGCGAGATAAGGATCTTGCTGGATATCGTGCGCGATCTGAAGAAGCGCGGCGTGGCGTGTGTGTACATCTCGCACAAGCTCGACGAAGTCGAAGCCGTCTGCGACACCATCACCGTGATCCGTGACGGCAAGCATGTCGCCACGCAGCCAATGAAGGATCTGAGCACCGACAGCATCATCGCGATGATGGTCGGCCGCGAGATCAAGAACCTGTTCCCGCGCGAGCCGCATGATATTGGCGAAGTGATCTTCGAGGCGCGCAACGTCACCTGTTTTGACGTAACCAACTCGCGGCGAAAGCGTGTGGACAATGTCTCGTTCTCGCTGCGCAAGGGCGAGATTCTTGGCGTTGCCGGGCTGGTCGGCGCGGGGCGGACCGAACTGATGCAGGCGATCTTCGGCGCGTATCCGGGCATCAGCGAGGCGGAGGTTTATCTGAACGGCAAGCGGCTGAAGATCAAGACGCCGGCCAATGCGATCGATGCCGGCATCGGCATGGTGCCCGAAGACCGCAAGCGCCACGGCATCGTGCCGCAGCTTGGCGTGGGACATAACATCACGCTCGCTGTGTTGAACCGTTTTGCGAAGGGCGGCCGTATCGATTCCGCTGCTGAACTCGACACGATCCACACCGAGATGAAGCGCCTCTCCGTGCGCGCCGCCACGCCGATGCTGTCTATCGCCAGCCTGTCGGGCGGCAATCAGCAGAAGGCCGTGCTGACCAAGATGCTGCTGACCGATCCGAAAATTCTTATTCTCGATGAACCCACGCGGGGCGTCGATGTCGGCGCCAAGTTCGAGATATACAAGCTGATGTTTGCGCTGGCCCGGCGCGGCGTATCGATCATCGTGGTCTCGTCGGAACTGAATGAAGTACTTGGCGTAAGCGACCGGGTGCTGGTGATAGGAGAGGGTCAACTACGCGGCGACTTCGTTAATGTCGGGCTCACGCAAGAACATATCCTGGCGGCTGCCATCCGCGCGACCCCTCAGACCCACTCTTTTCAAGCGAGCGTCGCATGACTCCTGACGTCACCTCGTCTCCAAAGCGCAGCGCCACGAGCGGCGCGAGCGCATCATCCGGGCAACGCTTCAGGCAATTGTTCACGCGTTATAAGCTGCTCGCGCTGCTGCTCGCTGTCACCGTCATCTGGATCTTCTTTTCGTTCCTCACTGACGGCGCGTTCGTCACCCCGCGCAATCTTTCAAACCTGCTGCGGCAGATGTCGATTACCGGCATGCTCGCGTGCGGCATGGTGTTTGTAATCATCTCGGGCGAGATCGATTTGTCGGTGGGTTCGTTGCTCGGTTTGCTCGGCGGCGTGGCCGCGATTCTGGATGTCTCGCATCACTGGCCGATCCAGTTCACTGTACCGGCAGTAATGCTGCTGGGCGTTGCGGTCGGCATGTTCAACGGCTGGTGGTCGACCTATTTGCGGGTGCCGTCGTTCATTGTGGGGCTCGGCGGCATGCTGGCGTATCGCGGCGTTCTGCTCGGTGTGACAGGCGGCTCGACGATCGCGCCGGTCTCCGACCATCTGGTGTTTATCGGCCAGGGTTATCTGCCGCGGATGGCGGGCAATGCGCTTGCCGTTGTGCTGTTCGTACTGCTGGTGACACTAACTGTGCGCCAGCGGCAGAACCGCTTGCGCTACAACTTGCCGGTCGTGCCGCTTTGGCAGGACGGCGTGAAGATCGTCGCGGCGGGGCTCGTGCTGGTTGCGTTCGTGACCACATTGAACCGGTACGGCGGTATTCCCGTACCCGTATTACTTCTGCTTGCGCTGCTCGGTATTTTCACCTATATCGCGACTCAGACTGTGTTCGGCCGGCGCATTTATGCAGTAGGTTCAAACCTTGAGGCCACGCGTTTGTCGGGAGTGAATACGAACCGCGTGAAGCTGATGATCTTTGCGTTGATGGGGTTGATGTGTGCGCTTGCCGGGCTGGTCAACACCGCGCGGCTGGCGGCGGGATCGCCCTCGGCGGGGACGATGGGCGAGCTCGATGCCATCGCGGCATGCTTCATCGGCGGGACCTCGATGCGAGGCGGTTCGGGAACGGTCTATGGCGCGCTGATCGGGGCGCTGGTGATGGCGAGCCTGGACAACGGCATGTCGATGCTCGATGTCGATTCGTATTGGCAGATGATCGTGAAGGGCGGCATTCTTGTGCTGGCGGTGTGGATCGATGTCGTGTCGGGGTCTAATCAGCGATAGCGTCAGGGTTTTCAATGGTGGTTTGACCGGAGGCCTAGTGTCACAAAACTTGGCGCATAATCCGAGCACCGAACGTGCTAGATCCGGGAGCGACCATGCTGACGAAGAACGAAGAGCGCATCGCGCATCTCCTTACCGATGTGGTCGACTTTGCGCGGGGGAGGCTGCCAGAGCCCGCGTTCAACGTCATAGAACCACTCCTGAGTCATTATTACGAACTCGCCGATCCCGAAGACGTCCAGAGCCGCGATATAGCCGATCTCTACGGCGCCGCCATGGCGCACTGGCAGACGGCGCAGAAATTCGTGACAGGCCACGAGGTCCTGCGGGTATACAACCCCAACCTCGAACAACACGGCTGGCACTCCGATCACACGATTGTGGAGATCGTCAACGACGACATGCCGTTCCTCGTGGACTCGGTGACCATGGCGGTCAACCGTCTCGGCTTGGCGATGCATTCCGCCATTCACCCGGTGTTCCGTGTCTCCCGCGACGCAAGCGGCGCGATCACGCGCATCGCGTTGGGTCACGTCGACGGCGGCGACCCGCAATCGCATCTCGAGTCGTTCATTCATTTCGAAGTGGACCGATGCAGCGAGGCCGCAAAGCTCGAAGAACTGCGCAGCGACATTGCGCGCGTGTTGGGCGACGTGCGTGCTGCGGTGGAAGACTGGCCGAAGATCCTCGAGGTGGCGCGCTCGACCATCGGCGAAATGAAAACGCGCGAGACAGGCGCGGAGGGTGTAGAGGCTCGTGCGTTCCTGGAGTGGATGGTCGCGGATCATTTCACCTTTCTCGGGCACCGCGACTACGAACTCATCTCGCAGGACGGCGCGTTCGCGCTGCGCGGCGTGCCGGGTTCCGGCGCAGGACTGCTGCGCGAAAGCCTGCGTCCGCCCACAGCCGATAACGTCACGCCATTGCCGCCCGCCGCCGCGGCCATCATCAATGGCTCCGCGCCGATTTTTCTCACCAAGGCCAATTCGCGAGCGACCGTGCATCGGCCGGGTTATCTGGATTATGTCGGCGTGAAGCGGGTTGGCGCGGACGGCAAGGTGACCGGAGAGCGACGGTTTATTGGCTTGTACACGTCGACCGCGTATCTGGTTCCCACGTCCGAGATACCGATCGTGCGGCGCAAATGCGCGAACATCATCAGGCGTGCCGGCTTCCTCGCGAAGGGGCATCTGCATAAGTCGCTGGTGACGGTGCTCGAACAATATCCGCGCGAAGAACTCTTCGAAGCCGATGAGGACGACCTGTTTGACATCGCACTCGGTGTGCTGCGCTTGCAGGAACATCAGCGCACACGCCTGTTCGTGCGGCGCGATCGTTTCGACCGCTTTGTCTCGTGCCTCGTTTTCGTGCCGCGCGACAAGTTCAACACCGACCTGCGCAAGCGCATCGCGAAAGTGCTGATGGAAGCGTTCAACGGCAAGAGCATCGAGTTCACGCCGCTGCTGTCCGAGTCACCGCTGGCGCGCATCTATATCACGGTGCGTTCGGATAAGGGCGCGATGCCCGAAGCCGATACACGCGAACTAGAACAACGCATCGTGCAGGTCGCGCGCCGCTGGCAGGACGATCTGGCGGATGCGCTGATCGATAGCTTTGGTGAAGAGCAGGGCAACCGGCTCTTGAATCGATATGCGGATTCGTTCCCGGCTGGTTATCGCGAAGATTATCCGGCGCGTACGGCGGTGCGCGATATCGAGCTGATCGAACAGACGCAGGTGAGGGCGGGCGGTCTCGCGATGAGTCTTTACCGGCCCATCGAAGCGGGGCGGCGGGCGTTTCGCTTCAAGGTGTATCGCGTGGGCGATCCGATCGCGCTGTCGCATAGCTTGCCGATGCTGGAGCATCTTGGTGTGCGAGTGGATGAAGAACGGCCTTACCGCATAGAACCGCTTGGTGCGCCGCACGCCTGGATACACGACTTCGGCTTGGAGCTCGCTGACGACGTGGAATTCGAGATCGACCGCGTCAAGGAGTTGTTCGAGAACGCGTTCGCGAGTGTCTGGACCGGTGAAGTCGAGAACGACGATTTCAACCGGCTGGTCCTGCGCGCGCAACTCGGCGCCCGCGATGTCACCATCCTGCGCGCTTACGCGAAGTACTTGCGGCAAGTCGGATCGACGTTCAGCGATGCCTACATAGAACGCGCGCTGACCGGCAATCCGGCGATTGCGCGCAAGTTGCTTGAGCTGTTCGTGGTGCGCTTCAATCCGGCACTTCCCGGCTCGGCCGGCGATAACTCCCAAAGCCGTGAGCTTCGCGACACACGCACGCAGCATGTGCTCGCCGAAATAGAAACCGCGCTCGACAACGTACCCAATCTCGACGAAGACCGCATCCTGCGGCAGTTTCTGGGCGTCATCAACGCGACCGTGCGGACCAATCACTTTCGCAAGGATGCCGAAGGCAATCCAAAGCCGTATCTGTCATTCAAACTCGATCCGTCGATGGTGCCGGGCTTGCCCGAACCCAAGCCGATGTTCGAAATCTGGGTCTACGCGCCGCGCGTCGAAGGGGTGCATCTGCGCGGCGGCAAGGTCGCTCGCGGCGGCTTGCGCTGGTCGGATCGTCGAGAAGATTTTCGCACTGAAGTACTCGGCCTCATGAAGGCGCAGATGGTGAAAAATACCGTGATCGTGCCGGTTGGATCGAAGGGTGGATTTGTGGTGAAGAACCCGCCGCCGGTGACCGATCGCGAGGCGTTCGCGCGTGAAGGTGTGGCCTGTTACCAGATGTTCCTGCGCGGTCTGCTCGACGTGACGGACAACCGGGTGGCCGGTGTCATCGTGCCGCCATCCGACACCGTGCGCCACGATCCCGACGATCCTTATCTTGTCGTTGCGGCTGATAAAGGCACGGCCACGTTCTCAGACTATGCCAACGCCATCGCGCATGAATATGGTTTCTGGCTCGACGACGCCTTCGCTTCGGGCGGTTCGGTAGGTTATGACCACAAGAGAATGGCGATCACCGCGCGCGGCGCGTGGGAGTCGGTGAAGCGGCATTCGCGCGAGATGGGTCTCGACACCCAGACAACGGATTTCAACGTGGTCGGTATCGGCGATATGTCGGGCGATGTATTCGGTAACGGCATGCTGCTCTCGCGCCATATCCGCCTGGTTGCGGCGTTCGATCATCGCCACATTTTCCTCGATCCCGATCCCGATACCGCCGCGAGTTTCAATGAACGCGAACGCCTGTTCGCACTGCCGCGTTCAAGCTGGGCCGACTACGACGTCGCGCTGATTTCAGCCGGTGGCGGTGTCTTCCCGCGCACGGCAAAAACGATTGCGCTATCGAAGCAGGTCCAGGCCGCGCTCGGCGTAACAGCGCCGACGCTCGCACCGAACGAACTGATCCGCGCGATCCTGTTGGCCGACGTTCATCTGCTGTACAACGGCGGGGTGGGCACGTATGTCAAGTCGACGCGTGAAACTCACGCGCAGGTTGGTGACCGCACTAATGACGCCGTACGCGTCAACGGTTCGGAACTGCGCTGTAAGGTTGTTGCCGAGGGCGGCAACCTTGGCGTGACGCAGCTCGGCCGGATCGAATACGCGCAGCAAGGAGGTCGGATAAATACCGATGCCATCGACAATTCCGCGGGCGTGGACTGTTCCGACCATGAGGTGAACATCAAGATCCTGCTGGGTCTTGTCGTGGCCGACGGTGAGATGACGGAAAAGCAGCGTAACGCGCTGCTCGCCGAGATGACCGATGAAGTCGGCTTGCTCGTGCTGAAGGACAACTATGCGCAGACGCAGGCGTTATCGATTGCGAACCGCTATGTGGCCGAGATGCTCGACGCCGAGGCGCGGCTGATGCGCTGGCTGGAACGCGCTGGACGGCTGAAACGCAAGATCGAATTCCTGCCCTCCGATGAAGAGATCACCGAGCGTCAGGCGGCCAAACTAGGGCTCACGTCGCCCGAGCGTGCTGTGCTGCTTGCCTATAGCAAGATGTGGCTGTATGACGAGTTGCTTGCCTCCGATGTTCCGGAGGACCCGCTTGTCGCCAGCATGTTGCCCGAGTATTTTCCGCTGCCCTTGCAGGCGCGCTACAGCGAACCGATGCAGCGCCATCCGCTCAGGCGTGAAATCCTCGCTACGCACCTGACGAATGCGTTGATCAACCGGGTCGGCTGCACCTTCGTGCATCGGTTGATGGAGGAGACCGATGCGCGTCCGAGCGAGATTGTGCGCGCCTGCATCATGGCGCGCGATGTATTCGATCTGAACGAGATCTGGCGCAATATCGACGCACTCGACAATCGCGTCGCCGACGAAGTACAGGCACGCATGTTTGTCGATGTGGTGCGTTTGCTTGAGGGCGCGACGCTCTGGTTCCTGCGTCACCTGAAGGTATCGACGGAGGACGCCAGTCTCGCGGCCGAGCGGGTCGCGCGTTGTCGTGAGGCGGCGCAAAGGCTTGCTCCACAGTTACCGGCTTTGCTTCCCACCGGCGAACTCGAAGAATGGACAGAGCGGCGCCGCGTGCTGGAGGAAGCGGGCGTCGAAGAGGTATTGGCGGCGCAAGCGGCGAGCGGAGAGATACCGACTGCCGTGCTCGACAGTGCCGAAGTGGCGGCAAGTTGCGGCCGTAGTCTCGAGGTGGTCGCGAGCGTTTACTTTGCTATAGGCACGTTGCTGAACTACGGCTGGATCGCCGAGCGCGCGATGGCGTTGCCGGCGTCCACTCACTGGGATCTGCTCGCACGGGCGGCTGCTTTGGAAGAACTGGCGAGGCTCAAGCGCGCACTCACGATCAGCGCGCTCGAACAGACACGCGATATTGACGCAACCGAGGTGATCGTTGAAAACTGGCGGTCGAGAAGGGAAGCCGCGGTCGAACGTTACGCGCGTTTGCTCGCAGAATTGCGTGCGACGACCGGCGCGAGTCTTTCGATGCTGCTGGTCGTGGTCCGTGAGATAGCGACGCTGGAACGCGCGTAGTCACGTAGGGCCGGAGCATAGACATGACTCCGGCCCTGCGCGGTCTCAAACGGTCCAGTCCAGAATCACCTTGCCGCTCTGGCCTGAGAGCATGGTCGCGAACGCTTCTTCGTAGTCGTCAACCGCGAAGCTGTGCGTGAGGATAGGGGAGAGATCGAGTCCGCTTTGCAGCATGGCGACCATCTTGTACCAGGTCTCGAACATCTCGCGGCCATAGATGCCTTTGATCTCCAGTCCCTTGAATATCACCTGGGTCCAGTCGATGGCCATGTGCGCAGGCGGAATGCCTAGCAACGCCACCTTGCCGCCGTGATTCATTGCTTCGAGCAAGCCCGTGAACGCGCTCGGCACGCCGGACATTTCAAGCCCGACGTCAAACCCTTCCGTCATATGAAGTTCGGCCATCACGTCGCGCAGCGAGGTCTCCGATACATTCACCGCACGCGTCGCGCCCATCTTGCGGGCAAGCTCCAGCCGATAATCGTTCACATCGGTGATGACCACATTGCGCGCGCCGACATGCTTGGCAATCGCCACGGCCATGATGCCGATCGGCCCGGCGCCCGTGATCAGCACGTCCTCGCCGACAAGATTGAACGACAGCGCCGTATGCGTTGCGTTGCCGAACGGATCGAAGATAGCGGCGAGATCGTCGGAAATATCGGGTGGAATCTTGAACGCGTTGAATGCGGGAATGACGAGAAATTCAGCGAATGCACCGGGACGATTGACGCCTACGCCCACTGTATTGCGGCACAAATGCCGACGCCCCGCACGACAGTTTCGGCAGAAACCGCAGGTGATATGGCCTTCGCCCGACACCCGGTCGCCGATCGCAAAGCCACGCACTTCCTGCCCCATCTCGACGATCTCGCCAACGTATTCGTGACCCACATGCATGGGCACGGGAATCGTCTTCTGCGCCCACTCGTCCCATTTCCAGATATGGATGTCAGTACCGCAGATGGCCGTTCGTGTGATGCGGATCATCACGTCGTTATGACCGACTTCAGGCTTCTTGACGCGAGTCAGCGTCAGCCCCGGTGCACGTTCTAGTTTTGCCAGTGCTTTCATGATTGTCTCGATGTCTCAGATGATGCCAAGTGATCGGCCAACGCGCGCGAACGCATCCACCGCGCGATCGATCTGTGCCGGCGTATGCGCGGCGCTCATTTGCGTGCGGATACGCGCGCGGCCTTTCGGCACCACCGGGAATGAAAACCCGATCACGTAGACGCCTTCATGCAGCAGCGCGTCCGCCATGCGCGAGGCGACTTGCGCGTCGCCGAGCATGACGGGGATGATCGGATGTTCGCCTGGGACGAGCGTGAAACCGAGCTTGCTCATGGCGTCGCGGAAATGCGCGCCGTTGGCTCGCACGCTGGCACGCAGCCGGGCACCTTCGTCGCTCGCCAGCAGTTCCAAAACCTTGAGCGTGGCGGCGGCAATGCTCGGCGCGAGCGAATTCGAGAACAGATAAGGACGCGAACGTTGCCGCAGCAACTCGACGATCTCGCGGCGCGCGGCGACGTAACCGCCGGACGCGCCGCCCAGCGCCTTGCCCAAGGTGCCGGTGATGATGTCGACGCGCGACAGCACGCCGCAATGCTCTGGTGTGCCGCGTCCGTTTTCACCGATAAAGCCCACTGCATGCGAGTCGTCGACCATGACCAGTGCGCCGTAACGATCGGCGAGATCGCAGATGCCGGCAAGATTCGCGATGATGCCGTCCATCGAAAACACGCCATCGGTGGCGATCAGCTTGAAACGCGCGCCGGCTGCATCCGCTTCGCGCAGCTTCGTCTCAAGGTCGGCGAGATCGTTGTTCTTGTAGCGATAACGCTTAGCTTTGGACAACCGCACGCCGTCGATGATGCTCGCGTGATTCAGTTCGTCGCTGATGATGGCGTCGGACTCGTCGAGCAAGGTTTCGAACAGGCCGCCGTTTGCATCGAAGCAACTCGAGTACAGGATGCAGTCGTCCGTTTGGAGGAAGGCGGCGAGCGCTTGCTCGAGTTCCTTGTGGACGGTTTGCGTGCCGCAGATAAACCGCACCGACGCCATGCCGAATCCGTCGTGATCCAGGCCCGCTTTTGCGGCCTCGATCAGGCGTGCATCGTCGGCGAGACCGAGATAATTGTTGGCGCAGAAGTTCAGCATGTCGCCGCCGCCCGCGAGCCGGATGTCGGCGGATTGCGGACTCGAGATCACGCGCTCGGTCTTGTAGAAACCGTCGGCGCGAATCTGATCGAGGGTGCTGCGCACATGCGCAAGATAAGAATCGTGCATGGATCATGCTCCTAAGTAATACGAGGACAGCCACGAGGACGGCGCACGAGGACCGCGCGGCAACGCCGTTTCGATGGTGCGGCTGCCAGTATGAAGGAAAATGCCATTCGCGCGAACGTTCGGGCGGCGCCGATCGCATTGTCTCAGGCCGTGGGATCGGCCGCATGAAACGCAAAACCGGCGGGTCTCAATGACGACCCGCCGGTACGAAGTGTCCACATTCCGTTTTTACATCAGAGGAATCATTCCAGCTCAACGCCGCGCAACTCGGGAATCAGGACGATCGTTGCCAGCAGATCAACGATATAAATCGACGCCAGCAACGCGATTGCCGTGCCGAACGAATAGTGCGTGGCGAGCGCACCGATGGCGAGTGGACCAAACCCGCCCACCGCCCGCCCGATGCTCCACAACACGTTTTGCGCGGTGCCGCGAGCGTGGGTTGGATAGAGCTCCGCCATCAGCGCGCCATAACCACCCATCATTCCGTTCACGAACAGACCCATGAAAATGCCGCCGATCAAAAGCGCATTGGGGGTTGTAAGCGTTGAGTAGATAAACACCATCACGAGTGCGCCGATCTGATAACCGACAAAGGCGGGCTTACGTCCTATCCGATCCGCAAGCTGCCCGAAGATCCAGATGCCGGCCAGCATGCCGAGGATCGAGGAGCCGGTCCAGATGGCCGACTTGGTGAGCGTGTAGCCGAACATCTTTGAAAGATAACCCGGCATCCACACGATGAGGCCGTAGTACCCGAAATTCTGGACCGAGCACAGGATGATCACGCCGATGCTGCGCTTTGTCGTGGTCTTGTCGCGAAACAGGGTCTTGATCGGGAACTCGCGTTGCTTCGTGGCGTGCGTGCGCACGAACAGTTCCGATTCGCCGATGGCCTTGCGGATGATGAACGATCCCACTGCCGGAAACAGGCCGACCACAAACATTCCGCGCCAGCCGATATGCGGCAGCAGCAGCGGCGTGACGATAGCCGCCGCGAGCACACCCAGCTGCCAGCCCATGCCGACATACGACGAGACGCGCCCGCGTTTGTTCGCAGGCCACGCTTCGATGGCAAGCGCCATGCCGATACCGAACTCGCCGCCGAGCCCGACACCTGCAATAAAGCGGTAGACGAGCAGATCGCCATAACTCGTCGCGAGGGCGCAGAGACCCGTGAAGAGCGCGAACAGCAGGATCGTGTAGGTCAGCACGCGAACGCGGCCGAGATAGTCGCTCAATATGCCGAAGCCCAGGCCACCCACCACGCCGCCGATAAGCGTCCACGTCACCAGTGACCCGGCTTGAGAACTCGTCAGGCCGAGATCGGCGGAAATCAGGTTCAGCATGAAGCCGAGGATCAGCAGATCGAATCCGTCCATCGCGTAACCTGAAACGGCTGCGATCAGCGCGCGAACGGGGCTTTGCGTTGGGGCTGCGGGCGGTGCGAGGATGTTGTCGGTCTCGCGTGCAGTGGCGTCGAGTGCCTCGACGCCGTCTTGCTTGTAGCTTGTCATGTAGGAAGGGCTCCGTGCGCGCTTAGTCGTGAGGCAACGGCGCGCCTGCACCGGTGCGCTCGACGATCAGTCCATAGTGCTCGGGCCGGCGATGCTTCGCGAAGTTGAACACGTGTTCGCGGAACGTGTCGCCAATGGCGAGATCGATGTTGGAGAAGATGACTTCATCTTCTTCACCCGACGACTGCGCCGCGATCTCGCCCGACGGCGCCACGATCACCGAGCCGCCTATCATGTGGAAGCCGTCCTCGAAGCCGCACTTCGCTGCCGCACCGATCCACATCGCGTTCTGGTAAGCCGAGGCCTGCAGCGAAATCAGATGCGTGTGCATGCGAAGATGCGGGGGCTCGTTCCAGTGAATATTCCAGGACGGCGTGTTGTAGCCGAGCACACCGAGCTCCGCGCTTTGCAGGGACATCACGCGCCACGTCTCCGGCCAACGGCGGTCGTTGCACAGGCACATACCGACCTTCGTGCCGAACGACTCGAATACCGGAAAACCTCGGTCGCCGACCTCGAAGAACTTCTTCTCGAGATGCTGGAATGGCGCATCGGGCTTATGGTCTGCGTGACCGGGCAAATGGATCTTGCGATATTTACCGATCACTTTCGCTTCCTTGTCGACCAGCACGGCGGTGTTGAAGCGGTGGCCTTCGGGTGTCAGCTCTGCATAGCCGAGATAAAAGCCAATGCCGAGTTCACGGGCTGCATCGAAGAGGGGCTGCACGTCCGCGTTAGGCATTGAACGTTCGAAGAAACGCTCGACCGCTTCGTCCTCGCTCATCCAGTAGCGCGGGAAAAACGTGGTCAGCGCCATCTCCGGGAACACGACCAGGTCTGCGTTGCGGCCCTTCGCCTCGCGCAACATGTCGACGAGACGCGCGACCACTTTGGGGCGATCATCGGCGAGGTTGACGGGACCCATCTGCGCCACGGCGAGACCGAGTTTTCGTGAATTACGCATGCTTGACCTCTGGTTGAAATCGATTCGAATTACGTAGGCAAATTACAAGGAGACCGGTTTGCTGCCGGTCAACGAGCGGAAGAAGCGAGTCGATGGCGTGAGCTCACGTTCAGTTGCGCAAGGCATGGGCGTAGAGCGCGGAATAAAGCGGCCGCTGCCGCGCGCCGCGTTCAACTGGCCATTCTCGACAATCACGCGCCCCGCGCTGACGACTGTTTCTGGCCAGCCTGTTATGGTGATTCCCTCGTAGGGCGTGTAGCCCACTTGATCGTGCAGCGCGCTCGCCGTAAGCGTCACCACACGCAATGGATTCCAGACAGCAACATCGGCGTCCGCGCCCGGCGCAAGCAGCCCTTTGCGCGGGAAAAGGCCATATAGGCGAGCATGATTGGCTGCGCTCAGCGCCACAAATTCGGGTATCGACAGCCGGTTCTTTCCAACCCCCTCCGAGAACAGCAGTGGCAAGCGCGTCTCCAGTCCGGGCAGGCCGTTTGCGATCTGCTTGAAGGTCGTTTTGTCGCCTTCGGGCAGCTTGCCGCTCGCATCGTATCTGTACGGCGCATGGTCCGACGATAGCGTCTGCAACGTGCCCTGCCTGAGCGCGTCCCATAGTGCTTCCTGAGCAGCGGCGTCGCGCAGCGGCGGGCTGCAGCAATACTTAGCGCCCTCGGTGCCTGGCAGGTCCATGTCGTCTTCCGTCAGCAGCAGATAGTGCGGGCAGGTTTCGCCATACACTTGCGCCCCGATTTTCTGAGCGGCCTGGATGGTCGCGAGCGCTTCATGCGCCGATACGTGCACGATCAGGATGGGTACGTCGAACAGGCGCGAGAGCTGGATCACGCGATTCGTCGCTTCGGTCTCGGCGAGTTGCACATGGCTCGTGCCGTGGAATTTCGGCGCGGTATAACCGCGTTCGAGCAGGCGCTGCGAGACCCAGCGGATCACATCGTTGTTCTCGGCATGCACCATCACCAAAGCCCTTTCGCGTGCGGCGACGGCCAGGACATCGAGCATCTGATAGTCGTCGATCTTCAACTGATCGTAGGTCATGTAGACCTTGAACGAGGTGATGCCCGAGCGGATCAACTCAGGCAGATCATGCTGAAGCGTTTGCGGATCGGTCTCCGAGAGAATCAGGTGATAGCTGTAGTCGATGACCGATTTCTCACGCGCGAGCGCGGCGTAATCGGCGGCTGCCTGTTTGAGCGACATGCCGCGATGCTGGGCCGCGAAGGGCACGATGGTTGTCGTGCCGCCGAACGCCGCGGACACGCTGGCGGAGTACCAGTCGTCCGCGCCCATGCGGCCCATTCCCGAGCGCTGCTCTACGTGGCAGTGCGTATCCACGCCGCCGGGCAAAACGAGGCGGTCCTTGGCATCGACGTCGTGGCGGCCGGGAGGCAAATCCGCTTCGACGGCAACAATGCGGTCGCCGACTATGCCGATATCGGCGCGGAAAACGTCGGTGTCGCTAGCGACGGTGCCGCCGCGAATGGTGAGATCGAAATCGGTCATAGAGAGGCGCCCTGGGATCGTTGACGACGCGTTGCTTCGGCGTGATCCTTCACGCGCGCGATAGCGAACGCGACCGCTGCCGTGCAGGGATCGACCACGGCAACACCCACCGCGGCTTCCACGCGGGAGCGCAGTTCGGCCATGCCTGCGCAGCCCAGCACGATCACGTCGGCGCCAGCGTCGTCGCGCAAGGTCTTCGCTGTTTCAATGAGGCGTTGCAGTGCGAGGTTTTCATCGCCGGAATCCGCCACGGGCAGGTCGATTGCAAGTTCGCCAGCAATCCGGCGATCGACCCCGAGCGTGCGGTAATAGCGAAGATGGCGGGGTATGCCGCGCGAACTCACGGCAATCACGCCGACCCGTTCGCCCAGTTGAAGGGCCGCTGACAGACCGGCTTGTCCGATACCTATAACAGGCTTTTTCGTTATTTCACGCGCGGCAAACAGGCCCGGATCGCTATAGCAGGCAATCACAAACGCGCTGGCGACGGCGTCGTTGCGCTCCACGTAGTCGGCGACGAGCGTCGCGGCGGAGTCCGCATCCCGTTGCGAGACGATGCCGGGCGGGGCGGTCTCGAGCGTAATGCAACGCAAGGCTGGACCGCCCGTTGACGCACCCGGTTGAACAGCGCGATCAATGCGCCCGGTGACGTCCGCGAGCGAGTTCGGATTGATGACGTGGATCGGCTGAATCATGGAGGAATCGCCTTGGAACGCGCAATCGTGGTGCACGCTTGCGCTGGATATGCGGCAACGATATCAATCGCCGCCCCAGTAGTGAAATACGCCAAAATTTAAAGGGTATAGACGGCATGCATGCATCTCGTCCGAGAGTGCGGATAGCGTTAAGCTTGCGCCGTCCGGCCGCCCCCGCCAAAAGGATTCGAGAGGCAATTGGAGAGCAGATGACCTACGACGACTCGCCGCAACGCAGGCTTACGATGAGCCTGCGCCAGATTGAAGTGTTTCGCGCCATCATGATCGCGGGGTCGATCAGCGAGGCCGCCCGCATGCTGTTTATCGCCCAGCCCTCGGTGAGCCGGGTGCTGTCGGTGTCGGAAGAGCGGCTCGGTTTCCTGCTGTTCGAACGCTCACGGGGCCGTCTTTATCCGACCCCGGAAGCCCGGCGTATTTTCGAGGAAGTGGAGTCGGCTTACGCGGGCGTTCAACGCGTCGATGACCTCGTGCGGGCGCTCGTGGAAGGGCGCAGCGGCAAGCTGAACGTGGTCTGCAGCCCGAGTCTCGGGGTGCATCTGGTGCCGCGCGCGATTGCGGTTTTTAACCGGCGTTATCCGAACCTTCCAATCCATTTCGAACCGCTCACGCATAACAACCTGATTCCGCGGGTGCTGTTCGGGAAGAACTATCTGGGGGTATCGATGTTCGACGTGGCGCACCCGAACCTCACGACGGAACCGCTAGTGAAGGTGCCGCTCATGTGTGTCAGTCCACCTGGCTGGCTGCCCGCGCACAAGACCGTGCGTCTGCGTGATCTGCAGGCGCGGCCGTGGATCGATTATGGTCACGACACGCCGCTCGGGCGCGTGGTGGGCGAGGCGTTCGGCAGCGAGCCACGCCCGGCGCCGATTGTCGAAGTGCGTTCGGCGATCAGTGCCTGCACGCTGGTGCAGGAGGGTGTAGGCGTGGCGCTCGTCGATCCGTTCTGCCTGGATGCCGCGTTGCGCGAGCGCATTGATGTGCGCCCGCTGCGGCCCGAGAAGACGCTGGAGCTGCAAGCCGTGTATTCGCGAGCGGAGCCGCTGTCGCATCCGGCTCGCGAGTTTCTCGAGGTATTGCGGCAGGTGTTGGAGGCCGTGCCGGGTGTTTAGTCTCCAGTGCAACTTTACCCGCTTGTCAGAGATTGGCCGGCAGCGGCATGTCGAGCCACTTCTGCGAAATGCTGTTTAGCGTGCCGTCGTGCTTGGCGCGGTCGATGGTCTGGTTGACGAGATCCAGCAGTCGCGGCTGATCCTTCAGCACGCCGATATAGCACGGCGAATTGCGGAAGATGTATTTGCTCTCCGGCATGCGCGGCGGATGCTTCGCGATGATCGCCGTCGCCACCACGTTGCCCGCCGCGAACAATTGAACCTGTCCGGAGAGGAACGCGGCAATCGTGCCGGCGTTGTCGTCGAAACGTTTGATCGTGGCGCTCGGCGGCGCGGTCTGCGTGATCGTCATTTCCTCCACGGTGCCGCGTGTTGCGCCAATTGTCTTGCCGGCCAGATCGGCAGGTCCCGTCACCTTGACGTCGGCGGGACCGAACACGCCCTGGAAGTACGGCGCGTAGGCCTGGGAAAAGTCGATGACCTTCTCCCTGTCCGCCGTCTTCGCCAGCGAGGAAATGGTCAGGTCGGCGCGGCCGCTCAGCAGGTAGGCCACGCGGTTCGCGCTCGTCACCGGGATCAGTTTCACCTCGACACCGATGGTCTTCGCCAGCAGGTTCGCCATGTCGATATCGTAGCCCTGCAGTTTCATGTCGGCACCGGGGGAGCCGAAGGGGGGATAGTCTTCGGGCACGGCAACCCTGAGCACATGCGCTGCGTGAATCGCATCGAGCTGGTCGGCATTAGCGGGTTGAACGGTCAATCCAATGATCAGCGATGCCAGTGCGGCAATTGCAGGCAAGCGGCTGCGGCGAGCGGCGCGGCGCGTCGGGAAATAGGGAAAGGGTTTCATCGAATGCTCCGTGGAGGTGAGTGGACAACGCGCGTCGCCGGCTCTTGCGAAAATTTTGCGAAAATTGCGAAAAGACCGGCGGATGCTATCAACCACGACGGAGCAAAAAAAATAGACCAATATCAATGCGATATAGCTGCAGGCTATGGTTCGCGATTCCCGGAGTCATCCGCAAACGCAAAGCCCATCGTGCGCCCGTGGTAATACAGCCCGCCGTCCTGCACGATCAGGAAACGGGCGCGCGGTTCATGGCCTTCGTTGTGATGCGAGTGCAGGGCAGCGGGTGGTGTCACGAGCGTCCGGTGCGGATGCCAGTCGCATCGTTTGCCGTCGACCATTGAAAAACAGTCGTCACCCGTCAGCACGAGCGTGATGGCCGCGGAATTGTGCCGATGGGGCCGTTGCATACAGCCGGCCGGCACCGTGTTCAGGCTCAGCGTGAGTATGGGCAGCAGGTTACGGCTCGGCTCCAGTTCCGCGCTTGAAAAGATCACTGCAAAGCCCGATGTCTCCGTATTTGCGGACGTCCTGAACAGCATCCCGAGCTGGCGTTCGATTTCGTCGGCGGGGAAGTGAACAGCAGCCAGGCCGCGCTGCGATGCCGTACGTGGCACGACATCTTCGTGCGCCAGCAATGGACTGTTATCGACACACCAGAGCAGCGCGCCGCTCTGCGCTGCATGCAAATTCGCGCCGGCGCTACCCGGCATCATGAAGACGTCGCCGCGATGCCACTCGAAGCCCGCCTCTCCATGCGTAGCCGTGCCGCTGCCGTCGATTACATACCAGATCGAACCGCTCGTCGTACTGTCGAGCACGATCTGCACACTGGCGGCCAGGCTCAAATAGCGGGCCAGCATGAACGGCGTAGTCGCGGGCACGCCAGATCCGAGCGCGTTCGACTGATCGCAATCCATCCACTGCGTCTCGCATGGCGTTGAGTTCGACATTGACATCGACAGCGGCAGATCGAAACTCGCGGCGGGCACGTCCGGCAGATGAATGTTGAACGCATTGCCCGAGTTGAAGAAACGGGCTCGCGCGGCGGCTTCGGTCTTCGGCGCGAGCGGCATTTGTGCAGGGAGGCTGGCCATATCCACGGCTTCGTTCAGTTCAGCTTGCATCATGTCGGTCCTGGTTCTGTGTTTGAAGCCACGCTTCAAGCGTCGCGTACAGTACATCCGCGCCCGCGCCGACCTGCTCCGGCGCCGACCATTCGGCGGGCGAGTGACTGATTCCCTCCCGGCACGGAATGAAGATCATCGCGCTCGGCGTCACTTGGGCGAGAAAACGTGCGTCGTGTCCGGCAGCCGACAGGATCGGCATCGATGAGTAACCGAACGCACACGCGGCAGTCTCAATCAGCCGCCCGAGTTGTGGATCGAAACCGTTCGACGGGGCATCGACTAGCGGTACGACACGGACCGAACAAGGTCGCGCGTTTGCTAAGCACAACGCCTCGACCTGCATCCCCAGCCGCGTCAGCATCGCATTGTCCGGATGGCGCAAATCGATACTGAATGTCAGCTTGCGCGGCACCACCGAGGGCGCGTTCGGTTCGGCGACGACGCGCCCGATCGTGAACTTCACCTGCTCGTCGGCATGCCCGAGTTCGTTATCGAGCGCAACGGCGACCCGTGCGAAAGCCGCGAGCGCATCGCGCCGGTCGCGCATGGCAAGCGTTCCCGCGTGGCCGCTTTCCCCATCGATTTCGACCCGCCAGGTCTTCTTGCCCTGGATGCCGCTGACCACGCCGATGTTCGTACCGGCTGCTTCGAGAAACGGCCCTTGTTCGATATGCAATTCGAAGTACGCCGCGACGGGAAAGCCGAGCGCGCGGCGCGGCAACCCGGCAAATACGGTGTGCAGATGATCGAGTGCCGCACTCACGCTGATGCCGTCTGGGTCGCACACGGCTCGAATCTCGTCGATGCCGGCCGCTCCAGCAAAGGCTTGCGAGCCCATCATGCCGGGCGCAAAGCGCGACCCTTCCTCGTTCATCCAGCCGACCGCGATCAGGTCCCGGTCGCTTTCGAGTGCGCGTTCGGCGCGCGTGAGCAATACCTCGAGCGCGCTCAGCACGCCGTACGCGCCGTCGAACCGGCCGCCCGCGGGCTGGCTGTCCAGATGACTGCCGAGCAGGACGGGCGGCAGGTCGCGATAACGTCCGGGTAGCGTGAGGAACAGGTTGCCGGCGGCATCTGTCGACGCTTCTATCGGGCGTCCCGTACCTTGTGCGGCGAGCTCGATCAGGTATTGCCACGCCGCGATTTCCGCCTCGCTGAGCGCCTGCCGGTTCACTCCGCCGTCCGCGAGTGCACCGATCTCGCCCAGCGCCATCAGACGGCTCCAGAGGCGCTTGAAATCGATACCTCGCGGGCAGTTGGCCTCGGAGGTGTCGGGTTTGCTCGTGCTCACTTGATAACGCTCGTCAGGGAACAAGGTGGGTTTAATCCGTCTTCATGATTTGCGATGGCAGCGCGCGCGGGTCCCGTTTAGCCCACGCGCCGGCCTCGACTTGCGCGACGAATTCGGCGAGCAGTCGGTTGAACGCTTCGGGTTCTTCGAGGTTCAGCGTGTGCCCGGTTTTAGGCATCACGGCGAGGCCGCACGCGGGCATCGTCTTCTTGAGGAAGATGCCGGGCTGGAGGCAGTGATCGTCCTCATCGCCGACGACTACCAGCGTCGGCGTCACCATTTGCGAAAGTGGTTTTTCGAGGTCGTATAGCGAGGGCCGCCGCGCCTGAACGCCGCGCATGGTATTCGCCGACCCGACGGCGTCGTGCTCGCCGAGCCGCGTCGCGAATTCCTGCCAGCCGCGCGGGTCCTTGTTCTGGAACTGGACGCGGCTCGCGCCGAGCGAATACGTCCGCGCGAACACTTCGCTGCCTTGCTTCTCGAACTGTGCGGCGACTTCCATCGATACGTTGCGGAAGTAGGCTTCATGTTCCTTTTCGGCTCCGTACCCTGCGCCCGCTACCGTCAGCGACAGCGCGCGTTGGGGCGCGCGCAAGCCGAGATGCAACGTCGCGAAGCCGCCCATCGACAGGCCGACGACATGCGCGCGTTCGATACCGAGATGGTCGAGCACCGCGACGATGTCATCGGCGGCGTTGTCCTGCGAGTAGGCATCGACGTCCGTGGGAATATCGGACGGTGCGTAACCGCGCGCGGCGAATGTGATGACCTGATGGCGGCGCGCAAAATAACGCATCTGCGGTTCCCAGCTGCGATGATCGCCGCCGAATTCGTGCACGAAGATGATGGGTGTGCCGTGGCCACCGTGCTCGTAGTAGAGCGACACGTCGTCGGCCGTTCTCGCGAAACCCATGATGTTGTCCTCAGAACTCAAAAGAGCGGCCGCGCGCAATGGTCGGCGCGGCGTGCTGTTTCCAGCGCGGCGGGCAACGCCTCGCAGAACGCGGTGACCCAGTCCGCCGGTACCGAGATCGATACCTTCACAAAGCGGTCGCCGAAGCGCGGCGTGTGATAACTCCCTTGTCGAATCATGATGCCGATGTCGCCAAAAGCTTCGACCAGCGCCTCCGGCGCGACGCCGGCATCGATACATTCGATCACCAGGAAATTGCCCTGCGAGGGATACACGGCGACCTTCAGGCCAGGGTGCCGGGACACGGCATCGAATACGGCTTTCTGGTTCGCGCGTTGCAGCGTCTGGACTTCGCGCATCCACTCGTCCTTGACAGCCAGTGCGGCCAGCGCGCCTTTCTGTGCAATCACGCTTGAGCCAAGTGGTGCTTCCGAGCAAGTCAGGATTTTTTCAAGCAGCGCCGGTGATGCCACGAGCGCGCCGAGCCGCAGACCGGCGAAGCCTAGCCACTTCGAAAAGCTCACGATGGTGATCGTGCCTTCGGGATAAAACTCCGCCGCGAGATGATGATCATCGGCGAAATCGCGATACGTGCAGTCGTGGATCAGGATGGCGCCGATCTGCTTCGCCCGCTGCGTAAACGCGGCAATTTCATCGCGCGTGTAGCAGACGCCGAGCGGGTTATTCGGATCGACGAGATAGATAACGCCGGTGTTTTCGCCGGTTGCGGCCGTCAGCGCGTCCGCACTCAGCCGGTATTGATATTGCTCTCCGTAGATCGGAATTTCCGTGATCGGCGAACCCGCGCGGGCCGCGAATTGCAACGGCCATTTCCAGCCGGGGTCCGTTGTCACGAAGCCGCTCTGCGGACCGCAAAAAGCACGGCAGGCGAGTGCAAGCGCGGCCACTGCCCCGTCGGTGACGACGGCTTGCTGTTTGCCTGCGAGGCCGAGATCATCGACGATCGCATCGCGCAATGCCTCGAGTCCCAGGGGCGGCGCATATGCACGAAAACCTTCGTCGTCGATGGCCTGGTGCAGCGCCGTGCGCACGGCTGCGTGCAGCGGTACATGATTGGTGTTCTGGCCAAGCCACTTCAAGCCAGGCGTGTTGAACAGCCGGTCGAAATACTGGTTGCGAATTTCCGCAGTGCTGGCCGGTGTGTGGATAGTCGAACTCATTGGACGGCTCCGGCCTCGGCGAGTATGCCGGCGGCGGCCGGAGAGATCTCGGCATTGGCGCGCTTGCTGGTCTTGATGATGGAGCCGCGCGCGGCAATGCCCCCGTCGATGGTCACGATCGTGCCCGTGATATACGCCGCCCGAGGCGAAGCGAGGAACACCATCAGTTCGGCCACTTCGTCGGCGCGCGCCGGACGTCCGCCCGGGTAGAGCGAAAAGAGCTCGGTCCAGCGCGCCTCGTCGCCGTGCATGTCCAGCGCTCGGCGCTTCATCAGCTTGACCATGCGATCGGTTTCGACCGGCCCCGGATTTACGCCGATCACGCGGATATTGTCGTCGAGACTGACGCCGCCGAGCGCGCGCGTGAACGCCATCAGCGCAGCATTGCCGGTGGATCCGGCCACATAGTTGGCATCCCAGTTCTCGCCCGAGTTACCGATGTCGTTGATGATCACACCGCCGCCCCGGGCCTGCATGCGTGCGTAGTACGCCTTCGTGAGGTCTATGTAGCCGAATACTTTCAGTTCGAAGCCACGGCGGATCGCGGCGGGATCGAGTGCGTCGAGTGGTCCCGAGGGCAGGTCGCCGGCATTGTTGATCAGGATATCGATGTCGCCCGCGCGATCGGCGAGCCTGGCCATCGAGCCGGCTTCCCCGAGATCCATCGCATGAACGGTGACGCTCACGCCGTGTTTTTCGACGATGGCATCGCGCGCTTCGCTTAGCGCTTCAGCATTGCGCGCGGCGAGATGCAGGTGACATCCTTCGGCGGCGAACGCGTGGGCGGTGGCGAGTCCGATACCCTTCGAGGCGCCGGTAATGAGGACGGTCTTGCCGTCGAGATCGAGTTTCATGGTGTTTCCTCTGCCGCGGACGCGGGGTCCGGCCGGTTCAGGCCGGCTTGATTTAAAGTTGGGTTGAAACAGAACACGAGGGAATTCAGGACGGCGAGATCGCCGCGATGAAATCGACCATGTCGTCACCGAGCAGATTCACGTGATCGCTGGCAGCGTCTTCAGCGGCTTGCGCGTCGGCGGCTGCAATGGCGTCGATGATTCGCTGATGCTCGCCGATTGTCGCGTTCATGCGCCCCGGCTGGTTGGTCACATAACGCCGGTAAGGTGCGACACGCTTGCGCAACGCACGCGTCTGCTCGGCGACATATTCCGTGTTCGACGCTGCGTAGAGCTGATCGTGAAAGATCTGGTTGATGTCGTAGAAACGCTGGGTATCGCCGTCTTTCAACGCGGCCGTCAACGCTTCGTGTGTCTCGGCCAGCGCCCGTTTCTGCGCCGCGGTTGCCCGGCGCGCCGCGAAGCGCGCACACAGTCCTTCGAGCGATGCCATGACATGAAACATCTCGATCAGCACCGGCAGCGACAGCTTTGCCACCGTCACACCCTGACGACCGCGAATCTCGACTAGCCCCAGACCTTCGAGCGCCTTGAACGCTTCCCGGACCGGCGTGCGGGAAGCATTGAAGCGGACTGCGAGCTCGCCTTCGTCAAGGCGTTCCCCTGGTTTGAATTCGCCGCTGAAGATCAGGTTCTCGAGCGCTTTCTGAACGGTCTCCGACAGTGTCGCCGGACGTTCGGAACCGGCGCCGGTGTCGCTCTCCACAGTGAACGCGTAGGCGGTGGGGGTACTCATCACATGTCTCCTTCAATCGCTTGCCTGTGCCAGGCGTACAACGGCTGGCCGTTTATCCGTCAGGTCCGCGGCGTTAAAACGGGCGGTCGCCGGCAACCGTCGTGCGGTGCATGACACGGCGGTATTTGACGTCGTCGTACGGCGTCGCCCGATGCATGGTGGAGCGGTTGTCCCAGATCAGCAGGTCGCCCGGCTGCCATACATGACGATAGACGAAGCGTGAATCCACCGCATGTGCGTTCAGGCGCGCCAGCAGCACCTGACCTTCAGGGCCCTCCATTCCTTCAATCCCGCTCACCACGTCCTCGCCCACGTAAAGCGACAGACGTCCCGTTTCCGGATGCGTACGTACCAACGGATGGGTGATGTCGGGCACCGCGGCCTTTTGTTCGCTGGACAGCGGCGTGCGATCGGCAAACGCCTTGCCGTAGTACGACGAATACGAATGCACGCCGCGTAATGGGCGAATGAAATCCCTGGTGTCGTCGTCGAGAGCGTCGAAGGCGGCATACATGGAAGCGAACAGCGTATCCGCGCCTTCGGGCGGCGTTTCGATCGCGTACAGCAGCGAACCGAGGCACGGCTCGGCCTTGTAGGACAGGTCCGAATGCCAGTTCCAGCCTTCCTTGTGATTGCCGATCGGTTTGCCGCCGTCGACCACGTTCGACAACACGTAGATCTCGGGGAAACCCGGTTTCAGGAATTGCGCGAGTACGTGCGTGAGCAGCGGACCGAAGCGGCGCGAGAACGCAACGTGTTCCGCTTCGCTCAGCGTCTGGTCGCGAAAGAGCAGCACGGAATGCTGGTTCAGCGCTTCGCGCAGCGTAGCGAAGTCGTCGTCGGCAACCGGCTTGCGCAGATCGGCATCGTGAACTTCAATGCCTAGAAACGGCGTGATGGGCTGCAGCTTCATGTCTATCTCCGTTAGTGATGTGTGTCTGGTCAATCCCGGTACGACGGGTCCAGTTTGTCGAGCAAGCGGATAAAGGCCGGCCATTCACGGCTGCCCGGGGGCAGGATGTCGCCGGCCATTTCGTTGAACTGACGCGAAGCCAGCGCGCTGATGTCCGCGTGCGGCAAATGCAGCGTCGCGCCGCCTGCCGCGCTCGCTGCCCCTTGCGCGAGCAACTGCACGCGAGCGGCGCGCTCGAAGTAGTACGCCAGGATGAAAGCTTCCGCGACCGTACGCCCGACGCTCAACACGCCGTGATTGCGCAACACGAGAACGGGATGCTCGCCGAGATCTCGGATCAGGCGCTCTCGCTCGCCGGTTTCGAGCGCGACGCCTTCGTAATCGTGAAAACCGGCGTGGCCATGAAAACGCATCGCGAACTGGCTCAGCGGCAGAAGGCCTTCGGTCAGCGCGGACACGGCGGTCGCCGCTTCCGAATGCGTGTGCAGCACGCAATTGGCATCGGCGCGGCCCGCGTGGATCGCGCTGTGAATCACGAAGCCGGCACGGTTCACCGGCTGCGTGGTGTCATCGACCCGGTTGCCTTCGTGATCGATCTTGACGAAGCAGGAGGCGTTGATCTCCGAGAAGAGCAAACCATAGGGGTTGATCAGGAAATGACCCGGCTCGCCGGGTACGCGCACTGAGATATGGTTGTAGATCAGGTCGTCGAGGCCGAAGTGCGCGACCAGCCGGTAACACGCGGCCAGTTGCACCCGCAGGGTCGCTTCGTCCTGGGCGACGGGATTGGCGGCATCGGTTTTTGAAGAGTCGGGAAGAACGGTTGTCATTGCAGTTCAGTTCCACCAGACGAGTTTGCGGTCGATCCACACCAGCGCCGTGTACAACAACACGCTCGCCAGCGATGCGCTCAGCACCGCAACCCACACACCAAGATTGTCGACTTGCTGCATCGACTCGAAAATAATCCTGCCGATACCGCGATACGCGCCCAGCATTTCACTGACGATGGCCACGATCATGCTGCGCGGGATAGCAACGCGCAGTCCGTTGACGACGGAAGGCATCGCGGCGGGCAGTTGCAGCCGGCGCAAGATGGAGAGCCGTGACGCGCCGAAGCTGCGCATCAGGTCGATCGCGCCGGTTTCCGCCTGCTTCAGGCCGTGTAGCGCATTGATCAGCACCACGAACCCTGTCGACAGGGCAACAAGCGCGAGCTTCGAAGCCGGTCCGATACCGAACCAGACCAAGGTGACGGGCACGTAGGCGACGATAGGGACCGAGTTGATCGCGACTGCGACCGGCAGCAGGCTGCGTTCAAGCGGCACGATCAGGACCATCAAGGACGCGATCGCCACGCCGAGTACTGCGCCGATCACAAATCCTCCCAGCGATTCACTGAGCGTGGCGGCAAGGGCATCGGCGAGGAGGTGGCTGTCGCCCGATAAGCGCACGGCGATCTGCGTGAGATGCGGCAACACAAAATTCGGGATGTGAAACAGCGCGATCGCGCCTTCCCAGGCCGTCACGAAGATCAGCAACGTGATGAGGACGGGCACTGCGCCAGCCTCGGTCAGCTTGCGGAACGCCACCATACGAGCCTCCGTTCGATCAGCGAAATCAATCCGTACAGCGTGGAGCCCATCAGCCCGCACGCAACGATCACGGTCCACAGGCGCGTCATGTCTTCGGTGTACATCGCTTGCAGGAGCATGACGCCGAGACCGACCGTCTCGCCAAACCATTCACCGACAATCGATCCGATCAGGCTCAGCGAAATCGCCACCTTCAGCCCGACCATGACCTGGGGCAGCGCCCACGGCCATGCGAGCTTCGCAAAGAGCGCGAAGCCGCGCGCGCCGAAACTGCGCATCAGGCCGATGCGCTCAGGATCGACGCCCTTCAATCCACGCAACGTGTTGACCGTCACCGGCAGGAACGAAAGAAACAACGCCATGACCACTTTCGCGAGCAGTGTGTTCCCGAACCAGATCACGACGAGCGCACCGAACGCGACGACGGGCATCGACTGAGAGATCACGAAGAGCGGAAATACCGAGCGTTCAAGCGTGCGCACGTAGGCGAAGGTGATGCCGAACAGGCACCCGAGCAGTGAACCAGCGATAAAACCGAGCAGCGTCTCCAGCAACGTGCGGCCGAAGCTGGCGAGCAGGTCGGCGCGGACCGTCCAGGCGTCGGCGAATACGGCCGACAGCGGCGGCAGGGTCCGCCTGGGCACCGCGAACGCAATGGTCGCGAACTCCCAGAGCAGCGCAAGCGCGATCATGGAAGCGAGAGGCGAGCGCAGGAATCCCATCAGGAGGCGTTGCTGCCAGCCGGGCCTGGCCGCTACGGCGCCGCCGCGCAGCCCCGCCGGCAATGCCTTCTGAGCGAGGTCGGACGAGGCGCTCACAGTCCCTCCGATGCGAAGGACTTCATGCTTTCCTCTTCGATCACATCGAGCAGACGACGCTTGATCGTTGTGAATTGCGTCGACGTGACAAGCGCGGGATCGCGCGGTCGAGGCAAGTTGATGATCTCCTCGCACTTGATCGTGCCGGGTCGCGACGTCATCACCAGTACGCGGTCGCCGAGAAAAATCGCTTCGTCGATATCGTGCGTGATGAACAGCACCGTGCGCTGGCGGCGTGCCCAGATATCGAGCAGCCAGCTCTGCATCTTCGCGCGTGTCAACGCGTCGAGCGCGCCGAAGGGTTCGTCGAGGAGCAACAGGTCACGCTCGAACAGGAACGTGCGCATCAGCGCAACGCGCTGGCGCATCCCGCCGGAAAGCTGTTGAGGGTAGTGATGTTCGAAGCCCTTAAGACCGAATTCGGGAAACATCGCTTCGGCTCGCTTGCGGGCTTCGCGGCGTGGCACTCCTTCCACTTCGAGCGCGATGATCGCGTTGTCGAGCACCGTGCGCCAGGGGAACAGTAAGTCCCGCTGGGGCATGAACGACACTTTGCCGAGCAGCTTGCCGTCCGGCTGGGGGACGTTATCGAGCAGGATCGAACCGTCGTTGTCCGGTGCGATCAGCCCCGCGATCATGTTGAACAACGTCGATTTGCCACAGCCCGACGGACCGATCAGCGTGACAAATTCACCCTTCGGAATACGCAAGTCGACTTCGCGCACGGCGATAGTCGGTGCGGCTGGGTCGCCGAAACGCTTCCAGACGTTGACGAGTTCCAGTTGCGCCGGTGCGGCTGTCGACTGGGCCAGGGGCGGGGCGCTAACGGTTGTCGTGGGCATCGGATCGTGTGAAAGACCGGTTTGCAGTTCAGCTTGCAAGACGACCTCCTGCGGAAATGGGAACGTAAAACTGCGTCGATGATTGCCGCAACCCGGTAGCGGATGGGCCGCGGTGCTCACTGCAAATGAACCCAATGAGGCAGGTCAAAGCGATTTATCGGCGCTCGGGACCTGATCCCAGACCTTGGTATCGAACGCCTTGTTCAGATCGACCGGCGCCTTCAGCGCCTGGTATTTGATGAGCCGTGCCTGGATGGAGCTGGCAACGTCCATGTCGATCTGGCCGATTCCCTGCGAGCCGTTCTTGCCCGCCGTGATCAGCGTGGCGAGCTGGTCGAGCATGGCGGTCTGGTGGGCGCGGTTTGCGCTCGGCGCGGCGGCCATCACGATGTCAATTGCTTCGGACTTGTGCGCCAGCGCGTACTTCCAGCCCTGCAGCGTCGCTGCCAGGAATGCCTGCGCCTGATCGGGGTGCGCCTGCAGGAATTTCTCCGATGTGATGATCGAATCAGCCTGGGCAACCACACCGAAGTCTGCCGGTTTGAACACGGTCAGGTCGGTCACGCCTTGCTCCTGCAAGGTGACGAATTCGTTATAGCGCGTCGCCGTTGCTGCCTGGAATTCACCTTCGATGAACGGCGTCATGGTCGCAGCCTGCGGCACGATCGTCAGTTCGGACGGCTTGATGTCCTGGCTCGCGAGCATGGCGTACAGCGTGTATTGCGCGCCGGTGAACCACGTCGACACCTTCTTGCCGCGGAGGTCGGCCAGCGTCTTGATGCCCGATTTCTTCTGCGCAACAAAGACGTGCGGGCTCTGCTGCAGCGTCATGCCGATACACACGAGTGGCAGGCCCTTTTCGCGCGCAAACAACATGGCTTCCGGTCCGCCACCGACGCCGAAAGTATCGGCGCCTGAACCCACGAGTGTCTCGACGGTAATGTTCGGGCCGCCGGGATTGATGCTGACGTCCAGCCCCTTGTCCTGATAGAAACCCTTCGCCTTGGCGACGTAGTAGCCGGCGAATTGAGCTTGCGGCAACCAGCGCAAACGGACGGAGACCTTTTCCTGCGAGAACGCGGCCGTGGCACTCGTAAAAGACAAAACGACGGCACTGGCGACGATCAAACGACGGACAAGCGGACTTCGCATGATGAATTCACCCCGTTGGATATACGTAAATTGTCTTAAGCAATATACGGGCCATAATAAAACTGGCGATTTGCCGGGGATTTGTATCGTTCAGGAGGCCTGCGCTGGTGCATTGCGCCTCGTTGCTGGGGAACGTGCTTGAGCACGGTGCATGCGGTTGGGAACACGCAATACGCCGCGGTTGGACGTGGTGCAGGGCCACGTTTCCACTCGCCGAGGCCGTGTCAGGCGGCAGTAGGGACGTTGAAGCCAGCCGTGTTCAAGATTCGATCGCGCATCCGGCGCGCGCACGGTCGATGGCAGCGCGCGTATGGATAAGCTGACTATCGGGATCGGCTAAAACTGTATGCCTGCGGCACTTATGCGTTCGCACGGCGATAACCGGCGCACATGGGAGCACGTGGGAATAGGGGCAAAAAACGGCACTAAAAACAATCAAACGGGTTCACGCGATGACCCGAGCAGCGCGCCGCCGCGGGGTTCATCCGAGGCCTGTCCGCTATGCTTTTCGATCCAGTTGCGGCGCTCCTCGCGCGGTGTCACGCCGAAGCGGTCGCGGTACGCATTGGAGAAATGCGCCGCCGACGCAAATCCGCACGCGAGGCTGATTTGCACCACCGACTTGCTGGTGCGCTGCAATTGCGTGCGTGCCTTGGTGAGGCGCAGGTTGACGTAGTACTTCGACGGCATCGCGCCGAGATACTGGCGAAAGAGGCGCTCGAGTTGGCGTCGCGAAATGCCGATGAGCCCGGCGATTTCATCGGTGGCAAGCGGGTCTTCAATGTTGGCTTCCATCAGTTGCAGCGCGTCGTTCAGGCGCGGATGGCGTTCGCCCGGCGCAGTCACGAACGGGATGCGCTGGCGTTCTTCGCCTGAACGCAGCACGCCGATGCCCAGTGAATCGGCGATCCGTTCCGCCAGGTCCGCACCCTGATCGCGCGCGATCATCGCCAGCATGAAGTCGACGGTCGCCTGGCCGCCGGTGCAAGTCGAACGGTCGCGGTCGATCTCGAAGATCTGCTGCGTGACGATAGAACGCTCGAATTCCTCGGCGAATTGCTGGTAGGTTTCCCAGTTCACGGCCACGCGATAGCCGCTCAACTGGCCCGCCATTGCGAGCCACCAGACGCCGTGATGAATGCCTGTCACGCGCTGCGTGCGGGTGCCGACGCGCGCGAGGCTTTGCAGAAAGAGCCGATAGTCGGCGAACTGTTGATATCGCTCGCTGACCACGATCAGCCAGTCGCAGCTAACGGCGTCGCCGAACGCGGAGTCCGCGGGAAGCTGCGCCCCGCCGGCGAACGTCAAAGGGCGGCCGTCCCACGAGCAGATCTGCCACTCGTAGAGCGCGTGGCCGTCGATCTCGTTCGCGAGACGCAGGCTGTCGAGGATCAGCCCGGCACCGCTCATGGAACAGGGCGGCAGTACGGCTATTGCCACCTTGAGCGGTTTTGCGCTCGGACCCGGGCCCGGGTTCACGCTCACGCGCTTACTTGAGACTGCCGGAGAGGAACTGGCGCAGCCGCTCGCTCTTCGGTGCGGTAAGCACGTCGGCCGGCGCACCTTCTTCTTCCGTGCGGCCCTGGTGCAGGAACATCACGTGGTTCGAGACGTTGCGGGCAAAGCCCATTTCGTGCGTGACCACGATCATCGTGCGGCCCTCTTCGGCAAGCTTCTGCATGACCTTGAGCACTTCGCCGACCAGTTCCGGGTCGAGCGCCGAAGTGGGTTCGTCGAACAGCATCACGTCGGGATGCATTGCCAATGCACGTGCAATCGCCACGCGTTGCTGCTGCCCACCGGACATGTGCGACGGATATTGCTTTTCGATGCGAGGCGCGAGACCCACCTTCTCGAGGTACATCCGTGCGCGCTCTTCCGCTTCCTTCTTTGAGAGGCCGAGCACATGCCGTGGCGCTTCCATCACGTTTTCGATGGCGGTCATATGCGACCACAAGTTGAAGTGCTGGAACACCATGGCGAGCTTCGTGCGCACACGCTGCAACTGCTTGCGGTCGGCCACGTCATGGTTGCCCGCGCGGTCAGCCTTGACGAGCACCGTCTCGCCGTCCACCACGATCTGCCCCGCGTTCGGCCGCTCGAGAAAATTGATGCAGCGCAGGAACGTGCTCTTGCCCGAACCGCTCGCACCGATGATGCTGATGACGTCGCCCGCACGAGCGGAAAGCGACACGCCCTTGAGCACTTCGTTGTCGCCGTAGCGCTTGTGAATGTCTTGCGCGACCAGTTTTGTCGCGGCATCTTTGGCGGTTAGCTCCAACGCGTACTCCCGAGAGTGATGACTGTAATACGGTTTTGACAAGGTAACGATCTGATTTGAATCTCAACGACGCGCTGTGCCCAGATACCCAAGCCAGCGCTTTTCCGCGCGCCGGAATGCGCCGATCAACACAAACGACACCACCAGATAAATCAGCGCGGCGATCCCGAACGACTCGAACGACTGATAGGTCGCCGAGTTTGCGTCGCGTGCGACCTTCAGGATGTCCGGTACGGTCGCGGTGAACGCAACCGTGGTGGCGTGCAGCATGAGGATCACCTCGTTACTGTACAGCGGCAGCGAACGGCGCAGTGCAGAAGGCAGGATCACGCGCCAGTACACAGTGAACGTGCTCATGCCGTAAGCACGTGCCGCTTCCACTTCGCCGTACGGTGTCGATCGGATCGCACCCGCGAATATCTCGGTGGTGTACGCGCAGGTATTGAGTGCGAAGGCCGCGATCGCGCAGTTGAAGCCGCTGCGGAAAAACGCTTCGAGCAACGACTGCGAACGCACGAATTCGAGACTGTACATACCGGTGTAGAGCAGCAGCAACTGCACGTAGAGCGGCGTGCCGCGAAACACGTAAGTGTAGATGCGCACCGGCGTGGAGAGCCAGCGGTTCTTCGAGACCCGTGCGCAGGCAAGCGGAACGGACGCGACAAAACCGAGCGCAAGCGAGCTCGCCAACAACCACAAGGTCACGACGAGACCCGAGGCGCGCATGCCGTCGGAGTAGAGAAACGGGCGCCAGTAATCGGCAAGTATCTGGATCATGAGGGGTCGTCCGGCGCTTAGAGGTCGGCGTGCCGCACGCCGGTGGAATAGCGGCGTGCGAGATACAGCAGCACGATGTTCGAGGCAGTGGTGATGATGAGGTAGCCCAGCGCCGCGATCATGATGAAGAAGAACATGTTGTAGGTGCTCTTGCCGGCGTCCTGCGCGGCCTTGACGATATCGGCGAGACCGATGATCGATACCAGCGCCGTCGCCTTGATCATCACCTGCCAGTTGTTGCCGATACCGGGCAGCGCAAAGCGCATCATCTGCGGAAACAGGATGCGGATGAACACACGCACGCCGCTCATCCCATAGGCGCTGCCTGCTTCCAGTTGTCCGCGCGGCACCGCGAGAAAAGCACCGCGAAAGGTTTCGGTGAAGTACGCGCCGTAGATGAAACCAAGCGTCAGGACACCCGCCGTGAACGGGTCGATATCGAACTGGTCCAGGCCTAAAGCATCGGTCAGGTTGTTGACCGCGATCTGGATGCTATAGAAAAGTAGCAGCATCAGGACCAGGTCGGGCACCGCGCGGATCAGCGTCGTGTAGGCCGTGGCGATGCCGCGTGTGACGCGGTTGTGCGAAAGCTTGGCGCTCGCGCCTGCCAGTCCGAGCAGGACGGATACCGCAAGAGACAGGACCGCGAGTTCGACCGTTTGCTTCGCGCCCGCCAGCAGCAGGGGACCATAACCGTAAAGGAACAAGTGCGTCTCCGTCCGTTGAAGGGGTCGTGCGGGCATGCGCCTTCTGGCGGCGGCATTGTCCGCACGACTGGCGCCGATAGTCACCAGCGAAAATTAATTGCTCAAATGCGAGGGCGGGCGCTTATTGCGCTGCAACATGTGCTTTGGTCAAAGACTATGGCGTGTAACGGGCCACGGGACCGGGGCTTCTAGCGCGTCGCGGCATTCGTATGACGCTTGGCATCATGCTGGCCGGCGAGCGGAATCCACAGGTTTTGCGTCGCTTTTCCGATAGAAACCAAGAGGGGCCGGGAAAGCGCTTTTAGCAGGGGCACGCGCGGCAGATTTGCTCGCTTGGCCGGTTAACGCGCGCTCAGAACGCATGAAGCAGCCTGAGACCGTAGGCGCTGTGGAACCAGACGTGGTCCACCAGCACTGCTGCGGCGATCCATGCCGCACCGACGATCAGCGCGTCGCATCGGCCGCTGTTCCACCAGTTCAGGGAGTGTCGCGAGATGATCCACGGTACGCCCAGCGGGTTGGGCCAGTCGGCGAACAGATGCATCAAGCCGCCGCATGCGAAGCCGAAGCTGATGGCAGCCCATGGGTGAACGCCGAGAAAATGGTACGAAACCGCGAGCAGTGCGAGCCAGCCCACACCCCAATGCGTGAGCGTGCGGTGCGTTATCCATAACTTTCGCGCTCGCGTCCACCACGCCACTTCGAGCCAGTCCGGTGCGGTGCCGCCGAACACGCCTGCGCAAAGACTCAGCGCGCTCCAGAGGTAATACGGTCCGGCTGCGCCGGACTTGCTGACGACTGCTGCTGCGATCAAACCTGCTGCCCACCCAGTCGCGTGATGCGCGTTCTTCGAAGCCATGAGTTGATGCTACGTATAGCAATGAAATAAGGTCGGGCATGTTGACACAAGAGCCGCGCGTTGTGCGCAATGTCGTAGTATGTTGAACGGAGGGTGACGGTTTTTAAACCATGCGTCGGGCAAGCAGGGCGGATCCACAGGGCAAAGATCGGGCTCGCGATTTGCTGTAAGAAGATATCGCCACTTTTATTAATGGCCATGTCTCGTTCAGTCATTACCGTTGCTTCGTGGCTCGGAATACTGCTGAACAGTGCGGTGTTTGCGGCGACCCACGACGAGCAGGCCGCAGCTTGCAGACGCGACGCGATCCGCTACTGTGCAGTGCACATTCCCAACGAAGCAAAAATCACTGCCTGCATGGAAGCGCATCTTCAGAAGCTGAGCCCCAAATGCCGGGCGATGTTCGAGCAGCCCGCGCCGAGCAATCAACAAGAAGGCGATCAAGCCGGCACGAACAAGGAGTAGTGATGCTGACGCAGACCTTCGAAACGATTCTCGCGCTGTGCTCGTTCTGCTTTCTTCGACTGTCGGCGCTTACGTCCGTGGGTATCGTGCAGGGGTTTGGCGCGGTGCTGGGGATCTTTGTCGGCGTGGTTATTCCGCTCGGTCTGGCAATGACCACGCGCAGGCAATCGGACAGGCTTTGAAAACTCGACCGGCTTACGCGGGATCGCTGGAAGAAGGGCGCTTGCGTTCGCCGCAAGCGTGTTTTTGTCTCCGATCGGTTCAGCGGACGTTTCCCGGTAGTCTTCGAGGTGCGCCAACAAAATCCGGGTGCTTTGAGCTTGCATCGATAACCAGGAGAAGGGTTTGGATTTTCTACGACCGGAAGTCTTGACTGCAGTCTTGCACGAGCAGTACGCGGCAATGGCCCTGTTTGTCACGGGCAAAAACGTGCCGAAGCCTTGGGGCACCGCGGCGGGGATGGCGGATGCGTCTACCGCCAGAGCGCTGACCATCGACACGCCGCTACGCGTCGCGAGCAATACCAAGACATTCGTAGCGGCGACGGTCCTGCGGCTGTGGGAGCAGGGTGAACTTGCCCTCGATGAGCCCATCTCGCCGCTACTCACGCCAATGCTGGACCGCTTGTTGAAGTCCCGCGGATATCGCACGGAGAAGATCACGGTTCGGCAGCTTTTGAGCCACAGCGCGGGCGTATACGATCATGCCGATGACCCGCGTTACTTCAAGACCGTGATTGCGGACCCTAAGCATCGCTGGACCCGTGAGGAGCAGGTTGGCCTTTCCTGTCATTACGCCGGGCCAACCAACGAGCCCGGGAAAGAGTACAGATATTCCGATACCGGATACGTTCTGTTGGGTGACATCGTCGAGCGCGTGACGCAAATGTCGCTGGCCGAGAGTGTTCGGCATCAGTTGCGTTTTGACGAGCGGCGGCTGGGATCGACATGGTGGGAAATCGCCGAGTCTCAACCTGCCGGGACGGAGGCTCGTGCGCGTCAGTTTCTTGACGACGCCGCCATAACCGACGTAACCGATCTAAGTGCGACATTGGACCTTTACGGCGGAGGCGGTCTGGTCATGTCGGTTCGTGATCTTGCCACGTTCCACCAGGACCTGTTCGAGAAGCGTGTATTCGACGATCCACTTACGCTCGCGGAAATGCTGCGCAAGGGCGACCATGAGGGCGCGGAAGATTACCGGCTGGGAGTTTCGGTGAAGCGCGTGGGCGGGCGAGCATGTTATACGCACGCCGGATTCTGGGGAACGGCGGTCTACTATGCACCGGATGCCGGGGTATCGATTGCGGGCTTTACAACCCATCGTGCCGAGCGGCCCGCGTTGACCGCGCTCATCGAAGAATCGATCAGTTCGGTTGCGGACGGCATGGATTTTGACTGAAGCAATTTTGCTGACTCGATTTTCGCCTCAATTCCATGATAGGTTTCTGGTGAAAATAGGTGGGGTGACCGAGAAGTTTCCTATATTTGAGGATACCTTATCGATATAACTGAACAGCATTCCAGACATCAGGCGCAGCGGCATCTTTGAGCCCGGGAACGGAGAGGTTGAACTGCCCCTTGCGAATGCGGTGCATCAACTCGATACGGGCAATCATGGTCGCGGCACTCCCGTACTGTTTGAAGCCGAGCACGTCACGGTTAAAGTAACGGCCCGGGAACAGCCCGTCCAGACTCGTCAGTTTGCTCATCACGGGCCCTCAAACTGGTCAGCCTGACACTCTAACAGATTCGTCAATCGCTATTTGCACCACAGCCCCTCGGTTGCCACCTTCGTTGCGGTGGTCGACATTATGGCGCTATTGTTAGAGCTGGAAATGGTACATGATGACGCCAATGTTACCGAGTGGCCAAAGTTGCTGCGGGAGATTGGATATTGGCACGCTTTCATTTAGCAGGGCCGGCGGATAGACCGTTGATCTTCTCAGGCATCGCGCCGATCTTTACCCGTCGGGCCATCAGTATTGCTAATATTCAACCGCCTTCATCGCTTGTTCTGAAGCGATCATTTTGTTCACGCGTAACGCGTATTGGCCATTGAAAATCCCATAGCCGCACTCCATGACCGGCACGGAGTCAACTTTGGCGGTGACGTATTGGCCGAGGTTAATCGGAATCACGTCGCCTGTGCGCATGCTCAGGATCTTCTCGAACGTCGTCGGTATGTCGACAAGATCAACGGTCACCTCGAGCTCAGCCGCCTGCAATTGCGTGGCGAGCACGCGTCCCCATCGTTGGTCGATGTCAAGCGTCTCTCCTTGATGCGGTGAAAACAGCAAATCACGAATGGGCTCGATCATTGAATACGGCAGGCAAACGTGGAGCGTTCCTCCGGTCGTGCCAAACTCGATGGAAAACTCGGTGACAATGACGATCTCATTGGGTGTCGCGACGTTCGCGAACTGCGTATGCATCTCTGACCGAACGTACTCCAGGGCCAGGGGGCGTACGTTTATCCACGCGGCCATATAGTGTTCAGAAACCACGTCGAGCAGCTTGCCAATGATGCGCTGTTCAGTGGCGGTGAACTCGCGCCCCTCTACACGAACGTGAAACCGCCCGTCGCCCCCAAACAAGTTATCTACCACGAAGAACACCAGATTTGGATCAAACACAAAGAGCGCGGTACCGCGCAGCGGTTTGACATGCACTAGATTCAGGTTGGTGGGAATGGGGAGGTTGCGCGTAAATTCGCTGTATTTTTGAACCTTGATCGCTCCGACCGAAATCTCTGCGGTGCGGCGCATCAAGTGAAAGATCCCGCCGCGCAGGAGGCGGGCGAAGCGATCGTTGATAATTTCAAGACCTGCCATCCGACCGCGCACTATCCGCTCCTGGGCGGAGAGATTGTAGGGACGTGGGACCGACGAAGAGGTTTGCTCGACGACCATGTCGGTCTCGCCGGTGACGCCCTTCAACAGCGCATCGACCTCCTCCTGCGACATGAATTCTTCGTGCGCCATTCCTGCCCTTTGATTTGATTGGTCGCGGTTTTCTAAAGCGGTACTTTGTCGCTTCGGGGAAAGGCCGGTACCTTGTGCAGCAAGTTCTTAATTCAATACGCTCCCGGTCCTTCATTTAAACGTAAGCCAAGCTTAGCCTAGTGCAGGGAGCGCAAGACCGCAAAGAGAGGCGCGATTGTGGCTTAGTTCACCGGCTTGGATGGCTACGCGGGTGCGTGAGGGACGGGGAACCACCGGTGAATATTGAATCGCCTTGTTTTTTTCGCATCAGGATGCCGACGTTGCGCACCGCTAGGCTCAAAAACCGGGTATGGCGGACAACCAGACGCTGAATCTTCAAGGACGTCCCATAGGGAAAACCTGAGGGGGCTTAAGAAAATCAAAAATAAAGCTGCTGAACTGTGTGTCGTTAACACATATGAAGCAATGGCTAGGCGACACACGTCCGCACGATGGAATTCGAAGTTCGACCAACGCTTACGGAACCCATCGGCGGCATTGGGGATTCTCACCTTGCGCAGCTCGTTTTCAGCCGAAGCAGAAAGCTGCGTCATCAACTATATAGAGGCGTGCTCCGAACGATCGGTCATGCCGCACAGAATCGAGGCGAATCAGATGAGTAGTTCCCAGCATGATGTTGAGCAACGGACTAACCTGGCGGGAAACAACCGGTTCGAACTGCTCCTATTCCGCCTTGGCGAGGCACCAAACTCGACGCAGCGTGAACTTTACGGCATCAACGTGTTCAAGGTTCGGGAGATCATTGAGATGCCTGCCTTTACGGTCATCGCAGGCGCATCGGACAACATCCTCGGCATTGCTGATATTCGCGGGCAGATCATTCCTGTCATTGACTTGCCCCGGTTGACGGGTTGTACACCGAGGGGGAAACCTCGGATCTTGCTGGTCACTGAGTTTGCCAGGACGACCCAAGGCTTTGCTGTCGAAGAGGTCGATGACATCGTTCGCCTTGAGTGGGATCAGGTGCTGTCTGCGGAGGCGCATTCGAGCGGAAAGACCGTGACTAGCATCGCACGTCTCGATGGAAACGTAGACGGCTCGCGTCTGGCTCAACTGCTCGACGTCGAGCAGATTTTGCGGGACGTGCTTCCGGGAAGCGAGCCTGATATTACTGAGGCTACCGTTGGCCGCGTCAATATTGCGCGTGGCGCCAAAATTCTCGCGGCTGATGATTCGGGTGTAGCGCGCAGCTTGATTGAGCAGAGTCTCACTGCAATGGGCTTGCCGTTCATCATGGCGAAGACGGGGCTCGAAGCGTGGAACGTGCTGGAGGCTGCGGAAAAACGCGCGCACGCGTCGGGGCGCGCGGTAAGTGACGAAATCGCACTGGTTTTAACGGACCTCGAGATGCCGGAAATGGACGGCTTCACCTTGACTCGCAAGATCAAGGGTAACGCCGCGCTGCGATCGATCCCGGTCGTCATCCATTCGTCGTTGTCCGGATCTGCCAATGAGGAACACGTGAGAAAAGTCGGCGCCGATGCGTATATCTCGAAGTTCGTTGCGCAGGAGCTAGCCACCATGTTGCGCGAAACGCTGGGGCAGGCCGTCGCAGCGTGATTCGCTGAATGGTGGGGTGCACCGTGACGATGTGCCGAGTGCGTCGGGTCCATGGATGCAATTGCATGTGCATGTTGGGATGCGCTCGGCAAGGGTTTGTTCCTCTACAGGAGAGGCGCGCGTTGCCGTAAAGCAGCGACACAGTCGTACCGCCTGCCGTTTGCCGCAAAGAGCACTGCCGCGTCGGATACACCACGCAGGCTGACAGGGCAAAGGCGCGTTCCCGGCAATCAGGGATTTCTCTTTTTATGTTGACCGGAGCACAAACATATGAATCTCAAACAGATGACCGTCAAGGCGAAGCTGAGCGCGGGCTTTGGCGTGCTTGCCGCTATTGTCATGGTTGTATCGGGCCTGTCAGTGAAGTCATTGAACGACTCGACCGAGCGATTTTCCAGTATGTCGCGGGCATCAGCGCGCGCGCTGACATGGCGGAGCGTGTTCGGACCGTCGTCGATCGGCGCGTCATCGCTACTAATAACCTCGTACTATTGACCACGCCCGCCGACCTCGAAACCGAGAAGGCCGCAGTCATCCAGGCGCGGGATGAAGTCCAGTCTCGCCTTCGAAAGCTGAACGAAATGATAGCCGGCGCGACTGACACGAGCGAAAGCCCGCAGTCTCGTTGCTGAGATCAACCGTATCGACGCGGCCTATGGGCCGGTAGCGCAGGCCGTTGTCATTCACGCCCTCGACAACAAGCGTGACGAAGCAGTGACGAAGATAAACGAGGAAGGGAGACCGCTGCTTGCGTCACTGATCAAGGCAACCAACGACTATTCGACGTTCACCGCTAGCCGTGCGGCGCAGATGGTGGAAGCGTCCGCGCAGCACGGCGCGAGCCAGCGCAATCTGCTTATCGCGATCTGCGTGGCCGCGCTTGGGGTGGCCGCGTTAGCTGGCGTACTGATTACTCGCGGCTTGACGCGTGCCTTGGGTGCCGAGCCTGCCGCCTTGGGCGAGGTCGCTGAACGCATAGCCGGTGGCGATCTGAGTCCCGTGCCGGGTGTACAGCACACGCCGGCAGGCAGTGTGCTCGCGCCCATGGGCGAGATGCAAGGCAGCCTGGTCAAGCTGATCGGTCAGGTTCGAAGTGCGACGGAGAGCATCGCTAGCGGGTCGAGCCAGATCGCGGCGTGCAACGTGGACTTGTCCTCGCGCCGAAGAACAAGCGGCATCGCTGGAAGAAACGGCAGCCGGCATTGAAGAGCTGACGTCGACGGTGAAGCAGAATGCCGAGAGCGCGCAACAAGCGAGTCCACTCTCGGCCAACGCATCCGACGCAGCGCAAAAGGGCAATGTGGTGGTGAGCCGGGTCGTCGACACGATGGGCGAAATCAGCCAAAGCTCGACGAAGATCGCGGATATCACCGGGATCATCGAAGGGATTGCTTTCCAGACCAACATCCTTGCGCTGAACGCGGCGGTCGAAGCCGCCCGTGCCGGCGAGCAGGGGCGTGGCTTCGCGGTTGTTGCCAGCGAAGTGCGCAGCCTCGCGCAACGTTCGTCGAGCGCGGCGAAGGAGATCAAGAATTTGATCGCCACGTCGGTGCTAAAGGTTCAGGATGGTTCGGCGCTGGCTGCAGACGCGGGCAAGACAATGTCAGACGTCACGCAGGCCATCTCCCGCGTGACCGACATCATCGGCGAGATCGCTGCCGCCTCCGGGGAGCAAAGCCGCGGAATCGAGCAGGTCAATCAGGCGATCACGCAGATGGACGAAGTCACGCAGCAAAACTCTGCGTTGGTTGAGGAAGCCGCAGCGGCCTCTCAATCGCTGGAAGAACAGGGACGGCATTTGACGGAGTCGGTGGCTTTTTTCCGACTTGGTGCGGCGACTCCCGATCACGCAGCCGATCGAGCAACGGCGGCACCGCGCCGCTTGGCGCCGGCTAAACGCCAAACGGCGCCGACCACCAAGACAGCGGCTTCCCTTGCTAAACGGCCGACCGCGAGAGCCGTACTCGCCCCCGCAGGTGCCACTACGTCCACCGGCGCGGCGTGGAAAACGTTTTGAGCCCGGCTTACATTTCGCACTCGGAGGATCTGATCGTGGAAGCGAATCAAGCGGGCGCTCGCGCCGCGACGGTCTTGGCAGCGCCCTCCGCGCAAGCGGGGGAACAAGCCCGGGTGGCTGCGTCGAAAGCGAGTGGCGAGTTCCTGATTTTTAACCTGGGGGCCGAAGAGTACGGCATCGATATTCAGCACGTTCAGCAAATTCGCTCGCACGATCCCGCGACCAGCATCGCAAACGCGCCTGCGTTCGTCAAAGGGGTGATCAATCTACGGGGCGTTATTACACCGATCCTGGATCTGAGGATCAAATTTGGTCTCAAGTCGGTGAAATACGACGAGCTTACCGTTGTCATTGTCGTGAATGTCGGCAAGCGTGTCGTGGGCGTCGTGGTGGATTCGGTCAGCGACGTACTGGCTCTAGATAGCGGCCAGATTAGCCCCGTTCCGAAACTTAGCTCTGCAGCCGATGTTGGTTTCATCACGGGTATCCGTTCGGCGTCCGGCGACGGTCATGAACGGATGCTCATTCTCGTCGACATCGACAACTTGATTTCCTCGGCAGATGTTGGCTTGCCCGAGATGGAATTGCATTGAGCGTATAGGTCTGGACTCGCTTGGGGACGAAGCGTCCCCGTAGGGCCAGCCGTACTTCGCTATTAGAGTGAGAGAGCCGGCTGATTCGGTACAGCGCGTGCTACCGGAAAAGCACGTCATGATCAGGTCGATTGGAGTGACGCTGGCCTGAGCGCGCGCGAGCGGCTTCGGCCACGAAACGTCCACCTCGCACTCAGTTCTCTTCTTCCTGCCAGCAGGTGTTGTGCCGCGCGAGCAGAGCGCTGGCTGCCGCCGGTCCCCATGTGCCGGATGCGTAGGATTTCGGAAGGCTTCCCTGCGTGGCCCAATCTTCGATGATTGGCGCGACCCAGCGCCACGCGGCCTCCTGTTCGTCACGCCGCACGAAGAGCGCGAGCCGCCCGGCGATCACATCGAGCAACAGACGCTGATAAGCCTCCATCCGGTCCTGCTTGAAGAATTGATCGAAGGCCAGATCGAGGTGCACGCCTTGCAGGGTCATCCCCATGCCCGGCTGCTTGGCGAGCACGCTGAGCCGAATCGATTCGTTCGGCTGCAAACAGATCGTCAGCCGGTTCGAACCAGGACGCAACGCTATCTCTCCCAACGCGGAGTGCGGCACTTGCCGGAAGTTGACGACAATCTCGGCAATGCGGCCCGCGAGCCGCTTGCCAGTGCGCAGAAAAAACGGCACACCCGCCCAACGCCAGTTTTCCACCTCGACTTTCAACGCGACGAAAGTCTCAGTCGGGCTGCCCTCGCTGACACCGGGCTCCTCGTGATAGGCGGGTACCGTTGCGTCCTTGATGGCGCCGGCGTGATATTGTCCACGGACCACGCTCCGTCCGATCTCGTCGCTAAGCAACGGTTTGAGCGCGCGCAGCACGCGCAGCTTCTCGTCGCGCACCGCATCCGCGTCCATCGACTGCGGCGGTTCCATCGCAATGATGGACAGCAGTTGCAGCAGGTGGTTCTGCACCATATCGCGCAGCGCACCCGTCTGGTCGTAGAAGTTGCCGCGGCCTTCAACACCCAATTCTTCGGCTACGGTGATCTGAACGCTCTCGACCCATTCGCGGCGCCACAACGGTTCGAACAACGAATTGCCGAAGCGCAGCGCGAGCAAGTTCTGAACCGCTTCCTTGCCGAGGTAGTGGTCGATCCGGTAGATCTGGTCTTCCTTGAATATCTGGCCGACTGCATCGTTGATCGCATTGGACGATTCCAGATCGCAGCCGAGCGGTTTCTCCAGAACGACGCGGGAGCCTTCGGTGAGCCCGGCCGATGCCAGGGCGCGGCAGATCGGCACGAACAGCGCGGGCCCGGTTGCTAGGTAAAAAATGCGTCTGCCGCGTACTGCGGCTAGCGTATCAGCCAGCAAGGAGAATGCTTCGGGCTGACTGGCGTCGAGCGCGACGTATGTGATGCGCTCGAGAAAACTTCGCCACACTGAATCGTCGATTGCTGTTGCCAGGACGTATGGCTTCACGTGCTCGTCGACCCATCGCAGATAGCTGCTGGTATCCAGTGCTGTCAGCGCGACTGAGACGATCTTGCCACCTGGCGCGAGCATACCGTCGCGGTGCGCCGCACAAAGCGCGGGCAAAATCTTGCGCATCGCCAGATCGCCCGTTCCGCCGAACAGGACGAAGGCGAATTGGGGGTGATCCGGCCCGCTGGTAGAGGGTTTCGTCATAGTATTCAATGATGGAAATCGATACGAAGGCTTTCGGAGGTTTTGTCGCGGAAAGGAACACGGTGAAACTGCGATCACTATGCAAAGGACTACCTATGTTGTCAGGCCGTTGAATTGAGCTCAACGTTAGGAAACCGGCGAGCGGCAGAGCGAACACCGCTCACCCGGTTACGTTCAATGCGGCGCGGTCCAGCCCTTGTAACTGGCTACGTTGTCGCGCGTCACGAGCGTCGACGGCATCAACATAAGCGGGTTGGCCGGCTTCTTGCCGTTCATGATGTCGTAGCCAATGGTCACGGCGTTCTGTGCCATCGTCCAGGGATCCTGGCTGGCCGATGCCTGAACCAGCGTGTCACTCTTGAGCGCCGTCTCAATGTCCGGCGCGCCATCCACCGACGTAATGAAGAGTTCCTTCCGATGCAACTGCTTCGCGGCAAGATCGCTGCCGACCGCCTGCGGGTCGTTGATCGCGAATACTGCATCCACCTTCGGGAAGCGCGTCAGATAGCCCTGCATCGCAGCCATGCCGCCTTCGCGCGATCCCTTGGCGTCCTGGTCATCGGACAGGATCTTGATACCCGGGCTCTTGGCCAGCACAGATTTACAGCCCTTCACGCGATCTAGCACAGCCGAAACGGGCGGTCCATTTTCAATCACGACGTCGCCCTTGCCGTTGAGCTTCTTCACAATAAACCCGCACGACAGTTCGCCGGCCTGGACGTTGTTCGTCTGAACGGTGGCATCGGCGCCGGCGGCGGCCACGTCGACTGCAATAACCACGATCCCTGCGGCTTGCGCCTTCTTCACTGCCGGCTCGATGGCCTTCGGGTCCGCTGCGTTCAACAGGATCATGTCCACGTGAGCGGCGATAAAGTTATCGATCTGCGTGAACTGTTTGCTCATGTCGTAGTCGGCCGATACAGCCGTCACGGTCGCGGCTGGGTTGATCTGCTTTGCCTTGGCCTCCGCACCTTTCACGATCGTGACGAAGTAGGGGTTGCCGAGCGATCCGACCGTGATGCCGATCGACTTGAGTTGCTTGTCGGCGGCGTGTGCCGGGGCAGTGAGGCTGAAGCCGAGCGCCAATGTAATGCTCGCGGCCGCGATTTTTTGTTTCAACATTTCGTTGTCTCCAAGGGGGGTCCGGTGTATTTTTCGGGCGCGAAGGGACCGTTTCGCGTCCGTCCTCTACCTTCTATAAGGCAAGATTCGATGGATACTTCAAGTGCGCGCTGAACCACGCTGGCGGAATCGGTCGAGCGTAACTGCGCCGATGATCACCAGACCTTTGATGATGTACTGCCACACGTCCGACACGCCGAGCAGCACGAGACCGTTGGTCAGGACCGCGATGATCAGCGCGCCCACCAGCGTACCGATGATTGATCCCACGCCGCCCACGAAACTAGTGCCGCCCAGGATCACTGCGGCTATGGCGTCGAGTTCGTACGATTGCCCCATCTGCAAACCATTCGCTGCATACAGGCGGGCCGCCGACATCACCGCGCCGAGACCTGCGAGCAAGCCGGAGATGACGTACACGAACATCTCGATGCCCCACACCCGGATACCTGAAAGGCGTGCCGCTTCGGGGTTACCGCCGACGGAATAGATCCGCAATCCCAGGACCGTCCGGCGCAGGATGAACCACGAGATTGCCACGACCGCGATGGCGATGATGACCAGCCAGGGAATGCCAAAGAGCGATTCGTTGCCGATGAACGCAAACGACAGTTGCGGGTTGAAGATCGTGGTGTCATGTCCCATCAACCGGGCGATGCCGCGCACCGCCGTCAGTGAGCCAAGCGTCACAATGAACGGCGGCAGTCTGAGCAGGGAAATCAGTGCGCCGTTGACCAGTCCGAAGCCGGCTCCGACCGCGAGCGCGACCGGCACGGCCAAGCCACCGAAGCCCGGAATATTCGATGCCAGCAAGGCCGCCACCGCCGCGGCCGACAGCACGGATCCCACCGACAGGTCGATACCTCCTGTGAGGATTACGAAGGTCATGCCCGCAGCCAGCACCACGTTGATCGACGCCTGCTGCGTGACGATCGACAGGTTTTGCAGGCTGAAGAAATTGCCCGTCGTGATCCCGAAGCCGATGCAAAGCAGAATCAGGATCGGCAGCATGCCGGCAGTTCGCATAAGCGCCTGCATGCGCTCGTGCCGCAAGATGTTCGCTTGCCGCTGAACCGGATTGGTCGCGCCCTCTACAGGGGTTGTGCCAACTTCCTGCGGCTTGAGTGAATTGCTCATGTCGTCCTCCAGAATATTCGTGACGTCTGATTTGTTCGGTGTATGGATCAAGCTGCCTGGTCGACCGGGGGCCGGGAGCCTGTTGCCAATTCGATGATGGCTTCCTGCGTGATCGGCGTGCCGGTATGGCCGCCGAGCTGGCCGGCGAGTTCGCCTTCGCGCATGACGAGCACGCGGTCGGCGACGCCGATGACTTCCGGTAATTCGCTCGAGATGACGATGATGCCAACGCCGGATCGAGCTAGTTCGTTGATGATTCGATAGATCTCGGACTTGGCGCCGATGTCGACGCCGCGCGTGGGTTCATCTAGGATGAGGACGCGCGGTTTCGTTTCCAGCAGGCGCGACAGCAGTACCTTCTGCTGGTTGCCGCCGGATAAGGAGCCCGCGTTGACTTTCGCGCTTGCCACGCGAATGGAGAGCGCGGAGATCGCGTCGCGGGCGCGCACCGCGCCTCGGGCCAGGTCGAGCACCCCAAGACGGGCGTCGCGGCCGCACACGGCAACGTTGATGTTGTCGCGCACGCTCATGTCGAGGAACAGGCCCTGGCGCTTGCGGTCTTCGGTCAGATAGACCACACCTGCATCGATCGCGTCGCGCGGCGAGCGCATGGCGAGTGTCTTGCCATCGACGGTAATGTCTCCTCGAATACGCGGCTCGGCGCCGAAGATCAGCCGGGCCAGTTCGGTGCGGCCCGCGCCGACCAGCCCCGCAATTCCGAGCACTTCACCTGAGTGAAGTTCAAGGCTGCAACCTTTGACGCGGCGGCCGTCGGCGACATCGCGGACCGACAGCACAACCTTGCCCGGGTCGTAGGGTGCATGCTGCTTTTTATAGAAGCCGGAAATATCTCGGCCGACCATCATTTTGACGAGACTCTCGGCTGACAGGTCCGCGCGATCGAGCGTGCCGACGTAGGCGCCATCGCGCAGCACGGAGACACGATCCGACAATTCGTAGATCTCGGCCATCCGGTGACTGATGTAGATGATCGCCAGTCCTTCGGCACGCAATGTCCGGATCAACTCGAACAGCCGGTCGGTTTCACGCGATGACAAGGGCGTGGTCGGCTCATCCATCACGAGGATCCGCGCGTTGGCGTGAACCGCCCGCGCGATCTCGACGAGCTGTTGCTCCGCTATCGACAGATCGCCGACGAGCGTCTGCGGCCGAAAGCTCGCGCCCAGCCGCTTGAGCACGTCCTCGCAGCCGCGCTCCATGCCCGCCCTGTCCACCAGCCCGAAGCGACCACCCTTGCGCAATTCGCGCCCGGCATGGATATTCTCGGCAACTGAAAGGTTGGGCGCGAGGCTTAACTCCTGATAGATCACGGCAACGCCGATTGCTTTCGCTGCAAGCGGGCCGTCGATGCTGGTCACTTTTCCATCGACCAGAATTTCGCCGCCGGGGTCCGCCTGGTAGGCGCCCGAGAGCACCTTCATCAATGTGGATTTGCCGGCGCCGTTTTCGCCCATCAGCGAGTGCACTTCGCCCGAATAGACGGTCAGCGACACGTTGTCGAGAGCGCGCACACCGGGAAAGGTTTTACTGATGCCGCGCATGGCGAGGATTGGGGACTTTGACTCAGACATGGGCATGATTGACCTCTTTCGATTTCGCGCTGGCGCTCTGGAGCAACCCGGCGTTTGGCGAAAAGTTAAAGAACATGGGCAGCGTGGCCGCGCCGATGGCGCCCGCATCTGATCCAAACGACCCCCGAACCAGTGCCGGGACGCTGCGGGCTTCTGGCACCGTGGCCGTCATCGCGGCCTGCAATCGTTCGAGCAGCGTATCGAGGAGTCCGCTGTCGACATCCGCATCGAGCACGATTGTCGGCACGTCCACCACGCACAACGTTGCGTGGAGCGCCGGGGCGAGCGCTTCGACGCAATCGTCGATCCACTCGTCCACCGCAGGCAGTTTGCGCTGGATGCAGGTGCTGAGATCGAAGCGATTTTGAATTGACTCGCCGCTATATCGCAGATGGCGCGCGAGCGCATTCAGCGACGCACGCGACAACAGGATGTCCCATTGCCCGCCGGGGAGCGGGGCGGAAGCGAGGCGGCTTGGGGGCACCGGCATGATGCCAATATCCCCCGCGTTGCCAGTCCCGCCGCGCAGGCAATCGCCATCGATCGCGATGCCGCCCCCGATCGCCGAGCCGAGGAAGAGATAGACGAAGTCATGACACTGGCGTCCGCAACCGTAAAATAGTTCAGCGATAGCGGCCGCGTTGCCATCGTTTTCGGTAAAGACGGGAAGGGACATCAGCTTGCTTAATTCGGCGGAGAAATCGATCTCATCCCACGCCCGGAAGCGTTCAGCCGACAGCCCAAGTTCGCGTGCCCAACTGCCCAGGTGGAACGGCTGGGCGACACCTATACCTGTCAGCCGCTGGCGCTCGCCCGGGGTGAGCAATGCCAGCATGTTCTGAATGTCGCGCTCAAGGATTTTCAGGACTTCGGCGGGGTGGGGAAGCACCCTGTCGAGGGTGCTGCGCGCCAGGACATCGCCAGAAAAATTCACAAGCACGGTTTCAATGCTGGTCCGGTCGATTCTTATGCCAATGCCAAACGCGCCGCGCGGGTTCAACCGGATCAGCGAAGCGGGCTGACCGCGCTGGCCTTCGAGCCGACGACCAATGTGTTCAATAAGACCGGCCTGGTCTAGCGACGTAATAATGCTTCCGACCGCCGTGCTGGTCAGATTGGCCTGACGCGCGAGATCCGCCTTGGCAGTAGGCTGCGAGCGACGCAGAGCCTGTAGTAAAAGCCGCTCGTGATAGAGGCGCAAGTTTGCCGAATTGCTGCCACGTCCAATGTGGGGGCTTCTCACTGTCTCCTCCTAAGAATTTGCTGAGTAATTATTAAATCAACATGATTTATTTAATCTGGATTGTGAGTGGATGTATAGGAGGGAATTCCCGGAGAATAGGTCGATGAGAGAGAGTGCCGCTCGCAGGCGCGCAGCGTCACGGAGGGCGGTCCTGGTTTCAGTGCAACGCAGCATTGATCGGCGGTCCTGAGCCGGCGCTGGGTATCAGTCCATTCAGCTGACTCTGGCAGACCGCTGGCAAGGCTAGATTGAGAGTGCGCGCGATAAAGTGTATTCTTACTTATAGGATATCGATTGATTTGGAGTAAAAATGACCGCGCTTGCAACGTTATCAAGCAAGTTTCAAATTTCTATCCCCAAGGAAGTTCGCGACGAACAGCATTGGCAAGCAGGCCAGGAATTCGTTTTCATTCCCAAAGGCAAGGGCGTGCTGCTGATGCCCGTGCCCGAGTTGAGTCAACTGGCTGGAATGGCGAAGGGCGCAGACACGAGTGATTACCGTGACCGGCAGGACCGGTACTGATGACGGCTCCGTTTCGAGTAGTGGACACCTCGGCCTGGATCGAATGGCTGACGGGTAGTGTGCTTGGCAAAAGGCTCAGCGACACGCTGCCGGACAAGTCCCGCTGCATCGTGCCAACGATCGTGCAGCTCGAACTGTCAAAGTGGTTGATACGAGAAGTCGGGGAGGAAAAAGCCGACGAAGTCATCGCCTACACACAAAAGTGCCGGGTCGTCCCGCTAGACACGACGATCGCGTTGCTGGCCGCTGACCTGTATCGGGAACACAAGCTGGCGACGGCAGACGCGATCGTCTACGCGACGGCGCGGCATCAAGACGCGGATTTACTGACCTGCGACCGGCATTTCGAGGGTCTGGCAAACGTCGTGTTCTTTCCGAAAACGAGCAACGACTAAGCGAGAATTAATGACGGATCGCCTTGCGCATGGGTCGATGATGCCGCAGTAGGGCTGTGTCAACTTGGTTGGCGTCGATTACCTGTGAAGCTAAAGAGTAGTTATCCTATAAAGAGTAGTTATCCTAATCAGATAATTTTCTCGATTGCGCCAGCAATAGTCCAACCATGCCATGTGGCGAAGCCTTCTTTGAGAACAGCACGATGACAGGCCGCATTCATTTGACGTCTGGGCAATGCGAAGTGTTGTCGGATTGGGCCAGAGCATGAAAGAAACGCCTGCGTGCGACGCGCATCGCGAAAGCCGCACATCTGGCGTTCGCGCCTGCGGGTCGGCTGGTGGCTGTTCTCGGCACGGTTGTTCACGCGTGCGGCCGCTTTGACGAAAACGTGCTTCACATGAGCGAGCTCGGGAATATCAGCCTTCGCCGCCGGATAGCTGCGCAACTGATCGGTGACGATCTTGCGCAGCACCGGGTTTGAGCGCAGCACAAGCTTGAAGAAACGTTTGGCGGCGGCCTTGTCGCGCTGCTCTTGTACCAGCACGTCGAGTTCGCCACCATGCTCGTCGACTGCTCGCCACAACAGATGCGGCTCGCCGCGCAGCGTCACGAACATCTCGTCCAGATGCCATGTGCTGCCTGCCTTGCGCCGCGCCGCTTTGGCGCGCTTGGCGAATCCTGCGCCAAACTTGTCGCACCAGCAACGGATCGTTTCGTACGTGACCACGACACCACGATCGAGCAACAACTCCTCGATATCGCGCAGGCTCAGGCTGAACCGGAAATACCAGCGAACCGCGCAGCTGATGACAACGGCAGGGAAGCGGTGACACCCCCCCAACAAGACGGCTAAACAGGCTAGCCTGATAAGGCTGCTCAATCCCGTTCTCCGAGGATGGGCGAATTACCACAGCCACGAAGGGGGCAGCAGCGCAGCAATGCGCTGCTACTACCCGACCAGGACCATCGTCACATCAAGTCCGGAACGAACGTGATGCGCGGGTTCAAACGGTTCAGGAGTGCCGCGACCACGATTTCAGGCATCGAGTTGATGCATCGTATTCGCAAGGGGCAGTTCGACCTCGCCATCGAGGGCGTCACTGCGCCCTCTGTCTGGAATGTTGTCCTGTTAAATCGATAAGGTATCCATATTTATAAGAAACATCTTGGCCATGCTACCTATTTGCACCAGATCCCCGCCGTGTCGAAGCCGATCAATCGGGCCGGGTCGATGCGCGATTTATCAGCCATGGTCAATCAGGCGACAAACTGGCACTGCGACGCCGGCGTGCGCGTGTCCATGTTGCGGCCACGGTTCATGTGGTCGTCAATCTCAGCGGCACAGCCGAGCATGCGTGGGTACAGGAAGATCGTGAACGCCGCCGTCTCAAGGGCCGCCCCCGTATATTCGCCCCTACGGTAGGGCTGCCATAGCATCTTCAGCAGCAGCGCGGCAATCACTGCGTCGATGTTGACGCAGTAGACATTGCGCGACACGCCTGTGTCGAACAAGCACTGGACGAGCGTGGCGTAGAAGTCATGGAAGACGTTGTATTCCTGGCGCCCGGCCAGTAACTCGCGAATGAAAACCTCGCGCGGATCGTGATTGACCGGCTTGTCCTTGAACACGGGATGATTGATGCCGGGAATCTTCTGGATGTCCAGGCTACCGGTGTTCTTCTTGTTCGACTTGTAGCGGGCATACGCCTCGACATACTTCAAGGCCAGCGCCTTCAGATCGATACCATGGTTGGGGTCGCCCGGATCGACCAGGCCCGTGTCCTTGAACTGCTCGATCAGAAAGGCGATACCTTCGTAGCCGTTGCCGCCGTGGGTGTAGCCGGTGTGGGTAAGGAAGCCGACCAGGCCCTTGTTGAGCTGCACACGCTCGGGGTCTTCGGGCCCGTCGGCCGAGACCGCGCCCTTGGCGCCCTGGGCCGAGATCGTGCCCGGCCCGTTGGACAGCAGCAGCCCCACCAGCACCTGGAACGAGAACAGATCAGCCGGCTGCGGCGCGAAGCCAAGCAGCGCGACGAACGCCACTTCGCTGATCGGCCTTTCCTGCAGGACATCGGTCATCGGAATACCGCAGAAGCCGTCGGGTTGGTGCTGATCCGCATTAACCGAGGCGCCAATTAACGCGCCGAACAAACGCAGCCACCACGGCAGGCTTTCGGCAGTCAGCCGCGAGACACGCTTGCGCATCAGTGGCCCCCAAGCCAGGGTGGTGCTGATCGCGGCAAGCACGGCATCCTCGGTGGGGTGACCGGGTAGTGCTTCAAGGTAACGCACGAAGATTGACTTGGCGCCTCTTGCGCGCAGGCCCGCGAGCATCGCGTCCGCGCGGGCGTCGGGATCAGCGCGGACGAACAGGCCAGGGTCATCCACCTTGATCCGGCTAGGATCGAAGCTTTCGTCCAGCGCATCGCTCAAGCCGGCCGCCGTGAAGGCGTCGATCAGCACCCGCGCGGCCTGTCGTGCCTCACCCTGGCAGAGCGGGCCGAGGATGCTGGCGGCAGCGGCGAGCACGGTGTTGGGCGCATTGCCAGCTTCGCGCGCGGCCTGTGCCGCGGCCAGTGCGGGGTGGCCGTGCAGGTTCAGGCCGGCGCCGATGGCGACGTTGATCAGGCGCCGGTCGTTCTCGCCGCCGGGCTCGTGCAACAGCGCGAGGCTCACGTTGGCTTCCAGCGGGTACTGCGCGGCCTCGAGCATCGACACGCCGTACAGGCTGGTGACTTGCGTCCTGGCATCCATCTGCGAGGCGCCCGAGGCGTCCTTTAACGTCTGACGCGGCGGCACCGCACCAATCTGCCGGTTCAGCGCCGCGACCTGTTCGTTATACGGGGCGCCGGCCTCGACGACGGGCAAGTCGAGCTCGGGCGGCAGCGTCAGCCCGTGGCTCGCACCGAACCACGGCTTGAGCGCGAGATTGCCCTCGGACGCGAAGTCAAGCCGGCAGGCGTTCTCGCCCATCACCGCAGTCAGTGCAGCCGGGATGTGGGCGATGTTGGTCACCAGCGCGCCCTTGGCCGAAAACACGGGATGCTCGGGCGTGAAGATGCCGTCGACGCCAAATTTCTCCATGAACCAGCCTTCCTTGCTGAGGGCGTCGTCGGCACCACCGGCCATGGCGCCGGCATGTCCGACCGCGCGGGTCAGCTTGGACTTCCAGCGCCCGACCACGCAGGCCACCACCGGCTTGGTGAAGTTGGCGTCGAGCTCGTAGTAGCCACCGGGCTCGACATAGAGCACGGCAGCCTTGCTGCGCGCATCGTTGGACAGCGCAAAGGCGAACTCGGGTGCCGCGAAGTGGATGTAGACATCCTTGCCGCAGGAAATCGAGGTGGTGGTGCCCCAGCCGGCCATGCGCAGATAGGTCGCGATCGTGGTCGTGAAGTTGCCCGAGTTGGAGAAGATCGCGATCGAGCCGCGGCGCAATGCTTCCTCCGGATGGTCGCCGCCCAGTGCGCCGCCGATCCGAACCTGGTTCCAGGCATCAGCCACGCCCAGGCTGTTGCCGCCGAAGATGTCGATGCCGTTGGACTGACCCATCGCGCGGATCTCGCGCGAGTCGTGCACGGCCAGCTTCTCGGTGACGATGAAGATCTTCTTCAGATCCGGGTTCACCCGGATCAGTTCGGCCACGCCGTCACGCGCCGCCGCGGGCGGCAGGTAGATCACGCCGCAGTTGAAGCGATGGCCGTCGTTGATGCCTTCCAGCACGTTGTTGTAGACGGGCACGCTGCCCAACGCCGTCTCCAGCACCTGGCCGCGCTTGCCCGGCGCGGTGCCGAACACCACGTTGCCGCCCGAATAGACATGGCCTACCGGTGTCACGTCGCTCGACTCGCCACCCAGGATGTTGAGCACGCAGACCCGGTCTTCACGCGTGGCCACCTGGGCGAGAGAACTGATACCGACGAAATACTTGAAATCGCCTACGCCTTGCTTGTACATGACACGCTCCTTATGCGCGGGCAACCCTCAGGCGGCCTGGTTCGACGCGATGCCCAGCCGGGCGGCCACCTGCTCGCGGCCGCCCGCTTTCATCCACGCATCGACCTTTTTGGCATGCAGAACGACCTCGCTCATGTCGGAGTCGAAGCCGAAAAACCGGTACGGCAGGCCTAGCGCATCGAGCGTGTCGCGCATCGCACCCATCCCGCGCACCAGATGCGGTCCGCCGCGGCCAATGACCACGTAAAGCGGCGTCGCGCCATGCCGGCTGAAGTGCTCACGTAGCGCATCGGCCATCGCGCGGAAGGTCTCGAAGATGTCAGTGTTGTTCGATTTGCCGCCGATGATAAACAGCACATTGCTCTGTTTGATCCAGTGTTTGAAGCAGATGCGTGCCACCTCCTTCATCTTCTCGTAGGGCGGGTTGCCGCCAAAGTCCGACGAGATGATGGCATCGTCGCCGAGCATCTGCGTGACGAGCGAATTAGCGCCGCCGCCGAAGGTCGGTGCGAGGATGGTGCCCGCGACGTTGATCACGTAGACGTCGCTCTGGCCCTGGTAGGTGCGCAGCTGATTGATCTCCTGCTCGAAGTCGGAGTAGTCGACCGCGAACAGGCTCGCCGGCAGCTTCAGACGGCGCCAGCGCGGGTCGTCGCGATCGAAGCCGCATTTGAAGTCGCAGGCCACGGGTGTCATGCGCCCTTTCTTGTCCTCCCGCATGCGGATCGGATTCAACTCCAGCGTAGTCATGCCGTAGTCGTGGTACAGCTCCCACAGCTTGGGCAGGTGCTGCACCAGCGGCGAAATGATCTGCTTGGGCGCCCCGAGCGCGGACAGCGCATTGGCCACGACAAAGGCTTTCAGCCCCGTGAGCGGATCGAAGGGTACCTGCGCCACCTGGCTCCTTTCGAGTTCCTCGATGTCGATGCCGCCATGGTGAGTGAGCGTCATCGTTGGCGCGCGGAAATGCGTCGAGTCAGTGATCGAGAAATAGACTTCGTGCTCGGCGGGCACTCCGGCTTCGAAGGTGACGCCATTGGCCTTGGCCACCGTGTGGCCGACGCGGTGCTCGACGAAGTACAGACGCTCCTTTTCCCTCAGCGCGGTCTTCAAGTCAGTAGCCTTGCCGATCAGGCCGGCCTTGCCCTTCTTGCCGACACCGCCCTTGAACACTGGCTTGATGAACACCAGGCCGTGCTTGTCGATCAGCGCGCGGATCTCTTCTTCGCTGGCGTCGGGCCCGAGCACCTCAGTGGTCGGGAAGTCGACAAACTGGAGCATTTTGGCTCCGTGCAGCATACCTGTGACTTGCATGGTGACCTCGCAGTGGAGAAGCGCTGGTTAGACATAGCACGGCAGGATAATCAGCACGGTCGTCACGGAGATCACCCCGCCGATCCGGGTCGCGATCTGGGCGAACGGCATCAGCGTCATGCGATTGGCCGCCGTCAGGATGCGCTTGCCGATCTCCGCGAGTGTGAGACCGAGGAAGGCGAACATCACTATCACTAGCGATATCTCGTTCGGAAGCTTACCGATGTACACGAGCCCCGCGATGAGAGCCCCGACAATCACATAGATCGGCAGCGGAATGATGGCGATGCGGATTTCCATCAGCTTCCACCATCCGTGGTGCCAGAAGGCCTGCTTCTTCGCCTGGTTCGGCGGTAGACGCGTGGAAGCCGCTGTCATCATCAACGTCTCCTGAGCGGATATTTATCTGCTTACCATCGTCACCCGTGCCTGAGGGACGTACGTGGTCAGCGTGCTGCTCGCCGGCATCTTGCTGAAGACGATCGTTGCACCGGTCGAGGATGGGCAACTTGCACTGCTCGATTCTCAAGCTGCTGACTTCGTCTTCGTGAATTTACGGAGGCACTCGTCGGAGACGCGGTTGGCGATCGACTGATAATTCTGCTTATTCAGCTCGCTATCGACTTTCTGGATTGTCAAAGACACTCCTCATGCATGCCGTGACGGCTGAACGGGTTGTCCGCAGCTTGGCTGAAATCTGTACTTAATAGCATCGGGCGCATAGCATTCAGAGCGTAGCACCGCGGGGGCAGCGCGGATAGTTTGCGGTGAAGGTTGCGGCGGCAATGGCGAAAGTTTGTGTTGAGACGTATGCTGAATATGCATGGTCACCGTTCATGGGTGCGCTCGACAAACGCAATGGCTTGACTGTTTCATTGGCACTGGCGGGAGGGCTGGCGTTGCTTCTGATGCTCGACTTGATGTTGGGAGGGCAGCTGTTCAATACCCGGCTAGTCGGCAAATTCTATGCCATTTCCCCGCACAGCCCGCTTGCGTCGATATCAGTGCGACGGGGTGGCGTTCCTCGCCTGGCGCGACACGGCTGCGATGGCGTGGCTACTCGCAGCCCATCTGGGCGTGGTGATGGCGCTGTTTGCAACACTTCCTTGCGGAAGTTCGCGCACGGCATCTACCGCAGCGCGGCGTTACTGAAATCGGCAATCGAAAAGCGACAGAAGAGCGGTGTACAGGTGGGATCGGAATGACGCTGTTAGCGGTTCGTTTTCAAAGTGCGGTGCCGTCAGGTCAGCAAGGCAAATGCTCCGGACCTGCCGGCTCACAAGCCAGACAGACAAACGCAAGGAGACAGTAATCATGAACCCTTCAACCAGCATGGTGGCAGACGCACCCAGACCGTCCCACTCCAAGGTCGGCGCCGTTCTGCGCGTCACCAGCGGTAACTTCCTCGAACAGTTCGACTTCTTTCTGTTTGGCTTTTACGCCACCTACATTTCGAAGGTGTTTTTTCCGTCAAGCAGCGAGTTCGCCTCGCTGATGTTGACGTTCGCCGTGTTCGGCGCGGGCTTCCTGATGCGGCCGTTAGGCGCCATCGTGCTTGGCGCCTACATCGACGAAGTCGGCCGTCGCAAGGGCCTGATCGTGACGCTGTCGCTCATGGCTAGCGGCACGATACTCATCGCTGCGGTCCCCGGCTACGCAACGATCGGCATGCTGGCGCCGGCACTGGTGCTGATCGGCCGGTTGCTGCAGGGCTTCTCGGCGGGCGCCGAACTGGGCGGCGTGTCGGTCTATCTGGCTGAAATGGCGACGCCAGGCCACAAGGGCTTTTATACGAGCTGGCAGTCGGCAAGCCAGCAGGTTGCGATTGTGGTTGCAGCGGGGCTCGGCTATGGACTCAACAGCTGGATGTCCGCGGCAAGTATCGGTCTGTGGGGCTGGCGCATCCCGTTCTTTATCGGCTGCGCGATCGTACCGTTCCTGTTCGTGTTGCGCCGTTCGCTGCAGGAAACCGAGGAGTTCAAGGCGAGGCAGCACCATCCGAAGGCAAAGGAAATCCTCGCGACGATGATGGCGAACTGGCAAATCGTGTTCGCCGGCATGCTGCTGGTTGCGATGACGACCACCACGTTTTATCTGATTACCGTCTACACGCCGACATTCGGCAGGGCCGTCCTGAAACTCAGCACCGCCGACAGTCTCGTCGTTACGCTGTGCGTTGGCGTTTCCAATTTCATCTGGCTGCCGATTGGCGGCGCGCTGTCGGATCGTATTGGACGCCGGCCGCTTCTGATCGGCATCACGGTGCTTGCCATTTTCACCACCTATCCGGCGCTTTCGTGGCTGGCGGCAGCGCCGAGCTTCCTCAGGATGCTGATCGTCCTGCAGTGGCTCTCGTTCTTTTTTGGCATCTACAACGGGGCAATGGTCGTCGCGCTGACCGAAGTGATGCCAGTGAGCGTCCGCGTGGCAGGGTTTTCGCTGGCGTACAGCCTCGCGACGGCGCTCTTCGGCGGATTTACACCTGCGGTGTCGACTTTTCTCATTGAGGTCACGCATGACAAGGCTGCACCGGGATACTGGATGAGTTTCGCCGCGTTGTGCGGGCTGGTTGCGACGCTTATGCTGTATCGTCGCGGTGGCGCGGTGGAACGTTCGGCGAAAGTGGTTTGACGGTAGCCGGTAGCTCAGGCGATAGACGTCATCCCTGGCGCCCGGGGGCGAAGTGGTGACGCCTTGCCAGGCGGCGCAGTTTTTTTGATAGCCGCGACCTTGAGCGGGTCGGACTGGGCTACCTGGGGTTGGGGTTTGCGCAGTCGAAACCCATTTGCCCAAAGATGCGCTGGCACTGACGCACCCCCAAGGCTGACTCAGTTGCGCTTCGCTTCGCTCGCTGTGATCAACTCGCGGTGGAACTCACACCCACAAGAGTGCGCCCATCCTGGGCGCACCAGAAAACAGGCGGCGGCGGATAAATCCGCCGCCGCAAGCCGGAGCATATCGATGAATGGATCCGCCGGGAGGAGCAGATCCCCGATCAGAAGCGGGTGCGGATGCCCGTGGTCAGTTCGACCTGGTTGGTGGCGCCGAAGGTGGTACTGACCGTATATCCGCCATGAAGCCGCATGTAGTCGCCAGCCAAATACACTTCAGTGCGTTTCGACAGGTGATAGAACGCCGACCCGTACAGCGTCTCCTTGTAGCCGTTGTGAAGGCCCGACGTCGGGTCAAACGCACCGATGTTCGCGTTGGGGATATCGCCGTCGCTATTGTACGCGGCGTTCTTCACGCGCATCTGCTGATAGCCGAGTTCGTAGTCAAACGCACCCTTCGGCGCCAGCTTGAGCGACACGGTCCACGCGTTGTCCTGACGCTGGCCGAGCGAGCCCTGATTGCCCAAGTAGCGGAAGTACCCCGCATTGGTGCGCAGAATACCGAACGTATAGTTACCCCCCACTGAGAACGACTGGTTGGTGAAGCCCACGCGATTCGCGTGGCTATAAAAGGACGACACGTTGAACGGGCCGCCGTTGTACCCAAGCGCCGCCTGGTAGTTGGAGTTGGAGCCGAAACTCGTTGTGTTCCCGAACGCGTAGCCCGCACTGGCGAAGATGCCATTGCTGAACAGTTTCTTCCACGCGAGGCCGTTGGTATAACGGGTGCCGGTGGCACTGGCCGCGTAGAAAATCATCTGCTTGAAATTGTTAGCGTTGGTCCAGCCGCCTTCCTCGGTCGTCAATCGAGCGCTGCCGTACGGATCGCCATAAATCGTCGATGCATCGCGCGCGATTGTATTTTGAAAGCCCTCCGTGAACTTACCCAACGTATCGTCTTCATAGCCAACCCATGCGTCGCGGTCAAAGATCTGGCCCGGGTCTTCCATCTGGCCGTCGCTCATGCGGTATTCACTTTCCAGACGGAAGATGATCCGCGATCCGTTGCCAATGTCCTCCACGCCCTTGAGGCCCCAACGGCTGCCACTGAACCACGGCTCCCCGCCAATGCCCATGCCCACGACGTGATCTCCTTTTGCGTCGGCATGTGTTTGATACGACGGCGCGCTCAGATCAATCAGGCCATAAAGCTGAACGCTCGATTGCGCGTGTGCGCTGCTTGCGGCGAATGCGCTCGCTGCCACAGCCAAGGTCAGATATTTTTGCTTAAAGGTAGTCTCCTCAGATTACTTCATTGAAGTCCCCAGCTCTTTTCCGCTTCTCGCAACCGGATTCTGAATACCCAATGGCCGTGCCTATCTGACGATCAATCGCAATCCTATCTACTTCAATCCTTCTCGCTTCTTTTTGTGCCACTTGCACAACTAAGTGCATTCACTCATATACGTCGCCGATTTATAGGAGTTTTTGCGGAGGTCAATGTCTTGATCGCACGATACCGGCCGCGGCCGCCCGACGCATTCCAACGCCCGAGCAGCGGGCGCTAATGTGTGAAGAGGTATTTAAGGATCTCCTGGTGCTGATGCGAGGTGACGGGTGTGCGCGTGCCAAACCAGATCGTGACGTGCGCTGCCAAGCGGTTGATGCGATGCAGGTGGGCATGTCACGGATCACTACCCAGTCCTTTACAGAAGACGGCAGACGGTGAACTTCGCGCAATTCACGCAACGGTTTCGGATCACCATCAAGCGCTGACGACTCCGCTCTGCCACCGCGGGATGAACCCCCTGAAGGCTGCGCCAACGCTCCTCCGCCGATTCCCGACCACGCGAGCAGCAAACTTCGCCCGGGTCACGTCAAATCGAACGGACATTTCTGTATCACTTTTAAAACAACCTATGAATGCTGATGCGACTTGGGTTTGAGGCCCGCAAACCAGGGGGTTCAAATGACACTATCAAATTCCGATGCGCCTCCAGTAAGGCATTGAACAGATGAAAGCGTTTTCGCGATTAATCGGACGGATAGCGGGACATTGTCAGGTTGTTGGGCTCGTCACGTAAGATGGCAAGATGAAGAAATCGAAATCGCTATCACGGTCACCGTTTCCCAGCCACGATCATCAGTTGCGCCGTGCGCTGGTATTTTCGCTTTCAGCTCAGCTTGCGCGACATTGAAGAACTGCTGTTCGAGCGCGGGGTGATCGTGACGTACGAGACAATCCGATGCTGGTGCGAGAAGTTCGGTAAGGGCTTTGCTCATCGGGTGAAAGCCGCTCGGCGTAAGCCCGGTAGCATGTGGCACCTCGACGAGATGTTCATCACGCTGCGAGGTGAACCGTACCTGTTGTGGCGTGCGGTCGACGAGCATGGCGCCGAACTCGACATCCTGGTGCAAAAGCGGCGCGATAAAGCCGCCGCCAAACGCTTCTTCAAGCGTGTGCTGCGCTCGAACCCGCGCAGGATCGTCACCGATCAGTTGCGCAGCTACCCGGCGGCGAAGGCCGAGATACCGGAGCTTGTGAACATGAAGCACGTGTTCGTCAAAGCTGCAGCCCGGCTCAATAACTGGGCCGAGAACAGCCATCAACCTACACGCGAACGCGAGCATCGCATGCGCGGCTTTCGCGACCTGAGAGGCACACAGAAGTTTCTCTCGTGCTTCGGGCTGGCAACATTTCGCGCTCAAGCGGCATCTGCTGCGGGCTTCACGTTACCGCAAACAGCTCGCTGCCCGGTTCGTCGCTTGGCGGGAATTCACTGAGCTCGCCCAACATCCGTCTCACGCGTTCTAAGGCATTCACGTCTCTGTCTTCATTGCTGCCTCTGCAGCAACAAGTTGAAAAGCCATCGATTCGCCGAACTTAGCCAAAATCCGTCCGGTTTTTGAGGGAAGGTCAGTCTACCGAATTACTTCGAGCCCAATGCGTTAGTGTGAACGCCTTTGCTCGTCCCTCCCGTCTTACTGCGACACAACCCCATCCTTTGCCGATGGTGAGAGCGGTATGTCGATGCGCTCAGGCACAGCCCACGCACTCGCGCACGCGGTATCGCAATGGCGGCAATAAGCTGCGACATTCGCGTATTGAACGGCTCTTGGCCACATCAAGGCAAAATACGGGTTTTGGCCCCCGCTGGGCTTACATATTGAATCTCTTCGTGTCGAATTCCCCGCCGCTCGCGGCGTAGGCCGGTTGAAAACCGGCAGCTTGGGAAAGTGCAGTTCATACCCCGCAGCTTGCTGCGGGGAGCTTGATTGCCGGCACCCGACCTCCAAGGCTCTCAACAAGCCTCGTCCCGCGTCCGGCAGGATAGCTCGTCGTTCAGGCGAACCCACAGGAGCATTTTTGTATGATCAAATCGAACATGTCCTTCCTCGGCAGACTTTCCCTTGCCGTCGGCACCTTTTTCGCTGTCCTGGGCGACCGCGAGTTCGCCGCCCAAGTGCGTCGGCTACGCGACGGGGCAGTAGTGGCGGCGCCGTTCACGGCGGCCCAACCCGCGGCAACGACGGCACCCACGATCAAGGAGGCAAGCCCGGAGGCAGCGCTTCAGCTTCTGGGACTTCTCCAGCGTGGCGCACGCTTCGTCGACTTCGTCGAAGAGGACATCGCGGGCTATTCCGATGCGGACATCGGCGCCGCCGCGAGGCTCGTGCACGACGGTTGCCGCGCGACGCTGCGCGAACATTTCACGATTCGCCCAGTACGTGACGAGGCCGAAGGCAGTCGCGTCACGCTCGCCGACGGCTTCGACGCAACCGCGATTCGGCTGACGGGCAACGTGGTCGGCAAGCCGCCGTTCAACGGCAACATCAGTCACCGCGGCTGGAGAGTCGAGGAGGTCAGGCTCCCGATGTTGACAAAGACGCATGACGCGACGGTGATCGCACAGGCTGAGGTGGAACTATGACTGAGCCGCGCTATTCGATCGGCATCGATCTGGGCACAACCCACTGCGCCCTCTCGTACGTCGACCTCTTCGCCAGTGACGGCGAGAAAACCAGTCACGGCGTCCTGCCGATCACGCAGCTCACCGCCGCGGGGGTCATCGAAGCGCTCGATCTGCTGCCCTCGTTTCTCTACCTGCCCCATCCGAGCGAGCTGACACCGGGTGACCTGGCTTTGCCGTGGACCATAGAGCGCGACTTCGCGGTCGGTGAAATGGCGCGCAGCCGAGGCGCGGGGACGCCGATTCGTCTGGTGTCGAGCGCCAAGAGCTGGCTCTGTCATCCCGGTGTGGACCGTCGCGCGGCGATTCTGCCGAGCGACGCGCCACCTGAAGTGACGCGCATCTCGCCGCTTGAAAGCTCGGTTCGCTATCTCACGCATTTGCGTGAAACATGGGACCACGCACATCCCGATGCACCGTTCAGCGAGCAGGAGGTCACGGTCACCATTCCTGCTTCTTTCGATCCGGCCGCGAGAGAACTGACGGCCGAGGCTGCACAAGCGGCTGGCTACGCCCGCATGACGCTGCTGGAAGAACCGCAAGCGGCGCTCTATAGCTGGATCCAGAAAAGCGACGGCGCCTGGCGCAAGCAGGTGAAGGTCGGCGACGTCATTCTGGTTGTGGACGTGGGCGGTGGGACGACGGACCTGTCGTTGATCGCGGTCATCGAACATGAAGGCAATCTCGAATTGCATCGTGTCGCGGTCGGCGAACACATCCTGCTGGGCGGCGACAACATGGATCTGGCGCTCGCGCACGTGGTCGCGCGCAAGCTGGCCGCGCAGGGAACGCAGGCCGATCCGTGGCAGTTGCGCGCACTCACCTATGCGTGCCGGGCAGCCAAGGAAACACTGTTGACCGACCGCAGTACGGATACGGTGCCGCTGGTCATACCGAGCCGCGGATCGAAGCTGATTGGCGGCTCGATCCGCACCGAACTGACCCGCGCCGAACTCATGCAGACGACTCTCGATGGCTTCTTTCCGCAAGTCGTTGCGTCCGCCCGGCCGATGAACCGAGCGCGTGGCGGCCTGACACAGCTCGGCCTGCCGTATGCGCAGGATGCGGGCATCACGCGGCACCTTGCCGCCTTTCTTGGCCGACAGGTCGCAGCGCTCGCCGAGCTCGACGGATTGCAGCACGTGCCAGCCGAGAACGCGAGCTTCCTGCATCCGACAGCGGTCCTGTTCAACGGCGGCGTGTTCAAGTCAACACTTCTCGTCGAGCGAATTCTCGAGACCCTCAACGGCTGGCTCACAACTGAGGGTGCAGCGCCTGCGCGCCTGTTGGGTGGCGCCGATCTCGACCTCGCGGTCGCACGCGGCGCGGCGTACTACGGCTACGTTAAACGTGGCAAGGGCGTGCGCATTCGTGGCGGCACGGCACGCGCTTACTATATTGCGGTCGAGTCGGCCATGCCCGCCGTGCCCGGCGTGGAGCCGCCTGTCCAGGCGTTGTGCCTCGCGCCCTTCGGGATGGAAGAAGGAACGGACGCGGCGTTGCCGACTCAGGAATTCGGTCTCGTGGTCGGCGAACCCGTGCACTTCCGTTTCTTTGGTTCGTCGGTGCGTCGGCAAGATCAGGTCGGCACGATGCTCGACTACTGGTCGCCCGACGAGTTGCAAGAACTGGAGGAAATTCAGGCCACGCTGCAGCCCGAAGGACGCACGCCCGGCGAAGTCGTGACGGTGAAGCTGCATGCACGGATCACTGAAGCCGGCACACTGGAACTCGAAGCCGTGCCGCACGGCACAAGCGAGCGCTGGAAAATCGAATTCGATGTGCGCAGCAGCGCGAACGCCTGAGTCCGATGAAACAATACATCGTCGGCATCGATCTCGGCACGAGCAATACGGTCGTTGCGTACGTCAGGGCGGATGCTAACGAGATCCGCGTCTTCGATATCGATCAGCTCGTGGGCCTCGGCGAGGTCGGTGCGCAAGACCTGTTGCCGTCCGTGCGCTATCACCCGGCGCCGGGCGAGCTGGCACCAGGCGATCTGCAATTACCGTGGAGCGGCGCCGATGACCGCGAGATGCAACCAGCCGTGATTGGACGGCTCGCTCGCACGCTGGGCGCACAGGTGCCGGGCCGGCTCGTGACCAGCGCGAAAAGCTGGCTGTCGCATGTGTCGGTCGACCGTCTCGCGCCGATTCTGCCGTGGGGCGCGGACGATGAGGTCAGCAAGGTCTCGCCAGTGACCGCAAGCGCCAGCTATCTGGCTCACGTACGCGCTTCGTGGAACCAGCGGTTTCCGCACGCGCGGCTCGAAGATCAGGACGTGGTGCTCACCGTGCCCGCATCGTTCGATGACGGCGCGCGTGCGCTGACGCTGGAAGCCGCGCACATCGCGAAGCTGCCCGCCCTGCGCCTGCTAGAAGAGCCTCAGGCCGCTTTCTACGACTGGCTGTTTCATCATCGCGCGACGCTTGGCACCGAACTCGCCCAGACGCGGCTCGTGCTGGTCTGCGATGTGGGCGGCGGCACGACGGACCTCACGCTCATCAAGGTGCATTTCGAGGACGGCGAGCCGCAACTGACCCGCATCGGCGTCGGCAACCATCTGATGCTCGGCGGCGACAACATGGACCTCGCGCTGGCGCATCTGGTCGAGGCGCGTTTTGCCAAAGAGCAAACGCGCCTGTCGGCGGCCAGCCTGTCTCAGCTCGTCGAACGGTGCCGCGCCGCGAAGGAAGAACTGCTCGGCGCGCAGGCGCCCGATTCCGTCGCGATCACGCTGCTCAGTGCGGGAGCCCGGCTTGTCGGCGGCGCACGCACGATGGAGTTGAGCCGGGAAGAGGTCGAGCAGATCATCGTCGATGGGTTCTTTCCAACGGGCGGCTCGGACGAACTGCCTCGCCGGTCGCGGGCGGGAATCGTCGAGTTCGGCTTGCCCTACGCGGCCGACCCGGCAATCACGCGGCACATCGCGGCGTTTCTGAGCAGGCTCAATGCGCAGTCGCGCGACGCATTGGATACGTCGGATAGTGCGCCATCATTGTTGCCGATGCCCGATACCTTGCTGCTCAACGGCGGCGTCTTCCGTGCCAAAGCGCTCTCCGAGCGTCTGGCGAGTTCGCTCGGCGCATGGCGCCAGAAGCCTCTGCATGTGTTGCAAAACGACCATCCCGATGTCACTGTCGCGCGTGGCGCAGTCGCTTACGGCCTGGCCCGCGCGGGACACGCGCCGCGCATCGGCGGCGGCTCGCCACGCAGCTACTTCCTCGTCCTCGACGAGGATGCGCAGGCGTCGCGAGGCGTGTGTCTGTTGCCACGCGGAACCGAAGAAGGCCACGAGGTGCACCTCGAGGATCGCGTGTTTGCGCTGCGACTCGGGCATCCGGTGCGTTTCCACCTGATCTCTACGGTCGCCGACACGGCCTGGCAGCCAGGCGAGCTTGCCGACCTCACGACGCGCGACTTCGTCCGCTTGCCGCCGGTCGCGACTGTGGTGCATCAGCAGGACACGAGGGGCCCTCGCGAACGACTGGTCAAACTTACGACGTCGCTGACGGAACTCGGCAGGCTGGAGATGCACTGCACCGCAACCGACGACGCTTCGCAGCGATGGCTGCTCGAGTTCCAGTTACGACGTGACGATGCCGAACACAATGTCTCCGCGGCTATACGTCATCCGTCGCTCGACAAAGCCATCGAACTCATCGACCGCACGTTCGGCGCCCGCTCGGCGAATGTCAATCCCAAGGAAGTGAAGCGCTTGCGTGCAGGACTTGAACAGCTACTGGGGCCGCGTCAGAGTTGGGATGGCGCATTGCTCCGCGAACTGTTCGGGGCGCTCTGGGAACGGGCGGGCCGGCGGCGGCGTTCCGCGGATCATGAACGCCTTTGGTTGAATCTGGCCGGCTATTGTGTGCGGCCGGGATTTGGCTATCCGCTCGACGAATGGCGCATCGAACAGCTTTGGTCGCTGTTCGACGACGGCATTCAGTATGTCAACGAAGGGCAGGTGTGGTCGGAATGGTGGACGCTGTGGCGTCGCTCGGCGGCCGGCCTGCATGAGGATGCGCAGCTTCAGGTGCTCGATGCAATGGCCTGGCTTCAGGCTGCTGCGGGCGCGAAGCGGCAAAAGTTGCCCTTCGATCCCACGAAGGTGGGTTACGCGGATATGCTTCGCCTTTACGCGTCGCTTGAACGCATCCCCGTCGATCGCAAGATCGAAATTGCGGAACAGCTTCTCGCCCGGCTTCAGCGGTCCTCAGAAAATCACCAGAGCTGGTGGGCGGTTGGACGCATCGGTGCGCGTCGGCCGTTCTATGGTAGCGCGCATGGTGTCGTGCCAGCGGACGTGGCGACCCGATGGCTGGACGCAATCTTCGCGCTAGACTGGAGAAAGGTTGAGCCGGCCGTGTTTGCCGCCGTGCAAATCTCGCGTATGACAGGCGACCGTTCAAGGGATCTGCCGCTGCCGGTCCGCGAAACCGTCGCGCGACGACTCGAAGCCGCGAACGCACCGCCAGCGTGGATGGAAATGGTTCGTGAGGTCGTCGCGCTCGATAACGCAGACACGGGGCTCGTGTTCGGAGAGTCACTGCCTGCCGGATTAAAATTGATCGTCGGATGACTCGTCTTGCGAGGCATGGGCCGCGTTTTGTTAAGGGCCGAATGTTGCGTTTGAGCGCCGACGTCGGCCGGCGAACATAGATTCCGTAGTGCGATAAGCGGCTCCATCTTCTGTTCCCGGGAAGCTCGCGCAGTAACTGGTCGTAGCGGACGTCCGCGCCAACACAGAAACACTGCTTCGCGAATGACGGATTTGGCGCCGAAGTCCAACCGCTCAGGCAAGCTTTGATGATTGGCTTCCCGCCGGCGAAGTACTAGACTTCTTGCGCGCCATGCACGCCGTTTCAACGAGGTGCTTTATAAGAGGAAACCGCTCGATTCAACTGTCATAGATGCGGCTGCACGGAAGTGTGGCTCTTTGAGGCTGTTCAGCCGCCGCGCGCTTTCGGCCATTTCGGGAACGGCCAAACGACCGCGCTTGGTTCGGTGGTGTGGGCGGTCGCGCCGAGTCCCCGGCATCCACATGACGTGCGGAGGCCGCTTCTTACGTAGCTAGACACAATGATCTTCCCGGACCCGCAGTCGCACTGAAAAAACCAGCGCGCGCCGTTCTTGCCGTGATTCACGTAATGGGACGCAGTGAGCTGGCCAAAGCGATGGCCGGGCGCAATTTCAATCTGACGCAAGCAGCCGCACGATAGGGTCTTTCGGAACTTCACGCTCCGCGAATCGAGAACTTTTTCGGTGCCACACGCGCACTTGAATCGCCAGAGAGAACCGTCCTCGCGGGCTATCGCAGTGAGCCTGCCAAACGTCCGACCGGTGATGTCGACTGCCATGCCAAATCAGATCAGAGCAACACGGCTTGTTGTAAGAGCTCCAGGGCTTTCATTTCGTCTAAGCGACCAGTGCGTGCTTTGCCCGCGAGTGTCTTTATCAGCGCCTCCGCTATCGGTTCAATCCCGTGCAGATCGTCCAGGCTGGTTGCCGAAGTGAGACGGCGCGGCTCCGTGATGACCGGCGTTACGGAGGCTGGCGCAAACTGCTGGCGGGCGGCGGAGAACGAGACATCGTTATCAGCGGGTTGCCGACTCGCCGGATTGGCGGCGGACGAGAGTGCTTGATCTTGTTGCCCCATGACCGCATTCGTCTCAGCGGCGACGTTCGTTGGAACGCTCGTGTGATTCGCATAGAAGGGGGGGCGTGTCGAGCACCCGCATTTTTCGCCTTCGTACCCGCAGGCGTCTTCGCCGCTGTCGCTTTTAGCTCAATCGCGGGTGGCAGTTCTTGCTGAGCGGACGCATGGCGACGCGACGGGGGAACAAGCAAATCCGACACCGACTCAGGGATGTCCGTTACTGAACGCGGAACGTCCAACCAGCCAGTCGGCAAACCAAGGCGTTCGGCGAACCGGTTTGCTTCAGCATCGTTCATACGATTCAGTCCGTAGAAACGATTGGCCATATTGGAGTCGCTAATTTCCATCACCGCGCCGAGCCGCACCTTCGATCCTTTCCGGGATGTAAGCACGTGCAGGTTCGTAGCTGACGCGATAGCCCATGACGGGCAAGGCTCCGGAGAAAATCGCTGTCACGCCGAATTTTATCAGCGGGCACGGTTTTTCGGCTCTTTTTACGGTGACGATCCGACTTACGTTTTCGGCGTCCACATGAAGCCGCCGTCGGCGACTGAATCGGCCTCTTGTCGGGTTAGCTTACGCCAGCCGATTGGCTTCATTTTTTAATAAATAAAACTAACTAAAATTTAGAAATTGTATTTATGTTGCTTTGCAGGCACGTCCTTTGTGTTTTTGCGTGGGAGGACGTCATGGTCATAGAGACTCGACTCGAGCACTGCGGGTACTCGTTCCATTCTGTCTTTTCGTCGCGCGAGAGTACCGGATTTTCGTTTGCGCTGAACGAATGTGGAACCGGCTATTCGTCACCGACGCGTCTGCAGTGGCTTTCGGTTGCCAGGCTCAAGATTGATATCTCATTTGTGCAGGGAATGCTTGTCGACGCGCGCCAGCGTACGACGGTCGCGCTCAGTCATCGGGATGGCCCGTGCGCTTGGCGGGCAGTCGCTGGCCGAAGGTGTCAGGACGGAGAGCCAACTACGGCAGTGCATGAACTGGGCTGCGATTCGACGCACCCCTACTGGTTCGGCGATCCAGTGCCGACCACGGTGTTCGCAGAGAACTGGCTAAGCACAAAGAGCGATGTACTGCTTCACTAACACAGCCGTACTAAAAACCGGGCGTCACCCCTCATCCGGAGGGCTTGCAAGCGGGGCGATCGGAATCTCGACCGAGCGGTACGAGTGACCGTGTTGCTAATTGCTTAGGGTAGCGCGTGGAGGCCAAAGCAACGAGGATCGCCGCCAAAAAATGCTAAATTACCTTTATAGATTGGACACAAGCAGACGAAGTAGGCGCACCACGCTGCGCCGAACTCGATCGGATGAACGCGGATACGCGTAAGCTGGGGTGGCGTTCTCTACGCTGTTTTCTCACCTTTTGAAACCGACGGCGAACTAACGTGATCAAGCACACTGACTATCGCGAATGGACGATCCGCGCCACACCAAACTCTAATGGGCAAAACTGGACCGCCTCGGCCGAGGTCGAGCGCGGCCCGAGCACGGGCGAACTGAACGGTGCGTCGTTTGTATTCTCCGACCTGGGCGAATGCGCCACCGCAGCGAGCGCAGCCGACCGAGCGACCGCATGGGCGAAACGCTGGATCGATGAGAATTACGGCTAATACGTATGTTGAGAATCCAGTCGTTTCGACTGTGAATGTAACGGGGTTTCCTCTGTGAATAGGTATTCGGATGTGGTTTGGCAGAAATCGATGGTTTGTCGTCAAAAGGGGAAGCTAAAACAGCGGCGAGCATACCCGCGAATTGGAACGCCTGGTGTTGTGGCTCGTGATCGTGCGGGGCGTGGCGCTCTCGTCGATGACGGTGGAAGACTGCGAGGCGTACAAGGATTTTCTGAAAAGTCCGATACCCACGTTCGTCGGCCCCAAACGGCCACGTTTGAGCGGGCGCTGGCGCCCGTTTACACTGGAGGGCTTATCTGCTGACAGCCAGGCGCATGCGGTGCGCGCGATTCGGGCGGCGTTCGCGTGGCTCACCACGGTGCGCTATCTCGCCGGCAACCCGTGGAGCGCGGTGACGGATCCTGCGACCACGTCGCGGGAGGTCGACGTGCAGGTCGAGCGGGCGCTGTCCGCCGATCTCTGGACGCAGGTGCGCGCAGAACTGGCCGCCCGGTGTGAAGGCGAAGACCTGAGCGGGCTGACGCCGACCGACGAGGAAGCGCGCCAGTGGCGCACCGCGCGGGCGGCGATTCTATTGATGGGCGACTCGGGTTTGCGGCGCGACGAAGCGGCCAATGCCCGGTGCGAAAACCTGAGCGTCGCGGTCGTGACGTCGGGTGGTCCCGGGAAAACGTCCACTACGGTTTCTGCGAAGTCGTCGTCAAAAGCCGCACCGAGTGACGCAGCAAGCGGCGCATCGCCAGGGCAACCCGTGACGGTGTGGGCACTGACCGTCGTCGGCAAGCGCCGCAAGCAGCGCACGGTTCCGGTGAGCGGGGCGACGGTCGCCGCGTTGCGCGCGCACTGGGCCGATCGGGAAAAAGATTGCGAGGCGCTGTCGGTCGCGGCACCCCTGATCGCGCAGGTCGTGATCAACGGCACCGAGGCGTCGCTGGCCAAGCATGGCGGCGGCACGGACGGAAACAGCGAGGCGCCGTATTCGGCTGACGCACTCGCGCGACTGGTGCGCGAGGCGGTGCGACGCATCGCGGGTGACCTGTTGCGCAAGGGCGCGCTATCCTGCGACGCGCATGGAAAATTGCTCGCTACGTCGGCTCACGCGTTTCGCCAGGGCGGGATTGCCCCGGGTTATTGAGCAGTTACTGTGATCGAGTCAAAGTTCGGGCTAAGGCAAGATGGCCTGTGTTCTAACTGGAGAGTGCGCCATTCCTGGGGCTGGAGCTTCTGTGTCTTCGTCTTTCGCACCGCTGCGCGCCCGCAAAAAAGGCAACGCCAACTGTCAGTCGAAAATCGGAGGTGACGCCAGCCCCCGGAATGGCGCGCTCTCGCACGTCATCGGCAAGGGCGGCGCCGAGGGCGAGGTGCCGGTGAGCGACACGTTGATGGCGGACTTTGCGCGCTATCGTGCCTTTCACGACCTGCCGCCCGTGCCGTGCGCAAGCGAGACCGGTCCCGCCGTGATGAGCATCGCCGGCGACACTGCGCGGCATCCGACACCCGCGGCGATCTACCTGATCGTCAGGGAAGTGTTCCGCCGCGCCGCTGACGCGCTCGAAACCACCAACCCGGCCGGCATCGCTACGCTACGTCGCGCATCGATCCACTGGCTTCGCCACAGCGCCGCCTCCCATCAGGCCGACGCCGGTACGGACCTGCGCTTCATCCAGAAAAATCTGCGGCACGCGTCGATCGAGACCACCGGCATCTATCTGCAGGCCGAAGACGACCAGCGACATACACAAACGACACGTAGCAGTGAACATCCGGGCGAGCCGTCCCGTCAGCCGAAGGCGCTCGCGTAAAATACGCATCCATCACCGGCAATGGATGCTGGAGACAAACGCAGGCAAGCAGCCAATGTGGTGAGCGGAACCTCGACTTTTCCTCTGCACACCTGCGTTGCTGTCATCACCGGCTTGAACTTGCATGGATGGGTTTTCCTCGATGTCGTCAGTTTTTTATGATCGCGCGCAGATTACGAACTGGTTAGGCTCCCACACGGTCGCCAAGGGGCGTGAGTACGTCCGCGCCGTGTCGGGTTTGCGCTGGCGGGACCACAGGCTCAGCGGCAAGGTGAAAGGTTCGGCCTGGCACCCCTATGAGACGGAGGTGCATTTCTACGAGTCGGAAGAAGGCCTCTGGATCGAAAGCGAATGCACGTGTCCCGTCGGCTTCGAGTGCAAACATGCGGCGGCGCTACTGCTCGCGGGGCTCGAAAATATGCCCGGCCCCACACCCGATGCGACACGCGTGGCGACACCCAGCGTGCGTCCCGAACTCGTGAGCTGGCTGGAGACCTTCCGCGCGCAGCGTGCAGCGGCGGTGCCCAGCGCGAAGAAGGCCGCAGCCAGGCCCACGCAGGCGCTGGCCTACGTGCTGGTCTGGGTGGACTATCGTCAGCGTCACGAGGTTCAGATCTACAAGGCGGGCTTAAGCAAGGACGGTACGCTCGGCACGCGCGCCGAGTCATGGAACAACGTCGAAGCCGCCCTCATCAAACCGCCCAAATTTGTCACCGCCGACGATCTAATACTGCTGCGCGGATTATGGCTAGGACGATCCCGTGAAGATTACGGGGCCTTTGCGCTGCAGGGCACAAACGGTGCCGACGTCCTGTCGAAGCTGGTGGCGAGCGGGCGCTTCTTTATTGAGCAAAAGGCGGCGCAAACTTCGTATATGCAGCTGGATTTATCGGCAACGGGTCCTGCACTCGTCCAGGGGATTGAACGGCCGGGCCAGATCGCGTGGCAGACGCAGGCCGACGAGCGCGTGCGGCCGATGATACGCACCGAGCCGAACGCCACCATGGTCATCGCGACGGAACCCGCGTGGTATGTCGACACACAGACCGGTGAAGCGGGCATCGTGCAATTGTCCATGTCGTTGGGAGCGCTGCGGGATTATCTGTCGATGCCGCCGATCTCTCTGGCCGAAGCCCCACTCGTGGCTGCGGTGCTGCGCGAGAGCGCACCGGATCTGCCGTTGCCGCCGGCGCACGATACGTCAGCGATTCGCGTGATCGATACCGAGCCTGTACCGGTTCTGTCACTCGATACGCGGCCTTTGTATTCGTCGGGCTTTAGCAGTCGCGACCCCCGCAAATATGACCCTCGGGCGCATGCGTTCGATTTCGCAACGCTCAGCTTTGACTACGACGGCGTGAGCGTCAATGCGGATAACAGCAAATCGCTATTCGTGGCGCCAAATGGCGACGTGACCCAGGTCAAACGCCGCCCCCATGCTGAAAAACAGCGCTTGCTCGAACTGCGCAAGACCGGACTACAGAAGGTCTCCCCCGGCTACGGGCCGCAGCCCTTTGCTGAGGCAATGCTCGGGTTGCCGGAGCCCGCGGCATGGCCCGTCTTCGTGAATGAGTCTCTGCCCGTGCTGCGCAGCAACGGCTGGCGGGTCACCATGGGAGCGGCGTTTCGTTTCAATGTTATCGAGATCGTTGACATTGACGGGATGGTACGTCATGCCGGCGATGGTTGGTTCGATCTGGAAATGGGCATCACGGTGGGCGATCGCACGGTGCGCCTGGAGCCGCTGCTGGCTGAGTTGTTCCGGCGTGACCGGCGCTGGCTGTCGGGCGAACTCGACAGCATTGCCGATGACGAAGCGATTGAACTCAAAACCGATCAGGGCGAACGGCTGCGCCTGCGTGCGGACCGGCTCAAGCCCGTCGTGCGGGTGCTGGTCGACCTGTTCGACACTGTCGGCGACGGCTCCCTGCGCATCTCGGAACTCGACGCGGCTCGCCTAGAAGCATTGAGCGATACGGGCCACTGGCAGTTCCAAGGCGATGCGTCGATCCGCCAACTGGCGCAACGCCTGCAAGCGGGACCTGGCTTAACCGAGGCACCGGTGCCAAGAGGCCTGCGTGCTGAACTACGGGCCTATCAGCATCAAGGCCTGAGCTGGATGCAATTCCTGCGGGAACAGAATTTAGCGGGTGTACTCGCCGACGACATGGGCCTCGGCAAGACCGTGCAGACGCTGGCACACGTGCTCGCAGAGAAGGAGGCCGGTCGTCTTGACCGGCCCGCGCTGATTGTTGTGCCCACTACCCTGGTCCACAATTGGCGCGAGGAAGCCCGTCGCTTTACGCCGGATCTGAAGGTGCTGGATTTGAATGGGCCCCAGCGTAAGGATCGTTTCGATCAGATTGGAGAACACGATCTCATCCTGACGACCTATGCGCTGCTGTGGCGCGATCAGGCCATCCTCGCCGAGCACGACTATCACCTGCTGATCCTCGACGAGGCCCAGTACGTCAAGAACGCCACCACCAAAGCGGCGGCGACCATCCGCGAACTGCGGGCGCGGCACCGCCTGTGTCTGACAGGCACCCCGCTTGAAAATCACCTCGGTGAATTGTGGTCGCAGTTCGATTTTCTCCTCCCTGGATTCCTCGGTAGCCAGAAAGATTTCACGAAGCGCTGGCGTACCCCGATCGAGAAAAACGGCGACACCGTGCGCAGCAATCTACTCGCGCGGCGCATTCGCCCCTTCATGCTGCGCCGGCGCAAGGATGAGGTCGCCACAGAACTGCCGCCCAAGACCATCATCGTGCGCACCGTTGACCTCGAAGGCGCGCAGCGCGATCTGTATGAAACCGTACGCGCGGCGATGCACGAAAAGGTTCGAGCCGCCGTCACTGCCAAAGGGCTTGCCCGCAGTCACATCATCGTGCTCGAGGCGCTACTCAAGCTGCGCCAGGTTTGCTGCGATCCACGCCTCGTCAAGCTGCAAAGAGCCTCCAGCGTCAAGGAATCGGCCAAGCTGGATCTACTGCTCGCGATGCTGCCGGAACTGATCGACGAAGGCCGGCGTGTGCTGCTGTTCTCGCAGTTCACCGGCATGCTGGCACTGATCTGCGCCGCCCTCGAGAAGGCCGCCATCCCATACGTCATCCTCACCGGCGACACCACCGATCGCGTGACGCCCGTGCAGCGCTTCCAGCAGGGCGAAGTGCCACTCTTCCTGATCAGCCTGAAGGCCGGTGGGGTTGGCCTGAACCTGACGGCCGCTGACACCGTGATTCACTACGATCCGTGGTGGAATCCCGCGGCCGAAAACCAGGCCACCGACCGCGCACACCGTCTCGGTCAGGACAAACCGGTGTTCGTCTACAAGCTGATCGCCGCCGGTAGCATCGAGGAAAAAATTGTCGCACTGCAGGAGAAAAAGGCCCAGCTCGCCGACAGCATCCTGTCCGAAGACGCCGCCGGCGCTGTCAAGTTCTCGGATGATGATCTCGAAGCACTGTTCGCGCCGATTCCCTTCGCGACGCCCGTTTCACCGGCAGCGAAACCGAGGCCAGCCACCAGGACCGGAACGTAGGATGGAGCATTTTTTGACGTTCTCCGAAATCAAATTTGCACGAAATCGTAGATAGGCAAGTCTGTCCCGACGTTGCCCTGCCCAGTGGCCGATCTTTCAAACACGGAATTGACACAGTGAACCACGAAGGCAAGATTGATCTTGCGGCCCTAGCGGCGATCAGCCCGGAACGCCTCGCGGCAATGTTAGCCGAGGCTGCCACGATGCTTCCATGTATGCAGCGTCGATTGGATTTCGAACTGTGCGTGCAGAAAGGCGGAAACGTCGTCACTGCCACTCGTGAATGGATCGATGAATTCAGTCGGCAAACGTCGTTTCTCGACGCAGAGCAGATCCGTGAAGTGGCTTGGGAACTGGATGCGATACGAGCAGTCATTGTGACGCATGTCGCTCTCGCAGCCCCGGATCATGCGCCTGACATGATGTGGAGGTTCTTCAAGTTAGCCGAAACCGTATTCGAACGCACTGCCGAAGAAGGATGGGATGTCAGTTGCGTTTTCGACGAAGCTTGTGCCGACCTGATTAAGGTGACCGCTCACGCTGGTACCGAGCCTACAGTCTTTGCCGAGGAAGTCCTCGCGGCCGTCGCTTCCAACGAGTACGGACAATACAACGCACTGGTTCGGGCTACTGCTGAAGCTGAGCCATGGGCGGCTGCCTACCTCTCCCAATTGAAGGTGCTGTTGCAGCAATCTTTGGACAAACAGCCGGGAGCGAAAGACGGCACGAGCGGCAGTCGCAACCTCAAATTGCAACTGCTGCAAGACACCATGCAGGGACTGTCGATCCGACGCGGAACGTAACCGGCCGACTATTTTAGTGCTGGGGTGAGCCTCTGAAAGTCAAACCAGATAAAGGTTTGAGGAAGATTTTCTCTTTTCGGGGGATGGGCAAAAATAGCCACCATGCGCTGAATCCCTGTGACTATTGAAATTTCCATAATTTATGACGTCACCAGAGCGTTGCCTGCATCCAGCATGCCGCAATGATCGAGGGTCGTTTTTGAGCGCTCTTGAGTTTGTTGCGTGCGGTGGCGTGCAACTCGCTCAGATCGTTGGGACAGTAGTTGGCCAGTGCGTGTCGCTTGAGCCACGCCCACAGATATTCGACGGGATTGAGGTCGGGGGCATACGGGGGAAGAAAAGCAATCTGAATGTGCCCGTTCAGCCCATCGAGATAGTCGCGCACCGGGCGGCTTCGATGTGCCTTCAAACCATCCCAGATCACCAGCAGAGGTTGCTTGAGATGGGCCCTGAGTGCTTTGAGAAATTCGACGATCTCTTCCTTGCGGATGCTGCCTTCGTGAAGCCTGAACAAACAGTTGGTGTGCGTGAGTCCGGCAATCACCGAGACGTGATTCCAGTTGAAGTGAAACTAGATGACGGGCGTCTGACCCTTGAGCGCCCAGGTGCGCACGCGCGTGGGGCGCTCGCTGATGCCGGACTCGTCTAGAATGGCTCGGCGCAAGCCTTCCAGCTGGGACTCGTCCAGTCTGGCCGGACGGCCTCTCGACGGCACCGAGCGCAGCGCATCGATTCCGCCTTCATCGAGCAAGGTCTTCCATGTGTACACGGTTTGCCGGGCCACGCCCACAACGAGCGCGACTTCGGCAGGCTTTTTCCCCCTGAGCAGCAGTCGCCCTGCACGCAATCGCTTCCTTGTCGCCTCGTCCGATCTTCCCTTGACCATGCCCCATACCTCTAGACAGTGCGTTGAAGATATAACGCACAGGACTACGATTGGTTGTCATGTTTTACGGAAATATCAATAATTGCCTTGCACGTTGCAAATGTCCGGCGCAATAATTCCCCGCCATGAAAAATCCTCTTACTTAGACCCTCGACGCAGACGGCCAGCCGATTCCCTGCGAGGACGGGGAACAGTTCATCACGAGTGGTGGCTGAGCTGCGGACGCTGTCACGAAGGCTGCAAGTACCGCGTACCGGTAGCGCGTGACCCGATTGGGTTCGACTGGGAGTATCCGCCGTTCGTCGAGTACGACGTCGTGGGTCCGCTTTTCCCGAAGGGGAAGCTGCTGCCTGATGCTTGTAACGCAGACGTGATTTGAATCGCGCCCCTCCTTGAGGGGCGCTTGTTCATGCCGGCGACAGACCAGCCCTTTGCCCCATTTTTGGGAATGGGGTTGACAAACGCTATCGTTTGTCATGTTTGTCTTATTTGACAATCGAGGGAATTTGTGCAATGCTTTCGGGTATGGGAATTCCGAAGGAGGAGGCCTGAAATGACCACAGCAACGGCACTGAAGCGTGTCACCAGGGACGCCGCTGGCGATTCCGTTGACCGGGCGCTAGGCAACGCGGCCGGCGCTCTCTCGTACGCGGAACACCTCGAGGTCATCTTCGAGATGCCTGATGCTGAGGTCGGACGCCTCATCAAGCAGAAAGCTCGCTCATTCAGACGCATGATTGAACAAACGGACAGCCCGGTGGCTGGGCGTTTGACTGAGCCGGTGGTCCTCGAGTTGCCGCAGGAAGCGGACGACGCTGCGCCGGAGACGGTGAAGCAGGATGACTTCGACATCGCATCGCGCGAATTCAGGCGCAGCCTCATCAAGCGGCAGCTGCTTTCGTCGGCAAACCTGCAGGCAGCCCTCAGCTTGACCCGTCAGGCGGTGAGCGCCGCCTCGCGCGCGCGCCGGCTCTTCACGGTCGATGTTGAAGGCCAGAGCTACTTTCCGGCGTTCTTCGCGGACGGAAAGGTCGGCCGCGCCACGCTAGAGAATGTCTCGCGCATTCTCGGTGAGCTGCCCGGCTGGACCAAGTGGGACTTCTTCACAACGGCGAAAGGCTCGCTCGGGGACATCAGTCCCCTGGAGGCGCTCCGCAAGGGCAGGATAGAAGAAGTGAACAGGGTCGCGTCGGCGTTCACCGAGGAGGCCTCGCGTTGAGCCTGAAATATCCGGATGTTGCCTTCTCCGAGCTCGTTTTGCCCGTCATCGAAGTCGACGCGGCGAAGCTTGTTCGCATTTCCCGCCGCAACAGCGGCGAGCCGTATTTTGGAAAATCTGGACTGAATCGGTTCGATGACCCTCGCGGTCATTTGCCGCCGGCCGACCGGTACGGCACCTGTTATTTCGGGTTCACGCTCGCCTGCGGTTTTGCTGAGACGGTGCTTCATGACCGCACGTCTGACGGCGGCAGGTTCAAGATTCCGTACACGGAACTGGACCGGTGGGTTATTCGATTCAAGGGCGATAAGCTGAAGCTAGCCGTGCTGACAGGCAAGCACTTGAAGCGACTGGGCGGGGAGGGGTCCCTGTCGTCCATCGTGCCCTATGAACTGCCGCAGCAGTGGTCACTGGCGATTCACGAGCACCCGGCGACAGTGGACGGATTCGTCTACATGTCGAGGCACCTGAACACCGAGGAAGCCGTAGTGTTGTTCGACCGGGCGCTTGGCAAGCTGACCGCCAAGTCCCCGTACAAAGAATTTCAGGACTGCCCGGGCTCGCTGAGGGTGCTGCGCGAGTTCAACGTGCTGCCGTACTGAGCTTCGGTCTGCAGGACTCTTGCGTGACGATGTTGTTCCGGATTGACAAAACCCCAGTGCTGAGATCAGCGACTGGGGTTTGTAAAATACGAAGGGGAAGTGACCACTGACGATGTTCGTGCTGGAAAAGCGCTCACTGCGCAGCGGCCGCTTCAGTGGGCCGCCGACGACCTGGTGTCGCTGCCTCCAGATGCGGAAGTGCCGGACAGGGAAAATCAATTTCGAATGATTTTACGCGTGACACACGCGTCCGTGATTGCGTTATCGCATTGCAGAGGGAAGGGGTAAAGTGCGGGTCTGACGACAGATGGCAAACAACGGACGCTCTTCAAACGCCTCGGCGTCGGAACGTTATCTTCCTTGGTGTGTCGGAAACCAAGTCGTAGGACGCCCAAGTCAGGCAGCGAGGACTGGAGTCTCGACGGCTTCACGCCCGTGCGGTCGTGATTTTTAAAGTGGTGAGATGAGGCAGACCGATCGGCGCGCGGTACAGGCGCGAACAAAATTGGCCTAGGCTCCGTCAAGCTTGTCGCTATATGCCGCTGAAGGAGGCCTATAGCTTTCATGGACGGTTAGAAATGTCATTCGTGACCATCATAGCGGAGCCAGGGATGTCCGTTCATTGACTGTAAGCGGCCGCGCGTCGCAGTCCGGACCACAGACCGCTACGGGTCGGCATGAGCCGCCCGACGTAGAATCGCAGCACTTCCACAAGATTAATTACAATATGAAGCGAGCGAAACTGTTCACCGTAACTGCGACGGCGAAGATCAAAGGGGTCAAGGACCGGCGCAACATTCGCCCCCTCGCGGAGATCAAAGAGCGCATTGCATACGATCCAGCGAAAGGCTCGTTCACGTACCGTATTGACTGCGACGCGGGTAATGCCGGAGAGGACGCAGTGTGGCGCTGTCGCCGAACTGACAATGTTGGTACACCCTACGAAAGCACGCGCTACTGGGAACTGGTCAAGTTCGCGAGCGACCAACGGTGCGATCCGCGCAAACTCGCATACTACTTTGTGACTGGCGTGTGGCCTCCCATAGACACGTGGGTCGCAGGTGGCGAGAAATTTGATTACTCGGCCAAAATGCTTCAACTCGTGGCCTCCGGCGTTAGCGGGGTAACCTAATGGCTGCGAAAAAACCGGTGGCGGTCTCGCAGCAGGAATTTCTGCGAGACGCGATGCAGCGGCTGAAGTTGACGCGGGCAGGCTTCGCCAAGCGAATCAGCGTGCCCGAGAAGACGCTCGATAAATGGCTTGCGCCAGCTAATACGGCCGACTTTCGGAACATGCCCGATGTGGTTTGGGCATACATCCGCGAGATTTTGGACTGGGATGTAAATAGGTCTTGATATACCCCCAGTGGGGGGTATATTGTGAGCTTCAATGAATCTCTGCCGAGAAGCAAATGTCGACTCAGACTGCCGAACTGATGAACATGATCGATGCCGACAAGGCGACGCTCGACGCTGCGCGCCCGCTGCCTCCGAATACGGTCGCCTCGCTGCGGGAGAAGTTGACGCTGGAGTGGACGTATCACTCGAACGCCATCGAAGGAAACACGCTGACGCTGCGGGAGACGAAGGTGGTGCTCGAAGGCATTACGGTCGGCGGAAAGTCCCTTCGCGAGCACTTTGAGGCGACGAACCACCGCGACGCGATTCTCTATGTCGAGGACATCGTCTCGAAGGCCGAGGCGCTGTCGGAATGGCAGATCCGCAACATTCACGGACTCGTGTTGAAGGGCGTCAACGATGGCGAAGCGGGTCGGTACCGCCGCGAGAATGTTGTGATCGCAGGTGCGAGCACGACCCCGTCGGACTTTCTGCATTTGCCCGCCGAGATGGAGGCGCTGATCGACTGGTACGGTCAGGCCGCTACGATGCACCCGGTCGAGCGCGCGGCAGAGTTGCACACGCGGTTCGTGAAGATCCATCCCTTCGTCGATGGGAACGGCCGAACGGGCCGGTTGCTGCTGAATTTCGAGTTGATGAAAGAGGGCTACCCGCCCGCGATCATCCGCAAAGAGGATCGGCTTGCCTATTACGACGCACTCGACAATGCCTGCGTCAGTGGCGACTACGGCGACATCACGCGGCTAGTCGCGGAGTCGGTGCAGCGCTCGCTCGACACGTATCTCGACGTGCTCGGGCTGCGCCATGCCCCTGCACCGGATACGGCACCACCATCACCGGGTTTTCGGATGTAACGGAGGAAAAGCCATTGCGTGGCCTGTAGCTTGTTGTTTCCCCGGGCCATCTCACTTGTGTACAACGAACACTCGGACAGCTATGCCTCGGTCATTTTTTTTGTGCTCCCCTTCTAGATCCTTAAGTGCTTCGGGATTGGTTAGAGAGTGCTCAGGGTCGTACACGACACACCACAGCTTCTTGCATCCTGGGTGCGTTGCATAGTGGACAATGTCTAAGAGCAGTTCGTCCCCGACTCCCTTCGCGTGCTGCCTGTCTCGGACGCACTTGGTCTCGATGACCAACTCGTGAGCGGGCAGGTAGAAGTCCATGCGGGTACTCTTGCCCGCGTAGCTTGGGGTGTACTCTTCAGGCCTCACGTCTTGTACCCAGGGCCGAAGCAAGGCGTGGAGCAGATCTTGCACATCGTATTCATTGGCGAAATGCATCTGCTCTGCTCCTTTTCGCCGATATGTGAGCGGGTGCATGGCCCGACGCAGACCCTGAATCACGACCTGAACAACTTCGTCTACGTTGTTGGGCTTTGCGGGAACAAGACGAGCAGAGACTTGACTGATGTCTTCACTCTCAGCTACGCGGCCTACTGGGAGCACCCTTCCATGCCGGTAGTAACGGAGTCCATCTTCTGCTAAGGCCGCTTCAATGCGAGCCTTATTCTCTTTCCATGCAAGATCGTCCGGGCTCGCGGGAACAGTGTCCATATATTCTTCGAGCACATTTCCCAAAACTTGGAGGCTATCGACGCTGGCGTCTTGCCCAGATCGGAAAAGCCATTCCTTCCACTTTCCGGCATGCGAGAGTGCAGGCGGCTCTCCAGGAGCGCCAGAAGATATGAAGAGGGCATCAAGCGTTGAATGGCCGCCTGTAGACTGGATAACGTCGCCGACGATCTTGCAAAGTGCCCGTGAAAGCCGTGTGTTTGTCATTGTAAACAACACTATACCTGAGCGCCCAGGATCGCTTCCGAACGGAAATCGCCACTCGTCCTTTGCCGGAAACCTGCCCTGAATTTCGATGACGGGAAAGGCGAATGACGCATATGTGCCGACGGCCGACTTTCGCCCCCTTGCCACCCAATCTCTCGTTGAGCAGTCTTGCCATGAGTTGGACAAGATCGTAATGGGCGATGGATTTTTCGCATGCGAAAAAATGTCTGTGTAACGCAAAGACACGAGTTTTGAACCACGCCCGCGAAACGCATGTATAGCTTCGGCGGATTACGCACAAGACGTCGGTTCCGCGTTCAGGCTGCACGCGGCAGTACCAGATCGGCGCTGGGAGCGCATCGCTTTAGCGCCCGCGCCTCGTTGTCGAACAGGTGCAATGCAGCGGCCGGCAGCGTCAGCGCAATGCGCTGCCCCGGCGTGGCGTGGGTATGACCCGGCGCCTTCACCACGAGAGGCTGGTTGACCACGCCGCTATCCAGGTACAGGTAAGTGGATTCTCCAAGCCGTTCCTGCCACTGCACTTCGCGCACGATATGCTGTGACGCAGTGCCGGGCTCCGCGTGCTCCGGGCGCAGCCCGACGGTCACAGGTACCCCAGGTTTCAAGGCGCTTGCGTCAACCAGCACATCGATCAGCTCTCCTGTTGTTAATCTGACCCGGGCGCGGCCGGCATGCCCCTCCACGACAACGGCCGGCAGGAAATTCATCTTCGGCGAGCCGATGAACCCGGCCACGAAGAGGTTGCTGGGGTAGTGATAGAGCTCCAGTGGCGAGCCGCATTGCGCGACGCTGCCGTCCCGTGCGACCGCTTCGCCACTGTTAAGCAACAGGATGCGGTCGGCGAGCGTCATTGCCTCCACCTGATCGTGCGTGACGTAGATCGTGCTGGCGCGCCCGAAGTCGCGATGGATCTTGGCGATCTCGAAACGGGTCTGCACCCGCAGCGCGGCGTCCAGATTGGATAGCGGCTCGTCGAAGAGGAACACGCCCGGCTCGCGCACGATCGCGCGCCCGATGGCGACGCGCTGGCGCTGCCCGCCTGAGAGCTGTTTCGGCTTGCGATCGAGCAGGTGCTCGAGTTGCAGCACGCGAGCGGCAGCCGTCACTTTTTCACGGATCGCGGCCTTGTCGACTCGCGCCAGTGTCATACCGAACGCCATGTTTTCGTAGACACTGAGGTGGGGAAAGAGGGCGTAGCTCTGGAAGACCATCGCCACTCCGCGTCGCGACGGCGGGGTGTCGTTCATCCGCACGGAATCAATCAGCAGATTGCCCGCGCTGATGTCTTCAAGACCCGCAATCATGCGCAACAGGGTCGACTTTCCGCACCCGGACGGTCCCACGAAGACGCAGAACTCACCCTCCAGGACCGACAGGTCGACGTTGCGAATCACTGCTGGCTGCTCACCATATGCTTTGACAACCGATTGCAATTCGATGCTTGCCATGATGGGCCTCAGTTCTTAACCAGCTGGTTCGCCGTCGCGTTAGCGGCCTTCATGGCGGAGGGAGCGTCTGACTTGCCGATCAGGACGGATTCCACTGCGTCGGTGATCACCTGGTTGACCTGCGCGGCGTTGTCGCCAATTGGCGGAAGGAAGGTCTTGGCCTTCGACATCGTCAGGAATGCGGATGAATCTATGCCCTTGGCTTTCTGTACTTCCACCGCTTTTTGCGCCATTCCCTTGATGGATGGGAACACGACGCCTTGGGCGGCCACTACACCCTGACAGTCCGCCGAGCCGAGGTATTTGACCCATTTCCACGCCTGTTCCTTGACCTTCGAGCCGGCCCAGATCGAGTCGCCCAAGCCATTGAACATCGTCGCGCGGGTACCGCTCGGACCAACAGGAAGTGGCACCCATGCGGTGTCAAAGTGGGCATTTTGTCTGAAATAGTTGATCATCCACGAACCCTCCGTTACGACCGCGACGCGGCGCGCGACAAACATGGCGTCCACACCGAGCGTCTTCGCGTCCGCGTAACTGCCGGACACACCGTGGCGCGGCAGGCCAGCCAGCCAGGTGAGGGTCGCGGCGAGCTTCGGGTCATCGTAGTAATACTTCTGCGCCCACGGTTTGTCCTGAAACCTGAATCCGTCTGAGACCGCGAAGAAGCTCCACTGGGTTTGACCGGTCATGTCGCCATTGCTCGCGTTCTGATAGCCGTACATGGCGACCTTCTGCTTGTCGAACTTCGGATCGAACGCGTTCGCGCCATGAGTGTCGACGGTCAGCTTCTTCATGACCTGCTCGAAACTCCCGCCATCGCGCGGGTTCCAGGTCATGGACCGCAGGTCGGCCAGCGTGACGCCCGCCTTCTTGGCCGCGTCCAGATTCACGATCATCGCGATCGTGTCCCAGTCCTTCGGCATGCCGTACTGCTTGCCGTCGCGGCCCCAGATGTCGTACAGATTTGGCTCGAACACGCCGGTGTCGAACTTGTCGCGCTGGATATAGGGCGTGAGGTCGGCAATCTGGTCGCTCTTGGCGAATTCCGTGTATTTGCTCAGATGATCCGTAAAGACATCGGGTGCGGTGCCGGATACAAAACCGGTCGAAAGCGTTGACCAGTAGTCAGCCCAACCTGTCTGCGTAATCTTGATGTTGATGTCCGGGTTCTTCTTGTGAAAATCGGCAGCGCATTGCCGGTAAGCGGGCAACTGGTTCGCATCCCACAGCGCATAGCTCACATCCGCGGCGCTCGCACTGCTCGCGGCAAACGTGAGCGCGGCGGTGACGGCACATGCGAATGCCCATTTTGTTTTCAACATGAAATGTCTCCTTTTTTAACTTCCAGGGTAGTTCGGCTAAACGAGGCTGTCCCGAGGCGGTCCGTTATGTCCGCTACTTGCCGCCGCTGAACTGCACCGATTCAACGACGCGTCTGCCAAATGCGAGTAGCAGGACGATGGTTGGAAGAATCGAAATGGTGGTGGCCGCCATCAGGCCGGTCCAGTCGGGTTGCCCTTGCGGCGTCTGAGACTTGAAGGCCTGCAGCGCGACCGGAATCACCCGATGCAGTTCATCGTTACCCACGAGGTATGGCCAGAAGAATTCGTTCCACATGTTGATGCCGGTCAGCATGGCGATCGTGATGATCGGCGTCAGGCTAAGCGGAAGAATGACGCGCACGAAGATATAAAAATGCGACGCACCATCGAGCAAAGCGGCTTCTTCAAGATCCCGGGGAATCGACAGGAAAAACTGCCGGAGGAAAAACACGGAGAATCCTTGCATCAGGCAGAACGGTGCGACCAGACCGATCATGCTGTTAAGCCAGCCAAGCTCTTTCATCAGGATGAAGTTCGGGATAAACGTGACTACGCTCGGCACCATCATGGAGCCGACAAACAGTCCGAACAGGACCTTGCGGCCGGGAAATCGCAGGCGCGCGAACGCGTACGCAGCCATCGCGCTGCAACTGATCTGGGTCACAACAACGATCGACGTAAAAAGCATCGAGTTGCCGAGTGCACGAAGAAAATTGATGTCGGCGCCTGAACCGCCGGCGGCCTGACTCTCGTCCGTACTCAGCAGGCCAAGCACGCGCTTGAAATTGACGAGCGTCGGGTTGGCGGTAAGCAACTGGGTTGACTGCGTATAGAGATCGTCCGAGTGGGTGAGAGCCGTTTTCAGTGCTATCCAGAGCGGCGTCAACGTGATGGCCAGCATGACAGCGAGAGCCGCCCACGCGAGCATCCGTCCCGTTGGTAATCGCCGGCGCGCCCGCCGGGGCGCAAGCTGGGCCACTAAAGTCTCATTCATCGCAAGGCTCTCCGCAGGTTCACGCCAGATCGTTTTCAGATGCCCGCATCAGGCGCATCTGGACGACGGTGTATAGCAACATCAGCACGCACAAAGCCATCGACATGGCCGAGGCATAGCCCATCTTGTAGTAGCTGAATGCGTTCTGGACGATGTAGTAGACGAGCACCCGGGTCGAATCGAGTGGACCGCCCTTGGTCGTGACTGCAATGGTGTCGAATATCTGGAAGGAACCCGTCACACTCGTGACAAGCACAAACACCATCACAGGACGGAGCAGCGGCAGCGTCACGCGCCAGAACATCTGCCATTCGCTGGCGCCTTCGAGGGAGGCAGCCTCATACAGTTGACGAGGGATGTTCTGCAGGCCGGCGAGGAAAAGCATGGCAACAAGACCGGTATATCGCCAGATGTTGACTGCCGCCACGGTGATGAGCGCCTGATCGACGCCGCCGAAAAACGGCTGACGTTCGATGCCGACGGTGCCAAGCAGGGAATTGATCCAGCCGAGCAGGGGGTCGAGCATCCATAGCCACATCATCGCGACGAGTACATTTGAAAGCAGGTAGGGCAGCAGGACCACCGACTTGATGAATAACGAGCGTGACAGCCTGTCCATTGCGACGGCGAGAAAGAGGCCCAGTGCTGTCTGGAGAGGAATGTTCAGCATAACGTAGTAAGCGGACAGCTTCATACCTTGCCAGAACTGGCCGTCCTGGATCATGGCGGCGTAATTGCCGAGCCCGACGAATCGCGGTGGGCGCAGCAGATTCCAGTCCGTGAAGCTGATCTCGATAGCCCGCAGCGTGGGCCATCCGTAGAAAACAATAAAACCGGTCAGTGCGGGCAGGACCAGCGCCCAGGCGGTGAGCGTCTCAGCGCGGCGGTTGCGTCCGAGTGCCCACGATTTTGCCGGCGTGCCCGCCGCCGCCGCTGACGCCGGCGCCGTTTTCGTGACCTGTCCGGCCAAACCGGGTGACAGGTGATCCATCGTATGTCTCCTCAGGGTCAGGACGCTGCGCCGACCCGATTTGGCGTGCCGGTTAGGCGAGTCAATTTACAAGAACCGGCTAACTCGTGTTAGAGCCGCTACTGTGCTCGTTTTCGCAGGGCCGTAACAATGCGTGGAAACCCCTAACTAACGCGCTTTAGTTTTTGGCTTTTTCGTCCTAGAATGCCAACGAAACATGGGTGGCGTTCGTGTCTGCCGTCCGGCGCATTGGCTGGTTTTCTAAACCCTTTCCTCTCGAGAGTTTCTATGCATTCACGTCGCCTCAAGATCGCGCTGATTGGCGCCGGCAGCATCGTATTCACCCGCAACCTGCTGGGAGACATCCTGTCATATCCGGAGTTGTCGAACTGCGAGATCGCGCTGCACGACATTGACGAACATCGTCTCCGGCTGGCGGAAAAGGTCGCGCGGAGGATTGCGACGGGGCTCGGTGCGAAACCTGTGATTACGGCCTCGATCGATCGCCGCAGCGCGCTTGAGGGCGCACGTTTCGTGATCAGCACGATTCAGGTGGGCGGTTACCGCCCGGCGACCGTCACGGACTTCGAGATTCCAAAAAAATTCGGACTGCAACAGACCATCGGCGATACGCTCGGGATCGGCGGGATCATGCGCGGCTTGCGTACGATCCCCGTTCAGCTGGACATGCTGCGCGACATGGAGGAAGTGTGTGCCGAGGGTGCGATCCATCTGAACTACGTCAATCCCATGGCGATGATCACATGGGCGCTCAATCTTGCATCCACGCGGATTCCGACGATCGGCCTGTGCCACAGCGTGCAGCATACCGCCCAGGAGCTGGCTCACGACCTCGGTATTCCGGTTGGCGAGATTGATTTCCGTTGTGCCGGCATCAACCATATGGCCTTCTACCTGAAGTTCGAGCGTGAAGGGGTAGACCTCATGCCGAAGCTCAGGGAGATCCAGCGCGAAGGTCGCATGCCCGCATGGAACCGCGTGCGTTATGAAATGCTGCGTCAACTTGGATACTTCCCGACTGAATCGAGCGAGCACTTCAGCGAGTACGTACCCTGGTTTATCAAAAACGGCCGTGAAGAACTGCTGGAGAAGTTCAACATTCCGCTTGATGAATATCCCAGCCGTTGCCAGGTGTTCGAGCACGCATGGCCGTACATCGAACGAGAACTGGAGCATCCCGGTTCGCAGGATGTTCACGCGCTCGAGGCTGAACTGGCAGCGGCGGACATTCACGTCATGCCACGCGAACTGGCGCATGCCGCGCGTCTGCTCGAAGGGCTCGACACGATCGAGCGCTCGGTGGAATTCGGCAGCACCATCATCCATTCGATGGTGACCGGCAAGCCCAGCGTGATCTATGGCAACGTGCTGAACCATCATCTGATCGACAATCTGCCGCAAGGCTGCGCTGTCGAGGTGCCCTGCCTGGTCGACGCAAACGGTGTGCAGCCAACGCGCGTCGGAGCGCTGCCGGTTCAACTGGCCGCCCTCATGCGTACCAATGTCAATGTGCAGGAACTCGTCGTTGAGGCCGTGTTGAAGGAGAACCGGGAGCATGTGTATCATGCAGCCATGCTTGATCCGCACACCGCTGCCACGCTCGATCTTGAGCAGATCCGTGCAATGGTCGACGAATTGTTGCAGGCGCACGCTGCGTATTTGCCGCAGTATTTGCATCTCTAACACCACTGCGATGCCATCGATCACCAAAAAACGTCCCACAAGCGCTCAGGTGGCGCGCCGCGCCGGCGTGTCACGTACAGCTGTGTCCTTCGTCCTGAATAACGTCATGGATCAGGGCATCAGCGCGGCGACTCGCGAACGCGTTCTGCAGGCAGCACGCGAGTTGGGCTACGAGCCGAACGCGGCCGCGCGCATGCTGGCGAGCGGCACGACGGGAACCGTGGCGTTGGTGATTCCCAAGGCATCACACCTGTATGTCGATTCATTTCTTGCACAACTGGTGGCAAGCATCAATGAAGAGTGCCACAGGCACGGATTGAAGTTGCTCATCGAGTCAACGGAAGACGAGGGCCGGGAGCCTGGAGGTTTCGTCAATCTGGTTCGCAGCCGCAGCATTGATGGACTCATCGTCGTCAACCTGCGCACCACCGAGCACGAACATCTGCAGCGGCTTCACGATGCGGGTATTCCTATGGTGGTGTTTAGCCGCGGCGCGATGGAGGTCAAAAACATTCACACGATGGGCAACGACACGACGCAATCGGCCCGCATCGCGACTGACCATCTGCTGAATCTTGGGCATGAGCGGATTGCGTACGTGAACTTCGCCCCGCGTGAATATCGCGCTGTCAGTGAGCGGGAGCAGGGCTGGCGCGAAGCGCTTCAGGTTAGAGGCATCGACGTGGACCCCACCTGGGTCGAGTATGCCGACATCGATGCGATGAGCGGCTACCTCGCAACGCAACGGCTGATCGAACGAGGGGTGAAATTCACTGCGCTCTTTGCAGGCAACGACACGATTGCGTTCGGTGCGATCAAGGCGCTGAACGAGGCCGGCATCCGGATTCCGCAGGACGTCGCGTTGATGGGCTACGACGACATTCCGCTAGCTGCTTTTGCGACCCCGGCGTTGAGCACGATGCGCTCCGACCCCGTGGGGCACGGACGGGACGCAATGCATGTGCTGCTCGCGCAGATGCAGGGGGAGTCGGCTACCCATGGCTCTCACGTCGAGCGTGTTGCGCAACTGGTCATTCGGGATTCGTGCGGAGCGAATACTGGGAGCACCCTAAGTCCGGGCACGCTTTGACGAGGTCAGCCGGCATCATCGTATCGAGTCGGCTTGCTGGGTACCAAGTCGGTGACAAAATGGGCGGAACTCGGGGTTAATTATTCTGGTCGCCAAGTCCAACGTTTGACGATGCTCCGCGACAAAATGCATGCGCTCGTGCTGATCCTGCGGGATCGGACGCATCGCTGCCAGCGCCCAGACGACGATTCATTTTGGTCCAATGTCTTTTGTTGGAAATTCGCAGAGTACGCGTTCAGTACGCGTCATTTGGAATAACGGCCCGTTATTGGAAGTCTGAAGGTCGATATCGGGGAGGGTAGTCAGTACAATAACCGCGGTCACGCGCCTGGGCAAGGTTGAGGCTCCTCTCCCGTACCAGCACGTGAACGGGCCTGCTGTTCTTGAGGGCCCGTTTGGATGGCCGGAGCACTCTAATAGCTGCCGCTAAAGCACCGACAGCGCGACCGGCGACTGTGGGTCGGGTACGGCCGACCGCCTGTGGGGAAGAGGTCGACCACAACTCGTCGCTCAGCGATTTGGGATACCTGCCACTGAATCGGCTGCTTCACTCTGAGACCTGACGGACGAGCTACGCTCACAATTCGACCAACGCCGCCGTTTGCGCGCTCCGTTTGCTGTCATTCCCAATGACCTGTTTGACACGCGCCGAACAGGCGCTTAGGCGCTCTGTCAATCTTCGCTCGGACTCCAATGCAGCGCAGCTTCGAGACGTCGACGGAAGGGAGTATCAATCTGGCGGGGCGCGTTGCGCACATACTTTTCGGCCACTTCGCGCGTTCGGCCTGCATGACCGATAACCTGCCCAACGATTCGTGGGACGACGACTACAGACGCTGGCTCGCTGAACTTAAACAGAGGGTCGAGCGAACCCGACTTCGCGCAATCACCAGCGTGAACCGCGAACTCGTGACGCTGTACTGGCAGATTGGCCGGGAAATCTTGGATCGTCAGCAGCGACAGGGGTGGGGTGCCGGAGTAGTTGACCGGCTCGCCCGGGACTTGAAAGCAGCGTTTCCCGACATGCGAGGTTTTTCTCCGCGGAACCTGAAATATATGCGCTCGCTGGCGCAGGCCTGGCCAGACGCAGAATTTGTGCAGCAGCCTGCTGCACAATTGCCCTGGTTCCATCTCTGTACCTTGCTGGACAAGATCAAGGATCCGGAGCAACGGAGTTGGTATGCCGGCAAGACGCTTGAGCACGGCTGGTCGCGGCAGGTGCTGACGATGCAGATCGAGACAGGGGCCTATACGCGAGCCGGCGGTGCCGTGACGAATTTCAGGGAAACTTTACCTCCGCAACAGTCCGATCTCGCTCGAGATGCGCTGAAGGAACCGTACATTTTCGACTTTCTCGGCCTCACTGAAGATGCACAGGAGGCGTGATATCGAGCGGGCGCTCACCCGTCACATCACCCGGTTCCTTCTTGAGTTGGGAGCGGGATTCGCGTTTGTCGGGTGGCAATACCGGCTGGACGTCGGAGGTGACGAATTTTTCATTGATCTCCTGTTCTACCATCTGAAGCTGCGCTGCTACGTGGTCGTTGAACTGAAAACGACCCCATTCCGTCCAGAGTATGCGGGCCAGCTTAACTTCTACCTTTCTGCGATCGATGCGCAGGTGAAAGCGCCGGATGATCAACCTACGATCGGCTTGCTCCTGTGCAAGGAAAAGAATCGGCTGGTCGCGGAATATGCGCTGCGAGGCGTCGCCAAGCCAATGGGCGTGGCCGAGTATCAATTGCTTCGACAGGTGCCCGAATCACTGGAAACAACGCTGCCGTCGATCGACCAGATCGAAGCAGAGCTTCGGCCAGATTTGCCCGACATTTAATACAGGCGCGCTAGCAGGTGCGCGAATACGCGAACATTACAGACTCCCCCGATCTTTATTTGACATAAGATAAATTATCAACTTTTCTGCATCCAGATAATTCAAAGTTAAGCGCTCGTTGAATGCAGCCGCAAATACAGGACCGGACACCCATCCGGTCTTTTTTTCCGCTGTCAGTCGAGCCCATCATGACACCCGCCACACGGAAAATCCTCACCCGTCACAACGCCTCACCAGTCGCCGAATTCCTACTACGCGCACGGCATATCGCTGCCGATCCTTTGCCGACTTCTACAGCGCAGCAAACGGACCATCACCGAATGGCTCAACGGCGCACGCATCATTCCAACATGGGCCGTAGCCGTCCTACGTTTGCAAACCCTTGAACACGAACTGAAGCTCGACGAAATGGGCGTCACACGCGACCTGGACGAACCGGTCGAGGACCTCCGACGTGGACCCGCAGCAAACGCACACGCATACGTGATCAATGCGAATGCGCCAGCCTTCCACGAGCGTAAAAAAACCCGCCAGCAGCGGGTTTCATGTTGGCAGCGCCGCAGCTTCACGTGCCCGGCCAAAAGCGTTCATCCAACGTCTGTTCGATCGTATACGGACACACATCCGAAAACGTACTCTCAGGCAAGCCCGTTTCCCGCTCAGCCTCAATCTGCGCATAGCCATAAGCCGTCGCAAACGCAGCAGGCAGCACCGACGTCAAACTCGGATTGTCATCCAAATGAGCCGCAACCTTACGCCGCTGCTCAATCACCGTCAGTTGCCAGCTACGCCCCCGAAACGCAGATTGAAACTGCCATTTCAGCAGATGCGTCAACAGAACCGTCAGGCGATTCACCAGCTCACGCTTTTCACTGCGCCCCATGCTCTCGATTTCCTCTGCAATATGACCAAGATCGGCATCGGCCAACCGCCCTTCGCGCAACAACGCCGCTTGCTCGTTCGCCCAGGCATAAAAATCCCGCTCATAAAGCGCGTCATGAGTCGCAGCCATCAGATCACCCCATTCAAGCTATTGGCACACGAAAAAAGTATAGCACCCGCTCTGTTGGTGATCACGGTCGCCATCTAGTGTGGTGCGTCACAAATAATGCAACTTAATCGCGATCTGCGAGTCTCCTTTTTTACGGAGGGAGAACTCATGAGAATCGCGGTGAAAATTGAGCTAAGCGAAGCACAGCGCAAACAGTTAAAGACGTGGGCTACTGGCCGGACGATTCCGGTTCGACTGGCTGAGCGCGCCAAGATGATTTTGCTCGCAGCGCAGGGCAAGACAGACAAAGAGATCGGTGCGGACCTTGCTATCTGGCGAGGCACGGTAGCACGCTGGCGCGCTGGCGCGCTCGCTTTATAGCTGACGGTGTGACGGGGATCGAGCGCGATGAGACACGACCCGGGCGCAAGCCGAAGATCGCC
>NZ_JALPRJ010000031.1 GCF_030464885.1 Caballeronia sp. SEWSISQ10-4 2 | reverse complement strand
ACGCACAGTGGCTAATAGTGATAAAAAATACAGCTAACTCACGCAGACCACTAACCCTGAAAGCAGCAACCCGGCATCGACCCCGACCACTAACCCCGAAAACCCCGCGCAACCCAACTCCACCCCCGACCACGAACCCTCAAGACCCCAAACTCAAACCCCGAGTGCGAACGAAAGCATTCACGGCTCTTCGCCGTAACCGCCACCCCCCGGCGTCTGGATGACAAAGACATCGTCGGGATTCATCTGCGCCTGATGCCTCGCGCCGAACATTTCGCGCTCTGTTTCGCCAACTCGCTCGACCCAGTTCACACCGGCCGCACCCGGTTTACCACCGGCCAGCCCGAACGGCGCGACACGGCGCCGGTTGGACAGGACCACCGCGGTCATCGGCGCGAGGAAACGTATGCGCCGCTCGGCACCGTCGCCGCCCGCATGCAGTCCCGCACCGCCGCTGCCGCGCCGGATCCGGAAGTCATCGAGACGTACCGGAAAGCGCCACTCGAGCACTTCGGGATCGGTCAGGCGTGAGTTGGTCATGTGCGTCTGGACCGCACTGCAACCTGCAAAGGACGGACCCGCGCCCGCACCGCCGCAGATGGTTTCGTAGTACTGGAACTGCTCGTTGCCGAACGTGAAGTTGTTCATCGTGCCCTGCGCCGCGGCCATCACGCCGAGGGCGCCGTAGAGCGCATCGGTGACGACTTGCGAAGTCTCGACATTGCCCGCCACGACCGCCGCCGGATAGTGCGGATTGAGCATCGATCCTGCCGGGATGCGAATCTCCAGCGGCTTCAGGCAACCGGCGTTAAGCGGGATATCGTCGTCCACGAGCGTGCGGAACACGTACAGCACGGCCGCCTTGCAGATCGCCGATGGCGCGTTGTAGTTGTTCGGTTGTTGCGCGCTCGTGCCCTCGAAGTCGATCACGGCCGAGCGCGTTTCGCGATTGATCGATACCGCCACCACGATCTTCGCGCCGTCGTCGAGGGCGTATTCGAAGCGGCCGTCTTTCAACACCGAAAGCATCCGTCGCACGACTTCTTCCGCGTTGTCCTGCACGTGCTGCATATAGGCACGCACGACGTCCAGACCGAACTGCCCGCACATGCGTTCCAGCTCCTGCGCACCCTTCGTGCAAGCGGCAACTTGCGCACGCAGATCGGCGAGGTTCTGCTCGACGTTGCGCACCGGATATTGACCGGAGCTCAGCAGATCGCGGATCTCGCGTTCGAGGAAACGCCCTTGCGCCACGAGTTGCACGTTGTCGAGCAGCACGCCTTCCTGATCGACATGCGTGGAGTCCGGCGGCATGGAACCGGGCGTGATGCCGCCGATATCCGCATGATGCCCGCGTGCCGCGACATAGAAGGTCGGCGTGCGGCTGGTGTCGACGAACACCGGCATGATGACGGTCACGTCGGGCAAGTGCGTGCCGCCCGCGTAGGGCGCGTTGAGGACATAGACATCGCCGGCTTGCATGGTGCCCGCACGACGCTCGATGATCGTCTGCACGCTTTCGCCCATCGATCCAAGGTGCACCGGCATGTGCGGCGCATTGGCAATGAGGTTGCCGCCGGTATCGAAGAGCGCGCACGAGAAGTCGAGCCGTTCCTTGATGTTCACCGAGTACGAGGTGTTCGCGAGCGTCACGCCCATCTGTTCGGCAATCGACATGAACAGGTTGTTGAAGACTTCAAGCAGTACCGGGTCGGCTTGCGTACCGGCTGCGTGACGATTGACGAGCGCCGTCGTCCGTTCGACGACAAGATGATTGTGCTTGCTCACCACGACTTGCCAGCCAGGTTCGATCACTGTCGTTCCGGTACGCTCGTTCACGATCGCCGGTCCGTCGATACGCGCGCCCGGCGCCAGCGCGTCGCGGTCGAAGACGGGCGTGTCGCGCCATTCGCCGCCCGAGAAAATGCGCGTGGTGGCGAGCGCTTCCGGATTCACCGACGCGTGAGCAGCCAGCGGCCATTGTTCGTCCTCCGCGTCCTGCGTGCGGCCGATTGCTTCGACCGCGATGGCTTCGATGATCAGGGCCTTGTTCGGCATGAGGAAGCCATAACGCGCGCGATACAGGCTCTCGAACGTCGCTACGATCTTCGCGGGTTCCATCGAGAAGTCGATTTCGAGTGCGGTATCCGTGCCGTCGTATTTGATATGCAGTGTGCGCCGCAACGCGATGTTGCCGGCGGGGATGCGTTGCCCGGCGACTTCGTTTTGTGCCGCCGCTTCGAGCGGCTCGAATGTCTGATCGCAAGTGGCGAGAGCCTCCCGATCGAGCGGCGTTTCGAGCGCCTGCTGACGCAGTGCGCGGACATCGGCGAGACCCATGCCGTACGCCGACAGCACGCCCGCCAGCGGATGGATGAAGACGCGAGTCATGCCGAGCGCATCGGCCACGAGGCAGGCATGTTGACCACCCGCGCCGCCAAAACACGCGAGCGTATATTTCGTCACGTCGTAGCCGCGTTGCACGGAGATCTGCTTGATCGCGTTCGCCATGTTCTCGACAGCAATCTTCAGGAACCCTTCCGCAATTTCTTCTGGCGTTCGCGCAACGCCGGTTGCGGCCTCCACCGCCGACGCCACTCCCACAAACTTGCGTTGCACGACATCGGCGTCGAGCGGCAGGTCGCCTTCCGGCCCGAATACGCGCGGGAACCAGCGTGCGCTGATCTTGCCGGTCATCACGTTGCAGTCCGTCACGGTCAATGGACCACCACGTCTGTACGACGCCGGTCCCGGATTCGCACCCGCGCTTTGCGGCCCGACGCGAAAACGGGCACCGTCGAAACTGCAGATCGAGCCACCGCCCGCCGCGACCGTGTGGATCTTCATCATCGGCGCACGGATGCGAACGCCCGCCACCTCTGTCGCAAACTCGCGTTCGTATTCGCCTGCGTAATGCGTGACGTCGGTCGATGTGCCGCCCATGTCGAAGCCGATGATCTTGTCGAAGCCAGCCAGCTTCGATACCTGCGCTGCGCCCACAATACCGCCTGCCGGTCCCGACAGGATGGCGTCCTTGCCCTGAAAGCGGTGGGCGTCGGTGAGGCCGCCATTGCTCTGCATGAACTGCAGTGGCACCGCGCCTAGATCGCTTTCGACCTGCCCGACGTAGCGGCGCAGGATGGGCGACAGGTACGCGTCGACCACCGTGGTGTCGCCTCGCGATACCAGCTTCATCAGCGGACTGACTTCGTGACTGACCGAAATCTGCGTGAAGCCGATTTGTTCCGCGAGGTCCTTGAGCTTCTGTTCGTGCGTGGTGTACCGGTAGCCGTGCATCAGCACGATCGCGCAGGAACGGATGCCGCTATTGAAGGCGCTTTGCAACGCCCGGTGCGCCTGTTCGACATCGAGTTCGCGCACCACTTCGCCACGCGCCCCGATCCGTTCATCGATCTCGACGACCTGTTCGTACAGCAGCGTCGGCAATTCGATCTGGCGCACGAACAGCTTCGGCCGGCTTTGATACGCGATTCGCAGGGCATCGGCGAAACCTTTCGTGATCGCGAGCACGGTTGGCGCACCCTTGCGTTCAAGCAGCGCGTTGGTCGCGACCGTCGTGCCCATCCGTACGCTATGGATGAGCGCTGCCGGCACGGTTTCGCCGCTCGCGATGCCCAGCAATTCGCGGATGCCATGCACGGCGGAATCGCGATACCGCTCAGGGTTCTCCGACAACACCTTGTGCGTAACGATGTGGCCGTCGGGGCGGCGCGCGACGATGTCGGTGAACGTGCCTCCGCGGTCGATCCAGAATTGCCAGCGGCGCTCTTGCGGGACGGGGGTGGAAACAGCCTGCTTCATGACAATGAGATCCAGTTATAAAGGATGACTTAGGATATGAGTTTTGCGCCGCGCGTTTCCGGCAACGTCAGCGCGGCCAGAATGACAACGCCATACGCAGCTGCTGCGAACGTTCCAATCGCAATGCCCAGCGACATTTTCTGTGCGACAAAGCCGATCAGGAACGGAAAGGTCGCGCCGACTGCACGGCCGAAGTTGTAGCAAAAGCCCTGACCGGAGCCGCGAATGCGCGTGGGGAACAGTTCGGTCATGAACGCACCCATCCCGGCAAAGATTCCCGATGCAAAGAAGCCGAGCGGGAAACCGAGGACAAGCAGCAGGCCGTTGCTCATCGGCACGCGGGTATAGACGAGCGCGATGATCATTGAGGCAAGCGCGAATACGATGAAATTCAGCCTTCTGCCGAAGCGGTCGCTGAGAAACGCGCCGCACAGATAACCCGCATACGATCCCGCGATAACCACGGCGAGGTAACCGCCCGTGCCGACCACGCTCAGGTGCTGCTCGGTCTTCAGGTAGGTCGGCAGCCACGTGGTAATGGCGTAATAACCGCCCTGCGTGCCGGTGGCGAGAATGGCTGTGCGCAGCGTGGTCAGCCAGATGCCTGGGGCAAAGATCTCGAGGAAAGAGCTACGGTCGTTGGTTTCCAGTTCGCGTTGTTTCTGTTGCTTGTGGACTTCGGGTTCATCGACAAGACGGCGGATCAGGATTACGAACGGCGCGGGCAAGATTCCGAGCGCGAACAGCGCCCGCCACGCGATGTCGCCGGGGAGGAACGAAAACACCAGCGTATAGAGACCTGCTGCGACTGCCCAGCCGATCGCCCAGCCCGCTTGCACCATGCCTACTGCCTTGCCACGGTCACGCGGCCGGATCACCTCGCCAATCAACACCGCGCCCGCGGTCCATTCGCCGCCGAAGCCGAAGCCCATCAAGCCGCGCGCGACCAGCAACTGCGTGTAGTTCTGAGCGAATGCGCAGACGAGCGTGAAGAACGCGAACCAGAGGATGGTGATCTGCAGCGTCTTCACGCGGCCGATGCGATCCGACAGGATGCCTGCCACCCAGCCGCCGAGGGCGGACGTCAGCAGCGTCACCGTGCCGATCAAACCGGCTTCGCCTTTGCTCAGGCCCCAGGTTGCGATCAACGTGGGGATCACGAAGCTCAGGAACTGCGTATCCATGGCGTCGAGTCCGTAGCCGATCTTGCAGCTCCAGAACGCGCGCTTTTCGCTTGTGGTCGTATGTTTGTACCAGCCGAACATGCCGCCGCTGGCGGGTTCATCGGCCAGCGCTTCAACTTGCGTACTCGCATAGCGTGCTTCGGTATTCATGGGTTTCTCCAGGGTTCGTGATCGGGCGCTCAGAGCACGGCGAGCGATGCGTTGGGAATATCGGTCATGAGCATGTGACCCGGCCGGTGCGCGATCGCGAACGGCAAGCGCGCGCTTTCGATGGCGCTTTGCGGGGTCACGCCGCACGCCCAGAACACAGGTATCTCGTGCTCGTGGATCGAGACGGGTTGGCCGTAGTCGGGTTGCATCAGGTCTTCTATGCCGAGCACTGCCGGGCTGCCCAGATGCACCGGCGCACCATGGACCGATGGAAACCGGCTCGTGATCTGGACCGCGCGGACAGCGTGCGCGCCACTCATCGGACGCATGGAGACGACGAGCTTGCCGCCAAACGGCCCAGCCGGCTGATTGGCAATGTTCGTGCGATACATCGGCACGTTGACGCCTTCGTCTACGTGGCGCAGCGGGATGCGTTCGCGCGCCAGCATCTGCTCGAACGAGAACGAGCAGCCGATGGCAAACACCACCAGGTCGTCGCGCCAGAGTTCGACAATGTTGTCGGGCTGCTCGCACAGCACGCCGTCGCGATACACGTTGTAGCCGGGCACATCGGTGCGGATATCGAGGTCGCGGCCGAGCGTGGGCACGTTCCACTGACCCGGTTCACCCACGCCGAGCAGCGGACATGCTTTCGGATTGCGCACGCAAAAGCGCAGGAAATCCTCAGCGTAGACGCTTGGGACGATGGCGAGATTGGCTTGCGCGAATTCGCCGCAATGACCGGCCGTCGGACCGGTAAAACGCTTGCTGCGAACTTGCTGGCGGAAGAGATGCGGCATGGCTTCAGGTCCCTACGGTGCGTTGAGATAGGCGATGAGATGCAGGTTAGGGGCGAAAAAATAGCTGCGCCAGCGAGTTATTCCGCTCGTATGCGTTAAGGTTTTCTTAACAGATTCATGGGGGTTTTCACGTAGTCGGCCTAGCGCGATTGGCTTGATGAATGGGTACCAGGCAAGGCTATATGCCTTTATCCATGATGTTTTATCGCGCAAAGGAAGAAGAATCAAAATGCATCGGCCGCTCGCAAATACCCTCCACAAAACAGCGATTGCGCAGACACGTTTTTTTGGCGGAGTTAATAATTCCTCCGGGCTGCCGATAAGCGAAACAGCGGGCGCGTTCTCCTGCAACTCTCTTGTTCGCAGTTCCTTTCAATTGGAAAACAAAAAATGAACCGTCTGTCCTTGCGTCAGAAGTTATGGATGCCGCTGATTCTTTCGTGGTTCGGCCTTCTGACGCTGACTGTCTGGCACGCTTACCAGACGCGTGATTTGCAGTTGTCGGAGCGTCACCGCGATCTGGGCGATATTGTCGCGATGTCGTATTCCATTGCTGCCGGCCTCGACAAACTTGCGCAAAGCGACAAGATGTCCGCCGACGCCGCGAAGCAGGAAGCGATCGCGCGGATCGGCGACCTGCGGTATGACGGCGGCGGTTATGTGACCATCGTCGGTGCGAATTCGGTGATGGTCATGCATCCCATCAGCCCGAAGCTGAACGGCAAGGACATGTCGGACTGGAAGGACGCGAAGGGCAATGCGCTCTACAAGGCGATAGCCGCGGCGGGCAGTTCGCCGGAAGGCGCGGGCTTTCTTGAGTATTGGTGGCCGAAACCGGGCGAGACGGAACCGAGCTCAAAGCTCGGTTATACGAAGCGCTACAAGCCGTGGGACTGGGACCTGATTGCAGGCGCGTATCAGGACGATATCCAGGCCGCGTTCTACCGCACGCTCTGGCATTCGTTCCTCATGCTGTTAGCGCTCGGCGCGGCAATTTCGCTGTTCGCGTCGCTGGCGATCAAGAGCGTGCGCCGCTCGCTCGGCGGTGAACCTGCCGCCGCTGCGGAACTTGCGCGGCAAATTGCATCGGGCGATCTGACGGGGCGCATCGACGTGACGACCGGCGATACGGAGAGCGTCATCTCGGCCATTGCACATACACGCGACAGTCTGGCGGGCACGGTATCGCGCGTGAAAGACGCCGCCGACGCCATCAAGCTCGCGGCAGCGGAAATTGCCTCCGGCAACGCGGATCTGTCGAGCCGGACCGAGCAGCAGGCAGCCTCGCTTCAGGAGACCGCGGCGGCGATGGACGAGATCACCTCCACCGTGAAGGCGAATGCCGAGAACGCGTCGCAAGCGAGTCGGGTGGCGGCGAGTGCATCGGCGGAAGCGGTGCGGGGCGGTACTGTGGTGGGTGATGTGGTCGAGAACGTGCGCGCCATCGCAACGAGTTCGAAGCAGGTCGCGGAGATCACGTCGGTTATCGACGGCATTGCATTCCAGACGAATATTCTCGCGCTGAACGCGGCAGTGGAAGCGGCGCGCGCCGGTGAAAACGGCCGTGGTTTTGCCGTGGTGGCGGGCGAAGTGCGCAGCCTCGCGCAACGCAGCGCGGCGGCGGCAAAAGAGATCCGCGTGCTGGTCGATGCATCGCTGACGCAGATCGAAAACGGCGCGGGACTCGCCGAAAACGCAGGCAAGGCGATGGCCGATATCGTCACGGCGGTCAAACGCGTGACGACGATTGTCGAAGACATTGCGATGGCGTCGAACCAGCAGAGCGTAGGCATTGAAGAGGTCAACCGGGCCATCGCGCAGATGGACGGCACCACGCAGCAGAACGCGGCGCTGGTGGAACAAGCAGCGGCCGCGGCGAGTTCGATGAACGACCAGGCGCTTCGTCTTGGCGAGGCCATGCAGTCATTCCGGCTGACGCCTGCATGAATACACGCTTCCTCGAGACCTTCGTGACGCTTGCCGAACTCGAAAGTTTTCGGGCGACCGCGCGTGTCCTGCACGCCACGCCCGCGACGATCTCGCTACGCATCAAGTCGCTCGAGGACGAGTTGAAGACCGAGCTGGTCGATCGTTCTTCAACGGCCTTCCGCTTGACGACTGCGGGGCAGAGCCTGCTCGGGCTCGCGAGGAACGTGGTGGACGCCGCCCGCGCGTTGCGAGAGGCGGCGGGTCAGGAAGTGGTGGTGGGCGGCAAGCTGCGGCTGGGAGTGATCGAAACGGTCGTCCATAGCTGGCTGTCGCACTACATCACGTATCTCAACGCGAACTATCCGAAGCTCGACGTCGATCTCACCGTCGATTCGAGTTCGGTGCTGCAGCGCCGTTTGCTGAGCGGCGAACTCGATCTTGTCATCCGCGTGGAAGGGATCGACAGCACCAAGATTGCATCGAGTGCGATTGCGAGTTACCCGGTGCGCTGGATCGCGCGACGCGGGCTGTTGTCGCGACGCGCGGCAGGACTTGCGCTGCGCGTTTTGCAGCGGCCTATTGTTACGTTCGGCCGTGGCACGGCGCCCCAGGTAGCGCTGGAGAGCATTGTGCATACGCTTGCGCGGCAGGAGAACATGCGGCCGGAACAGACGCGCATTACCTGCTCGCCGTCGGTGGCGGCGATCGTTCAACTGGTGCGCGACGGGTATGGCGTTGCGGGTATTCCCAGTCTTTTCGTTGCCAAGGAACTGCAGAGTGGCGAGTTCGTCGAGCTGCCGCTGAAACCTGTTCCGCCGCCGATCATCGTGTCGCTATGCAAGCCCGTCGACGCCAGCGTGATGGTGAACGCCGCAGCCAATGCAGCGCACGTTGCGTGTTCCGCTTACTCCAAGTCGATCAAAAAAGACTTCCTGGAAGGGCTTTGACGTTAAGGCGCCGAGTGTGCCTTGCGCTGGAACACTACCGTTGGCTTGCCTTTGTAAGGCGTCGTACGGCTTTGCGCGAAAGCGCATTTCCTGGCTAGCGCAAGCGAGGCCGCGTTCTCCGGCGAGATGATGCAGACCACCTCGGCTTCGGGCCAGCGTGTATCTGCCCACTGCAATGCAGCGCGTACGGCTTCAGTCGCGTAACCCTGTCCTTGCGACGACACCGTCAGCATCCAGCCGATCTCCGGCGCTTCATCGAATGCCGGGTCGATACCGCGCTTGTATTGCCCGAAGCCGACTTCGCCCAAGAACTTCCCGCTGTGCTTCTCGCTGACCACCCAGTAGCCGAATCCCATCAACGCCCAATGCCCCGCGCTCCGAAGCAGGCGCGCCCACGCTTCTTCCTTCGTGAAGGCGCTACCGGTGACGTGGCGCACGACCCTGATGTCGGACCACATGGTGAAGATGTCGTCGAAATCGCTGTGTTGCGGAGGACGGAGGATGAGGCGCTCTGTTTCTAAAACGGGTGTGGATTCGGGCATGGTTAAAACACAAGAGCATGGGTAGAACAGGGCGCGCCGTTCACAGCACTACCTGAAGGGAACAAGGAATATAACCGCTCGGATCGGGGCCGCAAAGCGCGAATGCAGGTAGCTAACCGATGAGTCGCGCATCGTCAGTGTTCTAAAAAAGTGCTCACCGTTCGGCACAAATCGCGCTATCCGTCGAAATTTTTGCGCGGTTACTGTCGTCGCACCGGTTCGGTGAGCGCCACTGGGCGCCGATATAACCGGCACTTCGAACTACGACGAGCCAGACGACCATGACAGAGTTGCACGATCTCAGCGCGCGGGAAGTTGCTGCGCGCTACGCCGCTAAAACCCTCACGCCGGTGGACTACATCGAGGCTGTACTGGCGCACGTTGCCCTCTGGGAGCCGCATGTGAATGCGCTCTACGCGTTCGATCCCGATGCAGCGCGCCATCAGGCGCAAGCTTCCGCACGCCGCTGGGCCGAGGGCGTCCAGCTCAGCGCAATCGACGGCGTGCCGGTGACGCTGAAGGAAATGATCGCGACTGAACGCGACCTCGTGCCGCAGGGTTCCGCGGGATCGAGACCGCGGCCGGCCAGCGCCGATTCGCCCGTCGCCGCACGTATGCGCGAGGCCGGCGCAGTAATCCTGGGTAAGACCACGGCGCCGGATTTCGGCATGTTGTCGTCGGGACTGTCGAGCCTGCACGGCGTCACCCGCAATCCGTGGCAACTCGCGATGAACCCGGGCGGCTCGAGTTGCGGCGCTGCGGCCGCAGCAGCGGCCGGCTACGGGCCGCTGCACGTCGGCACGGACATCGGCGGCTCGGTGCGGTTGCCGGCTGGCTGGTGCGGGCTGGCGGGATTCAAACCATCGCATGGACGCATTCCGATCGATCCGTATTACACCGGCCGCTGCGCCGGCCCGATGACGCGCACTGTCGACGACGCCGCGCTCCTTATGCAATTCCTCTCGCTGCCCGACTGGCGTGACGCGACGAGCCTGCCGCCCGAGCCCGTCGACTGGACGATCGAGCCCGCCGATGTGCGTGGCTTGCGCATCGGCCTGATGCTCGATGCCGGTTGCGGCCTCGACCCTGAGCCCGAGATCGTGGCGGCGGTGCGCACGGCAGCGGATCTGTTCGCGGCGCACGGTGCGGAGATCGTGCCGGTGGCCCCGGTGCTCGACCGCGCGATGCTCGATGGCCTCGACCGCTTCTGGCAAGCGCGGCTCTGGGGCGAACTGGAACGCCTGACCGAGACCGAGCGCGCGCGTGTGCTGCCTTATATCGTCGAATGGGCGGGGCAGGGCGTGAACGTGTCGGGCGTGGAGGCGGTGCGCGGTTTCGGCCGGACCTTCGAGATGCGCGCTACGACCGCGCGTCTGTTCCAGCACGTCGACGCGGTGTTGTCACCCGTCAATCCCATCGGCGGTTATTCCGCCGAGTGGGCAAGTCCCACCAACGACCCGCGCCTCCCGTTCGAGCACATTGCGTTCACGGTCCCCTGGAACATGGGCGAGCAGCCGGCGTTGTCGGTCAATTGCGGCTTCACGGCGGGCGGCATGCCGATCGGTTTGCAGATTGTCGGCCCGCGCTTTTCCGATCGCCGCGTGCTTCAGCTTGGCAAGGCCTACGAGAACTGGCGGCCCGCTGCGCCGCACTGGCCCGCACCGCCCCATTGACGCGCTCTTGATGGGCTCATGCAGCGCCCTGTAAAGCACCTCGCATTCCGTTTCGATGTTCGCCCGATGCGCCCCTCCGGCCGCAGCGCTTCGCTGCGTGCGCCCGGCTGGCCATGTGTGTTTTTAACGAAGGACATGTCATGTCAGATTCGATCCAGACAACCTATACCGGCGACGACGTCAGTCCCGCCGGCACGCGCCCCGATGCCGCGAGCGCACGCCGCAATGTGGTGGCGGTTGCGCTGGGCAACGCCGTCGAGTTCTTCGACTTCGGCACTTACGCGACCTTTGCCGTGATGATCGGCCACACGTTCTTTCCGGCGAAGAGCCCGTTCATCAGCTTGCTGCTTTCGGTGTCGGTGTTCGGGCTTGGATTTGTCGTCAGGCCGCTCGGTGCTGTGCTGATCGGCGCTTATGCCGACCGCGCGGGACGCAAGCCCGCGATGATGCTCACGCTCGTACTGATGGCGGTAGGCACCGGCGCGATCGCGGTGTTGCCGGGTTATGAAACGCTTGGGATCGCCGCGCCCATCCTGCTGGTCGTGACGCGGCTGGTGCAGGGGCTCGCCTGGGGTGGCGAGGCCGGTCCCGCGACCACGTACATCCTCGAGTCCGCGCCGCTGGACCGCCGTGGCTCCTATGCGTGCTGGCAAGTCGCGACACAAGGTTTCGCGGCCGTGGCAGCCGGTTTGACCGGCTACGGGCTCGCCGTCACGCTGCCCGAACAGGCGCTCAACTCATGGGGCTGGCGTGTGCCGTTCGTGTTCGGCCTGCTGGTGCTGCCGGTGGGCATCTATATCCGCCGGAGGCTTGCCGACACGATCCAGGAGCACGACGCGCCGACCTCCACGCGCGAGATTCTCCGCGAACTCAATACGTCGCATCGGCGGCCGATTGTCATCGGCTTGCTGATCCTGCTCGGCAGCACGATCACGCAGTACTTCCTCAACTACATGACGACCTTCGCGCTCACCGAGCTGCACCTGCCGGGCCGTGTAGCGATGCTCGCGACGCTCGTCACCGGCGCTGCTCTTGCCGTGTTCGCGGTCGTGGGAGGACGGCTGTGTGACCGCTTAGGCCGTCGCGCAGTGCTGATCTGGCCGCGCGTCCTGCTGCTCGCACTGATCTTTCCCGCGCTGAACCTGATCGTCTCTCACCCGACGCCGCTGGTCTTCCTTTCCACCATCACGGTCCTCTCGGCGCTGCACGGCATGAGCGGCGCGGCGCTGATCGTGTTGATCGTCGAGAGCTTCCCTTCGCGCGTGCGTTCCACGGGCTTCTCGATCGTCTATGCGGTCGCGGTGTCGGTGTTCGGCGGCACGGCGCAACTGATCATCACCTGGCTTATCGGGACCACCGGGAACCCGATGTCTCCCGTCGCGTATCTGCTCGCGGCGAACGCTATCTGCATCGGCGCGGGTTTCATGGCCGCCGAGACGAAACCGGCGCGCGCCGGGCAATAACGGTTACATCACCACACGCTAAGGCATCGACATGAAACTAAAACGCAAGGGAAAATTCGCGCGTCTGGGGCTCGCCGCGCTGGCTGGCGGACTTGGCAGCGCGGCTGCGCATGCACAGAGTTCCGTGACGCTTTACGGATTGCTGGACGCCGGCCTGCAGTACAAGACGCACGCGAATGCAGCGGGCGATTCGACGGTCACCTCGACTAACGCGGGCACGTCCTATCCGTCGCGCTTCGGGCTGCGCGGCAGTGAGGATCTGGGTGGCGGCTGGCATGCGATTTTCAACCTGGAGAACGGGTTTTCGCTGAGCAACGGGACGCTGGCGTCGTCGGATACGTTGTTCAACCGGGTTGCGCTGGTCGGATTGAGCGGGCGCTACGGCACGTTCACGGCGGGGCGTCAGTACAGCGTGCAATACGACAAGACGGTGTTCTACGAGCCGACGCTCTTTAACAACTATTCCATCTTCTCGCTGAACATGATTCCCTCGGCGACAGTGCGGCTCAACAACTCGGTCAAGTACCTGTCGCCCGACATGAGCGGACTGAACGTGGAGGCCATGTACAGCTTCGGTCAACAGATCGCGGGCAACTCGGCAGCGGGGCGTTACTGGGGCGCGGCAACGGAATATGTGACGGGCAATTTTTCGGCGCGGGTCGGCTACGAAGAGGTGCGCGGCACGGTGAGTGGGACCGTCGACCAGTCGAACCTTGTTGATCGAAGGGCTAGCGCTGTAGCGCGCTATGGCTTTGACAAGGTCGTTATTTCAGGCGGCGCGGTGGCGGTGCGCGGTTCGCTGCAGGCATCGCCGGACGGCAACCTCTACTGGCTCGCCGCTTCCTACATGCCGAACCCTGCGCTCAAGCTCGTGCTCGAAGGTGGGCGTTATTACTACCAGCACGAGGCGGGACGGCCGACGCTTTTCAACGCCACCGCGCTTTACTGGCTGTCGAAACGCACGACTGTCTACCTCACCGGCGGTTACATGATCAACGGCGGCGGCAGCGATTTCGGCGTCAACAACTACACGACCACTGCGCTTCCCGGCCAGACTCAACTGGCCCTGGGAACGGGCCTGATCGTCCGGTTCTGAGCCACGTTTTGCTTACGGCGATGGTGCGGGCTCGGCTGCGGGATGCACCGCGGACGCGTATCGCGCCATCGCTGTTTGCAGCATGTCGAGACACTTGCGTACAGCAATCGATGTGGGACGGTAACGGTACACGCACAGTTCGACGCGGATCTGGCGCAGGTCGGGATCGGTGATGGTCACGGCGTGCAGGCCGTCTTCGCAGCCGGTCTCGTCGAGAGCGAACTGCGGCAGGATCAGGAGCGCCGCGCCTTGTCGCGCGAGCGCTTTTTGAGTCTCCAGCGAGCACGTGGTGAAGGCCGGATTCAGCGTGATGCCGCTCGCTTTCGCCACGCGATCGAGTGCTTGCCGCACGCCAAACGCGGAGTCGGGAATCGCCAGCGGCTGGTCGACGAGATCGGCGAGCGTGACACTCTCGCGCTGGCTGAACGCATGATGCGGCGACACCAGCACGCGATGCCAAAGCTCGCAGTGCGCATGCACCTCGACGTCGGCGCGTTTGGGCAGATAGAAACCGAGACCGATGTCGGCCTCGCCGCTGCATAGCGCTTCCAGCGTGCGTTGCGCACTCGCAATAACGATGTTGAAGCGGATCTTGGGGTAGTGACGCGCGAACTCGGCAAGCACGGGCGCGAGCAACCCCGACACCACACCCTCGGATGCATACACCGACACCGAGCCGACTTCGAGCTTGTGCCGGTCGGCGATCAGCGTGCGCACCTGATCGAACTCCCGCAGCATGAACTCCACGCGTTCCGCGAGAAACTCCCCTTCGATCGTCAGGCTGATACCGCGTGGCCCGCGTTCCAGCAGCGCGACTCCGAAGTAGTGCTCGAGTTGTTCGATCTGCCGGCTGATCGCGCTCGGCGCGACGTGCAGTCGCTCGGATGCCTTGCGTAACGACGAACTGTGGGCGAGTTCCTGAAAGTAACGCAGCGTGCGAAGTTGCATTGAGTGGTCCTTTGCAACGGTGAGCGGGTTTCGATGTGGCGAAAATACGCCGTCTCGTAGTTTCGACCGCCAATAAAGCAGTCGCGAGCAGTTTCGCTGGATTGATGCGGGAGATGTTTCGGCGGGGATGAGGCGCGGCAACCGGCTAGCTAACGCCCGAGGCGAAATGATTCAGCATTCCGAAGTTATCGTTTCGTGCAGTGTTTCGGACCCTACGGCAAATGCGGTTTTGACGAGGGTCGGGGTGATGCCTGCAACGTCGGTCCAGGCCCGACGCTCAAACCATCACACCGCTATGCTCCGACACCAGCATCTCGATCAACTCGCTCAGATCGCGCGTTGCCTCATTGCGCATGGTGGGCGCCACATGCAGCTCCAGTTCCGCGGGTGGCAGGGCTGGCAACCCGTGCGTCTCGTCGAACGTGCGCCAGCATGCGGGCAACGTACGGCGATCAATAATCGTCACCGCCGCACCATGATTCACCGCAATACGGATTCCCGTCGGGCTCTGGCTCGTGTACACGAGGTGATAATCGCGCCCGATCGCAGTCAGCGCTTGCAACCCACGTTGCCGGTACGTACAACTTTCATCGAAGAGCGCGAGCGGTATCGGCGCATCCGTCGGCAATACAAAATCGCGATGCGCCGCCCACACCAGTTCCTGACGCGCCAAGGGTTTTCCCCCGGCACGTTCGCCGTGCCGCACCACGAGCGCCAGATCGAGTTCCCCCGCACCCAGCCGTTCCAGCAACTCCAGCGACGTCCGGCAATGAATATGGGGCCGGGCGCCCGGGCGTAACGCATAAAACGCCCGTAACAATTCCGGCAGCCACAGCTCCGCATAATCCTCCGGCAACCCGAAACGAATCACGTTGCCGCGGCTGCCCCGCGTCAGCGCGGCGATCGCGTCGTTTTGCACCTGCAATATCCGCCGCGCGTGGATCAGGAAATTCTCGCCGTCGCTGGAGAGCGCGAAATGACGGCTATTTCGCATGAAGAGATGCGCGCCGAGCCGTTCTTCGAGCGTCCGGATACGCAGGCTGATGGTCGATTGCGTACGATGAAGCTGCCGTGCCGCCGCCGTAAAACCGCCGCTTTCAGCCACGACGACAAACGCTCGCACCAGTTCTGCATCGAGTGAAGCGATCTTCGACCAATCGGGTTCGCTAATGGAATCCATCGGAAATACTCGCTTTCCAAAAGAAATTGGCCGCCAAAAGATCGGGCCGTCGTTCGCAGATTGTTGTTGAAGTCGACTCGTAAATCCACTCGCCAAAATATCGATTTGGAGCCTGCCGTGGTTCTCTCCGTTTTACTTGCCGATGCTGAATGCCTGGATCTCAGCGATATCGTCAACACCGACCGCTATCCCCTGCACGACCCGGACAGCCCCCGCCTGAACGATCTGGTGGCGGCCTGCCGCGCGGAGCTGGCAGCGAGCGGCAGCGCGGTGCTGCACGACTTCCTGCGCCCGGAAGCACTGGAGCGGGCGCGCAACGAGGGTCGCGCCCTTGCCGCCAAAACCTACTTTTCAACTCGTAAGGTCAACGCTTACTTTACCGCCGACGACCCCGCGCTGTCCGAAGCGGACCCGCGCCGCATCTTCATGGACCGCACCAGCGGTTTTGTGACACGCGACCTGATTCCGGCGGATGCCATCGTGCACCGTATCTACGTAGCCCGGGCGATGAAACGCTTCGTCGCGGCCTGCCTGGGGGAAACACGGGTCTGGGAATACGCCGATCCGTACGCGGGCCTGGTGCAGAACGTGATGCCGCCCGGCACCGAGCAGCCATGGCACTACGACACGAACGAATTCATTGTTTCGATGATGACGCAGCAGCCCAGCGCCGGCGGCGACTTCGAATATTGCCCGAACATCCGCTCGCCGCAGGGCGAAAACTACGAAGGCGTTGGCCGCGTGGTGCGCGGCGAGACGCGCGAAGCCATCAACGTCATCACCTTGCGTCCGGGTGACCTGCAGTTGTTCAAGGGCCGTTTTTCGCTGCACCGCGTCACGCAGGTGGCGGGTGAAATCGAGCGTCACACTGCCATCTTCGCGTACTCGCAAAAGCCTGGCGTGATTGGACGGCTCGAACGGACACGCCAGTTATACGGCCGTGTTTCGGAAGCGCATCTGGAAGCCGAGCAACGGCTGGTTCGCGCCGATAGCCTGGTCGATTAACCCCATAAGAAAAGAACCCCACATGTCGATTATTCGCCCCACCCATCTCCCTGAAGATTGCGAACCCACACAGGTAGAAATTGCACAGATCCAACGCGAGCGGCTTGCCGCCGTGCGTCGTGAGTTGAAGAAGCGCGATCTCACCGCGGCCGTCTTGTTCGACCCGACGCATATGCGCTACGCCACCGGCTCGCGCAACATGCAGGTCTATTCGATGCGCAACCCCGCGCGCTATGCGTTCGTGCCGGCCGAAGGCAAGGTCGTGCTGTTCGAATACGCGGGCTGCGATTTCCTGGCAGAAGGCCTGGACACCGTCGATGAAATCCGCCCCGCCACAGCCATTTCCTATTACTTTTGCGACGACATGCTTCGCCAGGTCACCGAGCGCTGGGCTGACGAGATCGATGAGCTGGTGAAACAAAGCGGCGGCGGCAAGCGCATCGCTATCGAAAGTGCGACGTCCGCTGCGGCGTTCGCGTTGCAGGCGCGCGGCTATCAGGTCTCCGATGCACAGGAGCCGCTCGAACGCGCACGCGCTATCAAGGTGCCGAACGAGATCAAGATGATCCGCGCGTCGCTACGTGCGGCCGAGGAAGGCGTGCGCAAGCTGGAAGCGGCGCTCGTGCCGGGCATCAGCGAGAACGAGCTGTGGGCGCATCTTCATCAGCACATCATTGCAACCGATGGCGACTACATTGAAACGCGCCTGATCAGTTCAGGGCCGCGCACGAATCCGTGGTTCCAGGAAAGCAGCCCGCGCAAGATCCAGTCGGGCGAGCTGGTCGGACTCGACACGGACGTGGTCGGCCGCTTTGGTTACTACGCGGATTTTTCGCGCACGTTTCTTTGCGGCGATGTGGCGGCGACGGACGCGCAAAAGAATCTCTACCGGCTCGCTTATGAGCAGATTCATTCGAACATGGAGAACGTGCGCGCCGGCACGACGTTCCAGGAATTCATTGCAAAGGCGTGGAAGATTCCCGAGCCGTATCGCGCACGCCGTTATTTTGCGCTTGCACATGGCGTCGGCATGACGGGCGAGTATCCGTACATCGTGCATAGAGAGGACAACGAGGCCAAGGGTTACGACGGCGTGATCGAGCCCGGCATGACGCTGTGCATCGAGAGCTACATCGGACACGAGGCCGGCGGCGAAGGTGTGAAGCTTGAAGAGCAGGTCTACATTCGCGACGACGGACGGGTGGAACTGCTCTCCGATTATCCGTTCGAAGCGCGGCTTCTGGCCTGAATCCGATACGATCGGATAGCCGCGCGTCGTAAACATCGACAACAAACCAACTCCCCATAGGTGCAAGACGATGCTCAAACGATTCTTCAAAGCAAGCCTGTCTGCGCTGGTCGTGGTCGCAGCCACCGCCGGCACTGCGCACGCCGCTGGAACCTTCTGCAGCTCGGGAAAGACCGTGCACTTTGCGGGCATTACGTGGGAAAGCGGCGCATTCGCGACAGAAGTGCTGCGCCAGATTCTTGAAAAGGGCTACGGCTGCACCACTGACGTTGTTCCCGGCAGCACGGCCGCCACCGAGACCGCGCTGGCCAGCAACGACGTGCAGGTATGGGCCGAACAATGGACCGGCCGCAGCGAGATCACGTCCAAGGCGGTCGCCGCTGGCAAGGTCAAACTGGTGGGCGACACGCTGCCGGGCGGCACGAAGGAGGGCTGGTTCGTGCCTGAATACGTGATCAAGGGTGATGCTGCACGCAACATCAAGGCGAGCGCACCGGGTCTCGTTTCTGTCACCGACTTGCCGAAGTACAAGTCCCTGTTCGCGGACGACGAAGAACCGGAGAAGGGCCGTTTCCTGAACTGCCCGACCGGCTGGGATTGCGAACGCGTGAACACGCGCTTGCTCAAGGTGCTTGGGCTCGACGCGTCTTATACCAACTTTCACCCGGGCACCGGCGCAGCACTGGATGCATCGATTGAATCGGCGTATCAACGCGGTAAACCGTTGGTGTTTTATTACTGGGGACCGGCTGCATTGATGGCGAAATACAAGTTCGTCGAACTCAAGATGCCGTCGTATAACGACGCCTGCTGGAAGACCCTGCGCGACGAAAGCAGCATGCAGCAATGTGCATCGTCGTACATGGTTTCGCACGTGACGGTGGGCGTGTCGACGCCGTTCAGCGAAGCCGAACCGCAAGCCATGGCTCTGTTCTCGAAAGTCAGCTTCCCGATGGACTTCCTGAATAACACGATCCTTGAAATGAGTTCGAAGAAACTCGATGGCTCGGCCATGGCCACCACGTTCCTGCGCACGCACCCAGAGATGTGGAAGACGTGGGTGCCGGCCGATGTCGCGGCCAAGGTGCAGGCCAAGCTGGGCAGTTGAAAACGGGAACCCGCGCGACCCTTCTCTAGACGAGTGAACCATGACGTCCATCTTTCCGCATCTATCGCTTGCTGACCCGATTAACGACAAGGTCGCATTGCTGGTCCAGAACTATGGCGATGCCTTCCACTCGTTCAGCCTGGTCGTATTGAAATATCTGCTGGTGCCGCTGGAAAGCGGCTTGCGGATCACGCCGCCGTGGCTGTTGCTGATCTTCGCCGGCGTGCTTGCGTGGCACGCCACCCGCAGGCTTTCGGTGGCCGCGTTGTTTGTGCTGCTGCTCTACGCGATTGGCGCGTTCGGGCTCTGGGACAAGCTGATGCAGACGCTCGCGCTGATGCTCGTGGCGACCGTGCTGTCGATCATACTGGGCGTGCCGCTCGGCATCCTGTGCTCGCAAAACCGCTGGGTGCGCCGCACGCTGTTGCCCGTGCTCGACGTGATGCAGACGCTGCCCAGCTTTGTCTACCTGATACCGGTGCTGATGCTCTTCGGACTCGGCAAGGTGCCGGCCATCTTCGCGACGGTGATCTATTCGCTGCCGCCGCTGATCCGGCTCACGGACCTCGGCATTCGTCAGGTCGACGGCGACGTGGTGGAGGCGGCGCGCTCCTTTGGCACGACACGCTGGCAGATGCTGATAGGCGTGCAGTTGCCGCTGGCGCGGCCGAGCATCATGGCTGGCATCAACCAGACCACCATGATGTCGCTCTCCATGGTCGTGATCGCATCGATGATCGGTTCACGAGGCCTGGGCGAAGACGTGCTGGCCGGCATCCAGACGCTGGATGTCGGCAAGGGCATGCAGGCGGGCATAGCGATCGTCATCCTGGCGATTGTGATCGACCGGATCTCGCAGGGTTACGGGCAGGAGCGGCGCGCACGGATGGCGCTTAGCGCGAATAGAAGGGCGCGTGTGCAGGCTCGCCAGAGCGTTCGCAGCGCCGATCTTGGCGATCCTGAAACCGCGGGCGAAGCGGCATCGCGTCACGTCTGACCATCAGCCCAATCTTCTTGCGTGGAGCGCGAACATGACAGCTATCCGAGTCAGCAATGTCTACAAGATCTTCGGGCCGTCGATGACCCATGCACGTGTCATCGACATGCTCCGCCACGGCGCGTCGAAGGCGGACGTGCTCGCCGACAACGGCTGCAACGTCGGCCTCAATAACATCAACCTGAATATCGAAGCGGGGCAGATCTTCGTGATCATGGGCTTGTCCGGTTCGGGCAAGTCCACGCTCGTGCGCCACTTCAACCGGCTGATCGATCCAAGCGCGGGCGAGATCGTGATCGACGGGAAGAACATCTTGTCGCTCAACGCGGCGGGGCTGCGCGAGTTCAGGCGTCATCGGGTCAGCATGGTGTTCCAGAACTTCGGGTTGCTGCCTCATGCAACGGTGCTGGAGAACGCGGCGTATGCATTGCGTGTGCGCGGCGAGCGTCACGACGCAGCGAACGAGAAGGCCCGGACGTGGCTCGGCAAAGTGGGCCTCGACGGTTACGCCGACAAGTTTCCCGACGAGCTATCGGGCGGGATGCGCCAGCGCGTGGGGCTTGCCCGTGCGCTCGCAGCGGACACGGAGGTGTTGCTGATGGACGAAGCATTCTCGGCGCTCGATCCACTGATCCGAACCGAAATGCAGGATCAGTTGCTCGAGTTGCAGAGGACGTTGAACAAGACGATTGTCTTCATCACGCACGACCTGGACGAAGCATTGCGGCTCGGCACACAGATCGCGATCCTGCGCGACGGCGAACTGGTGCAGCAAGGCACGCCCGAGGACATCGTGCGTTTTCCCGCGAACGACTATGTTCGCCGTTTCGTCGAGCGACGCGCCGATCGCGTCGCGTAACCCGGTCAGTAAGCAGGTTTGACTGAGAGCAGGACAGGGCCCGTATCACGGGCCCTGGTTACACACGCCCATACCGGGCGATGAATAAAAAGCATCAATAAAAGCGTCATAAAAAAAGCAGGTCCACACCGGCGACACGCCGGGTTTACGGTTTCGGAGCCATCAATGAAAAAACAAGCAATCTGCATGACTTTGTCATGCCTGTTCGTCGCGGGCGCGCATGCCCAAAACAGCGTGACGCTCTATGGGGTAATCGACGAGGGGTTCGACTATACGAATAACGTCAACGGCAAAAAGGATTATGAATTGCAGAGCGGCTACGCGCAGGGCAGCCGCTGGGGATTGAAGGGAGCAGAAGACCTGGGCGGTGGCGTCAAGGCGATCTTCACACTCGAAAATGGTTTTAACGTGAACAACGGACGGTTGGGCCAAGGCGGGCTGGAGTTCGGCCGGCAGGCTTTTGTGGGCCTGAGCGACGCCACCTACGGAACGGTCACGTTGGGCCGTCAATACGATTCAGTGGTCGACTTTCTCGCGCAGACAACCGCTAACGGAAATTGGGCGGGTTATCTGTTCGCGCATCCGTACGATAACGACAATACCGACAATTCATTCCGCGTGAATAACACGGTGAAATACACGAGTCCGACGTGGGCCGGTTTTCAATTCGGCGGTATGTATGGATTCAGTAACGTGGCCGGAGGTTTTGCCAACAATCGTTTAATGAGTGTGGGCGCGCAATACACCTACGGCGGTTTGCTGATTGCGGCGGCGTATTTGAATTCGGACAATCCCTCGGGCACGGCGAACGGCGCCATCCCGACGACCGACCAGAACTTCCTCGCGCAGCGTCTGCGCATCTTCGGGGCGGGCATCAATTACACGATGGGCAATGCCACGGTCGGCTTTGCATACACCAACACGAACCTGTCCGATCCGACTTCCACTACCTACATCTCTGGATCGATCGTGCCAGTGGGCGGGTCCATATCGTCGCTCAAGTTTAATAACTTCGAGATCAACGGCAAGTATCAATTTACGCCGGCGTTTTTTGTCGGCGCACAGTATGTCTATACGCGCGCTACCGATAACGCCAGCATCGGCACCAGCCATCCGAACTATCAATCGGTGGGGTTGATGGCCGACTACTTGCTGTCCAAGCGTACCGATTTCTACGCTCAGGCTGCGTTCCAGTCGGTCGGCGGAGACAAAACCGGGACTGCGCTGGATCAGGCCTACGTTCCGGGTGCGGCGGATGCGTCGTCTACGTCGAAGCAGGTTGTCGTGCGGCTCGCGATACGGCACAAGTTCTGAGTGTGAGGTGTTCCCGAGTAACGGCGGTTCGCCCGGGAACACGGTCAATCTCGGCTCACGGCGCAAACCTCACATCTTGACGACGTCCATCACCGTCTTCTTCTTGTCCTTGAATTCGTAGATGGTGATGGCTGCGTCCTTCAGGTCGCCATGCGGATCGAAGGCGATACGGCCGATCACGCCGTCATACTGAGTCGATGGCATCGCGGCAAGAATCCTGGTCCGCTCGGTCGAGTCGGCGCGTTTCATCGCGTTGTAGATCACGTAGACGGCGTCGTAGGTGAACGGCGCGTACGCATCTATAGGCGTCTTGAAACGAGTAATATAACGCTTTTCGAAGTCCTGTCCCTTGGGCATCTTCGAGAGCGCGAGCCCTGCTTCTGAACACGTCACGTTGCCGATAGCATCGCCGGCCAGATCGATCATCTTGTCCGTGCAGGCGCCATCGCCGCCCAGCACCTTCGCTGTTATCCCGAGGTTTCCCGCTTGCTTGGCCAGAGGTCCCGCAGTCGCGTCCGAGCCGCCGTACATGATGACGTCGGGACGCAGACCCTTGATCTTCGTCAGGATCGCGCGAAAATCAGTTGCCTTGTCGTTGGTCGCTTCGCGCGTGACGATCGTGCTGCCCTTCGCCTTCGCGGTTTTTTCGAATTCATCGGCGAGTCCCTGACCGTAGGCCGTGGAATCGTCGACGATCGCAATCCGCTTCGCATGCAGCGAGTCGAGTGCGTAATGGGCGAGCGCCGGTCCCTGGAGCGCGTCGGTAGCGACTACGCGAAACGCGGTCTTGTATCCCTGCAGGGTGTACGCGGGGTTGGTCGACCCTTGCGAGATCTGCACGATGCCCGCTTCGCTATAGATCTTCGACGCCGGAATGGAGACGCCCGAATTGATGTCGCCCACGACGGCCACCACGCCGTCGTCAACGAGCTTCTGCGCGACCTGCGTGCCGGTGCGTGGATCGGCGGCGTCATCCTGGGAATCGAGCTGGAACCTGACTGGCTTTCCGCCGATCACGGGATGCTGGCCGTTGATCTCGTCGATAGCCAGCCGGGCCGCATTCTCGCTGTCCTTGCCCATGTGGGAGAGCTGCCCGGTCAGCGGTGCGGCGTGGCCGATCAGGACCACGGCGGGATCGGCGGCGAAGCTGGGTGCGCTTGTCGTCAGGAGAACCGCGGTGGCCAGGGCGGAGCAAGCGGGAAGCGAGAGACGAAGCGTGCGGGAAGAGGAGGTCACGAGCGGATCCTTCGGTGTCGAGGGTGAGCGGAAAACAGGCGTGTGCTTGCGCGGCAAACACGGGCTGCGGATAAGGCTCAGTATTCGAAGGCCAATTTGTCTCGTCCAACGACTAATTGTGTTGGCCGGCAATAAACAAATCTTGTGTCTGGCTCAACGGCTCGGGCCGTGCGTATGCCCAGCTCGGCTGGGTCCAGCCGGATCGGACGGCGGCGCCTGGGCGTACCACAGCATGCCGGAGCGCCTTCATCCGATAAGAAGAATAGAGGCGAGAGGAGGGCGTTTACGATAACCGCGCTCCCCCCCGCTATGGCAAACTTGCCCCATGGGCGTGGGCTTTGCGGTGAGCGCCGCGCACAGCGAACTCGAGGGAGACGGAGGTTTGCCGGAGCGATGTGTTCCGTGACGGCCTCGCTTACGGAGGCGTCTCCCGGAACAGAAGAACATGCACGCCAGCGACGTGCTCTCGGGTTGCATCCCACGCACCTGGCCAGCGATCGAAGGCAAAAGCCAAATACGGTTCGGGCAATATCCATGTCAACCTATAAAGAGACGCCACGCGTTACCGCCGGCCTGTCCCACGCACAATCCCTCTCTCTCCCGCTCAGGTCGGCATTGCGCCGCTGGAACCTGCGGGTGCAGTGGACGATTGCCGCGCTTAGCGCTATCGGCGCCATCGCGGCGGCGCGCTGGTACGGCGGCTATGGCGCTGTGTTGGGATTGGCGCAGTTCCTGGTGATTTTCGGGCTGTTCGGGGCCGGCCTGATCCATGCGATCTCGACCTTGCGGGCCCAGTTGAATGCGCTGTGCGACGGCGATCTGGTGCGGGACGTGTCTTTGCCGGGGCGCGACGAACTGGCGGCGCTGGGCGAACAGGGTCGCCTGCTCGCCTACCAGTTGTCGCAGGTGGTGGCGCGCATCCGCAGCGAAGCCGAACTGATCGCCATGGGCGGGGCCCAGGCGACCCAACATGCCACCTTGCTGTCGCAGCGCACCGAATCGCAGGCTGCCAGCCTGGAGCAGACCCGTGCCGCGCTCGAAGCCTTGCTGGAAGCCGTGCGCTACAACACCGATCAGACGCAGCAAGCCGATGAGCGGTCCGCTCGTGCGCATGCCGATGCGGTCGCGGGGCAGGCGGCGGTGCGCGCTTCGGTCGAAAGCATCGAGCGCATCGAGCAGCGTTCGCACGAGATGGGAGAGATGCTCGGCGTGATCGACGGTATCGCCTTCCAGACCAATATCCTCGCGCTTAACGCCGCGGTGGAGGCCGCCCGGGCCGGCGATTCCGGCCGCGGTTTTGCCGTAGTCGCCGCCGAAGTGCGTGCATTGGCGCAGCGCAGCGCGCAAGCAGCAGCGGAAGTCAAGAAACTGATCCAGCATTCTCGCGACGAGGTGACTGATGGGGTGCAAGCCATCGAAGGCAGCCGGAACCTGTTGACGCGTGCGGTCGACGCGGTCAGCGAGGTGGCCGCTTTGCTGCGCGACGTCGCGCGGTCGAGCAGCGAGCAGACCACCGGGTTGCAGGAGATTGCCCAGGCGGTCGAAGTGCTGGATGACATCACCCAGCGCAATGGTCAGATGGTCGGCGGGTCGGTGGAAACGGCGAGTCAGCTGCAGGCTCGTGCCGATCGACTGAGCGATGGGGTTAAATATATCCGGCTGCGCCAGGGCTGTGCCGACGAGGCCCGGGCCATGGCCGAACGTGCGGCCCGGCGGGTCGACGCCGAGGGGCCGGAAAACGCTGTGCGCCGATTTCACGACCCGAAGGGCGGCTTTCGCGACCGCGACCTCTATATTGTGGTTGCGGACCGTGACGACTATTTCCGTGCCTTCGGCTCCGACCCGAGCAAGGTCGGCAAGTTGCGCAAAGACGCGCTGCCGGGCGACGACCAATCCGCGATCCGCGAAGCCAGTTGGCGCGCGGTCGACCAAGGCGGTGGCTGGATCGAATTCAACGGACGGCACCCCGTCACGAAGCAGCCGGTGGAAAAGATCGGCTACATTACGCCTGCTCTCGACGGCCGCTGGGCGGTCCAGTGCAGCGTCAACCGCGGCGACGGCCTGATGCCGTCCAAGAGCGCTTGAGCGCGCGTAGGCGCCTACCAATATTTCTCAGGCTATCTTGTAGATTCCGGCAGCCGTGTCGTGTAGCACTTGGCGCTTTTCCGACGAGCTGAAGTCCTCTATCACCTCAAGATACGCACCATAGAGATGTTGAAAGCTGCAAGCGAGCTTGCAGATCGGCATGTGGCTCGCGAACATACTGCGCGCAGGGCCAAAAATCTCGATGGCCTGAAGGATCCACGGGCGCACCTGGGCGACCGTCCAGTGGATACCGAAGATGCATTCCAGCCCGAAGATCTTGATCGCGACGTTGGGGCACTTGCCAACGGCTACGAGTGCGCGCTTCCACGTCGCCTGGCCGGCGCTCGTCAGGTCGATGGGCCAGCCCATCACGGGCAGGACAAACTGGATATCCGGATACGCAGCGGCCATCGATGCGAACTCGCGCAATTGGGGCGCGAATATCTCGATCTCGCAGAGCAAGCCGCGACCGCGAAGCAAGTCAATTCCTCGGCGCCACGCGAGATCGGACAGAAGATCGGGCCGTTGCGCGTAACGCAACAGCGGGTTCTCCGAATGCCAGCCCATATGCTGACGCACGCACCGGACGTGTTGGGTCGAAGCATAAGCATCCAGCGTGTGTTTCAAATCGGGACTGAGAAAGTCGACGAGAGCAATCATGCCGGTGGGGCGGGTGGCCGCGTGCATCAACTCATCCGCCCATCGCACTTCGTCGACGGGATTGTCTGAAATGAACTCCGCCCAGACCGTCCCTACGACGTTCAACCCCTGGGTGTCGTGCGCATAGTCTTCGGGAAGATACGTAGTGGGCAACGCGCTGTAATCGCCTACGAGATCCTCGAACCCTGCACTGCGCTGTGCGAATACAGGGTAGTGCAAACGTCGGGCGTCGTAGAAGTGCTGATGGCAATCAATGATGGGGAGTCCGTCGCTGTTCATGACTCGTGTTCCATAGCGAGAAGGGTTGCGCTTGCATCGCACTTGCTCCGGCACTTTCAGTCGTTCGACACCATTGCATGGATAGTCGACAATCAGCATCGGCGCTGACATTCGGGCTGTCAAGCCGAAATCAAGGAGCGAACGTCGCCCGCGATGGGTTCGAAGCAATGCGCAGCGGCTTCCAACCGCTGTTGGGCAGTCCGTCCGACGAGAGCTTGTAGCTTGTATAAGGCAGTGCTGGTTCGCTAAATCAAGGGCATCCCAAGATGACGAAGCTTTCGAGGGGTCTCATTGCAACGCTGTCAGTCGTGGTGGCAGTCAGCGCCGCCCTGTCCGTTTCCGCCTTCGCCCAGACCCAGGGCGCGAACCTCACACAACCATCCGCTGCACAATCCGCAAAAGAGGCAGGTGAATCCATGGTGAAAGTATTCGCGCCGGGCGGCACGCTGCGCGCCTCTATCAATCTCGGGAATCCGGTGCTGGCGAGTATCGATCCAGCAACCGGCAAGGCGGTCGGCGTATCGGTCGATCTCGCCACCGAACTCGCCAGCCGTCTCGGTGTGCCGCTGCAACTGATCGTGGTCAGGTCGGCGGGCGCATCCGTGGATAACCTCAACCAGGACAAGGCCGACATCGGCTTCTTCGCCGTCGATCCGAAGCGCGGACAAGAAATCAGTTTCACGAAACCGTATGTGTTGATTGAAGGCTTTTATCTGGTGCGCGACACGTCGCCGATTACCACCAACGATCAGGTCGATCAAGCGGGCGTGACTGTCGCCGTTGGCAAAGACAGCGCGTACGATTTGTTCCTCACGCGCGAATTGCATCGCGCGAAGATTGTGCGGATCCCGACGTCCCCCGCAGTGGTGCAAGGTTTCCTGGATCAGCATCTGGACGTGGCCGCGGGCGTCAAGCAACAGCTCGAAAGAGATGCCGCGAAGACAAGTGGATTGCGGCTGCTCGATCAACGTTTCATGGTAATCCGTCAGGCGATGGGGGTCCCAAAAGCAAAGGGCGATGAAGCGGCCGCGTATCTCTCGAAGTTTGTCGAGGACATGAAAGCGTCGGACTTTGTCGCGGCGTCACTGGCGCGCCATCAAATTGCGGGCGCGGACGTTGCAAAAGACAACGACTAGCCTACTAGAATGAAGTAATTCCCTACATAAATTTCAGCATTGACCGACAGTGTTTACGCTTACCAGAATTATTCGATTCACCTAACATTTGCCCCTCGCTTTACATACAAGCCAAATATAAATTCGGGGTAGGTTATGAAATGGACCGTAAGTAAAAAGCTTCTGTCAGTCGTTGTCCTGCTTGTCCTTAGCATGGTGAGCTTAAGCGTGTACTTTCTCGTACAGCTCGATCAATCGAATGAGCGATCGGCCGAGATGTATCAGCGCGACTTCCATGACGCGCTAGCTATTGGCGAGATCGACGGCTTGCTCACCCGATCCGATATCAATATCCTGCGCATGATCGCTATCGGCGACCCGGCATCAATCGCGACATGGAAGCGGGAAAATAACGAGCACTTTTCTGCTGTAGACAAAGCGCTGACCGCGCTTGCTGCGCACAGCGACGGCGGCATGCAAGCCGCCGCGATCACGAATTTGCAGAGCGCCTACCAGCGCATGCAGGCCGGCATGAAGCACCAGGTCGAGCGAATCGAAGCGGGCGATATCAAGGGCGGGGCGGAGGTCAACCGGCTTGAGGTGAAGGACAATGCCAATCAGGTATTCGGCATTCTGACCGACATGAAACAGTATGTGCAGTCCACTGCTCAGGCAACGGTAAATGACAACCTCGTTTCTGCTAGCCACGTTCGATATATATCCATTGCGATAGTAGCTTGCGTGTCTCTGCTGGCCATGATTCTTGGCATTCGCGTGGTGCGCGCGGTAACGTTTGCTCTGCAAACCGCACTTGAAGTCGCAACTCGTATAGCTGCCGGAAAACTCGGCAATGACATTGTCAACGTGTCTCGCGACGAATCCGGCCAGCTTCTCGAAGCACTGAAGAAAATGGATCAGCAGCTTAGCAATACGGTTCGCGGAATCAAGGTGTCCTCCGAGTCAGTCGCTGTGGCGTCACGCGAAATTGCAAGCGGCAATACCGACCTGTCTGCCCGCACGGAGGAACAGGCGGCGTCGCTTGAAGAAACCGCGGCCAGCATGACGCAGTTGACCGAGACGGTAAAGCAGACCGCCGACAATGCCCGTCAGGCGAACGCGCTCGCCACCCATGCCACCGACATGGCAGATACAGGTAATGACTCCGTTCAGGCCATGGTCGGGACGATCGGTCTGATCAGCAGTAGCTCAAGCAAGATTTCCGAAATCACCGGCGTCATTGAAGGCATCGCTTTCCAGACGAACATTCTCGCGCTGAACGCAGCTGTCGAAGCCGCACGCGCTGGCGAACAGGGGCGAGGTTTTGCTGTGGTCGCCAGTGAGGTTCGCAGCCTGGCGCAGCGTTCCGCCGCGGCTGCCAAGGAAATCAAGGAGCTGATCAGTTCGTCCGTGACAACGATTCAGGACGGCGCGAAGCAGGCAACCGAAGTCAGCGCCACGATGGGGCAGGTGAAGCAGGCGATCAAACAGGTCTCCGATATCGTCGGTGAGATCGCCGCAGCGTCCGAAGAGCAAAGCCGCGGCATCGAGCAGGTCAATCAGGCTGTCGGCCAGATGGACGAAGTGACGCAACAGAACGCTGCGCTCGTCGAGCAGGCCGCCGCTGCAGCACAGTCGCTTGAAGAGCAGGCAGCCAGGCTGAAGGACGCCGTTTCCGTGTTCAGGGTCGCCGAGACGGGGCAAATTACATCACACATTGCGACTCCGCAAAGCGGGCCTCGCCTGCCTGCGGCCAAGATTGCCACCACTCGTCGCGCGGAACCCGCGATGGCGAGGGTTACCCCGGCCGTCATTGCTAATAAACCTGCCGCCACTACAGCTAATAAGGCGGCAGCAGACTGGGAAGCCTTCTGATCACGAAATTCATCATGCCCAGTAACGTCAAAATGCAGATCTGCAATTCAGACATTGAGACCCTGCCGGATTCGTCGCTGCAATCTCTGGCAGTCCCGTCCAAAGAATCTAAAGAAACGAGCGACGGCACGTTACTCGATCTGCTCACGACCCTATCCACGAGAAACGGTATCGCCGTTGTTCAACACGGCGCGCGCCTTGCGGTCGTTGGCGAATTGCTGGTTGCAATGCTGGCGCACCTGCCTGTGGCGATGCGGGCAGATATTGTCGAGTCGTTCCGCGACAGGATCGAGGATTTGATGTCCCTCGGCGACGACAGGTGCTTGCCGGAGCAATACCACTCGGCGCTCTTGACTGAGGTTAACCGTTACCTGAACGCGCTTCGGTAACGTGACTGCGCACGCTTCAAGCCTGCTCTGACGGGAACCCTTAGCGCGGTGCTAGCGGCGATAAGCCGACGGGCAACGCGCCGCTCAAGTAACTCGCTCGCTGTGAGCGTCGCGTGCTTACAGTGCGCGGATAGCCGTCCTGCCTGTCATTCCACATGGGCCAGCGCTTCAACCATATAACGGTGCCGAAGGCTGCGTCCGAGCACCGGGTCATGTAATTCCAGTTCGTAGCCCGCACTCGCGCTCAAGTGTCCGAGCACGGCTTGGGTGCCGCAGAACATCGCCGAGCCGGGCAGCATGCCGCCTGCACCGAAACCGCGTTCAATCAGCTCTTCCGGATGCAGCAGGCGTGCGAGCGTGCCTTCCTGATACAACACGCGCTCAGCATCGCCGTCGATCCGCCAACTGCGCGCGATCAGCGAATCCCAGTGCGGGGCGATATCGGCGTAACGCCAGAGCGTGGCGCTCACCGGCTTGGCGCACATCTGCTTCGATACAGTGACGTCGTAGCTTTCAACCCGGCGATCCGTGTGATCGGACCCGATACCCACGAGCAAGCCATTGCTCGCGGTCTGGATCAGCACGACTTCCACTTCGCCGGATGAGTGCGTGCCGACGACCTCGATTCGCTCCGATGTCGTCAGCAAGTCTGCTGTGATTCTGTAGAACGTCGGCACCGACGCCGGCCTTTTGACGCCCAGCGCTTCCAGTTCGCGGATATGGTGCTCGACGTCGCGCGCATCGCGTCCCGCCCATCCGGCGATGACCAGGTGGCTCACGACCACCTCAATGTCTGCGCCGCCGTCGATCCTGCATTCAAGTGTCTTCATCAAAACCTTTCACCGGGTTGACTCGATGAACGACAGTCTTTAAGAAGCATGCGGCGATGTCCAACAAGTAAATGTTGGCCCTTGTCCTCACTTTTTCTTATCAACGATAAAATCATCCGGCGATAAACTCACGGGAATGCTTCCGTCGACGCACGCTGCTTCACCACTCAACGCATCAGCCGGGGTGTGCCATGAATGTCCGCTTTCTCGAAACGTTTGTATGGCTCGCCAAGCTACGCAACTTCCGGATGACGGCTGAACACCTGCACGCTACGCAAGCCGCCATCTCCAGCCGGATTTCCGCGCTTGAGCAGGAGTTCGGCGTGCGCCTCTTCGAGCGCGGCCCGCGCGATGTGACGCTTACGCAGGAAGGCACCAAGGCGCTTGCGTTCGCGGAGCAAATCCTGAAGCTGAACCGGGAGATGCTCGCGAGCGTCAGCGACCGCTCCAAGGTCGCGGGGCTGCTGCGCCTGGGCGTGATCGAGTCAGTCGTGCATACGTGGCTGCCGGAACTGCTCAAGCGCGTGCGGGAGGAATACCCGAACCTGACGATCGAACTCACGTCGGACACCACGGCAAATCTTTCCGGGCATCTCATCAACGGCAATGTCGATGTCGCCTTGCTGACCACGAACGTCACCGGCAGCGACGCCGTGAATGTTCCGCTTGGAACACTTCCCATGCGTTGGGTGGCGAGCCCTTCACTCAATCTCTCCGCTGAAGCGCTCTCGGAAGCTGAACTGGCCGCGTTTCCCATCGTCAGTTTCGCGCGGCACTCGGCGCCGCATGGTTTTCTCACCGAGTTGTTCGCGGCCAGCGGCGAGACGCACGTGCAGATCAACTGCGTGAGCTCGGTTGCCGCGATCATCCGTCTCGTTCTCGATGGATTCGGCATAGCAGTGCTGCCAGCCGCGTTCGTCATGCGTGAGCTGGAGTCGGGACGCCTGCAATTGCTGCAGGTGACACATCGCGTCCCGGCACTTGCACTCGTTGCATCGTTCAGGCGCAGCCCGAACAGCCTGCTGTGCGAATCCATCACGCACCTTGCATTGCAGGTCGTACGCGATTTCAGCTTGGCCAACGGTCCGGAGTTCGCGTTGTTTCCCAACACGGGCGATGCGCCGCTTTCGCCATGAAGCGTCGATTCCCTTTCAATTCAGAAGCCTTGTCAAAAAATGCCGATTGATCCTTCCCTCACGATTCAGCCGCTAAGCGCCGAGGCCTTCGGTGCGTACGGCTGGATGCTGGGCAAGCCGCTCAAAACCGGCGGCAGCGTTCCTTCGTACACCAGTCCATCATCGGATTTCTGGCGCGAGCATCTCTTCGATACCGGCGTGGCAGGCGAAACCGAAGTCTTGTGGGTGAAGTACAGGAACGCCGACGACACAGTCGCAAGCCTCGAAGCTCATTGGCTGACACAGCAGGCCATCGTGCCGCTGACGGGACCGGTGATCCAGATCGTTGCAACAAGCACGGATGGCGGGCTTCCGGATATGGAATCGTTGCGCGCGTTTTGGGTGCCAACGGGCGAGGGCGTCTGCATGCGGCCACATTGCTGGCACTCGACGCGAGTGGTTCAAGGCGAGGTGACTTGCCTGATGCTCACGCGGCGCTCGACTACCTACGACCTGGTGGTCCATCTGGAGACGGGAGCGCCGGCATGCGAGAGCGCAATCAGGTCCATTACCACGCATCGACTGGTGGATTTACCGGGTACGCAGGCGGACCGCTAGCGTCACCTGCACCCGCTCAGGCCCGCTTCAGCCGCTCCGGTTTAACCAACATCGCCGCGAGCCGCTCCTCATGCGTCTTACGCAGCACATCGACGAATTCCACGGTCAGACGCGCCCGTGGCTGATGCGGGGGGAAAAGCAAATAAGTCGGGAACAAGACCGCCGGCGTGAACGGCCGGATCGCGATGCCGGGACCGACGAAGTCCTGCGCGACAATCGGATGAGCCAGCGTCACGCCCATGCCGCAGCGAACCATCTCGCAGCAGATTGCCGAGTACTGCGCTTCGATCGCGAGCACCCGTTCGACTCCCTCGCGTTCGAATACCTCGTCCATCTGCACGCGTGTGCCGTCGCCGTGGCACAAGGATACGAATCGCTCGCCCTGTAGATCCTTGGGCTTGAGCGTTGCTTTCTTCGCCAGCCGATGCCCTTCCGGCAATACACACACCGCCGCCACCTTCGATAGCAACTCGATCTCGCAATTGGACGCTTCGCTGGTATAAACCGCGACACCAAGATCGCAGAACTGCGAACTCGTCCAGTGGTTGACGGTGCCTGAGGTGTTCACGTGCAGCGAGATGGTGACTTCCGGATGCAAGGCCTGGAAGCGCTGGATTGCATGTGGCACGAGCGTCAATCCCGCTGACGGCATTGCTGCAATGCGCAATCGCCCCGTCCCCAGATTCTTGATCTGAGCCGCGGCATTAGTTAGCCCCTGCAGGCCCACATACGCGCGTTCCACCTCGCGAAAAAACGCATTGCCCTCGCTGGTGGGAATCAGCCGCACGCCGCTGCGCTGGAACAGCAGCAGCCCGGTTTCGCGTTCCAGCTGCGTGATCAGGCGGCTGATATTGGGCTGCGACGTGAACAATTCCCTGGCCGCCGCGGTCATGGAACCCGCCAGCATCACTGCCCGGAACGCCTCTATGTGCTTAAGATTCATTGAACGAAACCCATATCACTCCTGTATGGATAGTTATTTTATTCTTATTGGACGATATGCCCTGCGACGAACAGAATAATCTCGCCTGACCACATTCCTCAAGCGTCCGACCCTGCACAGTCTGGAGAATCGCACATGAAACAACTGCAGCAAAGCCGTTGCTCGTCGTCTTCTCGTTCGTATCTGCGGCCGCTGCTTGCCGCGCTCGGCTGCGCCGGGGCGTTGTCGGGATCGCTGCTCGCGCACGCTGAAACCACGCTATATGTGGCGAACGTCGGCGGTTCGAACGAGACCATGTACCGGCAAAAGATCATCCCGCCGTTCGAGAAAGCGCACGACGTCAAGATAGTCTACGTGGCGGGTAATTCCAGCGATACGCTGGCAAAATTGCAGGCGCAAAAAGGACATCAGCAGATCAATGTCGCGGTGATGGACGACGGCCCGATGTATCAGGCGATGCAGATGGGTTTGTGCGCGAAGATCGATGACGCGCCGGTGATGAAGGACCTATATCCGCTTGCGCATCTTGGCCCGACCTCGGTTGGTGTCGGCATGGTCGCGACGGGGATTGGTTATAACGCCGATGCGTTCAAGAAGATGGGCCTGCCCGCGCCGGATTCATGGAACGTGCTGTACGACAAGCGCCTGAAAGGCAAGCTCGGCATGCCGCCAATCACGAACACTTACGGCCTGCATACGCTTGTCATGCTGGCGCGTTTGAATGGTGGCGGCGAGAAGAACATCGACCCGGGTTTCACCGCGATGACCACGCAGGTCGCACCGGACGTGTTGTCCTGGGCGCCGACGCCGGGCGAGATGGACGGCCTGATGCAGAGCGGCGACGTGATCCTCGCGCCATATGGAAGCGGTCGCGCCGTTGCACTGCAGAACACAGGTTTTCCGCTGAAATTCTTCTACCCGAAAGAGGGCGGAGTCGCGTTGCAAGTGGGAGCCTGCGTGGTCGCGGAGAATGCGCAGCCCGCGTTGTCGCAGCAGTTCATCCAGTATTTGTTGAGTCCGGAAGTGCAGATGATCCAGGCCCAGGCTATCGGCCTTGGCCCGGTCAACAAGACTGTGCAACTGACCCCGGAAGTGGCGGCGCGCGTGCCTTACGGTCCTGAGCAAATCTCGAAGCTCGTCGCCATGGACTGGGCGACGATCAACCAGCATCGGACCGAATGGACCGAGCGCTGGAATCGCAGCGTCGAGCGCTGAACCGGGACGGACCGACCGCACATGAGCTTCCTGACACTCAAAGGCATTTCGAAGCGCTACGGCGACTTCACCGCGATCGAACAGATCGACCTTGACGTCGAACGTGGTGAGTTCCTGTCGCTGCTCGGTCCATCCGGTTGCGGCAAGACCACGACCTTGCAGATGGTCGCGGGTTTTGTCACGCCGACCTCCGGCACCATCCTGCTCGATGGCCGCGATATCACATATGAACGGCCCGAGAAGCGCGGCATGGGCGTCGTGTTCCAGAGCTATGCGTTGTTTCCGCATATGACCGTGGATGGCAACGTCGGCTTCGGTCTTGAGATGCGCAACATGAAACGCGCGGCGCGCGCCGAACGTGTTGCCGAAGCGCTGGATCTCGTGCGTCTGAGCGGACTGGGCGGGCGTTATCCGAAAGAGTTATCGGGCGGCCAGCGGCAACGCGTTGCGATTGCCCGTGCACTCGCCATGCGTCCCGAACTGCTGCTGCTCGACGAACCGATGTCCAATCTCGACGCCAAGCTGCGCGAGGAAATGCACATCGAGCTAAGGGCGATTCAAAAGCGTCTCGGCATCACGACCATTCTTGTCACACACGATCAGGTCGAAGCCATGACGATGAGCGATCGCATCGCGGTGATGCATCGCGGCACGATCGCGCAATTGAGCACGCCGTTCGAAGCGTACGAGCGGCCGACGACGCCGTTTGCATCGGCATTTCTTGGCAAGACCAATCTGCTGCCCGGCGAGGTGTTGCGGCGCAATGGACGCTGCGCGGAAATCGATGTTGCCGGCACCACGCTGAAGGTGCCGCACGAAGGCCGCCATGTGCAGGGCCAGGTGAACGTCTACATCCGGCCGGAGAAGGTGCATCTCGCGACCGTCGACACAGCCGCTATTCGCACCACCGGCTGCATCACCACACGCGTGTTCACCGGCAACCAGTGGCTGCTTCTCATCGATACCGGCCTTGGACAACTCAGCGTAGCGCAGCCCAATAATGGCGCGCCGCCACCGGACGAAGGCGCGCAGGTCGGAGTGGCGTGGTCGGATGACGACTTGCGCGTGCTCCAGAAGGAGGGACTCGATGGCCACGCTTGACAACGATCGTGCGGGCGCTGCGCCGTGGCTCCTGTCCGCCCCTGCGTTGCTGTTGTTCTGCGGCCTGTTGCTGGTGCCGCTTGTATTGACGCTCATGCTGTCCTTCCACGTCTTCAGCAGCAGCCAGGGCACGCTCACCGCCTACACGCTGCGCAACTACATCGAAGTTATCACCGACCCCTACTACGGCTCGATCTTCGGTCGCACCGCCGGTCTCGCGTTTGCCGTGACCTTGCTCTGCATTCTGCTCGGTGTGCCGGAGACCATCGTTCTCGCCCGGATGAAACGTCCGTGGCAATCCATCTGCTTGCTCGTCGTGCTCGGTCCGTTGCTGATCTCGGTCGTCGTCCGTACGCTCGGCTGGCAGATCCTGCTCGGCAACAACGGCGTGCTGAATAACGCGTTGCAGGCGCTTCACATCACCTCTGAACCCATCCGCCTCGTCTTCACGATGACCGGCGTGGTGATCGCGCTGACGCACGTGCTGGTGCCCTTCATGGTGATGTCGGTTTGGGCGACGCTGCAGAAACTCGACCCGCAGGTGGAATGGGCCGGCCGCTCGCTCGGCGCTTCGCCGTTCCGGGTGTTCCGGCGTGTGGTGCTGCCGCAGATCCTGCCGGGTGTGCTATCGGGTTCGATCATTGTGTTCGCGCTGTCCGCATCGGCTTTCGCGACACCTGCGTTGATCGGCGGGCGACGTCTGAAAGTGGTTGCGACCGCCGCTTACGATGAGTTCCTCGGCACGCTGAACTGGCCGCTGGGCGCGACGATTGCGGTGCTGCTGCTCATCGCCAATGTGGTGATCGTGCTGGGCTGCAGCCGGCTGGCCGAGCGCCGTTTCAAGCACATCTTCGACTGAACCGGGGGACGTCATGAAACAAAACGGATTCCTCGGCCTGCTGTTCAATGCGCTCTTCCTGACCTTTATCGCCGCGCCGTTGGTCGTCGTCATCCTGGTCGCTTTCACCGACAAGGGATTCATCTCGCTGCCGTTCGACGGCGCGTCGCTGCGCTGGTTCAGGGCGATTCTGGACAACGATCAGATCGTCGGGGCGTTCTGGCTCTCGGTGCGCCTCGCGCTGGTGGCGGCCACGATCGGCGTCGCGCTGGCGTTACCGGCGGCGCTTGCCATCGCGCGTTATCGCTTCCCCGGCCGTGCCGCGCTCACCGGCTTTTTCCTCTCGCCGATGATGATTCCCGCCGTCGTGCTCGGCATTGCGTTCCTGCGGTTTCTTAGCTTGCTCGGGCTCGGCGGCTCGTTCTGGGCGCTCTGTGCGACGCATGTGATCATCGTGTTGCCGTATGCGTTGCGGCTTGCTTTGTCATCGGCAACAGGCCTTGATCGCGATGCGGAACGGGCGGCGCTGTCGTGCGGCGCCAGCCGCTTCACGGCCTTTCGCCGCGTAGTCCTGCCAATGATTCGCACGGGTGTTGCGGGCGGCTGGGTGCTGTCGTTCATCCAGAGTTTCGACGAGCTCACCATGACCGTTTTTGTCGCGACGCCCGGCACGACCACGCTGCCCGTCGCGATGTACAACCAGATCGCGCAGACGATCGATCCACTCGTCGCCTCCGTGTCGACCGTGTTGATCGTCGGCACGGTCGTCCTGATGCTGGTGCTCGACCGCATGGTGGGTCTGGACCGCGTCCTGATTGGAGAAACACGATGAGAGGTCATTCAGTCGACAGTCCCGACGTGCTGGTGGTCGGAGGCGGGCTGGTGGGAACCGCGGTGGCCTACGGGCTGGCGCGCGAGGGGGCGAAGGTAACAGTGCTGGACCAGGGCGACGGCGGCTTTCGCGCCTCACGCGGCAATTTCGGCTTGGTGTGGGTGCAGGGCAAGGGCTACGGTTTGTCGCCCTACGCACGCTGGTCGCGTAGCTCGGCGCGGCTGTGGCCGGGACTGGCGGCTGCGTTGCTGGAAGACACCGGTATCGATGTATCGCTTAAGCAGCCGGGCGGTTTCCACTTGTGTTTCTCCGAGGACGAGATGGCCGAGCGCGAGAAACGTCTGTCGACGCTGCAGGCGGAACTCGGTGGCGAGTACCCCTATCAGTTGCTCGACGCGCGGGAGTTGCGCGAACGTCTGCCGGCCGTGGGACCTGAAGTGATCGGCGCGAGTTATACGCCCATGGACGGCCACGTGAATCCGCTCAAGCTGCTGCGTGCGCTGCATGAGGCCATGCAGCGGCGCGGGGTGAAACTCGTCAACGGCGAAGAGATCGGTCGCATCGTTCCCGAGACGAACGGCTTCGCCGTGCACGGCAAGAACGCTGTGTGGCGCGCGCCGAAGGTGGTGCTGTCAGCGGGCCTCGGTAACCGCGCGCTCAGCGCCCAGGTGGGTCTGCATGCGCCGGTTGCGCCGAATCGCGGACAGGTGCTGGTCAGTGAACGGGTCGCACCGTTCCTGCATTACCCGACCATCAATGTGCGCCAGACCGACGAAGGCTCGGTGCAGTTCGGCGATTCAATGGAAGAGGCCGGCTACAACGACTTCACCACCACCGACGTGCTCTCGACCATCGCGCGACGCGGGGTCCGTAGCTTCCCCCTGTTGAAGAACGTGCGGCTGGTGCGCACGTGGGCCGCGCTGCGCGTCTATAGCCCCGACAGTTTTCCGATCTACGAACAGTCGCTGCAGTATCCGGGCTCATTCGTCGTGACCTGTCACAGCGGTGTGACGCTGGCGGCAGCACACGCCCTTCGCATCGCACCCTGGATAACAGGTGGTCCGATCCCCGATGAACTCGCCGCGTTCCGGGGCGCCCGTTTCCTCGCCGCCGATCACTTGGCCAGCCATGTTCATTAGCCGCTTCAACATCTCGCTTGCGTGCCACGCGGCGAGTCCTGAACGCCGATATACCGCTTTGTTTCGACCTGTCCGACTATGACTTCCAAACCGCTATTCAGAGTGCTCCAGCCGGCCGCCGGCAGCGATGCCGAGGCTGAAACCACCATCCAGATCTGGTTCAACGACGAGCCTTTCAGCGTACCGGCGGGACGTTCGGTTGCCGCCGCATTGCTGGCCGCCGGGGTCCAGCGTTTTCGCGCGACGCCGGTATCGGGCGCACCGCGCGCGCCGTATTGCATGATGGGCGCGTGCTTCGAATGCCTGGTCGAGATCGACGGCATGCCGAGCCGGCAGAGCTGCATGGTCACGGTGCAGGACGGCATGCGTATTCATTCGCAAGAGGGCGCACGCGATCTGCCGCCGCTGTCGGATCTGGACCCGTCGCAGGCATCCAGGGAGAATGCTCATGCCCGCTGAATTCGTCGATGTCGCCGTGATCGGCGCCGGACCTGCCGGGCTTGCGGCTGCAACTCAGGCTGTGAGGGCAGGGTTGTCGGTGGTACTGCTCGATGAACAGGAAGCGGTCGGTGGGCAGATTTATCGCGCGATCGAACGCAGCGATGCGCAGCGCCGCAGCGTCCTCGGTCCCGACTATGCCGCCGGTTCGGCGCTGGCCAGCGCATTCGCGCGCTCCGGCGCGCGTTATGTACCGAACGCATCTGTCTGGCAAGTCACGCGCGAGCGCTCGGTGCACTACCTGAAGGACGGCAAAGTAGGCAGCTTCGAGGCCAGGCGCGTGGTGCTCGCGACCGGCGCGCTCGAACGGCCCTTTCCGATTCCCGGCTGGACCTTGCCCGGCGTGATGACCGCCGGCGCCGCACAGATCCTGCTGAAAAGCGCGGGCGAAGTGCCCACCGAGCCGCCGATACTGGTCGGCTGCGGACCGCTGCTTTATCTGCTCGGATGGCAATATGTACGCGCTGGCGTACCGATCCGCGCGCTTGTCGATACGACTCGCCACGACGACCGCTGGCGCGCCAAGCGGCACATGCTGTCCGCGTTGCGCGCATGGCCCTACCTGAGCAAGGGCTTGCAGTTGATGCGGACCTTGCGCGAAGCGGGCGTGCCGATGCACGAAGCCGCCGACGATCTGCGCGTGGAGAGCGGTATCGACGAAGACGGAAGCGAGCGCGCACGTGCGCTGCATTTTTCGATGCGGGGCGTGTCGCATCGGATCGAAGCCAACGTCATCCTGCTGCACCAGGGTGTGGTGCCGAATACGCAGTTCACGCAGTCGTTGCGGGCATCGCATAAGTGGGATGAAGCGCAGTTGTGCTTCACGCCCGTCACCGATCAATGGGGCGAACTCGATGTCCCCGGCATCTTCGTTGCGGGCGACGGCGGTGGCATCGGCGGCGCGCAGGCTGCAGAAACGCAAGGCGAAGTAACAGCGCTGGCGATCGCCGCGCAGCTCGGCGCAATCGATACCGCCGCGCGCAATCGCAGCGCCGCGCCGCTGCTTCGCCGCTTGAACGACGTCATGCGCATTCGTCCTTTCCTCGACAGCCTCTATCGGCCGCGCAATGAAAATCGCGTGCCGAAGGACGAGGTGATTGTGTGCCGCTGCGAGGAAGTCACGGCCGGCGAACTCCGGCATTTCGTGAAGCTCGGCTGTCTCGGGCCGAACCAGGCGAAGTCCTTCGGCCGATGCGGCATGGGTCCATGTCAAGGCCGTTTGTGCGGATTGACCGTGACTGAAGTGATTGCCGATGCCCGTGATGTGGCTCCCGCTACGGTCGGCTACTACCGCATCCGGCCGCCGATCAAACCGCTTACGCTGGGAGAACTGGCCGGTGAATAAGCCCGTAGCCAACGAGTCCGACGTGCTGGTCATCGGCGGCGGGCTGCATGGATCGAGCAGCGCATTCCATCTCGCGCGCCGCGGCGTGAGCGTGACCGTGCTGGAAGCCGATTATGTCGGCCGCCATGCATCGGGCGTTAATGCCGGTGGCGTACGTACGCTCGGCCGGCCGTTGCCGGAAATTCCGCTGGCGTTGATGTCGCGGGAGATCTGGCACAACATCGTCGATACGATCGGCGACGATGCCGGTTTCGTGGCGTCGGGACAGTTGAAGATTGCCGAGACCGAAGCCGAACTCGATGAGTGTCGTGAACGCGTGGCGCTGCTCGAGGCACATGGTTTTACGCATGAGAAGATCATCGACCGTGAGACGTTGCTTGAGCTGGAACCGGCGATTACGCCGCATGTGACGGGCGGTATTTGGGTCGAGCGCGATGGCTATGCGCTGCCGTTTCGGACGACGACGGCTTTTCGCCTTGCAGCAGAGCGGCATGGCGCGGTGTTCCATGAAGGCACACCGGTGACACGCATCGAACAGAAGGGCGAGCGCTGGCTCGCGCACACGCCGGCGGGCGTATTCTCTGCCGCGAAGCTGGTTGTCACGGCCGGGGCATGGGCGGGCGAACTTACGCAGCAAGTCGGCGAGCCGGTGCCGGTTCATCCTGAAGGGCTGATGCTGATGGTCACGCATCGCGTTGCGCCGTTCTGCCGCGCGACGCTCGGCGCAACGGGGCGGCCGCTCTCGTTCAAGCAATTCGATAACGGCACGGTTGTTATCGGCGGCAAGCTGATCGGGATCGCGGATTTGCCGGGACGTCATGGCGAAGTCGATTTTGCACGGCTCGTGAAGAGCGCAAATACGGTTGTCGATCTGTTTCCGCATCTACGCAATATCGGGATCAATCGCGCATGGGCCGGCGTGGAAGCATTCACCGACGACTCACTTCCCGTGATTTCGCCGAGCCGGCGGGCGTCGAACCTGACCTATTCGTTCGGGTATTGCGGCAGCGGGTTTCAGCTTGGACCGGGATGCGGGAAGTTGGTATCGGAGCTGGTGCTGGACGGTGTGGCGTCGCTACCGCTCGATGCGTTTGCTATCGACCGGTTCAGTGCTGTTGCGGCGGCATAGAGGTAACAGCGTTTATGGACGGTTATTTTAAATTAACAAGGAATACGTATGAACGATATCGTCAGGTTTGAAACGAATCAACGGATGAGCCGTGTGGTGAAAGCCGCAGGACTGGTGTTTGTCGGCGGCCAGACGTCGAATGATCGAACGCTCGATGTGAAAGGGCAGACGCAGCAGGTACTTGCCAAGATCGACGGGTACCTTGCGCAGGCAGGTATCGATAAAACGCGGCTGCTGTCGGCCCAAGTATGGCTGGCTGATATTGGCCGCGACTTCGCGGGCATGAATGAAGTGTGGGACGCATGGGTCGCACCGGGAAACGCGCCTACGCGCGCGACGGTCGAGTCGAAGCTGGCCGCGCCGGATCTGCTGGTCGAGATCATGGTGACTGCGCTGGCTTGATTCGCAGCCAGCAAGACGACCCGTTCGCGCCTGACGCTAGCCGGTCTTCTCCACGTCACTTGGCTTCCAGTCTTTCTCGAAGAACGCCTTGGTTGGCCCATATATCCTCAGGATGATGAAATACCCTTTCCCAGGCAAGGTTCGAAACCAATTCTTACCCGCTCCGGGAGAGTCCGGGCCAAAGTAGATGTCGGTGGACCCGTCTGCATTTTCAACAGGGCGGTCCATCAAGTTGATTGAAGGAAAGGGCTGCCCGTTATCCAGACCCGATGCCGTCATGGAGTCGTACACGGTCACCGACCAGAAAAGTGCGGCAGGGATGCCCTTTGGCAGACGCAAGCGGTAGCTGTTCTGCCCCTTCAGGAAATCGCCATTTGCGTCGACGAACGTGGCCGGATATTTCGCGCCGACGTTTTCAATGCGCGCGGCCATGCCCGGACTTGCAGAATAAGCGTTGGTGAAGAATCCAGTGCGCGGGTCAATGTAATTGAAGGTGTCGGAAGTAAAGGAGCCGTTGCCCGGGAACACATTGAGCCAGCGCCGGTCGTCGTACCAATTTTGCATTGGGTACGATGGTCTGCGGCTCATAAGAGCCGGCGAGGCCAATCTTGCTGGCAGTCTTGGCGGCATCGTCGAGTAACGTGCGCGCATGGTCGTCGGGCTGAAACGGCTTGCCCTTGACAATGCCAATTGCTGCCAGCATGCCCCGCATCTCGATGTCTTGCGGATCCGCATATTCATGATCGATGAAACGCGAAAGCATGTCGAACGCGGTCCCGTCCTTCGGATAAAGCATGTTAACCGGAACGCCCGAAGCGTCAGGAAATTGCATCGGCCTGGCTGGATGACGCCTCTTTGCCCAACGGATAGATGCGCGTGCGCTCCATGACTTGGACCGGCGCTTGCAACTGTTTCGGATCTTTGAAAAAACCACGCCAGAAAACGAACACGTTGTAGGTTCGTGAGCGATAGGCCAGATAACCCGGCGGTATTTTTCCTGAGTAGTCCGGCGGGACAATCAGGTACTTGACTCCCTTGCCCTTGTCTGGACCGGACAGTCCAACATCACCGCACCATTGGCGGCCGTCAATCTTGCCGATCGAGCAGATTGGACGTTGAAAGAAGTCGTCGAGAATGCCCTGCATTCACGGCGGCGCTTCGATGACCATAGGGCCATCCTGCTTAAGGTCCAGGTATCCCATCGCATAGATGACGTCCGAGTTGGGCGTCGTGACCAGCGTTTTCGCGCTGAGACGTTCTTTCCAGATTGGCAGGACGTTGTAGCCCGCACCGAACTTCGATTCTGATCCTTCCTTCATGGCGTACATGTTGAGCGCCGGCAGCGCCCAAATATAGCTTTGGACACCGCGCTGGAATAGCAGTTCGTCCTGCAACGTCTTGACGCCGTCGTGAGTCGGATATCCGCCATCGAATGGCAGGTTGGCCAAACTTGCATAACGCGATGTCATGGTATTGGCAGCGGGCTGCGTAACTTGCGTAGAAACCTGCTGCTGCGGTGTATTCGAGCATCCCGCCAGCGCCGTGAAGAAGGTCGCTGCAAGCGTGCATGTCAGTGTTATTCGCATTGCGAACGATATCCTTGTTATCGATGAACTGGTCAGTGCATCAACCAATAAACGAAAAAGCCGCTTGGTGCGCGTGATACCTCAAAAAACCGCAACGCCGTTATCCCCTTGAGCCCTTGGTTTCGATTAACGAAACAATCCATTTGTATATCGACAACTGGCGAAATACTCAAGTTGAAGGAGTAGAAAGAAAGCGAGCGGCCTACTGTAGATCAAGGCGAAATCCGATATTGGTCGCATGAACGATTCATCGCTCCCGCACCTCGCCCGCAGCTCAATCTGTTCCGATAGGTCACATGTGAAATCGAAAAATATCGTAATAGCGTTAGCCCTGATGTCTGGCGTCGGGACGCCGCGACCGCCGGCGAAACGGTTCCGTGCAGGCCCGGATCTTTGATCTGTTTTTGTTTTTTTGATAAGTCTCGTCAATCTTTTAACGCGGCATTTACGGGTTCGTGCCTAAGATTGAAGACATAAAAATGTAATATCGGAGACAAGCCATGGACCTGCTTTTCATCGGCGGGATAGTTGCTTTCTGGGCGCTTTCGGTAGCAATGGCCATGGGTTGTGACAAGCTGCGCCGCAGATCGCGGGATCGCGGATCGCGCGGATTGTGACGTTCAGGAAGCAAGACGCGCTCGATATCCACGGCCCGCAACTGCGCGCCGTGTTACGAAGCCAGCAAGTCGTCGACAAGACGTCGCCCAGCGCTGTAGCCGCTCATGAGCGCGTCGCTTTGGCTGGTAAATCGCTCGCCTTGTGATTCGCCGAGGCGCAGTGGCGAAAAGACGCTGACGGAGCCGTCCGCCTTGCTGATTTTCACGATCGCCACGTATCCCGCGCTGACCGGCACACCGCGCGCGCCCTTCCAGCCGAAGTCGGTCTCAACGGCCACGGCAATCTCGAATCCGTGATACTGATAAATGCGATTCATGGGGCCTCCCGGTTCGCGTTTCGCTATGGCCGCCGTACGTCGTCAGGCATCCAAGATGCCAATATGTCGCAAGAACCGCTCCACGATTCCACCAGTGCTCTGCGGTTTCGTTGTTGGCTGTGCAGTTGTGTGATGCGCTACGTCAGCGAAGAAGACCAGCAGAATCCGGTTGTCTCGAACACACGGAACGATTGCCCGGTCGTTCCCCCTCTCCCTGCCTGCCTTATTGTTCGGGCCTTACGCAGACTAGCATCGATGCAACGCTGAATGGAATAACGGCCATATTGTAAGTCTTCTAAAACTCTGAGCGCGCATTCCATGCGAGCCAGCCCCGCCGTTGTGAACACGCGTGCAGGCGCGTTGTCGCGCAAAGCGACCCGATTAAAGGCGTCGAGGGGATCCCCGCCCCGAGTGCATGTGCCGTTGCGGTGACTAGCGAGTCCATGGTCCATTTGAATCCCGCCACACTTGTCACTCCCACCGTTCGAAGCCCGGCACTAATCTGTCACCACCAACCCGCACGTCGTACCGAGAACTGAGCGGACGACGAAGCACACCCAGGGAGGACGCATGATGACGCACATGACCGGGACACGTGAAGAATGGATGGCAGCGCGGTTTGATCTGCTCGAGACTGACAGCGAGCAAAATATAAGGTGTACTACAACGTCGAGATGAATGACATCGCGGTGCCTCGAAATCCATAGGAGAAGTGCCCGTGATGGATCGCATCATGGCGATGCAGACCTTCGTACGCATCGTCGATACCAACAGCTTTACCCGTGCCGCGCAGTCGCTCGGAATTCCGCGGGCAACCGCGACAACGCTGGTGCAGAGCCTTGAGGCAATGCTTGGCACCCAGTTGCTCGTGCGCACCACGCGCCGGCTCAACCTGACTGCCGAGGGGGCCGCATATTACGAGCGTTGCGTGCAGATTCTCGCTGACATCGACGACATCGAGGCGAGCCTGCGGCGTCCCGACGACCGGCCGCGCGGCCGGCTACGCGTCGAGATGCCGGCGGTGGTCGCGAACGCGATCATATTGCCGGCGCTCGATGACTTTCACGCGCGCCACGAGCATATCCTGCTCGCGTTCGGCGTCAGTAACCGGCAAGTTGACCTGGTCTGCGAAGCGATCGATTGCTGCATCCTAATTGGAGCGTTGCCGGCGTCGGGCCTCATTGCCCGCCGACTCGGCGAGCTTGAGCGCGTGACCTGTGCGAGCCCGCTTTATCTCGCGCGGTACGGCACGCCGCTGCAGTTCGACGAGCTGACCGATCACGTCGCGGTGAATTACATGTGCGTGCAGACCGGGCGCGCGGCGGACTTCGATTTTCAGGCCAACGGCGACAAGGTCAACGTGCCGCTCGGGGGCTTCGTGCAGGTCAGCGACGAACATGCGTATCTCGAATGTGGACTGCGCGGATTCGGGTTGATCCAGCCGTCGCGGGCGCTTGCACAGCCCTATCTCGACTCTGGGCGGCTGCGTGAAGTGCTGCCGCATTGCAGGCCTGTACCGATGCCAGTATCGATTGCGTATCTTCGTCATCGCCGCGTTCCGTTACACGTGCTCGCCTTCGTCAGCTGGCTTGCGGAACTGTTCGGAACAGCGCGGCACGTGAGTCATGAGCTGCCAGACGTAAGCCGGATTCTGCGTGGGATGGAGGCGAACGAACCGGCCGGAGTGTAGTCAACGCCCGGCAAACAGGGAACGGGGCGAAATTGCATTTGCCGCCATACCGGTCTGCGAGGATCTGGCCTGCGCTACACCACCCACGGCATTGGTCGCGCGCCGCGCTCCGTCCTGTTCAGCAATTTTTGCTTCGGCGGCCTGGATCTCGACTGGATAGTCATTGTCGCCACCTCCCGGACGGTAGCCGGCCTGCTCGACACGGATGAGATCCGCGCGCACCTGAGCACGGGTCAGCTGGCCGGATGGAGTTTGCGCGAAGGTCAGTGCCGGGCTTGCGAGCGCGCTGACGGCGAGGGTAAGGCAAATGAGCGTCTTCATGACTTGCTCTTCTGCAGTGAATGATGGGTGTTGCTGCGTAATCGATTGGCGCGCGCGATATGTTGCTGCGTCAGTTGCCGAAGTACGGCGTGCAGAAGCTGACGGGTCCGACGCAGGCAGGAATGGCCGAACGACTTTGACCGGTGCTGACTTTGCCTGCCGCTTCGCTTTGGCCGGCGGCGCTCGAACCCGACATGTCGGCACCCGTGCCGCTTTCGCTTTGCTGCTTGAATTGGGCTGCCTGTTGCGCAAAGATCGGGTTGACGTCGGGGTACGACGTGTCGGTCACGAAACGCAGGCCGTTGTTTTCTGCCTGGATCAGTTCCTGACGGACTTCCGCGCGGGTCTTCTCCTGGGCGGATGCGGTAGAAGCGATGCCTGCCGAAGCGAGCAGCATAATGGCAAGGCCAAACACATAAGACTTATTCATTTCGAACTCCTAAATTGAAGATAAATAAATAGACATCGAATACATCTTGGTAAACACAGAGAACCTGACTCTATGCCCGGCAGGAACTCCCGGCGCGACGTTCGTCTTCCGCGTTCGTGGCGCAAATCTGCGCGAACCAGTGATTGCACGTGCAGATCTTGTTTAGCGCCTCCATGTCCACATCGTATTCACCGGGGAGAGAGAAATAAAATATATTGTTGCGATACGATCCATATCTGTAACGCATGCCGCCGAAAGCTGAATGTGGGCTTGCACCCGCAAACGCGACGCGGGTCGACTCCACGGGGCGCCGGCGGACCTGACTGCACTGCATCGCGACCTGGAGGGACCACGGCTCGCCGGTCGACCGAGAACGTTGCCTGTCGGCGACGGCTTTGTCCCCGTCGCTTCGGAAAGCTTCGCGACAGGTACAGCCGTTGTGGCATGGCCCAGTGCATGCGCTGTTTCCGGGAATTGCAACTCTAGTGAACTTTACTCATCTATTCGCGTTTTTCGAGGTTGCGCGCGCCGGTAGCGTCAGCGCGGGGGCCGAGCGCCTGCGCGTCAGCCAGCCAGCGGTCACGCGGGAAATCAGGGAGCTGGAGGACCGGCTCGGACTTGTGCTGTTCGACCGGCTGCCGCGAGGCGTTGCGCTCACCGACGTGGGGTCGACGCTATTCCGCTATGCCGAGCAGATTTTCTCGCTCGCCGACGCGGCGGAGTGGGAACTGAGGGAGCTGGCCGGTCTCAGCGCTGGGCATGTGAGGATAGGTGCAAGCGCGACGGTCGGCGTGTATCTCGTGCCGGGCATGATTGCGCAATTTAACGCCAGCCACCCTCAGGTCGCGATCGACCTGACGGTCACCAACACCGAGCAAGTCGAAGCCGGTTTGCGTGACCATGCATTTGCGCTTGGCTTCATCGAGGGACCATTCGACAACACGATTCTGCATTCCCGTCCGATCGGGGCCGACGAAATTGTCGCGGTCGCCGCGGCTGGACATCCGCGTGCCGGACAGAAGTTATCGCCGCCCGATCTGACTGCGCATACGGTCATTCTGCGTGAACCCGGTTCGGGCACGCGCGCGGTTGTCGAGGAGGCTTATGGGCATATCGGTCTGCAAGTCGACCCGCTGATGTCCGTCAGCGACACCGAAGCCATCAAGCGGATGCTCCTTGCGCAGAACGCCATCGCTTACGTTTCCCTGCTCAGCGTGAAGGATGAGTTGCGCCGCGGCGAGCTGACGGTGCTCGAAGTGGATGATCTTCGCATCGAGCGCCCGCTGCACATGGTGTGGCTCAAGGGGCGGTCGCTGTCGCCGAGTACACAGGCTTTTTTCGACCTGGTGCTGGCGCGGGTCGCGTCGGATGCCGCAGCGGGGTAACGTTGTTCGTCGCGAAATCTGTCACGTTGGCATCAGCGTTTCGCATGGCCTGCCCGACGTGTTCGCGCGAAGACGCCGGCGTGGTCGAAGGGTAACGCGCGCAAGCTGCAATCGCGTTCCCTATCGAAAGCCATGTCCTCGACGATACCGACGCCCAGCCCCAGTGCGACGTAGGTCTTTACCATTTCCGCGTCGGCAGCGCGCAGCACGACATTGGGCGCACGGTTGCCCTGCCTGAATATCTCCCGCGGCCTGAACATGTCGTCGTCGACGATCAGCGGGAACCGCGAGAGATCGTCAGACTCGAGCCGGGCTCGTCCGGCAAGAGGATGACCGGCCGGCACCACCGCGACGGGACGTGAGATCATGCAAGGTTGCGCCAGCAGCGTGTCGTCTTCGGACAGGTCCCCTGGCGTCAGCACGAGGTCGGCTTTGCCGTTGCGGATCATCGCTGATACCTGGCTGGACGAGCCTTGCAGGATCGAAACCAGGACCTTTGGAAAGCTCGACCTGAACAGTGCGATCGCGTTGGGCAGCAGATAGCGAGCGTACGTATGGGTGGCAGCGATGATCAGTTCCCCCTGATTGTCAGCCAGATAATCCGCGCCGAGGCGCTTCAGGGCTTCGACCTCGCGAAGAATTCTCTCTGCTGCCGCAACGACGAGTTTGCCCCGGTCGGTAACGGCGCTCAGCCGCTTGCCATGGCGCGTAAAAATCTCGATGCTCAGTTCGTCTTCGAGTTCGATGATCGACTTCGAGATGCCAGGCTGTGACGTGTAGAGGGTTTTGGCGACAGCAGTCAGATTGAGCTTCTGACGAACCGCCTCGCGTACGAAACGGAATTGATGGAGGTTCACGGAGCGATCCCGGACTGGAAGATGAGTGGACGCCGGGTTACCGAGGGCAACCCGGCACGAGATGCAAGCTGGTGGCAGGCGCGTTCATCCGGCGTTAGCCTGGTAGGGCTTGAACCCGTACCGTTCGAAGATCGCGAGCCCCGCGGGCGAGCGGATGAAGTCCAGCCAACGTTGAGCCGCCTCGGTGTGAGGCGCATGCGTTGTCATGGCCCCCGCATAGATTGCCGTCGTGTTGTCGGCCGCAGGAATGTCCACATGACTGATGGGATGGCCGGCCTGTTCCTCGAACATCGCTTCGGATTGCCAGGTGACACCTGCCTGCGCCTTGCCCTGCATAATCCACAGCGGCGTCTGCCGGTGATGGATGTGCGTCAGCACGGTTGACCCGTCGGCGACTTTGGTGCCATACACGTCGTTGAGCAGCGTGTCGCCCCCCGCATGTTCGAGCGACGTCTTGATCTGCCGTGCAATCCCCTCGAATTTGGGATTCGGCATCGCCAGCCGGACCTCGGGCCGGCCGAGATCGGCGAGTCCGGTGATATGGGCAGGGTTGTCCGCTGGCACCATGATGGTCAGCGTATTCGTCACATACGGCTCCGCCGGCGCCTGCAAACGCCCCGCGTCAATCTGCTTCTGCACGGCCTTGAGCCCTGCAAGATACACATCAGCCGGGACAGTCCAGGTCATGTTGCCGACCGTGACTGTGCCACCGTTTTCCATCTGCCTCACTAGAAGGCCCGGCGGAATCGTCTCCCAGTAGACATGGCCTTTGTACTGCGGATAATGCGTCTCGAACGCCTGCACGAGCGGCGCCATCGCAAAGAAGTAGTTGCCGCCGACATAGAGCACCAGCGAAGGATGAATGGGGTCCCCATGGAAATCGGCAAGATTGTCCGCGTCGGGTTCGGTGAACGACAAGCCGCGTTCCAGACTGTCGTTGTTCGCGCCGTGTTGCCACGGCGGATAGACGCTCTGGCTATGTGTGATGCCGGTGGTGCCGATGGCCGGCGCGCCCTCGGCATGGACGGACCCGATGACGATGGCGCTCATCATGCATGCGGCGAAAGTTTTTCGGTTATTGGTGAACATGCTGTGGACTCCGGATGATCAAAGATGGCACGCGTGCCGAATGGGCGCTTACAGCGGCATCAACGCGTAACCCTGCTGTTCAAGGGTGGTGACGGTGGTCAGGCCGGACAGCGCGAGCGTTACATCCGGATCGATCCAGTCATACTGGAAATGATGTTCAGCCACCGCCTGCCCGCATTCCGCGATTGTCACGCCGGCTTTCTTGAGTTCCCCGATTAGCGGGAGATTGGGGTTGGGCACGCCGTACGCTGACCGGTAGTGCGCATCGTCGAGTGCGAGCGGCGTTGCCGCGCCATAGGCAACTGCAACGAATTTGAGTTTGCCCAATGGCACGCCTGCGGCTACATAGAGGTTGACCGTGCGCGCCACGTGGTCCAGCGCCGGGTTGACTTTGTCAGGCTGTGCGGTGCCCTGCGTCATCGCAAAGACTACCTTGTAGGTGTGGCCAGGCTGCGGTTTGAACGCACCGTCTGGCAGATAGTGAATGTTTCCGTAGCCCTGAATCGTTGGTGTCGTCCAGAAGCCGGCTGGATCCGCCGGCGCGGCGTGTGCTGATACAGAGGCGAGCGCAACCAAAGCGGTGGCGAGAAAAGTTTTGATTTTGTTCATGATTGGTTCTCGTAATGGAGATGGTTCAAAGGTGAATGACGCTGGCTTGCCGGCCTGGTCATGAAACGAAGGCCCGCTCGACCACATAGTGTCCTGGGGCCGACTGATTACCCTCGTCGAAGCCGCGGGCTTCGAGTAGTACGCGCGTGTCGCGCAGCATTGCGGAGCTACCGCACAACATGATCCGGTCGCGCTCGATCGAAAACGGCGGCAGTCCGGTGTCGGCGAACAGCGCTCCGGTGTCGATCAGATCGGTAATGCGGCCGGTGTTCGCAAATGGCTCGCGAGTGACAGATGGGTAATAGATCAGTTGCTCACGCGCCTGCTCACCCAGGAACTCGTGTTGAGGCAGCGCGGTCATGATGTAGTCGCGATAGGCAAGTTCACGGACGTACCGGCAGGTGTGGGTCAGCACAATGTGATCGTAGCGCTCGTACACCGTCGGGTCGCGAATCACGCTCATGAACGGCGCGAGGCCCGTGCCGGTGGAGAGCAGCCATAACACACGGCCGGGCAGCAGGTTATCGGCGATCAGCGTGCCGGTCGGTTTGCGGCCAATCAGCAGCGGATCGCCGCTCTTCAGGTGCTGTAGTCGCGACGTGAGCGGGCCGTCCGGAACCTTGATACTAAAGAATTCCAGTTCTTCATCGTAGTTCGCGCTTGCAATGCTGTAGGCGCGCATCAACGGCTTGCCGTCGATTTCAAGACCCACCATGGTGAACTGGCCGTTTTCGAAGCGAAACGACCGATCGCGCGTGCAGGTGAAGCTGAAAAGCGTATCCGTCCAGTGGTGAACGGACAGTACGGTTTGCGGATTCAGGTTGCTCATGGCTGCAATGTGAGGCGAGCGCAGGTAGGAGATCGCGCGAGGCGGACCTGTCCGGCCGCCCCCGTCGCGCCCAGTCCCGGCGCTGCGGGTTTATCTGTTGTGAGACACGTAAAGCTGATGCATCGCTCGATATCGATACGGACTACGAATCTATGCATGAGTGAGTGCGCAGATACGCTCAGCCTCCCTCGTACAGGGTGTTTATGCGTGCTAGCGACCCGTCCTTCTCTGCCTGAACCAACTGATCGTAGACCTGCTTGCGCGTCAGCCCGTGCGCTTGCTGGGCAGCGGCATCGGAGGGCAGGTGCTGGGTCTGGGAGACTTGCGGCTGCGATGCACCTGCGTCTTGTTGAGCAGCATGTGCTGCCGAACAGAGCAGCGATGCTGCGAGTGTCAATGCGACGGGGATGGTAGAAGAGAAGATCTTGCTCATTTCCGGTCTCTACAGTTGGGTGAGTTGTGCGGCTCGTTGCGATTGATTAATCGTTGGGAGTGCATGAACCCAGTGTAGGGACACGAGTCATTCATGAAAAATACAATAGTGATATCTCTGCCATGCGTTGCGTATATAGGTGCCTTTTGATGGGTCAAATATAAAAACTCGATGTCGTCAAGTTGGATACCAAAAAATTATGGCGCCAATGCCATTAATGTATTTTTACCGATGCCCCGCCTTCTATACGCTGCACAGCGATGATTGGTCATTCCGGGACACTGCCAGAGCGGGCCGCGAACCTCCAGTCAGATCACAAACATTCACTTCAGAGGTTCATGTATGGGTTCAATTGCATACCATGCTGCCGGTCACGAACGCGCTGCGAGCGAGCAGGACCGGCGTACGTGGCGTATTTCGGCCATCTCCCTGATGTCGGTCCGTGTCATTCAGGGCTTTATCTATTGGGGCGGAGGTTCGCGGCGATTCATTTATGCGCCCGGTAAGCTCAATCCGCATGCCGCACACTGGATGGCCAACAAGTTCCAGACGGCGATGCCAGGAGCGCTTCTCGGTATGGACCATGTGATCAGCTTCATGCTGCATCACTTCTATCTGCTGTATGGCGGCGTGATTCTCTTCAGTGCTGCCGAACTGATCGTCGGGCTCATGCTGATGGCGGGCCTCTTTACGCGCGCCGCGGCGCTCGCTTCAATGGGTTTTTCCGTATTGCTCATGCTGATGTTCGGCTGGCAGGGGGCGACGTGCATCGACGAATGGACGATGGCGGCCTGCAATCTTGCCATGGGTGCGACGTTGATGCTGGGAGGCAGCGGCGTCTGGTCGCTGGACAATGTCCTGCTGCGCAACAAGCCGCAGCGGGCAGACAGCGGCTGGTTCAAATGGGCTTCGGGCAGCAGGGCACTGCCGCTTTCGGATACTGGCTTTCGCAGCCTCGCGCTCGCGGTATTGACCTTTGTAGTCGTGTTCAACGTTGGGACGTACAGCTACTACCGTGGTTCCGTCGTGACGCCGTTTCATAGCGGCCCTATCAGCCCGACCGCCCATCACCTGACATTGGCTCGCGCGGCCGTTCTCGCTGATGGAAGCGTGCGCTTTCATGTTGCGCTCGATGCCGGGACCGCCGAGGCGCCGGTGCACATCGTCGCGGCTGAATTGCTCGATGCGAACAGGGCACCCGTCGCGCAATGGAATGCCGAGGCACTCTCAAAGATGCCAAAGACTGCGTTCAACAACGACTACGCCTATAACAAATTCGGCCCGGGTCCGTTCGGCCTGCGCGCGGCGATGGGCGCTGCTTCGACGGTCACATTGCCGGCGCCGACCGTTCATACGGGCGCAACCGTCAGCGCACGGACATTGCAACTGACGGATGTCGATGGACGCGTCTTTTCGACATCTCTGCAAGACGCATCAGGGGCCGCGCATTGATGGTACCGATCGATCGCCACCAGTCGTCAGGTTGCCGCTGAAGAGGCGCGGGATCCAGCGGCCGGAGTGGGGTCGTGCACTGCCGTTCGACGACGATCAAAGCAGCCGCTCACCAAGATTGCTCGACCGTCGTCGGAACCTATGCCGGCCATTGAGGCGTTGGTGAACCAACTACCGCAAGGGCCGACGAATTGCCGCTTGAGCACCCTTCTGCAATCGGCTGTTGATCGGCCGATGCGGTCGTTCGTAGTGAAAGTCGAGTCGACACTCACGAACGTCTGCTTCGTCAAGCAGCTAATGCCCGGAATCGGACCCGTTGTAGCCCTTCCATGTATCGTGGAGGTGACCCGGAATTTTGGGGTGGCATCAATCCGTCTCGGTATACACGGCCGCGGGGCGGGCAAGCCATGGTGCCACGCGGAGCGATAATGGGAAGGCTGCTGGTATCTCCGGCTACTCCACGGCATTAACCGGACACGACGGGAAGGCCCCAGTCTTAGGTTTTTTGATGCATCGCCATCAAAAAAACCTATTTCCGGCCTAAGTTGCGAGACATTAGCATGTAAGGCCATTGACCGAACTCTAAGCGAAGCCGAGTAGTTGAGTACAAGCGATCCAAGGAGGAAGCACATGTCGACTGAAGCGAAATGCCCGTTCAACCACACCGCCGGCGACGGCACGTCGAACCGAGACTGGTGGCCCAATCAACTGAATCTGAAAATCCTGCATCAGCACTCGTCCCTGTCCGACCCGATGGACAAGGACTTCAACTACGCTGAAGCGTTCAAGAGTCTCGACCTGGCGGCCGTGAAGAAGGATCTGCTGGCGCTGATGACCGACTCACAGGACTGGTGGCCAGCGGACTTTGGCCACTACGGACCTTTTTTCATTCGCATGGCATGGCACAGCGCCGGCACGTATCGCACCGGTGACGGTCGTGGCGGCGCCGGTGCCGGCCAGCAGCGCTTCGCGCCCCTCAACAGCTGGCCCGACAATGTCAGCCTCGACAAGGCACGCAGGCTAATCTGGCCGATCAAGCAGAAATATGGCCGGAAAATCTCATGGGCCGACCTCATCATTCTCACCGGCAACGTCGCGCTGGAGTCGATGGGATTCAAGACCTTTGGTTTCGGCGGCGGCCGCGTCGACGTCTGGGAGCCAGAAGAAGACGTCTACTGGGGCTCGGAAACCGCCTGGCTGGGTGGTGACAAACGCTACTCCGGCGTGCGCGACCTCGAAAATCCCCTGGCTGCCGTACAGATGGGTCTGATTTACGTCAACCCGGAAGGCCCGAACGGCAACCCGGATCCGGTCGCAGCGGCCACGGATATTCGCGAGACTTTTGCTCGCATGGCGATGAACGACGAAGAGACGGTTGCGCTCATCGCGGGCGGCCACACCTTCGGCAAAACCCACGGTGCCGGTCCTGCGTCCCATGTGGGGCCTGAGCCGGAAGCGGCCAGCATCGAGCAGCAGGGCCTCGGCTGGAAGAGCAGCTTTGGCACAGGCTCAGGCGGTGACGCTATCTCCAGCGGCCTGGAAGTCACCTGGAGCACTACGCCAACGAAGTGGAGCAATGACTTCTTTGAAAACCTGTTCGGCTACGAATGGGAACTGACGAAGAGCCCTGCCGGTGCGCATCAATGGAAGCCGAAGGGCGACGCAGGGGTAGGTACCATCCCGGATGCGCACGACCCATCCAAGCACCATACCCCCTCCATGCTGACAACTGACCTCTCGTTACGATTCGATTCTGCTTACGAAAAAATTTCAAGGCGCTTCTACGAGAATCCGGATCAGTTAGCCGATGCGTTTGCGCGGGCGTGGTTCAAGCTGACGCACCGTGACATGGGTCCGCACGCACGCTATCTCGGCCCGGAAGTTCCGGCAGAGGAACTGATCTGGCAAGACCCCATCCCCGCGGTCAATCATGATTTGATCGGTGAGCAGGACATTGCCGCCCTCAAGGGCAAGATCCTGGCTTCAGGGCTGTCCGTCTCGCAACTGGTTTCAGTCGCCTGGGCGTCGGCCTCCACCTTCCGTGGCTCCGACAAACGTGGCGGTGCAGACGGTGCCCGCATTCGCCTCGCGCCGCAGAAGGAATGGGAAGTCAACCAGCCGGCCCACCTGGCGAAGGTGCTGGATACCCTCACGGGTATCGAGCGCGAGTTCAACAGCGCCCAGTCCGGAGGCAAGAAGGTCTCGCTCGCCGACCTGATCGTGTTGGCTGGTTGCGCAGGCGTCGAGCAAGCGGCGAAAAACGCCGGTCATGCGGTGACGGTTCCCTTCGCGCCGGGACGCATGGACGCCTCGCAGGCGCAAACCGATGTGGATGCCTTCGCCGTGCTCGAACCGATCGCGGACGGCTTCCGCAACTACCTCAAGGGTAAATTCTCCGTATCGGCCGAGGCCCTGCTGGTTGATAAGGCGCAACTGCTAACGCTGAGCGCGCCAGAGATGACGGTGCTCGTGGGCGGCCTGCGCGTCTTGAACGCCAACTATGGACAGACCCAACACGGAGTCTTTACCAAGCGGCCGGCGGCGCTGACTAACGACTTCTTCGTAAACCTGCTTGATATGGGCACGGAGTGGACGGCGGTATCGGATGCTAAGGACGTGTTTGAAGGGCGAGATCGCGCGACGGGTGAACTGAAGTGGACCGGTAGTCGTGTCGATCTGATCTTCGGCTCACACGCCCAGCTCCGGGCCTTGGCTGAAGTCTATGGAAGTTCGGATGCGCAGGAGAAGTTTGTCCATGACTTTGTAGCGGCCTGGGACAAGGTGATGAACCTTGATCGCTTCGACCTTGCGTGATCTCAGACGATAGACCTTAAAGGTCTTATGCCGAAGCAAAAGCGGCCGGTCGCAAGATCGGCCGCTTTTTGCTTGCCGGTCGCTCGTTGGCATGAGCGGTGGTGCTCAATGACTCGAAGCGGTCGTTCGCGGATGACTGAACGACGTCTGCCGCGAACGTCTGCAAAGGCCGACAAGTTGCCTGTGACCGAAGCGCTGCGGATGACCGTTGACCCTTCAAGGCTGCCGTTACGCGATGCGACGTCGAACGGCGGGTGCGGGTCGCCGCTCGCAGCATTCGATGCCACCAGCGACAGCGCACTCGTACTCGATGTCGCGCGATACAAGTATCCGGCCGTCTGGGTCCCGAGCGCGCAGTTGTATGCAGGCTCGCAAGCCGTCGACAACGTAAGCAGGCTTTCGCGCGGTTTGGTGATCGTCAGTAAGCGGTAGACAACGGTCGCGGCGCTACACGGAGTGCGGCTGCTCCGGGGAAATGGTCACTATGCCAATATCTTTAATCCCGACACCCAGGTCTTCGCCGCTTACCGATTCGCCCAACTCGCCTTCCCACTTCGCCACGACAACGGATGCGACGGCATTGCCAAGGACGTTCGTGACCGTGCGGCCCATGTCGAGAAACGGATCCACACCCATGATCAGCAGAAGCCCCGCTTCGGGGATATTAAATTGCCCCAGCGTTGCCGCAATAACGACAAGAGATGCTCGCGGAACAGCCGCCATTCCTTTGCTTGTCAACATGAGAATCGCGAGCATGGACGCTTGCTGAAGAAAGGAAAGATGGATCCTGTACGCTTGCGCAATAAAGAGGGTGGCGAACGTGCAATACATCATGGTGCCGTCGAGGTTGAACGAATACCCTATCGGCAGAACGAAACTCGCAATCCTGTTCGGCACGCCAAAGCGCTCGAGTTGCTCAAGCGTCTTCGGATAGGCTGATTCGCTGCTGGCCGTGCTGAAACCGAGCAACATTGGCGTTCGAATATATTTGATCAGGCTGAACACGCGCTTGCCGATAAACAGATAGCCAGCAAATGTGAGCATCAGCCAGAGGGTAAGCAGACCGCCGTAGAACTCCCCCATGAAGCGGCCATAGGTCAGAAGAACTGACAGACCCTGCGTAGTGACTACATTGGCAATCGCGGCGAACACGGCTATGGGCGCCAGCGCCATGACGTAACCGGTGACCTTGAGCATGACATGCGAAATCTGATTCAGCAGGTCCACAACACCTTTCGCCTTGTCGCCCAACGTCGCCAGCGCGATGCTGAAAAAGCCGGCGAAGACGACGATCTGCAGGATTTCATTTGAGGCCATGGCTTCCGTGATGCTTCGCGGCACGAGGTGTACTACAAACTCCTTCAACGACAATGCGTTCGCACTCAGCCCGGTCGATGCCGTGACGGCTGGCAACGGCAGGCCAAGCGTGGCGCCGGGCTTTAGCCAGTTTGCGATCAGCGTGCCGAGCAGAAGCGACACAAACGACGCTGCCAGAAACCACCCCAGCGTTCTTACGCCAATTCGACCAACCGACTTGACGTCGCCTATTTTCGCTACACCTACTACCAGCGTGGAAAACACCAGCGGTGCAATGATCATTTTGATGAGGCGCAGAAAAAGTTCTGCGATGAGCGAAAAGTAACTCCCTACCTCTTTCGCTGCTTGCGGATCCGGGAACGTCGCGTGACAGTAATAGCCGGTGCATATTCCAAGCAACATGCCCAACACGATTCGTGCTGTCAGATTAAATTTCATTGGTGGCTCCTGCCTTCCAACCTGGAGGGATCGTCTAAATTGCCGTGTCAGGCGTGCTGTTGTCAGCGCGAGTGACTATCGGGTGATCAGTTGCGTATAGGCGAGATGAGCGATTGCTGCATCTTGAAGCGCCATGCCAACGGCCTTGTAAAGGATGATGTCGCTACTGTCATCACCGCGCATCTCGTTTGCGGCAATCACAGACGACAAGTCCGTCATCGTCTTGTGAGCCAGCAGATCCCTCGGTGCCAGCATGAGATCGCCGGTTTCGAACGGCGTTTGCTGCAGCCAGTCCACCACAATTTCCGAGGCCGCTTCGATCGTTGCATCGTCGATCTCGCGCTGATCCGGCCGTGTTGCACCGATACCCGCGACGAATGCACCCGGACTCAACCACGAGCCATGGATCACCGGTTCGGACGCGCGCGTGGCGAGCACGACGATGTCTGCCGAAGCCGTCTCTTGTGCGCTCGTCTGCGTCGCTGTGATGTTGTATCGGTCGTGCAGCAACTGCGCGAGTGCGTCGGCGGTCCGGTCGTCGTTGCTGCGGATGAACGCTTCGCTGAAGTCGAAGTTTTGTGCGATTGCTTCGGCATGGGCGGTCGCCTGAACACCGCTGCCGAAAATACCAAGGCACTTGCTCGACGGCCTAGCGAGGTATCGTGCGGCAAGCGCGGTCGTGGCGGCGGTTCGTATGCGCGTGAGCGAATCAGCCTCCATCATCGCAAGCATGGCGCCGTCATCGAGCGACAGCAGCGCGATGAAGAACCGGAACTGGCCATTGAGCGTCGTGTACATCTTCACCGCAGCGACACCGGCCGACGACAGCATTGCGGCCATCGTGCTGAACTTCGCGTGGGGCAACGCAATGCGGGTGCGAACCTGCACGGCAGCCTCGTTGTCATGCAGCTCGACATACGCTGCACGTACGGCTTCCATAGCCGTGCTCACGTCGAGCACTTCGCCTATCTGATCATTGGTGTAGTAGTTCATGACGCCGGCTGAAGGGTGGTGAGTTCGACTGGGCCGCTGATCCAGCATCCTTGATCGGCATGACGTTGATCACGGAACTCGACGGAGATCCGCGAAGGTTTGCCCATTGCGAAGCCTTGATGAACGATCGCGCAGGCGGTCTCTCCTTCAAGGAAACCGTAGTGTTTTGCGCCGTATAACAGTGCGGCGGCGGCAATGCCTGTGGCCGCATCCTCCGGATACCCGGAAGAGCGGGGGAACTGGCGAGCGTGAAAGCACAACGGTTGTTGTGTGTCGATCGCGAACGGATAGAGTCCCGTGGAACCGAGTGCATCGCAGAGAATCCGGACGTCGTCGAACGAGGGCTTTAGCGCATGGATTCCAGCGACGGAACTCACCGGTATCAGCGTCTTCACCCGGCTGGTGGATGCGTTGACAATGCTCAGCGGCAACAGGTCTTGTTCTCGCAGTCCCAGGACTTCGAGCGTCGCTGCAACGAGCGCCTTGTCATCGATCGCCTCGACAATTCCCTTTGGCTGGCTGATCTCGATGGCTTGCGTGTCCTCGTCGAGTCGCGCATCTACGATACCGCTCCTCGTCTCGATGGTTGCGTGGCTCGCGGTCCATACGCCAAGGTGACGAAGCAACCACAGCGCGCCAAGCGTCGCATGGCCGCACATTTCCATCTCGTGACCGGGCACGAAGAACCGGAAGCGGAACGTGTGATGCGAGTGGTGCGGCACGCAGACAAACGCGCTTTCATGCCCGTACGTCTTGGCGACGGATTGCATTTCGTGATCGGAGAGATGATCGGCACCGAGAACGACCGGAGCTGGATTGCCACCCTCTTTTCCGGCTGCGAACACCCGCACAAAATGGAGATCGATGTTTTTCACAGCACCTCCGCGCGGTAGGTCGTGTTTATCGCTTTGAGAATCCGAGTGGCTGAATAACGTGTAGAAAGAAGGCTTGCGAAAGCTGACATGGCTTGGTTCCTGATGTGTTCAGGCCGGAGCATGCCTCTGTCGAAATAACTTTTCGCTTTCGATCGGGCCAACGAGTGAACACGATCGGGCCATGGACTCGAAACGCGCACGTATCGGACGATTGCGGACTTTGGGGTTTACGCGGATGTGGATGATTGGAGCGTTTTAACGTGATGCGCCGCGCGAAGCGACGGCTTTATGGCGGCGGTACACTTATTGGGTTGGGCGCATGAGCCTTGGTTCAGCGTCGACTAGTTCCAAGGTATTTTCGGTTCGAGTCTGTCTCGCGCGGCGACTACGCAGGCACGCGTTTCACCGATTACGAAGTAGCGCTGACGTCATGAAAACCTATCCGACTACTTCTACGCACATTCCGCCCGATCGCGTTTCGACGGTACGTCGCGTGTCGGTTCCCGGTTATTGCACCGAGCTTCATGAACATGACGAGTACATGTTCTTGCTGCCGAGGGCGGGCTTGCTTGTGCTCAACATAGAATCGAACACTGCGCCGGTGCGCATTCCGCCGATGTCCTTCGCCATTGTTCCGCCGAAGCGCTTTCACGAAACGCACGGCGATCGTGGCGCGCAGGAACATATCGCCGTGTATGTCCAAAGCGATTTCGTCGCGTTTTGTGAAGGGAAGGCGAGTCGCGCGATGTCGAAGGACAAGGTGATGGTCTATCCCGCGCCCTGGCCGTTGTTGAGCGCCGTGCGTCTCAGAAGCCTTGAGCTCGGGCACGTCTCCAGCGACTTTGCCGGTTACCGCTCGGATCTGGTCGATCGTGTCGTGGCGACCGCGTGCATCGAGGCGGGGCTGGCGGGAAAACCAACCGGCCTCGCGCCAGCCGATGCACACCGCGATCTGATAGAAGACATCAAGGCGTTTCTTGACGCGACCCTTTCACAGCGGTTGGACATAGACCGCGTTGCCGACGAGTTCGGCCTCTCGCGACGTCATCTCACTCGCATCTTTCGGGAGTCAGTGGGAGAAACGGTCGTTGGTTATCAGTCGCGGCAACGCGTTGCGCGTGCAGCGTCGTTGCTGAAGTCGCCCGGCACGACGGTGGTGGTTGCTGCGGCAGCGGTTGGTATCGAGTCTCCGTCATATCTCGCGCGGCTCTTCAGCAAATATGGCGAGCCGTTGCCGGGCACATTCAAGAAGTGACAACTGAGTTTATAAGCCACGTCAGCAGAGCAATTAACGAACGTCAATAACGGTCCCACGGCGGCTCGTCTTTAAAAGCCTTAGCCAGGTAATCGATAAACTGCCGCACTTTCGACGGCACATAGCGCGCGGTTGGATAGACCGCGTTGATGGTCAACACGGCGGTTCCATAGTCCGGAAGCAGCTTGATGAGATTCCCGGCCCTGATATCTTTTCCAAGAACGAAGGTGGGGCCATACGCGATCCCAACGCCCGCGAGCGCGGCCGCTAGCAGCATTTGCATGTTGTTGGCCTGCATCCGAAGCGGTCCATCGATCACGTGTTCGCGATTTTGTTTATCGGTCAGCACCCACTCGGGAACCGACACCGCTTCATTGAACGCCAGACGAGGCGCGCGGCGCAAGTCCTCGGGATCTCGCGGCGTACCTTCGCGCGTAAGGAACGCCGGAGACGCGCACATCGCCATCCGGCACGGCGCAAGACGCCGGGCAACAAGGTCGGAGTCGGGCAGTTTGCCGATGCGGATCGCGACGTCGATACCCGCGCTTTGCAGATCGACATAACGATCGTCGAGAGAGACCTCAATGTTGACGTGAGGGTGATCGTCCAGATAACGCGCGACGACCTCTCCCATATGCAGGGTCCCGAACGTTACCGGCGCCGCGACGCGCAAGGTGCCGCGCACCGTGCCGTGCGCGTCGCTGGCCTCGCGGTTGGCATCGTCGAACTCCTCGAGAATGCGCTGGCACCGGACGTAGTAAGTGCGGCCGGCGTCAGTGAGACTCAGGCTGCGCGTGCTGCGACGGAGCAGGCGCACGTTCAACTCGGCTTCGAGCGCGCTGACGTATTTGCCGGCCATCGAAGCGGACAAGCCAAACCGTCGGCCGGCGGCAACGAGACTGCCTTCGTCAACGGCGGCAACGAACACTGCAATGCTTGCAAAGCGGTCCATTTTTATTCGATAGCCAGAAGATCGGGTGATAATATCAAAACGGGAATTATCGCCTTTGGTGCGCTAATCTACCATCGCCTTGTGAGTTTGGCCGAGCATCGGTCAGGCCGATATCAAGGAGAACCGCGATGAAAATAGCGTCGAACGGCATACAGATTCATGTCAAGGATCAAGGCAAAGGGAAGCTGCCGATCGTTTTTCTACATTGCTGGGGAGGCTCGTCGCGCACGTGGGACGACGTGATTGCGGCGCTTCCAGTGGGGTACAGGACGATTGCGCCCGATCTCCGCGGCTGGGGCGACTCCGACGCGCCGGCAGCAGGATACGCGCTCACCGATTTCGCCGACGATGCCGAGCAGATGATTGCCGCGCTGAATTTACAGCGGTCCGTATTAGTTGGTCATTCGATGGGCGGCAAGATTGCGCAGTTGCTCGCGTCGCGACGTCCGCAGGGACTTGCAGGGCTTGTGCTGGTCGCACCTTCGCCTCCGGTGCCCCTCGCGCTACCGCCGGAGGTGCGGGCGGCAATGGAAGGCGCCTACCTCTCGCGAGAGTCTGTCGGCATGGCGATAGACCAGATGCTGACCGCTAAGACGCTGAGCCCGAAACACCGGGAGCAGGTCATTGAAGACAGCCTGCGCGGCGCCCCTCAGGCGAAACTGGCGTGGCCGCAGGCTACGAGTCTGGAAGACATCACGCATGATGTCGCCGCGATCGACGTGCCAACCATCGTCATTGCCGGTGAGCTCGATCGCATCGACGGAATCGCGATACTCGAAGCGGAACTGCTCACTCGCGTGCCTCATGCCGTCATGCATATGCTGCCCGGTACTGGCCACTTGTCCCCGCTTGAATCGCCGATGGAAATCGCCGGGATCATTCGCGAATTCGTCGATGAGATTGAGCGTGCCAGCGATGAGGCGATCACCTTCACGTTGCTCATGAACGTGAAGGAAGGTCTTGCGAAGGAGTTTGTTAGCGGGCTGCCTGCGTTGATTCGCGAAACTTCATCTTCGCCGGGTGCCAGATCGGTTCGCGCGTTTCGCAATGGCGAAAACGCAAACGCGATCCTGTTTGTCGAGGAGTGGGAAAGCGAAGAGGCATTCGGGAAATACATCACGTGGCGGACGGAGCGTGGCGATATGGAAAAGCTCGGACTAATGCTGTCTCAACCCCCTGAGATTGCTACGTGGTCCACAGCAACGCAGGCGCTGAGTTAAAACTTGAACGTGCGATGGAACCGATTGTTTCCTGTTCCAAAGTACGCGATAACTCGAACGGACCACCGCTGTTCCCATCCGCTATGAGCTTCGCTAACTTAGCTAACGAATGGGAACGCGGCAGCCGGACCTTAAGCCTTTCCGCTCACGCGGTCGATTTCCTTGAGAAGATCAGCCAGCGATTGCTTGCATTCCGCAGCGTCCGGAGTACCCGCGCGTAGCGCCGACAATGCGCGATCGATTGCTTTATCGACGACATGCCAGTCTGCTGCAGAACGCGGCTTCAGTGAGGGCTCTGCCTCATCCCAAGAGGTTTCGAGATCCTTGATGCGTGTCTTCGCACCCGTAAGATTACCCTTGTTCACCAGGGTCGAGGTATCGACGACAATCGACCGGAAGGGTGACAGGTCGCCGAGCTTCGACGCCGTCGCCGCGTTAGCCGATGCAATGATCCGGGCTGAAGGGAAGACGTGTCCGGTTGCGACTACCGTGACGCCAAGCGCTACGGCCAGAAGGGCGCGGGAAAGGGTAATTCTGTTCATTGGATTTTCTCCTGTGCTGATGATCCATCCGCTCAGACCGCGAGCGAATGGTTTTTGGAAGTCATGCTGCGTCGAATGGACCGTCTGACGGTGTCGTTCGGCCCGATCGGTTCCGGCCCACGCTCACGAGCGAGACCAGGGCGACGATAACCACCAGGAACACCACGCTGGTCGTCACGTTGCCGAATCCCAGGCCTCCGTAGGTCCGTGCCTGTGACAACAGGTCACCCAGCGACGCACCCAACGGACGCGTCAGGATGTAGGCCACCCAGAACGCCAACACGGCATCGGCGCCGAGATAAGACGCAGCCGTGGTGATGGCAATGAGCGCTCCGAACGCGACCACGCCAACCCTGAATCCCAGGCCGAGCGCTTCGGTTGCGAGGTCGCCGGCGGCCGTGCCCAACGCGAACGTGGTCAGGATGGCAGCCCAGTAGAAGAGCTCGCGCCGCCTGGTAACAATCGTGTGGATGGACAGCGTCCGCTCGCAGCGGTACCAGATCGCAAAAATCGCGGCCAGAGCGATGGCGAAAACAGTTGTGCTGACATAGAGACTGATCCCGAGTCCGTCGGTGAGGGCATCGGTGATCTGTGTTCCCACTACGCTCACGAGTACCACGCACAGCCAGTAGATCCATGGCACGTACCCGCGCGAGCGAAGCTGCAGCAACAGCGCGATGACCAGTAACGTGCCCATGATCGCGCCCGTTACAGCGGTGCCGAGACCCACGTGGACCGCCAGATAATCGGCACCGGTTTCGCCGACTGTCGTCGACATGATTTTGATAATCCAGAAAGCGAGGGTGACCTCCGGGACTTTGTTGAGCATGCCGGAAACATGTCTGCTGGTAACGTTACTCACGCTCTTTCTCCATTTGTGCCCCACGACTGCGGTTAACCGATTGCCGGGCATGAAGCGCCCGGCTTTTGCGAAGTACGTTGCGGAGCACTATATGCAATGGAACCTTATGGGTACCTTAACGCTCGGGCTGCTGTGTCAAACTCGCCAATGCCGGGTCATAAGTACACCGGTTCGCAATGACCGGAAGCGCGTCCCCCATGCAGTAAGAAATCCTGTCGTTTGCCGGCCACAACATAGCGGTGCTAATGTTCGACAGGCACGCCGGTCAAGCGTCGCTCTCCTGAGTACGGTCGTCCTCTTCCCAAAGGAAAGTCATCATGCGATACACCCTCTTCGAGCAACGCAAGGACGAACTGATTCTGGTCGCACGCGTATTGCTGATGATCCTGTTTGTGATCTTCGGCTGGAGCAAGCTGACAGGTTTCTCGGGCACGGTCGGCTTCATGGCCTCGGAAGGCACGCCGTTGCCCACGGTCTCCGCCATCATCGCGGTCGTCATGGAGTTTTTTGTCGGTATTGCGATCGTGATCGGGTTCTACACGCGGCCGCTCGCGCTTATCCTGGCGGTCTACACGCTGGGCACGGCCCTCATCGGGCACCACTTCTGGACGATGACCGGCGACGCGCATATGGCCAACATGATCAACTTCTACAAGAACATCAGCATCATGGGCGGCCTGCTGCTGTTGTGTGTGACCGGTCCAGGCAGATATTCGATCGATCGGAAGTAACACCTTCGCTCACTGTTGCATGTTGCACGGTGGTGCGTGGCCCGCCACGACGGGCTTCGCGCCCCGCTGCCTCAGCGCGTATTCTCGGGACAACGCAGGGCGGATATCATAGGGCTCTTTGATCGCCCATCGACGTCCGCCCGGCTCACGCCAGGTCCGAATTCAAGTATCTGCACCTAGCGACCTCAAGCATGAACTCCACTCCAGATACCCCCTCCCGCCCAGCTCTGCGCACCCTGACGCCCCTCGAGGCGCGCGTGCTGGGTGTGCTGGTCGAAAAACAGCACACGGTCCCGGATGCGTATCCGCTGTCGGTCAACGCGCTGACCTCGGGCTGCAACCAGAAGACCGCCCGCGCGCCGGTGATGAATGTCACCGAGGCCGATGTCCTTACGACCATCGACGACCTGAAACGTCTGAGCCTGGTGTTTGAAGGCAGCAGCAGCCGCGTGCCGCGCTTCGAGCACAACATGAACCGCGTGTTGGGGATCCCCAGCCAGGCCGCCGCATTACTCACAACATTGATCCTGCGCGGGCCGCAGACCGCGGCGGAGTTGCGCCTGAATGCCGCGCGCCTGCATGGTTTCGCCGATATCTCGTCGGTCGAGGCATTTCTCGATGAACTCGCTGCCAACGAGCCGGCCCGCGTCGTGAAACTGCCCCGCATGCCGGGCGGGCGTGAAAGTCGCTGGGCGCATTTGTTATGCGGTGAAGTGAGCGTGAGCGAAGGTTCGGCGGGTGGCGCTCTCGACGACTCCGTGTCGTACGCGGAGTTCGAAACACTGAAGGCCGAGCAAAAGCGGCTCAACGCGGAGCTGGTCCAGCTGCGCGCGATGGTGGAGCAGATGGCTGGCGAGTTGGGGATCACCATCGACAAGCCTACAGGCCAGTCCTGAGTATGTACGCGACGCCGGTGATGGCATCGCGTAGATACACACCGCTGTCAATCCACCCCGCCGCCCAGCACCTTGTACAAGGTAACGAGATTGGACTGCTGCGACAGGGTATCGGACGCAAGCTGCTGCTGGGCGGTATAGAGCGTGCGCTGGGCATCGAGGAACGTGAGGAAGCTGTCCGTGCCGGCCTTGTACCGCGCCTGTGCCAGCGTGTAATAGCTCTGTGCGGAAGTCACATAATCGCGATCCGCGACCACCTGATCGATGTACGTGGCACGCGCCGTCAACGCATTCGATACTTCCTTGAACGCGGTCTGGATCGCACTCTCATAGTCGGCAATCTCGATGTTCTTTTCGATCTTTGCAACGTCCAGCGACGCCTTGTTGCTGCCGTAATCGAAGATCGGCAGGGACACGCTCGGCGCGAATGCCCATGCGCCCGTTCCTGCCTTGAACAGACCGGACAGCGTTGAACTCGACGTTCCCGCCGTCGCCGTCAGTTCGATCTTCGGGAAGAACGCCGCACGTGCTGCGCCAACGTTCGCGTTGGCCGCCTTCAAGACATGCTCGGCTTCCAGGATATCCGGGCGGCGCATGAGCAAGGTCGAAGGCAGGCCTGCATCGATGTCGGCGAACATCGACGTGTTGGTGGCCTGGTCGAACGCGGGGGCGGGCGGCAGGTCATCCGGGATCGGCGCGCCGAGCACCGCGACCAGGTTGTTGCGGTCCTGAGCCACAGCCCGTCTATACGATGCCAGGCTCGCCTGTGCACTGGCGAGGGTGTTCTGCGCTTGCCGCACATCGAGCAGCGACGAATTGCCCAGTTCCTGTATGCGCTTCGTGACGTCGTAGGTGGCCTGGTCGGCGGCAACCGTGTCCTGCGTGATCTTCAGCAAGCGCTCATCCGAGAGCAAGGTCAGGTAGTCGGTCGCCACCGTCGCGATCAGGCTGATCTGCGTGCTTTGACGCGATGCCTCGGTCGAGAGATAGTTTTCCAGCGCTTGCCGTTTGAGGCTGCGCAGACGCCCGAAGAAGTCGACTTCCCATGACGTCGTACCGATGTTGACATCGTTCGATACGCTCGTCGCGCCTGACGTGCGTTCGCGCGTCACGCTGCCGCCCGCGGATATCGACGGCGCAAGCGCCGCACGCGTGATGCGATATTGCGCCTCGTATTCGGCCACGTTCAACGCCGCCACGCGCAGATCGCGGTTGTTGTCGAGGGCGATCTGGATCAGTTGCTGCAGGCGTGGATCGCGAAAGAAGGCGCGCCATTGGGTATCGACGGCGAGTGTTTGCGATGTATCTGCAGCGGTCTTTTGCGCGGCTGTCGTGCTCTCGTAGCCGTCGCCTTTCGGATAGGTTGCGGCTACCGGCGCGGCGGGCCGCTCGTAGTGCGGGTCGAGCGTGCAACCGGCGAGCGTCGCAATCGTCGCAAGCGCCAGCGACAGCAGGCATGCGCCCAGTTTGAGTCTCATCATTGCTCACCTTCGTTTTGCGTGGTGTGGCCGTGCTCGCCGAACAGACGCCGCACGACGACGAAGAACACCGGCACGAAAAAGATCGCGAGGACGGTGGCGGCAATCATGCCGCCCATCACACCGGTGCCGATGGCATGGCGGCTCGCCGATCCCGCACCCGTGCTGATGACGAGCGGCAACACGCCGAACACGAACGCGAGCGAGGTCATCAGGATCGGCCGCAAGCGCAGGCGCGCGGCTTCGAGCGTGGCGTCGATCAGGCTGCGGCCCTGCGCTTGCAGGTCCTTCGCGAATTCGACGATCAGGATTGCGTTCTTGGTCGAGAGGCCGATGGTCGCCAGCAAGCCGACCTTGAAGTAGATGTCATCGGGAAGCCCGCGGAGTTGCGCGCCGAGCAGCGCCCCCAGCACGCCGAGCGGCACGACGAGGATCACCGCTATAGGAATGGACCAGCTTTCGTAGAGACCCGCGAGACACAGGAACACGACGATCACTGAAATCGCGTACAGATAGACCGCCTGCGAGCCCGCGAGGCGCTCCTGATAGGACTGCCCCGTCCAGTCGATGCCAAAGCCCGCAGGCAGCTTCTTCACGAGCGCTTCGACAGCGTCCATCGCCTGGCCCGTGCTGGCGTTCGCGCCGGTCTGCGCGGTGATTTCCATCGCGAGCGTGCGGTTGAAGCGTTCGATCTGCGGCGGCCCGAAGCTCCACTTGCCGGAGGAGAAGGCCGAGAAGGGCACCATCTGGCCGTCGTAATTCGTGGTGCTCGTGGTCGTACTGCTGCTTGATGTACTGGACGTAGATGTACTCGTGCTCGTACTAGACTTCACATACCAGCGCCCGATGTCCGCAGGCATCATCCGGTAGGGCGCATCGGCCTGCACGTAGACTTTCTGGATGCGGCCCGTATCGACGTAATTGTTCACGTAGGTGGAGCCGAACGCGGTCTGCAGCGTGTCGTTCACATCAGCGACGGAAAGCCCGAGCGCACTGGCCTTCTCGCGATCGATATCGACGTGGAACTGCGGGGTATCGTCGAGACCGCCGGGACGCATGCCCGAGAGCATGCTGTTGTTCGCGGCCAGCGCCATCAACTCGCGCCGCGCGGCCATCAGCTTGTCGTGGCCTTGGCCCGCGCGATCTTCGAGCTCGAAGTCGAGCCCGCTTTGCGTGCCGAGTTCCTGGATCGCCGGCGGGTTGAGCGCGAAGATCTGCGCGTCGCGCGCTGCGGTCGCGAAATGCATGTTGGCGTGCAGGATGATCGACGATGCCTGTCCGTCCTGGCCGCGGCGCGTGCTCCAGTCCTTGAGCTTGACGAATGCGAGGGCATTGTTCTGGCCCGAGCCGTTGAAGCTGAAGCCCGTGAGCGTGATGATCTTGTCCACCTGCGGCAGGCCGAGATAATAGGCTTCGACCTGTTTCACCGTCTCGAGCGTCTTCGCGGAAGGCGTGCCGACCGGTGTCGAGATGGACGTGATGATGATGCCCTGGTCCTCCTCCGGCAGATAAGACGAAGGCAGCTTTGTGAAGAGCAGCCCGACGACACCCGCGATCAAGGCGTAGATCACCAGGTAACGCACCGGCTTGCCGACCACGCGCGATACGCCCGTGGAGTAGCGGTCGGTACCGCGCGCAAGCACGCGGTTGAACCAGCCAAGCAGGCCGCGTTTCTCGTGATGCTCCACGTCCGAACGCCTGAGCAGCGTTGCACATAATGCGGGGGTGAGCGTGAGCGCGAGGAACACGGAGAGCAGCATGGCCGCCACGATAGTGATCGAGAACTGCCGGTAGATCGCGCCGGTGGAACCGGAGAAGAAGGCCATCGGGATGAACACGGCGATCAGCACGGTCGTGATGCCGACGAGCGCCCCGGTGATCTGCTTCATCGCCTTCCGGGTCGCCTCCAGCGGCGACAGTTTTTCCTCCGCAATCAAGCGCTCGACGTTCTCCACGACGACGATCGCGTCGTCCACCAGCAGGCCGATGGCCAGCACGAGCCCGAACATGGAGAGCACGTTGATCGAGAAGCCGACCACCGACATCACCGCGAACGTGCCGAGCAGTGCAACCGGCACGACGATGGTCGGGATCAGCGTCGCCCGCAGGTTCTGCAGGAACACGTACATCACGACGAACACGAGCATTACCGCTTCAATCAGCGTCTTCACCACCTCTTCAATCGAGATGCGCACGAACGGCGTGGTGTCGTAGGGATAGTCGACCACCACGCTCTGCGGCAACTGCGGAGTCAGTTGATCGAGCTTCGCCCGCACGGCCTTCGCGACGCTCATTGCGTTTGCACCGCTCGCGAGCTTGACCGCGAGCGACGCCGCGGGCTTGCCGTTCAGCCGCGAATCCGTGCTGTAGTCGTCGCCGCCCACTTCCACGCGGGCCACATCGCTTAGCAGCACCTTCGATCCGTCCGTGTTCACACGCAGCAGGATCGAGCCGAACTGAGCGGGTGTGGTGAGCAGGCTCGACGCGGAGAGGGTGGCGTTGATGGCCTGCACCTTCGTCGATGGTGAACCGCCAATCTGGCCAACCGACAGTTGCACGTTCTGGTTGGTGATCGCCGTGGTGACATCGCTTGCCGTCAGGCCCACTGCCTGCAGCTTGACCGGGTCGAGCCACACGCGCATGGCGTGCTGCGCGCCGAACAGCGTCACGTCGCCTACGCCGTCGATCTGGGTCAGCGGATCCTCGATCTGGGTGGCGATGACATTGCCGAGATCGATGGAATTCATGCTGCCGTCGGAGGATGAGAGCGAGACGATCATCAGGAACGCGTTGGCCGCTTTCGCCACCTGTACGCCCTGGTTCTGCACCGTCTGTGGCAACGAGGAGGTTGCCTGCTGCACCTTGTTCTGCACCTGCACCTGCGCGATGTCGGCGTTGGTGCCCTGCTGGAAGGTCAGCGTGATGGTCGCCGTTCCCGCGTTGTTGCTGGTGGAGGACATGTACAGCAGGTTGTCGATGCCGCTCAACTTCTGTTCGATCACCTGCGTGACCGTGGTCGCCACGGTTTCGGCGGAAGCACCGGGATAGGTCGCCGTGATCTGCACGGAGACCGGTGCAACGCTCGGATATTGCTCGACGGGTAGCGTCCGGATGGACGCTGCACCGACCATCATGATGACGATGGCGATGACCCACGCGAGAATCGGTCGGTTGATGAAAAAGCCTGCCATGAGGTTCTCGCTTTAGCTGCGGGTGGCCGACGCGGCCGTGGCCGGCGTAGCGGGGGTATAGGAAGGAGAGGGGCTTTCGACCGCCTTGACGAGCGCACCCGTTCGCGCTTTCTGCGAACCCGACACGACCACCCGGTCGCCGGCCTTAAGGCCGCTCGTGATGACCCAGTTCGCGCCGTTCGCTGTGTTGGCAGTCACGGATGTCTGCACGACCTTGCCGTCGGCGCCGACTGTGAGCACGCTGGCGGATCCGTCGGACGCACGCGATACCGCCAGTTGCGGCACTGTGATTGCCTGCTGGTTCACGCCTTCTTCGAGACGCGCGCGCACGAACATGCCCGGCAGCAACGCGCCCTCCGGATTCGGAAACACGCTGCGTAGCGTGACCGAACCGGTGGTGGCGTCGACGGTGATATCCGAGAACAGCAGCTTGCCGGCATGCGGATATTCACTGCCGTCTTCCATCACGAGATGCACGACAGCGCCGTCGCTTCCGGCCTGCTGCAACTGGCCGCTCGCGAACTCCTTTTGCAGCCGCAGCCAGTCGACCGATGAACGGGTGACGTCGAGATACATCTCGCCGGTCGCCTGTACGGTGGCTAGCGCCGTGGTCTGCTCGGCCGTGACGAGCGCGCCTTCGGTCACACTCGACTTGCCGATACGGCCGGCGATCGGTGAGACGATCTTCGTGTAACCCAGGTTGATCGCGGTGGTCTTCAGTGCCGCGCGATCGGCGACCACATCGGCCTTCGCTTCCTGCAGCGACGAAATTGCGTCGTCGTAGTCCTGCTTGCTCACGCCATCTATCTTCGATAAATCCGTATAACGCGTCGCCTTCGTTTGCGCGGCATCGGCCGTGGCTTGCGCTTTCACGAGTGTCCCGACGGCCTGGTCATAACTCGCCTGGTAGCTGGACGGGTCGATCTGGTAGAGCACCGCGCCCGCTGCGACCATCGAGCCTTCGGTGAAAAGCCGCTTCATGACGATGCCTTGCACCTGCGGCCTGACATCGGCCACGCGGATGGCGGAAAGGCGGCCGGACAGCTCAGTACCTGCCACGATCGGATGTGGGGCGATGGTCTCCACGCTCACTTCGGGAACGCCCTGTGGAGGGCGCTGTGCGCCGCCGTCGCCACACGCGGCGAGCGAAAACGCGGCAACGGCAACGGCTACGAGCGCACGCGGCGATCGTGCAGTCACTACGGATACCTTATGGATTCTGGTCATGCGGTGAGCATCCTTCGATCAAGGTTCGACAAAGGGCCGCCAGGCAAACATCGATGCGCAGGTCTTTCGAAAAACGCGAGGGAAAGCGAAGGAGGGTCGCCTCAAGAGGCGCTTGACCAAGCCATCGAGGCCCGGAGAAAACCGCGCAACGCCATGCCAGCGGCAAGGGATAACCCTAGCTTAACGAGCAGCGTCTTACGCTGGCTTAGTGACTGATTACGAGGTGTAACGTTGCCGCGTGAGGCCGCGGCGGTGCCATCAGGCGGGAGTGTGCGAGGGGAAATCGAGCACGACGGCGAGGCCGCCGCGGTCGGCATTGTGCATCGACAGGTCGCCGCCGTAACGGCGCGTAAGACGCCGCACGATGGTCAAGCCGAGGCCGCAATGCGCGTCGCCGCCGCGGGCGGGATCGAGCCGCACGAAAGGCCTGAGTGCGCGCGCGAATTGGGCTTCGGGCATGCCCTTGCCGTGATCGCGCACGCTCAGCCGGTCCCGCCCGTTGCTGCGCGACGTCGCGATGCAAAGCGGTGGGGCACCGTAGGTGAAGGCGTTTTCTACGAGGTTCGAGAGTATCCGGTCCAGTTCTACGGCAGGCAGGCGGAAGTCGTCGCCCGCCTGCAGGTCGAGATCGAAGAGCGGCTCGCGGGCGAGCACATCGCGCCCGTCGACGTCGGCTTCTGCTTCCGCGTAGTGCGCGCGGCAGAACGCATCGACAGAAATCCATGGTGCATGCGTGTTCGCTTCGGTATCGCGGGCAAAGTCGAGAAATTGCGTAACGATCTGCGCCAGCGATTCGGTGTCGTGGAAAAAACCGTCGCGCACGGTGGCGCTCGGAACAAGGTTCGCGCGGACTTGGATACGCGTGATCGGCGCGCGTAAATCATGCGCGACACCCGCCAGCATGACCGCGCGTTCCTGCTCGGCATCGCTCAGTTCGCGGGCCATTTCGTTGAAGTCGCCGATCAGCCCTTTTACCTCGGACGGACCGTTGGCAAGGACCATCGGCGGACGATGGCCCAGGCGGAACTCGCGCGCCGCCCGGGCGAGTCTCAGCACGGGCTTCTGGATCTGCCACGCGCCGAGCAGCGCGATGGCAATGGCGAGGAACAGCATGAGTGCGCTGGCGCTCAGCAGGCGGCTCACGCGGGGCACGGCCGCAGGAATCACGAGCCATCGCGACGACGGCCCGTAACGTATCCACATGAGCGTCTCGGTGTTGTCGAATACCACGCGGCTCTGCGGCGGCAAGTCCGCGCGCAAGGCGGTCTCGAATGGCCCGTGGGTACCGGCGCACGGCAGAGGGCAGCCGGGCGGCGTTGACTGCGGTCCAGCATCGACATAACGCAGGCCGAGCGCGGCTGCGAGACGCTCGCTCGAACCGTCGGCGGCGCTTGCTGCCGGATCAAGCACCAGGCGTACCAGTCGGCTGACGTGATCGGCTTCGACAACGGCGCGCTCGCGATCGACGATCACGAGCCACGTCAGTTGCATCATGACGAGCAGGCCCACCGACAGCAGCGCGAGCCGGCCAAAGATGCTGTTGAGGGGACGCAGGAACCTAGGCATCAGGGGTGTCGCCGGGGACTCGGGGCGGTACGAACATATAGCCGATACCGCGCATGGTCTGGATGATGCGCGGCTGCGAAGGATCCTCTTCAATCAGTTGGCGCAGACGCCAGATCGGCACGTCGAGGCCGCGCTCGGTGACGTCCGCATGCGTGCCGTACCAGAGCGTGAGCAGGCGCGCTCGCGACAGTGTTTCCATCGGGTGGCGCACAAGCACGTTGAGGAGGCGCAACTCGCTGTTGGTGAGGCGCTGCGGCTCGCCGTCACGCGTGAGCGTGCGGCGGTCGTTGTCGAGTTCGAAGCGCCCGAAACGTACCGGTTCAGAACGTTGAGTGGTCGGGCTTGGCGATCTGCCCGCTCCCTGCCGGCGCAGCACGGCATGGATGCGCGCAAGCAGCTCGCGCGGCATGAAGGGCTTGCCGAGGTAGTCGTCCGCGCCCATTTCCAGGCCGACAACCCGGTCGATGTCGTCCGCACGCGCCGTGAGCATGATGACCGGCGTATTGTCGCCGTCCGCGCGCAGCCGTGAGAGCGCGGTCAGGCCGTCGATGCCTGGCATCATCAGGTCGAGCACGATGATCGATGGCCGTTCACGCATCACCACCTGATTCAACTCGTGCGCGTCTTGCCGGAACGTGACCGCGAGGCCGCGTTCGTCGAAAAAAGCCTGGAGCAGATCGCGTAGCGCGGCGTCGTCGTCGACTAGAAGGATTCGGGTTTCGCTGTTGGACATGGCTTGAGCCTGGACAAGCTTTTGTAAGCTGCAATCGAAGCGACTATAAACGATGCACGCCCGGGCCGTGTTACGGCATCTTAGCGATTCTTTCGGCACGTTGATGCATGGGCGCTTGCCAGCTTGAGATCCCTAAGACCCCGTAAAAGAAGGGTAACCAATGAAAATCCGTGGCGTCTTATAGTGCGGACGGCGCGCCTGGACAGTAACCACCGGCGCGCTATTCCTGCCAATAAAAAGTGAGTCAGATGGTTAGCAAGACCCGTATTGCCCGTCGCCGTTTTCTTTCTGCCACCCTTGCTCTCGGGGCCGTACTGAGGTTTCCGGCTAGTGCACAAGCGGCCGGAAGCACGCACAGCAGCGGCTTATGCCAGCTAAGTGCAGAGCAGGAGGTCGGTCCATACTACATTGAAGATGAACTGCTCAGGTCCAACATTACCGAGGGACGGACGGGTGTTCCGCTCTTGCTCAACATAGCGCTCGTCGATGCGCGCCGTTGTTTGCCGCTTGCCAATGCCATCGTCGATATCTGGCATTGCGATGCCCTTGGTATTTACTCCGGCTTCACTAAGACCAAGCAGAGCGCGTTACCGCCGGGACCAATGCCCACCGGCGCTTTTGGACCACCGCCCGGAGCCGGGGACCTGCATGGACAGCTGTCACCTCCACCGCCGCAAGGCAAACCCACGGATCGACTGACTTTTTTACGAGGCGTGCAGCGCTCGGACGCCCACGGAAATGTCGTGTTCCAGACCATCTTTCCAGGCTTCTATCCGGGGCGGACGAATCACATTCACTTCAAGGTGCGCGTTGCCGGAAGCGCTGGCGATGGATCACTTAAAGGTGAGCATGTCTCGCATGTCGGTCAGATTTTCTTTCCCGAGAAGCTGACGGTCCTGCTGATGCAGGACCGGCCTTATCGCGATCATCGGATCCAACGCACGGCGCTGGCCGACGATGAGGTGTTCCTCGATCAGCAGGGTGCGGCATCGATAGCACGCTTTCAAGCTTTGGATTCGTCCGCGGCGTCAAACGGATTGCGCGCGCAGATTATCGCGGCAGTCGATCCGGAATCAGAGCCTGTAGCCGCACAACGGTCGGTCGGCGCGTTTCATGGGTGACTTGTTGCGCGGTTCAGTCGCCATCGATAAGACGAACCGCCAGCTCCGGACTGAACGCCCCGGCGCGGGTTGTCGGAGCGGACCCGCAAGCGCCGTCGGAATCTCCCGGGACCTTGATCCACACCGGCAGCATCGTGTCCGATGCGGCACCCGTGCTTGCGCCGATCTTCCTGCCGGGCGGATTGCACCACTGGCCATCCGACCCATTCCCGTTACGACTTGTATCGATGGCAAACGGCTTGGTGTAGCCGAACTGCTGCGCTAAAGCGGCGTTCACCGAGTTCGCATAAGCCATCGATTCTGCGGTCGTATAGAAATTGGATACGTTCACGGCAAATCCTTTTGCGTCGCTCAAGCCGGCAGCGTTCAGCCGCGTGGCCATGACGGTCGCGGAAATCCAGTGTGCGTTTCCGCCGTCGAGATACACGTCCGCGTCCGGCGCATTGAGGCGAAAGCGCGAGACCGCGTAACGCAGTAGTCCGAGCCGCTCGTCGCGCTTGTCGTCGGTCTTGAAGCAGTCCAGTTCCGCGGTCGAATCGGGTTCGACAATAACCAGTGCCCGTCGATTGCCCACGCCGCGTGAGAACGAGTCTATCCACACGCGATAGGCCGCGGCATCGGCAACCCCTCCCGCCGACGCCCCGCCGCAGTCGCGATTGGGGATGTTGTAGGCGACCAGAATGGGTTTCCGATCTGCGGCATTTGCCTTGCCGGCGAAACGGTTCACGGCCCTGCGAACGTCGCCGCTCCAGTTGCCGAACCAGCGCGCCATCGGCACATTGGCAATCGATTCCGCGATGCGTGCTGCACGCGGGTCATTCGAATGAGCGCGTGCCCATAGTGCGGGACCCGACTCGGGATCGACATAAAATCCAGCATCGGCACGCGCTTGCGCCGCACCGTAAAAAGCCAAAACCACGATGACGAGACAGTGTTTGAAGCGCATTTTCAGTTCAAAATCGTTCGATCATTCCTATCTGCACACCACGCACTGGCGCACCGGGGTAGGCCACGGGTAATCCCGTCACATTGACGCCGCGCAGCGTGAACGCTGCGTTTCCGCGATTCTCCAGATCGGCGGCGGTGAAATACAGGAGCAGCGAACGCGACAGCGTGTATTCGAACGCGACGCTGAACTGGTCGGCGTTGTTGCCCTGGCCGCTGCGATCGCGCGCATGCGCGTAGCCCAGCGATGCGCGGGCCTGGCGCGAGACGGCCCAGGAGGCAGACAGTGACACGCCGTCGTCGTGATAGCGCGGACTACCGCCGTCGCCGTTGAAGAATGCGACGTAGGTACGCACGGGACCAAACAGGTAGGACGCCCCGGCGAAATTCGCGCGCAGGCCGGTGTCTCCGTGTGTTTGTTGCCGTGCATAAGACAACTGCAAAGCATCGAGCGTGTAGTTGGCCGTCACGTAATATCCGCTGAGGCCGTTGCCGTCGCCCGGGTCGCGCAAGGCGGCCATGCCGGTGACGTCGAAGCCTGCGACGGTTGGCGAGATCCAGGTTAGCGCGTTATCCGTGTAGGGCGTGATCTTCGACAGGTTATTCAGTCCGGATCCGATCGTGCCCGCGCCGAAGGCATCGAGTCCACCCTTGAACGGGATATAAAGCGGCGAATATTGCCGCCCGAAGCGCGTCTGGCCCCACGGTGTATCGAGGCCGACCCACGCTTGCCGGTTGAACAGTGTTCCGGCTGTGTCCAGAGTGCCGTTGTTGGAGCCAAAGCCGTTCTCCAGGTCGAAGATCACGCTTGTTCCGTCGCCTATGGGCTCGCTCCCGCGCAGGCCGAAGCGCGAACCGCGATAAGCGCCGGAATCCATTCGCGCCGTCCAGCCATTGCCGGGATTGGTCACTTCGATACTGGTGTCGAGCGTGCCGTATAGCGTGACCGAGCCTTGTGCACGGACTGTGCCTGCGGCGACAAGGAGCGGCAGCGCGCAGAACAGCGCATGTTTGCAAGTGTGGCGGCAGAAGGCCGCCGCATAGTGCCGGGTTCGGAAATTCATCGCGGTCGAATGAGGTTCGTGGCAATGGAACTCCGCGACTTTAACAAGTTGGACTGCAGTTGCAACGAAATTTAAGCGCCCTCGCTTTGCGGGGCGCTTCGGCTAAGGGTTCTCCAGACGCAAACTTGAGCATTTCATAGTGGTCGCTCAGCGCCTTTCACCGGGCTTGCAGGAGCGTATTGCGACTGGCGGTGAGCAGGCATGGACCGTGGCCTAAATGGCGTTTTTACCAGACGTTGTCTTAGCATGTCGTAAGCCCAGTAGAAACAGAACGTGTAGGGAAGGAAAACGAGCAATAGCCCGAGATCCATTAACAGCGCCTGAACTAAAGTCATCTCCAGCCACCATGCGGTCAACGGTACGGCTATCAGGACCAGACCCGTCTCGAAACCGAGGGCGTGAATGACCCGCTTCCATTTCCGAACCCTGGTTGATGCATAGGAAATAAGGATGCCGAAGAAAGAGTTAAATATGAGACCCCACAGCATGGCGATTATAGAAATCGCAAAGGTGAGGGCGGTGGCGTGGCCCAATGGCTTGTCGACTAGCCATGACAGGACGGGGGCGAAGATTGATATGGCAAGTCCTTCAAAGAGAAGCACCTGAAAAACTCGTTCGTATAAGCTGCGTGGCATGGCCATCTCGACCTCACTTGTTGATTGACGGTTGTCATTTTCGAGGACGGCGCTTAATATTCCAAATCGCTTACTATCGGGAAATCAGATAGGTCATGGCTGCTTCTATCGACGCGTTGATCGTGTTTTCCGAGGCCGTCGCCGCGGGCTCTTTTTCAGCGGCCGCGAGAAAGCTGGGGCGTAGTCAATCGACCGTCAGCACCATCATTGCGGATCTGGAGATTGACGTCGGTGTCACGCTCTTTGATCGAGCGACTCGCAAGCCCCGTCTCACCGCGCATGGCGAGGCCCTGCTCGCCAATGCTCGCGAGATTCTCGAGGCACATGATCGTTTGACACAGGCGGCGGCGCGGCTAAGCGCAGGGTTGGAGCCGAGTCTGAGCCTGGCAATATCCAACACCTACCAGCCGCCTCACTACGAGAAACTGCTGGTCGCATTCGAGAAGCGGTTTCCCACGGTCGAGCTCGAGTGTCTGGTCAAGGAGGACGGCGACGTTGTCTCGCTGGTGCAGGAACGCCGGGCGCAACTGGGCGTAGTCGCGTCTCAGCCCGGCTATCCTCCCGATGTCCGTGCAATCAGGCTGGCGGAGTCGTCGGAACTCGCACTTTTCGTCGCGACAGGACATCCTTTGAGCGGCGTTCCGGATCTGACAATGGAAAGGCTCTCAGGACACCGTGAATTGCGAATCAGCACGGGAGTGAAGGCTGGCGAGTATGAGCGAAGCGTGCGCGTCTGGTCGGCCGACAGCTATCTGCTCCTGCTGGAAATGGCGGAGCTGGGCTTTGGATGGGCCGAACTGCCTCGCTGGATTGCCGATCGTTTCGGGGCTAAGCAGCTAAAGGAGTTGTCGGCGCGAGGGTGGCCGCGGTTTGTTGCTGTCGATGCTGTTTGCCTGAAGGGAGCGACATTAGGCGTCGCGGGAAACTGGTTGATGGATGCGCTGACAACGCTTGGCGCCAAAACCAGTAAGAAGTAGGGCCCGCGAAGCAAATGGCGCGATGAAGCGCTATGCGTTGTTGCCTGCCAGCCTCTCGATCATGGCGATGCCCGCCGCCGGGTTGTGCGCCTTGAAGCCGCTGATCACGTACAGATAAACGTCGCGAGGGGTATCGGCTGCTGCTGGTTTGCCTAGCGTTTCAAGTCCCTTCGGCGTGCCGCCCGACGCCCAGTTACGCGATCGCTCGGTCCATAGATCGAGCGTGTTGTCATCGTAGCCCTGTGGATACGCTTCGGACGTGCCCATGATCCGCGCGTAGACAAACTTCGCCGTTACGTCTGCAATCTGCGGATACTTCGAGTCCCCTGCCATGACAATAGCAACGCCATGCTTGCGCGCGAGGGCAACGAATGCCTCGTCGCGGAAACTCTCGTGCCGCACTTCGAGCGCATGACGGATCTCACGACCCTCTACGCGCTTGGGCAGCAGGTCCAGGAAACCTGCGAAGTCGTCCGCATCGAATTGTTTGGTCGGGGCGAATTGCCAGTTGATCGGACCGAGCTTGTTCTTCAACTCGAGCACGCCGCTGGCAAGGAAGCGCTCGACAGATTCGCCGGCCTCAGCAAGCACCCGTCGATGCGTGGAGAAGCGCGGCGCCTTTAGCGAGAAGACGAAATCATCCGGCGTTTCGTCGTGCCACTTTGCGAACGTGGCGGGTTTCTGCGAGCCGTAGAATGTGCCGTTGATCTCGATCGTCGTAAGCTTGCGGCTTGCGTATTCGAGCTCGAGCTTTTGCACGAGTCCCTTTGGATAAAACGAACCGCGCCACGGCTCGAAGGTCCAGCCGCCGATGCCGATCCTGATCTGCCCAGCCTTGCCCGCCGTCTTCCGCGTTGCCATGAATGAGATCCCTCCCAGTGCACTCGATGCGCTCAAGTGTAGCGAATCGGCGCCGCTTGTTCACCTCATTGCGCTACGCTTGCTTCTTCACAACCGCTTCAACAATGGTGACGATCTGTTGGCTCGCGACCTTCACATGGTTCTCCAACAGCTTGGTTCCAAGCTTCACATCATGCTTGCGGCACGCCTCGACGAGTTGCATATGTTCTTCGTGGGACTGTTCGCGAATAGGTACCTTCATAACCTGGAAACGAAAATACCGATCGCAGCGATCATGCAAGACGCGCAGCATCTGCAAGGTAATCTCGCAATGCGCGGGCAGATAAAGCGTCTCATGGAATCGCCAATTCAACTGGCCCCATTCACCGCCGCTTGTCTTGTCCATCTCTTTGACAAGCTTTTCAGCCTTGTTGATTTCCGCGTCCGTGATGCGGGGAATGGCTTCGGAAAAAATCCATGGCTCGAGCCGAAGCCGGATATTGAATGTTTCGCGAACCTCGTCCACTGACAGGTCGTGAACGTAGGCCCCCTTGTGCGGCACCACATTCAACAGCCCTTCCGCGTGCAGCCGGGTAATCGCCTCACGCACAGGCACGCGGCTGACGCCGAGCTCCTCAGCCAGCGCCTCTTGACGCAAAACCTCGCCTGGAGCAATCCGACCGCTCAGAATCATCTGGCGCACCTCGTCCGTTACCAGATCGACAGCCGTAGGCCGCACGATTTTTCGCGATATGCGTTCAACGACTTCGGATGCACCGCCTGCTTTCGGTGGTCGTTGCTTGAGAGTTGCCGTAGCCATTGTGGAAGCGTCTATTAGAAGGGACGATCGATCGTACCATAGACGGGTTATCGGATCCAAAATCCGAAAACCGTTTTTCAGAACGACGCACGCCGGATCCAGGCTCCATTCTTCATGACGGCCGCGATCCTCTCGCCTTGTCCGGTCAAGACCGTGATGTCGTCCAGCGGATCGCCATCGACGACGAGCAGGTCGGCGAATGCGCCACTGGCCACCACGCCGAGTTTGCCCTCCATGCCAACGATCTCGGCGCCGATCGCCGTGGCCTGGCAGATCGTCTCGAACGCTCCGACGATGTTGGCGCGAATCGATAGTTCATCGCTTTGAAACTGATGCATGTCGCCGAGCAGGTCCGTCCCTAGTCCTACCTTGACGCCATGCCGCTGCAAGATCTCCAGCGCGCGCAATCCCTGGGTTCGAACATCTTCGTTCTTCAACAATGCGCTTTCCGACACACCTGACTTCGCGCCTACTTTGCTCATTGCATCGTACGTAACCAAGGTAGGAACCGCGTAGGCGCCATGTTCCGCCATCACCGCCGCAGCCTCGTCATCAATCAGGTTGCCGTGCTCGATCGTACGTACACCCAGTTTGACTACGCGAGAAATAGCGGCACCCGTGTACGCGTGCGCCATCACATACGTCTGATGCGACTGGGCTTCTTCGACGGCAGCTTTGACTTCATCGATCGAAAACTGGAAATTTCCAATCGGATCGGTTGGTGACGCCACGCCACCCGACGCCATGATCTTCACGTGGTTTGCGCCGGCGCGCATTTCTTCCCGCACGGCTTTTCGCATCTCGTCCACGCCATCGACAATGCGTCCGATTGCGCCAAGGTTGCGGCTACAACCGCAAGGATCCGGGTCAGAGTTATCAAAGCGATCGCGAAAATCACCGTGGCCACCGGTTTGCGAAAGTGCCTTTCCAGCTATGAAAAGCCGCGGACCGGCGATCACGCCTTCTTCAATGGCTTTGGCCAGGGCATAGTCGGCGCCGCCGGCGTCTCGCACCGTTGTAAAGCCGCGATTCAGCATTGCTTCGAGAATCGGAACCGCTTTCAAGACGGCGAACGTATTGGGCAGACGGCTGTTGGAGCCCAAATGCGCCACCGATGCAATGACATGAGCGTGACAATCGATCAACCCCGGCATGACAGTCCGGCCATCTACATCGATCACTTCGGCTCCATCGGAGGAGACGGGTTCGCGGGAGACACGGGTTATCTTGTGCCCTTCGATGACGATCGAATACAGCGCTGTATCACGTTCGTGGTTCTTATCCAGGACCCGAGCGTTTTTGAGGATCAACATTGCTTCTCCATTGAGAGAGGACCGTCGAACCGCGTCAGCTCGGCGGCCTGGAAATCACTTCAGCAGGAAACCTTTCCAGAGAGGATCACGGTCGTCTACGAAGATCGTGTTGTGCCCGGTCACTCGAGCCCATCCTTCAATGCTCGGGATGATGGCGTCGAACTCACCGACCTTGGTCGATTCGGTGGCGACGCCGTCGAACAGCGTACCGATAATGCTTTCATGCACGAAGCGCTCGCCAATCGCGAGCTTGCCTTTTGCGACGAGGTGAGCCATTCGCGCCGACGTACCGGTTCCACACGGTGAGCGGTCGATTGCCTTGTCGCCGTAGAACACTGCATTTCGCGCAGTTGCGCCGGCTACAGTCGGCTCCCCGGTCCACATGACATGGCTTAGCCCACGAATCTCCGGTTTTTCCGGGTGAACGAAGTTGTACTTTTCGTTGGCTTTCTGACGAAGAAGCGGGCTCAGGCGTTGGATGTCGGAAGGTTTCAAAGTATGCAATCCCGCGAAGTTTTCTTGCGCCTCAATGATCGCGTAGAAGTTGCCGCCATAGGCCACATCAAAGCGGATCTCGCCGATGCCGTCGACGTCCACGCTGAGATCGGAGGAATGCAGGAACGATGGGACGTTGATCAATTGAACCGAGTCGACATGCTCGCCAGTCATCTTGTACCGTGCCACGACCAGACCTGCTGGCGTGTCCAGGCGCACGATGCCTGGCTCACGTGGACGCACCAGACCGTTTTCGATAGCGGTGGTGACGGTGCCGATGGTTCCGTGACCACACATGGGCAGACAACCGCTCACCTCGATAAACAGAATCGAGATATCGCAGTCGGCGCGAGTCGATGGATACAGGATCGAGCCCGACATGACTTCGTGTCCGCGGGGCTCGAACATCAGGGCGGTGCGGATCCAGTCGAACTCCTGCTCGAAGTGAGCGCGGCGCTCGATCATGTTTGTTCCCTTGAGTACTGGGGCGCCACCGGCCACTACGCGCACAGGGTTGCCGCACGTGTGACCGTCGATACAGAAGAAGGTGCTTTTCATTTATCTTGCTCCGGTTCACCAATCAAATTTCCCAGGCAGTCGCGCGACGCGGTAACGTAGCGCGGACCTGACGTAAGAAACCTGGATCGTTTCTGCTGGAGGCTTACGAAAGCGCCTTGAGATCCTGCATCGTCTTCTCGACGATGGCGACAATCTTCCGACGCTCTTCGCCCTCCAGCTTCAGACGCGGCGCCTTCAGATTTTCCGAATAGCCCGCCGTGATGTTTTCGGCCAGCTTGATGTACTGGACAAGCTTTACATGGACGTCGAGATGGAACAACGGCGTAAGTACACGATAAAGCTTGCGGGCCTTTTCGAAGTCACCGCTCACGGCGAGGTTGAGCAGTTCAACCGATTCCTTCGGTACGGCGTTAGCCATTCCCGACACCCAGCCGGTTACGCCAAGGGCTGCCGATTCCAGTATCAGATCGTCGACACCGCAGAACACCAGGAAGCGATCGCCGAACTGGTTGTACAAGTCCGTCACGCGTGTCGTGTCGTAAGATTCTTCCTTTACTGCGACAATATTGGCTTCACCCTTCAACTGTTCCAGCAGGTCCGGGCGCATGTCCACGCCGTAACCACGCGGATTGTTGTAGATCATGATGCCAAGCTTCGTGGAGCGCGCGATGGTGCGATAAAACTCCACTGTTTCGCGGTCATCCGACTTGTAAGTCAGCCCCGGAAACACCATCAAGCCCTGCACACCGATCAATTCGGCATCCTTTGCAAACTGAATGGCGCTGCCTGTGTTCGTTTCAGCAAGTCCCGAGACGATTGGTACGCGGCCGCCAACGGTCTCGACCGCGATCTTCAACACCGTGCGCTTTTCTTCCGGTGTGAGTTGGGCGTTTTCCCCGACCATGCCCATCATGACAACGCCACCCACGCCATTGTCGATCAGGCGGTTCAGGCCTGCCTTGATGGCTTCCGTGTCGAGCGAGCCGTCGTCCGTCAATTTCGTCGTGACTGCAGGGAAAACGCCTTTCCAATTAACTTGCATGACTACACCTCTGAGAATGAATAAATAATTGAGCGGGCTTCGCCGCGAGAAACTGAGGGCGTATCTACGCCCCGCTTATTTCCGGAATCGCTTGATCGAATATTCCTCAAGCGAGATCCGGGGTGTTCTATTAACCAATAAATCCGCAACAAGTGCGCCGGTCGTAGCGCACTGCGTCAGCCCTAGATGTCCGTGGCCAAATGCATAGATGATGTTGGCCGTAGTCGGCGACCTGCCGATCACGGGCAAGGAGTCAGGCGTTGCCGGCCGGTGTCCCATCCACTGGACCGCACCTTCGTCCCTGATACCCGGCAAGAATCTTTTCCCGAGCGTCAATAACGCATCGCTGCGCTTGTAGTTCGGCGCCGCTTTCAGGCCCGCGAACTCTGCCGCCCCACCGATCCGGATGCCGATATCGAGCGGTGTCGCGACAAATTTGCGTTCGGCGAAAATGACCTCTCTCGACAGTGCAATGCCAGGTTGCGGCAACGTGGTGTTGTAGCCCCGCTCGCTGTCGAGCAGCACGCGGTCGCCGACGGACTCCGCCAACGCGGCAGACCACGCACCCGTCGCGACCACGACCTGACGAGCTGGTATCGACTCACCGCTTCGCAGGACAGCCGCTGGCGCGTCGCCCTTGGAGACCTCCAGCTTGGTGACAACGTCTTCCACTAATCGTACGCCAAGCGCATTCACACGCTCCCTGAGTTGCGAGACAAGTTGTTTAGGATCTCCAATATGGGACCAGTCTTCAAGGAATATGCCGTGTCTGAAAACGGGCGCTAGCGCGGGTTCGTATTCCTGCACTTCTTGCTGGCTCAGCGCACGCCAGCGCACACCAAGTTCTCGCTTGAGCTTCCACTCGTCCGCGTCCGCATAAAATGCTTCGTCGGTTTCGTAAAGCGTAATCGCGCCCCGGCGATAGAACGTGCTCATTGCACCAACATCCTCGAACATCGGCACAAGATCGTCATAGACGCGGTTGTTCAAGGCCGCGAGTGCGAGTGATATCTGCCTGAACCGCGTCGGACTGCTCGCTCGCTGGAATTCCAGGAACCACGGCAGAGCACTCGGTACATGCTTCCAGTCAAGTGCAAGGGGTCCTAGCGGATCGAAGAGCCACTTGCTTGCTTTGAAGAACAGGCCGGGTACCGAAATAGGCGTGCTCTCGGTCACCGCAATTCCGCCAGCGTTACCGTGCGAGGTGCGATCGCCGTCAAAATCGCGATCGACGATGGTGACCGTTAGCCCTTCTTTCAACGCTGACCACGCACACGCGAGCCCGACAACTCCAGCGCCGATGACGAGAACATCTGGAATTGTCGAAGATCGGGTGGTCTGATTTGCCATGGATAAAATTACGTGTTGAGGTTAATGGCGGACGATAGAAGATAGAAGCACCGCCCGCACTGCGAATCGATTACTTGGAACCGAGGACGTCGACCGGTTTCCATTGTCCATTTTCACACTTGTAGACCGTGATGATCGCGTCCTTCAGATCGCCGTACTGGTCATATGAAAAGTGGTCCGTGGTGACGCCCTTCATGTCGATCTTTGCGAGTACCGGAAGATACTTGGCCGGATCCGAGGAGTTGGCGGCGACCATCGACTTCATCAATGCCATTGCTCCGTCGTAGCTATAAGGCGAGTAGGTTGTAGGCTCCGTGTTGAACTTAGCCTTGTAACGCTGTGTAAAGCCAGGGCCACCGGGCATTTTTTCAAGCGGCAGGCCAGCAAGCGACACGATTGCGCCGTTAGCCGCGCTCCCGGCGATCTTGATGAAGTCATCCGTCTTCGACATTTCGCCCGATGCAAACGTGCCTTGCATGGCTAGCGTGCGAGCCTGCTTGATCATCGGCGCGGACTGCGCATCAGCGCCGGCGTAATAAATGAAGTCCGGATTCTTGGCCTTTACGCTGGTCAGGATTGCCTTGAAGTCGACTGCCTTGTCACTCGTGAACTCATGATCGACAATATTTCCGCCGGCGGCCTTCACCGATTTTTCGAACTCTTCGGCAAGACCCTGTCCATAAGCGGTGCGATCGTCGATGATGGCAATACGCTTGGCTTTCAATGTCTGCACCACGTACTTGCCCATCACGCCGCCTTGCTGCGTGTCGGAGGTCATCATGCGAAACGTCGTCTTGAAGCCTTGCCGCGTGTACGCAGGGGCGGTCGCGGTCGAGATCTGCGCAATACCTGCACGTGAATAGATTGCCGATGCAGGAATGGTCACGCCCGAGTTGAAGTGGCCGATCATCCCTTTGATACCGTCGTCGACTAGCTTTTGCGCGACCACCGTACCGGTCTTCGGGTCCGCCTGATCGTCCATGCTTTCGAGCGTGAACCGGGTTTCTTTTCCGTCGACCTTCGGTTTCGTTGCGTTGAAGTCTTCCAACGCAAGAAGGACGCCTGATTGAAAATCCTTTCCGTACTGTGCCTGCGCGCCGGTCATCGGCGCGGCTAGCCCCAACAAGACGGACTGAGTATCGGCATGCGCGGTGACCGCGAAGGTCAGGCCGACAGCAGAAATTGTTGCTGCGATCATGGACAAGTGAGTTTTCATCTGAGTCTCCGGTACTTCTTCAGTTTTCGACCGTGGCGGACACTGTTTTATATTGGATACATTATCCATGTATCGAAAACATGATGCCGCCGGCGATCGGGGTTGTCAATTGGATTATCGAAAAATGCGTTCGTTGAGTAGCCGGACCTCACGGCCGGCTCCTTACACCTACACCTCTTCCAGCTTCCCGCTGCCGTTGTCGAGCAGTTGGAGCGCGGTGCGACTTGCTTCCAGGGGTATGACCGACAACTGAGCGAACACGTATGCCAGTTCGATCAACGCGTCGTTATATTGCCCCGCGCGGTCAAGGAGATTAAGAGAACCGATGGTTACTCCCTGCTTCCGAACCGGGATGTTCAAGACGCTTTCGCACCCGTTTGCCCACAGCACTTCGTAGTCCGAGAACACGGCCTTGATGTCCTCGCGTGTCGAGCCGCGAAAGATCTTGCCGTCCTCCAGGACATGTCGCGTCCACATGCTTTTCGTTACGCGCTTGCGACCGCCCACGGGGTTGAAATCCGGCCGTGTGCTGTAGACGCGTTCGAGTAATCTACTTTGTGGGTCGTAGGCGAGTACCGTGAACAGCCGGTGACCGAAGGCATCTTGAAGGGTCCGCTCCAGGTTTTTCCAGAACACGTCAGGGGCCTCGCCACAATGCAGCGAATACGCAAGGGAGGTGATCGCTGTGATCGGACTTGCGGAAAACATGATTAGATCCCTGCTTTTGCCGGCGGAAGATTCTCCGCGTGATCACCACCGTATTCAGCAGCAGTGATTTCTTCGAGCGTGCGGCCAGTCGTCGATACGCCCAGGATCAGGACGGCAAGACCACCCATTGCAAGCATCGCGGTACACATTCCAAAGACGCCCGGGAAGCCCCATAACGGATAGATATAACCCACCAGCATGGGCGAACAGATAGCGCCGATACGCCCGAATGCGGAAGCGGTGCCCATGCCCGTTGCCCGCAAGTGGGTAGGGAATACTTCCGGCGTGTACGCATATTGGCCCGCGTTGACGCCATTCATGGAGAAGGAAAGGGCGACCGCAAAGATGACGATGGTGAGGTCCGTGGTGGAGAACGCCAGACTAATGGCGGAGATACAGGCAAGCACCATATAGGTCACGATTGTGGCTTTTCGGCCGATCTTCTCGTTGAAGTATGCCGCAGAGTAATAGCCGGGAATCTGCGCGACGTAGATACCAATTGAGAAGCCGAAGCTCTTCGTAATAGTCATTCCGTGCTGCACAAGCAGTCCGGGTATCCACACGAAAAATGCGTAGGAACAGAACGTGATGGACAGCCACAGGCACCACGTCATGAAGGTCGTCTTGGTCAAGGGTGCCATCCACAACGTTTTTAGATTGCCGAAGAATGAGCTCGAATGCTCATGCAAAAAAGGGGCATCCGCAGTGGCAACCACGGGGGCAAGTTTTACGCCCCGTCGTTCGACCTGCGCTTCGATATCGGCCACGACCGCGCTTGCTTCAGCATGACGCCCGCGGCTTTCGAGCCAACGGGGCGATTCATGAAGCGACTTGCGCCACCAGAGCAAAACCAGAACCGGCAGGGACACGATCACGAGCGCAATGCGCCAGCCCTCGGGACTAAGCGGAATGACGAAGAAACCAATGAGAGCCGCCGCAACAAAGCCGAACGAGAAGAACCCTGCCAGAGCGCCTGCGAAACTGCCGCGGTACTTGTTGCTCACGAACTCGACGAGGAACGGGGCAATGATTGCACCTTCGGCGCCCATGCCGACCCCGGCCAAGGCGCGCAATACGAAGAACGTGTGCCAGTCATTCACGAAGGCGTTAGCCAGTGTAAGCACGCAAAAAATCATGAGCGCCCACATCATGATGACCTTGCGGCCGAAGCGGTCACCCAGTAAACCAGCGAACAGCGCACCCACCAGGAAACCGATATAGGTGCTGCTTCCGAGCAGCCCGGTTTCGAAGCTGGTCAGATGCCATTTGGCGCGAAGCACCGGCAGGATGAACGCAATGATTGCGGCATCGACTGCCTCGAACATGAAGCCGAGGCCGCCCATGATGAGCAACTTGAAATGGAAGTGGCTAAACGGCAACCGTTCAAGCCTCGCTGCTATTGGTGACATAAGAAGCTCCAATGATGGAGAGAATCCCCGGACACTTTCGCGCCTGGCGTTCAACGAAGTCGATTGAGAATACGTCCAATATCCTGGATCCAAAATACGATGTCAATCGTCATTACCCCTAGGTTATCTTGACTGATTGGGGTTAACCCGCTGATTGGATGATGTTTTGATGCGCCCCGAGATGACGGGTGAATGAGTCTCAGAAGGCGTGGCGAACACCGACGCGCACTGCAACTTGATTCGCTGTGCTGGACGGCGTCAGGAATGAAAGAGCTGCGACAGCTTTCTTACCGGTTGAGTCCATACCGATTGCATGTTCCCACGCAGTAATCGCATAGAAAAGCGTTCGCTTGGAGATTGAATATTCGGTCCCGATGTTGATCTGGCTGTACTTCGCACTCTCGGCTTTCGTGTAGTCGTACGACGCGCCGACGAGCCACGCGGGCGTGAAGTTGTACATCGCAAGTACCTCGACGTTGTTGAAAGTGGCCGTGCCTGCGAAAGGTGTCGAGGAGGTGCGAACGACGTCTTCGAACCGGGTGTTGGTGTAGATCACACCCACTGTCGCAGCGCCGATCTTATAGTTCGCACCCGCTCCGGCAACCTGCAGGGTTTGCGCAGAGGTGTAACCGCTGAACGTAGGATTTGTAATCGGATTCACAAAGGTCGTACCCTCGACCGGGTTTGCCGTTGCGTCATAGATCGATGATGCGGGATTGCGGATGCGGGAGAACACGGCGCTCGCGCTTAACGCGGCATTCGAATAACTCAAACTCACTGACTCTTTGCGTCCGTTAGCAAAGTCACCGGCAACGCCGCCGAAGCTCAAAAGGCCGGAGACCCGGAACCCGCCGTAGTTCGGCGAGATGTATTTGACGGAGTTGCTGAGCGAATAGTCTCCCCACATGTTGTCGACGTCGGCGGCGTGTGTGCCCAGAATGCCCGCGAACTTGAGCGCGCCGGACAGCGGGAGAAGAGAATCAAGCACCAGGTCGTACTGGCGACCGAGCAATACGCTACCGAACGGGCTGCCGATACCGAAGTAGGCTTGCCGACCGAACTCCCTGCCGCCGTTGTTGAATTTTCCCGTGTTGATGTCGAAACCATTCTCCAGCCGGGCAATCGTGCTGTATCCGCCGCCAAGGTCTTCGTTGGTCAGGAGCCCCCACTTGCTACTGCCGAGCGCGCCATTCGACGCCTGATAGTTGTGCCGGCCGGCCTGATTGTTGGTGAAGGTCACGCCGTCATCCACAATCCCGTAGAGCGCCACCGATGATTGAGCGTGAACCGCGGACGACGCGACCAGGACAGTTAAACCAAAAAGTTGTTTTTTCACAAAGATTCCCCCAGCGTTGACATGAATAACTCAGGACTGCTGCTGCAATCGACTTGCCGGCGGTTCCACGACCCGCTCTCTTTTCGATCTGCTGAACGCTTTCCCGGTGCGGTGAGATCAGCATCAAAAATTGGCGTCAATATCTTGGATCCAATATAATGAGTCAAGAAATTTCTTGTTAAAGGCAAAAAATGGACGACACGGTAAGGCTAACCCTTAGTGATCTGTTCGACCTGTCGTTTAGGGTCTTGACAGTAAATGGTATGGCTCACGACCACGCGCAAGCGATAGCTAAGGTCATTGTTGCCGGGCAACGTGATGAGTGTCAGTCGCATGGAATCTATCGATTGATCGTGTGTGTCAACACGCTGCGCAAGGGCAAAGTTGTCCGCGACGCCAAGCCGGTGATCACGGATGTTTCGCCGGCATTGGTTCGGGTAGATGCCAGGTTCGGGTATTCGCAACTCGCTTTTGAAATGGGCAGCAAGGTTCTCGTCGAGAAGGCTCGAACAATGGGCATTGCTGCGCTTGCCATTAACAACTGCTTCCACTTCTCAGCGCTATGGCCGGAGGTCGAGCGATTGGCGAGCGAGGGGCTAGCGGCTCTCGCAATGACACCAAGTCACAGTTGGGTTGCGCCTGCCGGTGGAACGAAGCCGGTATTTGGCACCAACCCTATCGCCTTCGCATGGCCACGACCGGGCGGAGTCCCATTCGTGTTTGACTTTGCTACAAGCGCGATTGCTCGAGGCGACATTGAGTTGCATCGGCGCTCCAATAAGAAAATTCCACCTGGATGGGCCTTGGACGCGGAAGGCCAACCGACTGAGGATCCTGCAGCGGCAATGAAAGGCGCCATGCTCACGTTCGGAGGCCACAAAGGCTCTGCGTTGGCAGCAATGGTCGAATTGCTAGCTGGCCCGTTGATCGGTGATCTCACATCGGCCGACTCGAAAGCTTTCGACGAGGGTGCAGATGCTACGCCGTGCCATGGTGAACTTATATTGGCTTTTAGCCCTGTTCTTTTCACCGGGCCTGACCGAGGAGAACACGATAAGCGTGCTGAAGCATTGTTCGACGGCATTGTGAGTCAAGGTGCGCGCCTTCCCTCACAACGGCGTTTCGACGCAAGGCTAAGAAGCGAGGCGAATGGTATTAACGTGCCCCGCAAACTCTATGATGACGTTCTGGCACTCATCCCGAAGTAGGTTCGGCGCTGCCCGGAAACCTACGCCGCGTCACCATCCAGAATTTCGATCACAAAGTCGATGAACGCTCGCACCTTTGCAACGGGTAAATGGCGCGAAGGATAGAGCGCGTAGAGTGGAAATGTTTCGCCCACGTAGTCTGGGAGCAGCTCGACAAGACGGTCTTTATCGACAAGATCCCGCACCCCGCCGGCCTTGATGCGCGCGATCCCCCCACCTGCGAGACATGCACCCAGCATGGTGCCGGCTTCGGTGACCAGGAGGCGGCCGGAAGTCTTCACGGGGATGGCCTTACGGCCGGATTTGTACTCCCATTCCAGCGGTTGTCCAGTCACCGGATTTCGCATCTGGATGCACGCGTGGTTGACGAGGCCCGCGGGTGTTTCAGGTCGACCATGCTTTCTGATGTAGACCGGCGCGGCAACGGTCATGGTATGGGTCTCGAGCAATTTGCGCGCGATGAGAGACGATGAGGGCGGTTGCCCGAAGCGTATTGCGACATCGAAACCGTCGGCAACGAGATCGCCGAGTTGTTCGCGTGTCGCCAACTCCAGCGAAAGTTCAGGGTAACGATCCAGGAACTTTGCGATATGAGGCGCCAGCATCCTGCGCGAAAAAATGCATCGACGTTCACACGCAAGCGCCCCCCGCACGGCAGCAGACGCTCCGGCTGCCAGATTCACCGCGTCGCCGATACCCGTCAGCAGCGGGCCAATTTCCTCATACAACTGTCTTCCTTCGTCCGTCAGTGTCACGGAGCGCGTGGTCCGGTCAAGCAAGCGCACGCCAATGCTCAATTCGAGCCGGCCAACGGCGCGACTTACCCCGGAGGGTGACAAACCCAGAGCGTCTGCTGCGCGCGCAAAGCTGCCGCTTTCCACGATCGCAGCTAGAACGCTGATATTGGAAAGCGCGCGTCCGTCGAAGCTCATTTTATAACTCGTGCGTGGAGGTCACTAATCATGTGGCTCAGCACTGTTTTCGTCAATGATCGATGGCGATTTTCACGAGACCAATCCAGGACAAATTTCGCCGATTGCGCCTTCAGCATTCGCGAATCATGCTGTTGGAGGAACGCGCCGCACCGAGAAAAAGTGTTTCTTGTGAGCACGGTCGCTGGCCAAAGCTGCTTGCCCGGTGCGAGTGAACGCCACGAGCGCAAGTGAAACCAGCGCGGCAAAGACGACATAAAACGCGGGAACATACTGGCTGCCGGTGACTTCCGTCAAAGTCGCCACGGTCAGCGGAGCAAGGCCGCCGAATAATGTGACCGCGAGGTTATACGAAAGCGCCACGCCAGTTGAGCGCGCCTTTGCCGGGAAGATCGTTGCCAACATGCCGGGGTGCGGACCTGCTATTGCAACCTGGAAGATCGACGCAATGATTTGCGCGATGAAAAGACGAGTGAGCGATGGCGCGGAGACGATGAACCAGAACAAGGGGAAGGTGCATAACAACCAACCGATTACCAGCGGATAGAAAAGCCGGTAGGCACCGAATTTATCCGCCAGTTTGCCCGACACCGGGAAAAGCAGGAAGTTGATGACGCCGCCGATAAACGTCCCAAGCAACGCCGATTTGAGCGGGAGATGCAGTTGGTGTTCGATATACACGGGCAAATACGCGTTCCACAAATAATTCGACGCCGTGCCGATGATCATCACGCCCATCGCACATAAAGCAGCGTCGCCTTGTTCACGCACAAAGTCGCGCAACCGGAAGGCACGCGTGGCGCCCGTACGGACTTGCTTGCGCAACGCCTCGAATTCCGGCGATTCGGCAATGTTATGCCGGATATAGAAACCAAGTGGTCCAACGAGCGCGCCGATTAGAAACGGCACTCGCCAGCCCCAGGTCGTGAGCGAACTCGTCGAAAGATTATTGATCAGCAGATAACTGCAGCCGGATGACAGCAACATGGCGAGCGCCTGGGACGACATGTTGAAGCTGCCGTAAAACATCTTCTTGCCGGGCGGGGCGGTTTCCACCACAACCACCGACGAGAGGCTGAATTGCCCGCCGATCGCAAGGCCCTGAATCAGCCGGGCCAGCAGCACGATTAGCGGAGCCGCAACGCCTAACGTCGCATAACCGGGAGCCAGACCCAGCAACAGTGTGCCGGCGCACATCATCAGCATAACCAATGAAAGTGCACGGCTACGGCCGACGCGGTCTGCATAGATACCAAGCAGGACGCCGCCAACCGGCCGGACAATAAATCCGAGGGCGAAAGTCGCGAGCGCGAGCGACATCGACACAACGCTGCTTCCTACCGAGAAGAATACCTCCGCGATGATCTTCGAGAAGTACACGTACGCCATGAAATCGAACCACTCGAAGCCATTGCCGATTACCGAGACAACAAGCGCGCGCCGGACCTGACGCGATTCGGGTGCAGCGAGTGGCGGTGCGTTTTCGTGATTTGTTGGATTCATGTATCTTCTCCCCCTGCGCGTTGCCGCTAAAGAGCAGGCTCATAACGCGCGATATGCACCGCCGGCCCGGGACATCAATGCGCCCGAGCGAGAGAGGCTCGCGAGATAGCGAGCCCGTTGTTTGAACTATCTGGACCGGCTTGCGCGCAGCACGCCTGCAAAGAAATCCTGCACCGCGTTCACAGCCAGCAAGCCGTTGTGTGGAACGTTGTCCAGTTCATCGAGCTGAACGCGGATCCCTGCGGTCTCGAACGTTGCTTTGAGCGTTCTAAGACGCTCTGGTCGTGTCGCACCAGCGTCGTTCGCGCCTGGCATGAAGTGGCGGCCGCCTTCCCGATGCGTGATCTCCCACGTCTCCAGATCTGCCTTGCCGACCACCATGTGCACAGGCACGCGGCGCAATGCATCAAGGTCGAATACCTTGCCGAAACGCTGTTCGAAACCCCTTAAGCCGACCCACCAGTCACGGTTTATATCGAGCGTCGTCACCGAGCCGGGCGCACCGATCGACACTGCCCATAATTTTTCCGGATGCAGGTAGGCAAAGCGGTTCGCAAACTGTCCGCCACCCGAAAAACCGAACAGCGCGAACTGGTCGAAACGCTTGCCATAACGCTCGCCGATCTCGTCGACCATATCGAGCAGCACGTCGTCATAGCGGATGTCGCCCTCGATCAGATGCTTGAAACCGTCGCGATTGCCGTCGCCGAGTACGCCCACCGGAAATAGCGGGCACAAGACAATGCAGTTGTTCCAGCGGCCAAACTCCGCAAAAGCATCGCGGTAGTTGGTGAACTGACGCCCTGTTCCGTGCATGACCACGACGAGCTCGACATTGTTGCCCGCCTCAAGGATTGCTTTAGGAACGTAAAGCGTATAGGCGAAACGCGGGTCGTTTCGATGCGCGAACACAGTGGTCGAGCCGAGTTCGTAATAGGCTTTACCGCGCCCGATGTGCTCGTCTATCACTGGGAGAGTAGTTGCATGAGACATGACTGCGGCCTTGTAGTGGAATGGTTCACCGTACAATTGTGCCGTCACTAATTCGAAAAAACTAACTGATTTATATTTACACAAACTAAACTGAATGTTTAGTCTCGCTACGTCGGAACGCCTTCTCCATGAGCACTATCCGGTTTTTGCGCACCTTCCTTGCCGTCGAAAAATACGGCTCCTTCGCGGCAGCCGCCGGTCGTGTCGCGCTGACCCAGGCGGCGGTCGGACAACAGATGCGTGCGCTCGAGGAGGAGTTCCGAAGGCCGCTGTTCTCTCGTTCAGGCCGGGTCATCGTGCTGACGCCCGCGGCCCGCGCGCTCATCCCGCAGGCGCGCAAGCTGGTCGCGGCGTATGAGGCAATGCTTGCTGATGCCCACACCGGACATGAGATCGCCGGCAGCATCGCCGTGGGTGCGATTGTCTCGGCAATGGGCTTTCTTTCGCAGAATCTGGTTAGTCTGAAAGCTCAGTATCCGGCTCTGGACGTTCGACTCGTTCTAGGTCATAGCGGCGAGCTTGCCGAACGGGTACGGGCGTCCGAGATAGATGCCGCGCTCACCGTGCAGATACCGCACGAGATGCCCGTCAACGTGCAATGGACACCGCTTTATGAAGAACCGCTGATGCTCATTGCGAGCACACGGGTCGCGGCCGCACAGGCAGACGTGGCGTCCTTGCTCAAGAGTCATCCGTTCATTCGCTTCGACCGGACATCTCCGACCGGGGCAAAAGTGGAGCAGACCTTGCGACGCATGCGGATAAAACCCAAGGAAATTCTCGAGGTTAATTCGGTGGCCGCCATCGTCGATCTGGTCCGGCAAAACGTGGGAATTTCCATCGTGCCTTTGCTCAAGCACGTTGCTTGGGCGCGTGATCATTCGGTGGTCGCACTACAGCTTCCATACGGTCCGCTCAAGCGGGTAATTGGAATACTTGAAAACGAGCGTCAACTCGACGTTACAGCAGTAGTGCGACAAACGTTGCTTCAGTCGCTGGAGTAAGCGATTAAGCGTCTCCGTAACGCTTTCCTTACCTACCCTTACCAACACTAAAGATCCGCGCTCTCCAGTCGATAAACGGGAAAGGCTACGGGTTTCCCGATAGGCCAATAGTCTTCGTTTCATAAGCGACTCCATCGATGCATTGCGCTACCTTTAACCACTGATGAATGTATGAATGTATTTGATGCTCGCACGTCGTTTTCCAGCAGCGCCCGTTTAAGAAGATGAGGGGAGGTTGCTATGCAGATCAGCAATATCGCGTCGTCGCCAACTTCGGAGCGGACGATCTCAACTTCGAATGCCGCGACGGAACAACAGTCCTTGTCGGGGGACAATGCCGACCCGGGGCAAACGACGAACCAGGCAGATGCCACGACACAGGACGCGGCGGTCACGATCTCGCCTGAAGGCGCTGCAATGGCGAGTCAGGAGAGCGACGGCGGTCAAGGTTCGACGACGAACGTTTCGTCGGTCAAGTCGCTTACTTACGGCGTGCTCGGACTTGAGCGTCCGGATCTGCCGCAAGAAAATCACAACGAGTTCTACACGGCGGGGAGGTGGCTGGCTGCAGGACTCGCCATCGGAGGGCTCATTTCGATATTGGTTTGAACAGCCATCGTCAGGCGTTGGACTGGCTTTCGTTCGCACTCGGCTAAAAACGATAAAGCCGGCCTGCGGCCGGCTTTATCGTGACGCACATCCCCGCATCATCTACGAAGATGTCCTTGAGGCCTACCAGCTATATCGATATCCGACCTGACCAAATACTCCGCGACGATAATCGCCGCCAAGATTACGGGCGTACTTGACGTTGGCGTACACCGACGACGCCTTGCCCATGCTCGTGGTAACGCCCACGCCTACTTCATACCAGGTCTTCGACAAACCGCTGTTGAACGAGGTTCCATCCACCGCCGTGTTGCCCGGTGTCAGGAAATCGTGCAGGATGTCGGCGGTGAAATAGGGCGTCGCGGTTCCTGACTTCGAATCATTGGTCAGGTTCGCCTTGAAGATCCGGAATCCCACTCGTCCGCGCAGGGCGTTGCTCGACGTGCTCGATACCGGGGAGACGCCGTCGTTGAAGCCGTTCAGATGCAGGTACTGGTACATCAACTGGGCTTGCGGTTCGATGGCAATGGTTGTCGATCCGATCAGCAGCGGCTTGCCTGCCTCACCGGACAGGCCCGTGCCAAAACCGTTCTGCGAACCGCTGCCGCCGTACACATCGCCGTACTTGTTGTGATAGTGGGTCAGTTGCGCCACGGCGTCGAAGTAGCTGCCGTCATGCAGATACTTCGTCCAGTAGCCGCCGAGCGATTGCGCCTGCGTTTCGACTGAGCCGGTACCGGTCGTGAGCGCCGGGTTGAGACTGCGCGCGCTGTCCTGGAAGGTCGCCGACGACGAGCCGATGGTCACCGTGACGCCCGCATGCGTGCTGCCGCCCGTCGGGTTCGTTGAGAGCGTCCAGTCCTTGCCGAACTGCGCAAAGAACGTGTGTTCATCGCCGGAAAAACGATCGCCCGAGTTGGCGTTTAGGCTCTGCCCGCCGAGACGTCCCCACACGCCGTTGCCATACGTTCCCTGCGCATTCTCGAGGCTCGCGACATCGCCGACACGCTCATGCAGTCGGTTCATGATCGTGAAGCCGTAATCGAGGTTGAACGACGGCGTCATCGTATAGCCGACTACAGCAGGGCGGTACGCAACTGGCGAAGCCTGACCAGCCGGCTGGGCCGCGACCGAAGAAATAGGCGTAACCGGCGCGACGACCGCGTCGGGCGTGGTGGGTGTGGTGGGTGTGGTCGGTGCAACGGGCGTGACCGGAGTAACCGGTGGCGTAGGCGTCACCGGCACGCTCTCGAGCGAGGAGCGCAAGTAGAAGTCGCTGGGCCGGCCCGAGCCTCCCTGATACAGCAGATACTGATATGCCCCGGCCTGAACCGGCGCAATCATATGGAAGGTACCTGCTGCAGCGCTGCCGTTCACCTGAACGACCTTGATGCCATCGCCGACGGTCAGCGCACCCAGGCCGCTCGGGCGCACGACCACGGTCGTGCTGCCGCTCGCGTTGCCGCCAATGACAAGACGATCGGTGAACTGATTAGCTGCGGCGCCACCTTCGTTCATTACCGTGTTCACGGTCAACTGACCGTTGTTACCTACATAGTTGCCACTGACGTTAAGCACATTGCCCGGCGTACCCGATGCAGCAGCCAGATTGATCGTGTTGTTGTTGGTGAGATCGCCGCGAATCGCGAAGGTGCCGGTGGTCGATGCCGAGAAAGCCGGCAAGGCATTCGCCGCAGCGATCGTGCCGGAGTTCGTCACCGAGCCGAGCACAGTGCCGAAACCGCCAAGCGTGGCGTCGGCCGCGACCGTCGTCGTGCCCGTGCCGATGCTTGCCGAACTGTGTTGTGCGTCGCCGACTGCAAGGGTGCCTGCCAGCACGTTCGTGACGCCATAGGTGCTTGCGCCATTCATTGTGAGCAGACCACTCCCCAGCTTTGTCAAGGCGCCGGTACCCGTCACGGCTTGGGAGAGCGTCGACGAATATTGCTGCGTGTCGATCGTCCCGCCATTCGCGCCGATCGAGATCGCGCGGGTCGCGGCCAGGTCGAGGTTATTGTTCAGTTGCAGCGTGCCGCCGTTGAACGTGACGCTACCCGTAGCGGCGCCAAGTGCGTTGTCGGCGCCGATATTGAGCGTGCCTTGCGTGATCAGCGTACCGCCGGAATACGTGTTGCCACCGGTTGCAGTGGGCGCTAAAACCAGAGTGCCCGCACCGGTTTTCTCGATCGCTCCAGCGCCGCTCAACAGTCCCGCATAGGTGCCGTCATCGGTTTGAGCGAAGCGGACCAGGCCGTTGTCGGTGATCGCCGACGGCAGGCTTTGCGCGCGTGCCTGAAGCGTACCGGCGGCATCGACGAGCGTCTGTCCGGTGTATGCGCTGTTATCGCCCGTCAGGATCAGCGTGCCCCCTGCAACCTCCGCACTTTGCACGTCCGGCAGGATGCCATTGACGGTCCACGTACCCGTGTCGGTCTTGATGAGCGTCTGGAAGCCGACGATGTTGCCGGTCAGCGTGTCTGTACCGAGTCCGCTCAGGAACAACTGGTTGCTGCCCGCACCGCCGTCAATGTTGCCTTGCACCGATGAGCCGGTATAGATGCGCATGATGTCGTCACCACCCGAGAACACGATGTCGCCGATCACCTTGCCCTTGTTGGTGAAATCGATGGGGGCGTCGCCGCTTGAACCGATCACGCTGCCGGGTGACTGGATCACGCCGGTTTCGTTATTGATGACCGTGTTGCCGCCTACCTTGTTCTGGAACCAGATGGCGCCGGCGTTGATCGCCTGGATCAGGCCGTTGTTGATGATGACGTTGCCCTGGCCTTGTATGTTCACCGCCTCGGCAATGCCCTGCGTGCCATTGGACAGCACCCTGCCGCCCGCTTGCACGGTCAGCGTGCCGTTGTCCTGGAACTCGATGGTATTGGCGCCGGTTCCATAGTTGCCGTGCGAGTTGACCGCCTGGTTGCTGACCGTCCCGCCCGACTGAACCGTGATGTTGGCGTTGTTAGCGAGGCTGATGGCCGACGCGTCGGGTGTGTTGATTGTCGCGCCGCTCTGGACAGTGACTGTTTGATTGTCATTGCCCGCTACGTAACCAGTACCAATAGTCGTGGCCCATGGGTTTGGCGAACTCGAGTCGCAAACCGTGTCGAGGCCGTTCACGGCACAAGCTGCTGCCGCCGCTATCGGACTAAGAAGAAAAGGAATCAGCAGCAGTGATGGTGCAAGCGAGATTGCTCGCGAACGAACTGGATTTGACATGGATCGCCCCGGTGTTGTTATCTATAAACGCGGGCGGAATTTAGCAACCGGGGTACTTTGTGAATGTGGCTAGCCGAACAAAAGAGCCCGGAAACCTTACCGATTAATACCTGCTTCGTGCAGTGTCGCGCTTTGAATAGCAGAAAGGCCTTGGGCATTTGTTAATTGTTGTGAACTCAACGGGAAACAAAACATGAGGCTGGAAAATGCGCCGTTCCTGAGAGGAGTTGATTGCCTCGAAACGTGTTGGCCGACCGGAAGATTCGGCCGCGGTCGCTGTGTTTCTCGCTTCGGAGGATTCGGCATTTATGGCAGGCACTGAACTGGTCGTCGATGGAGGATGGACCGCGCGTTAGCCTTGTAAGGCGCATAGCAGAATCCGGTCAAACCCTGCGAGCGTTGCCGAACACGCAGCGCAGATGCAACGCGTTGTGTGGGTTACCCATCGCTCAAGTTGGAATGTCCTGCCCGAAGGCGTTCCCTCTGTGCCCATGCGTCGGTACGATGCGTTTTTCAGCGCCTTAAGCACTTGGACAAGCGCGGGTATCGGGGGATATATGGGAGTGAAGGGCACGACGGCTAATGCGCCGACTAACGTTCATGTTCATCTTTACTATGGCGTCGATCCGAGCCGGTATCGCAAGGAGGAGAACGTCGGGTGCTTGTACGGGTACCACTACGCCGAGTCGGAATCGATGGCGCTTTCGTATTCCGAGGATCACCCCGAAGGACGTGTTCTCCGTACTATCCGACGCGGCTTGAAGGCCGTCCTTGGCTGCGATCTCATCCATACGTTTCGCAATCGCGCAGCGTTGCTTGAAGCGGACGTGATCTGGACGCATACGGAGCGCGAGTATCTATCGGCGGCGCTATTGCTCATGCTCAAGCGTGGACCGCACAAACCGCTTCTGCTTGCGCAAAGCGTGTGGCTTCTGGATATATGGGAATCGCTTAGTGTGTTCAAGCGCATTCTCTTCAAGAGATTGTTAAGCCGCGCGGACCTGCTGACGACGCTTACATATGACAATGTCGCGCTAGCGAAAAAATTCTGGAATCGCGAAGCGACGGTGGTGCTTTACGGCATCAGTACAGACGACTTCCCGCTGCAGCCTGTGTCCGAGTGGCGCCCTCACGAACCCTTGCGCGTCGCAGCCATTGGTAACGATCGAGACCGTGATTGGCAGACCTTCATGGCTGCATTCGAAAACGACAAGCGCTTTGACGCGAGGCTGGCGACCCAGCGCAAAGTCGCGCGTCCTGACCGGGCGGATAACATTGTTGTCGCGCCGGTATCGGGGTTGGCCGAACAACGTGCGCTCTACGAGTGGGCCGATGTGATCGTTGTGCCGCTTCATCCCAATCACCATGCATCGGGTATTACGGTGTTGCTGGAAGCGGTCATGGCTGGCAAGGCGGTGGTTGCAACGGGCATTGGCGGTCTGTCGGACTATTTCTCCGATGACGCCGTCTCCTACGTACCGGTCCACGATGCACAGAGCCTGCGCGAGACTGTCGCCGCGTTGGGTGCGGATCCGGAAGGCACCAGCGAGCGGATTCGTCGCGCGCAGCGGGAGCTGGTATCGAAGGATCTGACAACGCGTGGCTTCGCCCGGCAGCATGTGATGCTGACTCATCAGATGCTGCATAAAGCCGAGTCGAGCGAGCGGGTGGAAACGCTTGCGCGTGCTTAGAGGCGAAAGTAATAACCCGTCACGACGGTTCGACCGCCAAGGGAGTGCTGCCGGCTTGCTTATTTACCTGCCTGTGTTTGTTTAAGGAAATCGTGCTGGAAAATGCACATGCGAAATACGTTGTGATACCGGCCGTTGCCAAAAAACTCTTCGATCAGTTCCGCTTCTTGCTTGAAGCCGCACTTTTCGTAGATATGAATGGCCGCCTGATTCGACACATCCACGATCAGATAAAGCTTGCGAAGATTGAGCACTGAAAACGCGTAGTCTGTTGCAAGCTCGGTCGCGCTGGTTGCATAACCGTGGCCTTGAGCGCTGGGTGCAATGATGATCTGGAACTCACCGCGCCTATGAATGTAGTCCAGCTCGATCAATTCAGCGAGTCCTACGGTCTCGCCGGTCTTGTCGACTGCAACGAAGCGGCGTTCGCGCAAATCGTGGACATGGCGATCGTATAGCTGGGACAACTCGGAGAACGTTTCGTAGGGTTCCTCGAACCAGTAACGCATGATTTTTGCGTTGTTGTTCAGGCTGTGGACGAAGTGGAGATCGGTTCGTTCGAGCGGCCGAAGCATTAGCTGATGGTTCTCTTCGATGATCATGTGCGGAACTCCCTTTTGGTTTTCGTTCGCACTCGGGGTTTGTTTGGGTCTTGGAAGCCGATGCTGGGTTGTTGATGCTTGGGTCTTCGTATAGTTTATCTTAGCGGGTGGTCGGGGGGCTGGGTTGGTGCTTTCGGCCTTAGTGGTCTGCGTGAGTTAGCTGTATTTTTTATCACTATTAGC
>NZ_JALPRJ010000030.1 GCF_030464885.1 Caballeronia sp. SEWSISQ10-4 2 | reverse complement strand
TCTGCTCACAAGCCGCTTTCGAGCACTTGCCAGCTAACAAAAACCCCACCCAAAAGGTGGGGTTTTTGCGTTTCTGAACACCTATATGTGAGAGGCATCGATTATGCAGGACCCGCTGAAGGCTTGACACAACAGCGATGTTCCCCCATAATCGTCAGTTCTCTGCGGAGGGGTGCCCGAGTGGCTAAAGGGGGCAGACTGTAAATCTGTTGGCTTACGCCTACGCTGGTTCGAATCCAGCCTCCTCCACCAGAACATGTAGCAAGCGTCGGGAATCGTTAGACCCAAGCGGGTGTAGCTCAATGGTAGAGCAGAAGCCTTCCAAGCTTATGACGAGGGTTCGATTCCCTTCACCCGCTCCAGCATCAAGGTCCGCCCATGTGGCTCAGTGGTAGAGCACTCCCTTGGTAAGGGAGAGGTCAGCAGTTCGATCCTGCTCATGGGCACCAGCAACACTAGTCCACACTGTTTGCGCGCGGCGCAAGGTACGGAAAAATTCCTGTTAGGAGTCGAAAATGGCAAAAGGTAAATTCGAACGGACCAAGCCGCACGTCAACGTAGGCACGATTGGTCACGTCGACCATGGCAAGACCACGCTGACGGCAGCAATCGCGACGGTGTTGTCGAAGAAGTTTGGCGGCGAAGCGAAGGCGTATGACCAGATCGACGCGGCGCCGGAAGAAAAGGCGCGTGGTATCACGATCAACACGGCCCACGTCGAGTACGAAACGGCCGCGCGTCACTACGCGCACGTTGACTGCCCGGGCCACGCTGACTATGTGAAGAACATGATTACGGGTGCGGCGCAGATGGACGGCGCGATCCTGGTGTGTTCGGCTGCAGACGGCCCGATGCCGCAAACGCGTGAGCACATCCTGTTGGCTCGCCAGGTTGGTGTGCCGTACATCATCGTGTTCCTGAACAAGTGCGACATGGTGGACGACGCTGAGTTGCTGGAACTGGTTGAAATGGAAGTGCGTGAGCTTCTGTCGAAGTACGATTTCCCGGGCGACGACACGCCGATCATCAAGGGTTCGGCCAAGCTGGCGCTGGAAGGCGACACGGGCGAGCTGGGCGAAGTGGCGATCATGAACCTGGCCGACGCGCTGGATACGTACATCCCGACGCCGGAACGCGCGATTGACGGTTCGTTCCTGATGCCGGTGGAAGACGTGTTCTCGATCTCGGGTCGTGGCACGGTGGTGACGGGCCGTATCGAGCGTGGCGTGGTGAAGGTTGGCGAAGAAATCGAAATCATCGGTATCAAGCCGACGGTGAAGACGACGTGCACGGGCGTGGAAATGTTCCGCAAGCTGCTGGACCAAGGTCAAGCGGGCGACAACGTGGGTATTCTGCTGCGCGGCACGAAGCGTGAAGACGTGGAGCGTGGCCAGGTGTTGGCCAAGCCGGGTTCGATCACGCCGCACACGCACTTCACGGCTGAAGTGTATGTGCTGAGCAAGGACGAAGGCGGCCGTCATACACCGTTCTTCAACAACTATCGCCCGCAGTTCTACTTCCGTACCACGGACGTAACGGGTTCGATCGAGTTGCCGAAGGACAAGGAAATGGTGATGCCGGGCGACAACGTGTCGATCACGGTGAAGCTGATTGCTCCGATCGCCATGGAAGAAGGTCTGCGCTTTGCCATCCGTGAAGGCGGTCGTACCGTCGGCGCCGGTGTCGTTGCCAAGGTTCTCGAGTAAATCGAGCAAAGCCAGAAATTGCTCGATAGTCTGTAGTTTTCGGGGTTGGCGAAGTCGCCGACCCCAAAATGGTTTAGGGGTATAGCTCAACTGGCAGAGCGTCGGTCTCCAAAACCGAAGGTTGGGGGTTCGATTCCCTCTGCCCCTGCCACAATCTTGCGTCTCAGGGCGCTGTTTAAGGTGTTATGGCGAATCCTTCCGTCGAAACTGTAAATACTTCCGGCGACAAGTTGATGTTGACCGCGGGCGTATTGTTGGTATTGGCCGGGTTCGTAGGTTTCTTCTGGCTGAGTGGCCAGGAGTGGTACGTTCGCGGCGCCGCGCTTGCTGTCGGTTTGATCGCGGGTGTTGCGGTCGGTCTTCTCTCCGCACCGGGAAAGGGTTTTATCGCCTTTGCCAAAGATTCGTACAAAGAAGTCCGCAAGGTGGTGTGGCCGACGCGTAAGGAAGCCACGCAAACCACGCTGGTGGTCTTCGCGTTTGTACTGATCATGGCGATCTTCTTGTGGCTTAGCGATAAGTCGATCGAGTGGGTGATATTCTCGGTAATTCTGGGTTGGAGATGATATGAGCGAAGCACCAGCATCACCGAGCGGAAAACGTTGGTATGTCGTGCACGCCTACTCCGGTATGGAGAAAAGTGTGCAACGTGCGCTTCAAGAGCGTATCGACCGTGCTGGCATGCAGGATCAGTTTGGCCAAATCCTCGTCCCGACCGAAGAGGTCGTGGAAGTGAAGGGCGGTCATAAATCTGTGACTGAGCGTCGTTTCTTTCCGGGCTATGTGCTCGTTGAAATGGAAATGACGGATGAAACCTGGCACCTGGTAAAAAATACCGCCAAGGTGACGGGCTTTGTCGGCGGGGCGCGCAATCGTCCGAGCCCGATCTCTCCGCGTGAAGTGGAAAAGATCATGTCGCAGATGCAGGAAGGCGTGGAAAAACCGCGCCCGAAAACCCTGTTCGAGGTGGGCGAGATGGTTCGGGTCAAGGAAGGCCCGTTCACAGACTTCAACGGCAACGTCGAAGAAGTGAATTACGAAAAGTCGCGGGTCCGTGTATCTGTCACCATTTTCGGACGCTCGACGCCAGTTGAACTGGAATTCGGTCAGGTCGAAAAGGTTTAAAAGCATTCGTTTTTCGCCGCGCTCGAAGTGTCAACTTCGTAGCGCGGTTCGCGCTTACAGTCCGCGTTATGGCTGTTGAGGAGCGTCAGTAGCCGTTTTTGGCGAGAGCGCGTTATCACTCACCGAACGCTAACGCGTTCTGCAGAGGTTTTCAACATGGCAAAGAAAATCATCGGCTTTATCAAACTGCAGATTCCTGCAGGTAAAGCCAATCCGTCACCGCCGGTTGGTCCGGCACTGGGCCAGCGCGGCCTGAACATCATGGAGTTCTGCAAGGCGTTTAACGCGCAGACTCAAGCGATGGAGCCGGGTCTGCCGGTGCCGGTGGTTATTACGGCATTCGCGGACAAGAGCTTCACGTTCATCATGAAGACGCCGCCGGCTACCGTTCTGATCAAGAAGGCAGCGGGTATCGCGAAGGGTTCACCGAAGCCTAACGCCGACAAGGTCGGTAACATCACGCGCGCTCAGGCTGAAGAAATCGCAAAGACGAAGATGCCTGATCTGACGGCCGCGAATCTGGATGCGGCGGTTCGTACGATCGCCGGCAGCGCCCGTTCGATGGGCATCACCGTGGAGGGCGTGTAAATGGCTAAGCTTTCTAAGCGTCTTCAAGCGTTGGCCGCCAAGGTCGACCGTATGAAGCTGTATCCCGTAGACGACGCTCTTTCGATTGTCAAAGAGTGCGCAAGCGCCAAGTTCGATGAATCGATTGACGTGGCTGTGCAGCTCGGCATCGATGCAAAGAAGTCCGACCAAGTGGTTCGCGGCTCGGTCGTGTTGCCCGCAGGCACCGGCAAGTCGGTTCGCGTTGCTGTGTTTGCGCAAGGCGAAAAGGCTGAGCAGGCTCGTGCAGCCGGCGCTGAAATTGTCGGCATGGAAGACCTGGCTGAGCAAGTCAAGGCCGGTAACCTGAACTTTGACGTCGTGATCGCTTCACCGGATACGATGCGCGTTGTCGGTACGCTTGGTCAGATTCTTGGCCCGCGCGGCCTGATGCCTAACCCGAAGGTCGGTACCGTCACCGCTGACGTTGCGCAAGCTGTTCGCAACGCCAAGGCTGGTCAGGTGCAGTTCCGCGTCGACAAGGGCGGGATCATCCACGCAACCATCGGCCGTGCTTCGTTCGAGCCGGCGTCGTTGCGTCAGAATTTGTCGGCATTGGTGGAAGCCCTTCAAAAGGCCAAGCCGGCGACCAGCAAGGGCGTGTATCTGCGCAAGATCGCATTGTCGAGCACCATGGGTGTCGGCGTGCGTGTCGATCACGCTACGCTCTCGCAGTAAAGAATCATGCGTCGGTTTACGCGATCTCGCGTGAACCAACGTTAAGGGCTTTGGGCGGTTGCAAGCTGCAGTTCGGCGAGCAACCGGTTGTCAAAGACCGTTGGCGGAAGCGCAGCAGTTGGGCGTGACCTTAATGTAAGCCAACGCAGATGGCGAACCCGGAACAGTTTTGGTGTGGTTGAAGTCGGTTGTCACGCGCCGTGAGGTGCGCACCAGCCGGTCGAAATACTCCTGACAGGTCGGACGCCGTTGTTGAACGCGGTGCGCTAAGTTGGCGCATCGAATCTGGAGGTTTAACCGTGCCACTGAACAAAGAAGACAAGCAGGCAGTTGTCGCTGAAGTCGCCGCGCAAGTCGCGAAGGCTCAGACGATGGTGCTCGCTGAGTATCGTGGAATTGCGGTTGGCGATCTGACCAAGCTGCGCGCAAAGGCTCGCGAGCAACAAGTGTATCTCCGCGTGTTGAAAAACACGTTGGCGCGTCGCGCCGTGGAAGGTACGCCGTTCGCTCCGCTGGCCGAGCAGATGACTGGTCCTTTGATCTACGGCATCTCGGAAGATGCAATTGCTGCTGCCAAGGTCGTTAATGACTTCGGCAAAACCAATGACAAGTTGATCATCAAGGCCGGTTCCTACGAAGGCAACGTGATGGACAAGGCGGCTGTGCAAGCACTCGCCAACATCCCGAGCCGCGAAGAACTGCTCTCCAAGTTGTTGTACGTCATGCAAGCCCCTGTTGCTGGCTTCGCGCGCGCCCTGGCCGCGCTCGCCGCGCAAAAGGGTGGCGGCGCTGAAGCTCCGGCTGAAGCGCAACCGGAAGTTGCTGCTTAACGTATCGCGCTTGGTTGCCTGGTTAGGCTTACAAGATCGCTGGCTGTATCCGAATTCAATTTAGGAGTATCTCAAATGGCAATCGCAAAAGATGACATCCTCGAAGCAGTAAGCTCGATGTCGGTTCTGGAATTGAACGAGCTGGTCAAGGCGTTCGAAGAGAAGTTTGGCGTGTCGGCTGCAGCAGTTGCTGTTGCTGGCCCTGCTGGTGCCGCTGCTGTCGTTGAAGAGCAGACCGAGTTCACGGTGAACCTGGTCGAAATCGGCGCAAACAAGGTGTCGGTGATTAAGGCTGTTCGCGAACTGACGGGTCTCGGCTTGAAGGAAGCGAAGGACCTGGTTGACGGTGCACCGAAGCCTGTTAAGGAATCGGTACCGAAGGCTGCTGCTGAAGAAGCGAAGAAGAAGTTGGAAGAAGCAGGCGCGAAGGCTGAAATCAAGTAAGTTTCACTGCGCTTTGCTAAGGCTGGCGGTCTATGACCGCCGGCCTTTTTCTGCTTTGTGGGGACAATGTTTTGAGTCGCCGGTTTCGGCAACAATAACCTCACAGAAGCCAAAGAAAAACATCGGCGGGACGATTTTGCCGATTCTTTTCTTTGTCTTCTGAAGCGACTGCAGAAGGCAAGTTTGGTCGGGTAGCGGGAAACATAGGCATCCGCTGCCGTCAGCCAGCGGTTGGTAGCGGCCAACCACCAAGCTTCTAGGCTCGTCGTCCCTCCCCGGGCGTATGACGAGTCTCAGTCGGTGAACACCGGGTCGTGTCATCGAGGTATCCCGCCTCGGCAACGCCCGCCGTGATTCGGAGATCGTATGCAATATTCCTTCACCGAGAAGAAGCGTATTCGCAAGAGTTTCGCGAAACGCCCCATCGTTCACCAGGTTCCCTTCTTGCTGGCAACCCAGCTTGAATCATTCAGCACATTTCTGCAAGCCGAGACCATCGGGACTCAGCGTAAGGCAGAAGGACTGCAAGCAGCATTTTCGTCGGTGTTCCCGATCGTTTCGCACAACGGGTTTGCGCGCCTCGAATTCGTCAGCTACATGCTCTCGCCGCCGGCATTCAACATCAAGGAATGTCAGCAGCGTGGCCTGACGTACTGTTCCGCCTTGCGTGCCAAGGTGCGCCTGGTGCTGCTCGACAAGGAATCGCCGAGCAAGCCGGTCGTCAAGGAAGTGAAGGAACAGGAAGTCTACATGGGCGAAATGCCGCTCATGACGCCGACCGGTTCGTTCGTCATCAACGGCACGGAACGCGTGATCGTGTCCCAGTTGCATCGTTCGCCTGGCGTGTTCTTCGAGCACGACAAGGGCAAGACGCACAGCTCGGGCAAGTTGCTTTTTTCGGCTCGTATCATCCCTTACCGTGGCTCGTGGCTCGACTTCGAATTCGATCCGAAGGACGTGCTGTATTTCCGCGTCGACCGTCGCCGGAAAATGCCGGTGACGATCCTGCTGAAGGCCATCGGCCTGACGCCGGAACAGATCCTCGCGAACTTCTTCGTATTCGATAACTTCGCTCTGATGGGTGAAGGCGCGCAAATGGAATTCGTGCCGGAGCGTCTGCGCGGTGAAGTCGCGCGCTTTGACATCCAGGATCGCGAGAACAACGTCATCGTCCAGAAGGACAAGCGGATCAACGCGAAGCATATTCGCGATCTCGAAGCCGCGAAGACGAAGTTCATCTCGGTGCCGGAAGACTATTTGCTCGGCCGCGTGCTGGCGAAGAATGTCGTGGACGGCGAAACGGGCGAAGTGATTGCCAACGCCAATGACGAGATCACGGAAACCGTGCTCGAGAAGCTGCGCGAATCGAAGGTCAAGGACATCCAGACGCTCTACACGAACGATCTGGACCAGGGTCCGTACATTTCGTCGACGCTGCGTATCGACGAAACCGCTGATCGCATGGCTGCACGTATCGCGATTTATCGCATGATGCGTCCGGGCGAACCGCCGACGGAAGAAGCCGTTGAAGCGCTGTTCAATCGCCTGTTCTACAGCGAAGACGCATACGACCTGTCGAAGGTGGGTCGTATGAAGTTCAATCGCCGCGTGGGCCGCGACGAGATCACCGGCTTGATGACGCTGCAGGACGACGACATCCTCGCGACCATCAAGATTTTGGTCGAGCTGCGTAACGGCAAGGGCGAAGTCGACGACATCGATCACCTGGGTAATCGCCGTGTGCGTTGTGTGGGTGAGTTGGCTGAGAACCAGTTCCGCGCGGGCCTCGTGCGCGTGGAACGGGCTGTGAAGGAACGTCTGGGACAGGCTGAAAGTGAAAACCTGATGCCGCACGACCTGATCAACTCGAAGCCGATTTCGTCCGCGATTCGCGAGTTCTTCGGTTCGTCGCAGTTGTCGCAGTTTATGGACCAGACGAACCCGCTGTCGGAAATCACTCACAAGCGCCGGGTTTCGGCTCTTGGACCGGGCGGTTTGACGCGTGAACGAGCAGGCTTTGAAGTCCGCGACGTGCATCCGACCCACTACGGCCGCGTGTGCCCGATTGAAACGCCGGAAGGTCCGAACATCGGCCTGATCAACTCGCTGGCGCTGTACGCGCACTTGAACGAATACGGTTTCCTCGAGACGCCGTATCGGAAAGTAGTGGACGGCAAGGTGACCGATCAGATCGATTATCTGTCCGCGATTGAAGAAGGCCGCTACGTGATCGCTCAGGCGAACGCGTCGCTGGGCGAAGGCGGCACGCTGACCGATGAACTCGTTTCGTCGCGTGAAGCGGGCGAAACGCTGATGGTCACGCCGGACCGCATCCAGTACATGGACGTGGCGCCGTCGCAGATCGTCTCCGTGGCTGCTTCGCTGATTCCGTTCCTTGAACACGATGACGCGAACCGCGCATTGATGGGCTCGAACATGCAGCGTCAGGCTGTGCCGTGTCTGCGTCCGGAAAAGGCGGTGGTCGGTACGGGTATTGAGCGTACGGTTGCGGTCGACTCGGGTACGACGGTTCAGGCGGAACGCGGCGGTATCGTGGATTACGTCGATGCTGGCCGTATCGTGATTCGCGTGAACGACGATGAAGCGGTCGCCGGCGAAGTCGGTGTCGACATCTACAACCTGATCAAGTACACGCGTTCGAACCAGAACACGAACATCAACCAGCGTCCGATCGTAAAGGTCGGCGACAAGGTCGGTCGTGGCGACGTGGTGGCTGACGGTGCATCGACCGATCTGGGCGAGCTCGCGCTTGGCCAGAACATGCTGGTCGCGTTCATGCCGTGGAACGGTTACAACTTCGAAGATTCGATCTTGATCTCGGAGAAGGTCGTTGCTGAAGACCGTTACACGTCGATTCACATCGAAGAACTGAATGTGGTCGCACGCGACACGAAGCTCGGACCGGAAGAAATCACGCGCGACATCTCGAACCTGGCTGAAGTGCAACTCGGCCGTCTCGATGAGTCGGGCATTGTGTACATCGGTGCTGAGGTCGAAGCGGGCGACGTGCTGGTCGGTAAGGTCACGCCGAAGGGCGAAACCCAACTGACGCCGGAAGAAAAGCTGCTGCGCGCGATCTTCGGTGAGAAGGCGTCGGACGTGAAGGATACGTCGCTGCGCGTGCCGTCGGGCATGAGCGGCACGGTGATCGACGTGCAAGTGTTCACGCGCGAAGGCATTACGCGTGACAAGCGTGCACAACAGATTATTGATGACGAACTGAAGCGTTATCGCCTGGACTTGAACGACCAGCTGCGCATTGTGGAAGGCGACGCGTTCTCGCGTCTCGCCCGTATGCTCAACGGCAAGGTCGCAAACGGCGGTCCGAAGAAGCTGGCTAAGGGCACGAAGATCGACCTGCCGTACCTGGAAGATCTGGACCACTACCACTGGTTCGACATCCGCCTCGCGGACGAAGAAGCAGCGGCACAGCTCGAAGCCATCAAGGACTCGATCGAACAGAAGCGTCACCAGTTCGATCTGGCGTTCGAAGAAAAGCGCAAGAAGCTCACGCAAGGCGACGAACTGCCGCCGGGCGTGCTGAAGATGGTCAAGGTCTATCTGGCTGTGAAACGTCGCCTGCAACCGGGCGACAAGATGGCCGGCCGTCACGGTAACAAGGGTGTCGTGTCGAAGATCGTGCCGATCGAAGACATGCCGTACATGGCCGATGGCCGTCCGGCCGACGTCGTGCTGAATCCGCTCGGCGTGCCGTCACGGATGAACGTGGGTCAGATTCTCGAAGTGCATCTGGGCTGGGCCGCGAAGGGTCTGGGATGGCGTATCGGCGAAATGCTGCAGCGTCAGACCAAGATTGAAGAGTTGCGTGCTTTCCTGACCAAGATCTACAACGAGTCGGGCCGTAAGGAAGAGCTGGACAACTTCACCGACGACGAAATCGTCGAACTGGCGAAGAACCTGCGCGAAGGTGTTCCTTTCGCAACGCCGGTGTTCGACGGCGCGACGGAAGGTGAAATGGAGCGCGCGCTGGATTTGGCGTTCCCTGACGACATCGCGAAGCAGTTGGGCATGACGAAGTCGAAGAATCAGGTGCAGTTGAGCGACGGCCGCACGGGTGAACCGTTCGAACGGACGGTCACGGTGGGTTACATGCACTACCTGAAACTGCATCACCTGGTCGACGACAAGATGCACGCCCGTTCGACCGGACCGTACTCGCTTGTCACGCAGCAGCCGCTGGGTGGTAAGGCGCAGTTCGGTGGCCAGCGTTTCGGTGAGATGGAAGTGTGGGCGCTCGAAGCATATGGCGCTTCGTACGTGCTGCAAGAAATGCTGACTGTTAAGTCGGATGACGTGGCGGGTCGTACCAAGGTGTATGAAAACCTGGTCAAGGGTGACCACGTGATCGACGCCGGCATGCCTGAGTCGTTCAATGTGTTGGTGAAGGAAATCCGGTCGCTCGGTATCGACATCGACCTGGACCGGAACTAATCGGACTACTGGAGAGACGCAATGAAAGCTCTGCTCGATCTATTCAAGCAAGTCCAACAACCTGAAGTTTTTGACGCGATCAAGATCGGTCTGGCCTCGCCGGACAAGATTCGTTCGTGGTCCTTCGGCGAAGTGAAGAAGCCTGAAACCATCAACTACCGGACGTTCAAGCCGGAACGCGATGGCCTGTTCTGCGCCAAGATTTTTGGCCCGATCAAGGACTATGAGTGCCTGTGCGGCAAGTACAAGCGCCTGAAGCACCGCGGTGTGATCTGCGAAAAGTGCGGCGTTGAAGTCACGCTCGCCAAGGTACGTCGCGAACGGATGGGCCACATTGAACTGGCCTCGCCGGTTGCGCACATCTGGTTTTTGAAGTCGCTGCCGTCGCGTCTGGGCATGGTGCTCGACATGACGCTGCGCGACATCGAACGCGTGCTGTATTTCGAAGCCTATGTGGTGATCGAACCGGGCATGACGCCGCTGAAAGCGCGGCAGATCATGACGGAAGAGGATTACTACAATAAGGTCGAAGAATACGGCGACGAATTCCGTGCCGAAATGGGCGCGGAAGGCGTGCGTGAATTGCTGCGCGCGATCAACATCGACGAACAGGTCGAAGTGCTGCGCACCGAACTCAAGAACACGGGTTCGGAAGCGAAGATCAAGAAGTACGCGAAACGCCTGAAAGTGCTCGAGGCATTCCAGCGTTCGGGCATCAAGCCGGACTGGATGGTGCTGGAAGTGCTGCCGGTGCTGCCGCCGGAACTGCGTCCGCTCGTGCCGCTCGACGGCGGCCGTTTCGCGACGTCGGATTTGAACGACTTGTATCGCCGTGTGATCAACCGTAACAACCGGTTGAAGCGTCTGCTCGAGTTGAAGGCGCCTGAAATCATCGTTCGCAACGAAAAGCGGATGCTGCAGGAAGCGGTCGATTCGCTGCTCGACAACGGTCGTCGCGGCAAGGCAATGACCGGCGCGAACAAGCGTCCGCTGAAGTCGCTCGCTGACATGATCAAGGGTAAGGGCGGTCGTTTCCGTCAGAACTTGCTCGGTAAGCGCGTTGACTATTCGGGTCGTTCGGTGATCGTGGTGGGCCCGACGCTCAAGCTGCATCAGTGCGGTCTGCCGAAGCTGATGGCGCTCGAACTGTTCAAGCCTTTCATCTTCAACAAGCTGGAAGTGATGGGTGTTGCTACCACCATCAAGGCCGCGAAGAAGGAAGTCGAGAACCAGACAGCCGTGGTGTGGGACATCCTGGAAGAAGTGATCCGCGAACATCCGGTGATGCTGAACCGCGCGCCTACGCTTCACCGTCTTGGCATTCAGGCTTTCGAGCCGGTGCTGATCGAAGGTAAGGCAATTCAGCTGCATCCGCTCGTTTGCGCGGCGTTTAACGCCGACTTCGACGGTGACCAGATGGCCGTTCACGTGCCGCTGTCGCTGGAAGCGCAGATGGAAGCGCGCACGCTGATGCTGGCGTCGAACAACGTCTTGTTCCCGGCGAACGGCGATCCGTCGATCGTGCCGTCGCAGGATATCGTGCTGGGTCTTTACTACGCATCGCGTGAAGCGGTGAATGGCAAGGGCGAAGGCATGACGTTCACGGGCGTGTCGGAAGCGATTCGCGCGTACGAGAACAAGGAAGTCGAGCTGGCGTCGCGGGTGAATGTCCGGATTACGGAAAACATTCACAACCCGGACCAGAGCGAAGGCGCACCGAAGTTCGTGCCGAAGATCACGCTGTACGCAACCACCGTTGGCCGCTCGATCCTGTCGGAAATTCTGCCGCCAGGACTGCCGTTCTCGGTGCTGAACCGTCCGCTGAAGAAGAAGGAAATCTCGCGCCTGATCAACACTGCATTCCGCAAGTGCGGTCTGCGCGAAACGGTGATTTTCGCTGACCAGCTGATGCAGATGGGTTTCCGTCTGGCTACGCGCGCCGGTATTTCGATTTGCGTCGACGACATGCTCGTGCCGCCGCAGAAAGAACAGATCGTCGGCGATGCAGCCAAGAAGGTGAAGGAATACGACCGTCAGTACATGTCGGGTCTGGTCACCTCGCAAGAGCGCTACAACAACGTGGTCGACATCTGGTCGGCAACGTCGGAGGCGGTCGGCAAGGCGATGATGGAGCAGTTGGCTACGGAACCCGTGGTCGACCGCGACGGCAATCAGACGAAGCAGGAATCGTTCAACTCGATCTACATGATGGCCGACTCGGGCGCTCGTGGATCCGCTGTTCAGATTCGTCAGCTGGCCGGTATGCGTGGCCTGATGGCGAAGCCGGACGGCTCGATCATCGAGACGCCTATCACGGCGAACTTCCGTGAAGGCCTGAACGTGTTGCAGTACTTCATCTCGACGCACGGTGCACGTAAAGGCTTGGCCGATACGGCGTTGAAGACGGCGAACTCGGGTTACCTGACGCGTCGTCTGGTTGACGTGACGCAGGACTTGGTCGTGGTCGAAGACGATTGCGGCACGACGAACGGCGTTGCCATGAAGGCGTTGGTTGAAGGCGGTGAAGTCGTCGAAGCGTTACGTGACCGGATTCTCGGCCGCGTGACGGTGGCTGACGTCGTCAATCCGGAGACGCAGGAAACGCTGTACGAATCGGGCACGTTGCTCGATGAAGACATGGTCGATGAAATTGAACGCCTGGGTATCGACGAAGTGCGCGTGCGCACGCCGTTGACCTGCGAAACGCGTTACGGCCTGTGCGCTTCGTGCTATGGCCGCGACCTGGGTCGTGGCTCGCGTGTGAACGTGGGCGAAGCGGTGGGTGTGATCGCTGCTCAGTCGATCGGCGAACCGGGCACGCAGCTGACCATGCGTACGTTCCACATCGGTGGCGCGGCGTCGCGTGCGGCTATTGCTTCGTCGGTTGAAGCGAAGTCGAACGGCACGGTGCGGTTCACGGCAACGATGCGTTACGTCACGAATGCGAAGGGCGAACAGATCGTCATCTCGCGTTCGGGCGAGGCGATCATTGCCGACGACCTCGGTCGTGAGCGCGAACGTCACAAAATCCCGTACGGCGCAACGTTGCTGCAACTCGACGGCGCGCAGATCAAGGCCGGTGCACAACTGGCTCAATGGGATCCGCTGACGCGTCCGATCATCACCGAGTGGGGCGGTACGGTGAAGTTCGAAAACGTCGAGGAAGGCGTGACGGTAGCGAAGCAGATCGACGATGTGACGGGCCTTTCAACGCTCGTCGTGATCGACGTGAAGCGTCGCGGTTCGCAAGCGGCGAAGAGCGTTCGTCCGCAAGTGAAGCTGCTCGATGCGCAAGGCGAAGAAGTCAAGATCCCGAACACCGAGCACTCGGTGCAGATCGGCTTCCAGGTTGGCGCGCTGATCACCGTGAAGGACGGTCAGCAAGTGCAGGTCGGTGAAGTGCTGGCACGTATCCCGGTTGAAGCGCAGAAAACGCGTGACATTACCGGTGGTCTGCCGCGCGTGGCCGAACTGTTCGAAGCGCGCTCGCCGAAGGATGCCGGCATCTTGGCGGAAGTCACGGGCACGACGTCGTTTGGTAAGGACACGAAGGGCAAGCAGCGTCTCGTTATTACCGACGTGGAAGGGGAACAGCACGAGTTCCTGATCACGAAGGAAAAGCAGGTGCTGGTGCACGATGGTCAGGTCGTCAACAAGGGCGAAATGATTGTCGACGGCCCGGCCGACCCGCACGACATCCTGCGTTTGCAGGGTATCGAAGCGCTGGCTCGCTACATCGTGGACGAAGTGCAGGACGTGTACCGTCTGCAGGGCGTGAAGATCAACGACAAGCACATCGAAGTGATCGTGCGTCAGATGTTGCGCCGCGTGCAGATCGTCGACAACGGCGATACGCGTTTCATCATGGGCGAACAGGTTGAGCGTTCGGACATGCTGGACGAGAACGACCGGATGGCCGCGGAAGACAAGATCCCCGCGACCTACGAGAACGTGCTGCTGGGTATTACGAAGGCATCGCTCTCGACCGATTCGTTCATCTCGGCAGCTTCGTTCCAGGAAACGACGCGCGTGTTGACCGAAGCGGCAATCATGGGCAAGCGCGACGATTTGCGCGGTCTGAAGGAAAACGTGATCGTCGGCCGTCTGATTCCGGCCGGTACGGGTCTCGCGTTCCACAAGGCACGCAAGAGCCGCGAGTTGTCGGATCGTCAACGGTTCGACCAGATTGCAGCGGAAGAATCGTTCGATTTCGGTACGCCCGAAACCGCACCTGCAGCACCCGCGGAACAGCAGCATCCGGCGGAGTAAGTTCTGGAGTTCGGGTCTTTTTACAGGTCCGGGCTTTTACGACTGATCTGCTAGTACGAGAAGCCGCCCGGTTTATACCGGGCGGTTTTTTTTTGCTCTATCGATTGGCTAACGTTGAGTCATGCGGCCGTCTTGGGGCCGTGTCGTTGGTAAAATCGGGGCACTCACGCTCTGGCGCACTCCGTCTCCTCCATGTCCCGTTCGCTCGAAATTCTCAAGGAAGTATTTGGCTATCCCGCTTTTCGGGGGCAGCAGGGCGATATCGTCGATCACGTGGCCGCCGGCGGAGATTCGCTCGTGCTGATGCCGACCGGCGGCGGAAAGTCGCTGTGTTATCAGATTCCCGCTTTATTAAGGCGTGAAGCGGGTTTCGGCGCTGGGATCGTCGTGTCTCCGTTGATCGCGTTGATGCAGGATCAGGTCGCCGCGTTGAGCGAAGTCGGTGTGCGCGCCGCGTGCCTGAATTCGACGCTCACAGGCGCCGAAGCCGCCGCGACAGAAAGAGCGTTGCGTAACGGGGAAATCGACCTGCTGTATGTCGCTCCGGAACGCTTGATGACGCCCCGTTTCCTTGAGTTGATCGAAAGCGTGCGCATTGGCTTGTTCGCCATCGATGAAGCGCATTGCGTATCGCAATGGGGGCACGACTTCCGGCCGGAATATATTCAACTGTCGGTGTTGCACGAGCGGTTTCCATCGGTGCCGCGGATCGCACTGACCGCCACCGCCGACGCCATTACCCGCGATGAAATCGTGCATCGGCTGGCTTTGGACAATGCACGTATTTTCGTCTCCAGCTTTGACCGGCCGAACATCCGATATCGGATTGTGGAGAAGGACAATGCGCGCGCGCAATTGCTCGATTTCATCCGCGCCGAGCATACGAACCCCGACAAAACCACCGACGCCGGCGTGATCTATTGCCTGTCGCGGCGCAAGGTGGAAGAGACCGCCGACTGGCTCAAGAGTCAGGGTGTGCGTGCGCTGCCGTATCACGCGGGCATGGAGTACGAGACGCGTCAGCGGCATCAGGAAATGTTCAAGCGCGAAGAGGGCGTCGTGATGTGCGCGACGATCGCTTTCGGCATGGGTATCGATAAACCAGACGTGCGGTTCGTGGCGCATCTGGATTTACCAAAAAGCGTGGAAGGCTACTACCAGGAAACTGGACGCGCGGGCCGCGACGGCATGCCGGCGAACGCGTGGATGGCGTACGGTCTCGGCGACGTGGTGCAACAGCGCAAGATGATCGACGAATCAGACGCCGACGATACCCACAAACGCATGCAGGGCGGCAAGCTCGACGCGCTGCTCGGGCTGTGCGAAGCGGCGTCTTGCCGGCGCGTGCGCTTACTTGGCTACTTCGGAGAAGCAAGCCAACCGTGCGGGAATTGCGACACTTGCCTCGAGCCGCCGGAATCGTGGGACGCGACTCGCGAGGCGCAGATGGCGCTGTCCTGCGTGTATCGCGCGTATAAGGCGAGCGGATTTCACTTCGGTGCCGGCCACCTGATCGACATTCTGCGCGGTAGCCGATCCGAAAAATTGCTCCAGCGCGGCCACGAAAAGCTGTCGACGTTCGGACTTGGCGCGGCCTTGTCCGAACAGGAATGGCGCGCCGTCTTTCGCCAACTGGTCGCGTTCGGTTATCTCGCCGTTGACCATGACGGCTTTGGTGCGCTGATCCTGACCGAAGCCAGCAAGGCCGTGCTTAAGGGCGAGCAGGCAGTTACGCTTCGAAAGTACGTCAAGCCGACGCGCACCCGGCAGTCTTCGAGCCGAACGGGTGAGCGTGCCGATCCGACAGCAGGTATGTCGCCACGCGTCAAAGCGCGCTGGGAAAGGTTACGCGCATGGCGTGCGAGCATGGCGAAGAGCGATGGCGTGCCGGCCTACGTGATCTTCCACGATGCAACGCTTGCCGAAATCGCACGCAACGAGCCGGATTCCATCGAGGATCTGAGCCAGATTCCTGGCATCGGAGCGCGAAAACTCGAGCGTTTTGGCAGCGAATTGCTCGAAGTGGTCGGCGCAAACTAGCTTTTAATGCGCATGACAGTCGCGATCCACACCCAAGCTGTTGACCGCATTGGGAATTTCAGATTATGATGCTAGGTTCTCGTTCTTGGATCTGCTAAAGGGGTTTCCCTCGGGATTCTCCGCGCACGCGTGAGCCAAGAATCGGAAAGTTCGATGCGCAGTCCGTTTTGCTTTGCCCGAAACGGGGGCGTCGATTTTGATCAATTTAGGAATAGACAATGCCAACCATCAATCAATTGGTTCGCAAAGGCCGCGCTTCAGAAACAGTGAAGAGCAAGTCGCCGGCTTTGCAGGACTGCCCGCAGCGTCGCGGCGTGTGCACTCGCGTGTACACGACGACGCCGAAGAAGCCGAACTCGGCACTTCGTAAAGTTGCAAAAGTTCGTCTGACGAACGGTTTTGAAGTCATTTCGTACATTGGTGGTGAAGGCCACAACCTGCAGGAACACTCGGTCGTGCTGATTCGCGGCGGTCGTGTGAAAGACTTGCCGGGCGTGCGTTACCACATGGTTCGCGGCTCGCTGGATACCCAGGGCGTCAAGGATCGTAAGCAAGCTCGCTCGAAGTACGGTGCGAAGCGCGCTAAGGCTGGCAAGTAAGTTTTTGTCGGTTAAGTTGTACAGGTTGCCCGTAAAGGGCGTTCAAGCGGTGGTGCCGGAAGTGCCGGTGCTGTCGAGTAAGTGGTCACCCGGCCAAGCTGGTTAGTCGATAGATGGATCGGGTTTGTTGGTGACCGCGGGGCTGATATGGCTCCAACTGAAAAATCAAAGGAAGAAACATGCCGCGTCGTCGCGAAGTCCCCAAGCGGGACATTTTGCCGGATCCGAAATTCGGCAACGTAGATGTAGCCAAGTTCATGAACGTGATCATGCTGTCGGGCAAGAAGTCGGTTGCCGAGCGTATCGTTTATGGCGCTTTTGAACAGATCCAGACGAAGGGTGGCAAGGACCCGCTGGAAGTGTTCACGGGTGCGCTCAACAACGTCAAGCCGGTTGTGGAAGTGAAGAGCCGTCGCGTTGGTGGTGCGAACTATCAAGTTCCAGTCGAAGTGCGTCCGTCGCGTCGTATGGCATTGGCGATGCGTTGGTTGCGCGAAGCTGCGAAGAAGCGCAGCGAGAAGTCGATGGCCCTGCGTCTGGCAGGTGAGCTTTCGGAAGCCGCGGAAGGCCGTGGCGGCGCGATGAAGAAGCGCGACGAAGTTCACCGGATGGCAGAAGCCAACAAGGCATTCTCGCACTTCCGCTTCTAAGGCTGTTTTTAGGCCTCCCGACCTGGGACGAACGGAAAAACCTCCGGGCGGGTGCGCTTACAAAGCGCCTCGCCCGTTTGTGTTAGGACGCGACTGGCATGTGCCGGGTTGCGTCGACCCAATTAAGGATTCAAAGTGGCTCGCAAGACACCTATCGAGCGCTACCGTAATATCGGTATTAGCGCTCACATCGATGCCGGCAAGACGACGACGACCGAACGCATCCTGTTCTACACGGGCGTGAACCATAAGATCGGTGAAGTTCACGACGGCGCGGCAACGATGGACTGGATGGAGCAGGAGCAGGAGCGCGGCATCACCATCACGTCGGCAGCAACGACGGCCTTCTGGAAAGGCATGGCTGGCGACCGCCCCGAGCACCGCATCAATATCATCGACACCCCGGGACACGTTGACTTCACCATTGAAGTTGAACGTTCCATGCGCGTGCTCGACGGTGCGTGCATGGTTTATTGCGCTGTGGGTGGCGTTCAGCCCCAGTCGGAAACCGTGTGGCGCCAGGCCAACAAGTACAAGGTTCCCCGTCTCGCGTTCATCAACAAGATGGACCGTACCGGCGCGAACTTCTTCAAGGTCTATGACCAGCTCAAGCTGCGTCTGAAGGCGAACCCGGTTCCTATCGTGGTGCCAATTGGCGCAGAAGACACGTTCACGGGCGTGGTCGACTTGATCAAGATGAAGGCGATCATTTGGGACGAAGCGTCCCAGGGTACCAAGTTCTCGTACGAAGAAATCCCGGCTGCGTTGCAGGATACGTGCGATGAATGGCGTGAAAAGATGGTTGAAGCCGCAGCTGAAGCCAACGAAGAAATGATGAACAAGTACCTCGAAACGGGCGAATTGTCCGAAGAGGAAATCGTGAAGGGTCTTCGCGACCGTACGATCGCTTGCGAAATCCAGCCAATGTTGTGCGGTACCGCGTTCAAGAACAAGGGCGTGCAGCGCATGTTGGACGCGGTGCTCGACTTCCTGCCGTCGCCGGTCGATATTCCCCCGGTTCTGGGCGAACTCGAAGACGGTGAACGTGCTGAACGTCGTGCCGCTGACGACGAAAAGTTCTCGGCACTCGCGTTCAAGATCATGACCGACCCGTTCGTTGGCCAGTTGATCTTCTTCCGCGTGTACTCGGGCATGACCAAGTCGGGCGACACGCTGTTGAACGCGACCAAAGACAAGAAGGAACGTCTCGGCCGTATTCTGCTGATGCACGCAAACCAGCGCGAAGAAATCAAGGAAGTGCATGCGGGCGACATCGCCGCTGCGGTTGGCTTGAAAGACGCGACCACTGGCGACACGCTGTGCGATCCGGCACATCCGATCGTTCTGGAACGCATGATTTTCCCTGAGCCGGTGATTTCGCAGGCCGTGGAACCGAAGACCAAGCCTGACCAGGAAAAGATGGGCCTCGCGCTCAACCGCCTGGCTCAGGAAGATCCGTCGTTCCGCGTTCAGACCGACGAAGAGTCGGGCCAGACCATCATTTCGGGTATGGGCGAGCTGCATCTGGAAATTTTGGTCGACCGCATGAAGCGCGAATTCGGCGTTGAAGCAACCGTCGGCAAGCCGCAAGTTGCGTATCGCGAAACGATTCGCGGCAAGGCTGAAGACGTTGATGGCAAGTTCGTCAAGCAGTCGGGCGGCCGCGGCCAGTATGGCCACGCTGTCATTACGCTTGAGCCGAATGAGCAGGGCAAGGGCTACGAGTTCCTGGACGAGATCAAGGGCGGTGTGATTCCGCGCGAGTACATCCCGGCTGTGGACAAGGGCATTCAGGAAACGCTGAAGGCGGGCGTGCTGGCTGGCTTCCCGGTGGTCGACGTAAAGGTTCACCTGACCTTCGGTTCGTACCACGACGTTGACTCGAACGAAAATGCGTTCCGCATGGCAGGTTCGATGGCGTTCAAGGAAGCGATGCGCCGTGCGAACCCGGTCATCCTCGAACCGATGATGGCTGTGGAAGTCGAAACGCCGGAAGACTACATGGGCAACGTGATGGGCGACCTGTCGAGCCGTCGCGGTATCGTCCAGGGTATGGAAGACATGATTGGCGGCGGCAAGATCGTGCGCGCTGAAGTCCCGCTGTCGGAAATGTTCGGCTACTCGACGTCGCTGCGTTCGGCGACGCAAGGTCGCGCTACGTACACGATGGAATTCAAGCACTATTCTGAAGCTCCGCGAAACGTGGCAGAAGCGATCATCAACGCGAAATCCAAGTAATTCGGCAAGCCGAAAGTCTTTAACCGATCCAACATTTTTGAAAGAAGGCAATCATGGCAAAAGGTAAATTCGAACGGACCAAGCCGCACGTCAACGTAGGCACGATTGGTCACGTCGACCATGGCAAGACCACGCTGACGGCAGCAATCGCGACGGTGTTGTCGAAGAAGTTTGGCGGCGAAGCGAAGGCGTATGACCAGATCGACGCGGCGCCGGAAGAAAAGGCGCGTGGTATCACGATCAACACGGCCCACGTCGAGTACGAAACGGCCGCGCGTCACTACGCGCACGTTGACTGCCCGGGCCACGCTGACTATGTGAAGAACATGATTACGGGTGCGGCGCAGATGGACGGCGCGATCCTGGTGTGTTCGGCTGCAGACGGCCCGATGCCGCAAACGCGTGAGCACATCCTGTTGGCTCGCCAGGTTGGTGTGCCGTACATCATCGTGTTCCTGAACAAGTGCGACATGGTGGACGACGCTGAGTTGCTGGAACTGGTTGAAATGGAAGTGCGTGAGCTTCTGTCGAAGTACGATTTCCCGGGCGACGACACGCCGATCATCAAGGGTTCGGCCAAGCTGGCGCTGGAAGGCGACACGGGCGAGCTGGGCGAAGTGGCGATCATGAACCTGGCCGACGCGCTGGATACGTACATCCCGACGCCGGAACGCGCGATTGACGGTTCGTTCCTGATGCCGGTGGAAGACGTGTTCTCGATCTCGGGTCGTGGCACGGTGGTGACGGGCCGTATCGAGCGTGGCGTGGTGAAGGTTGGCGAAGAAATCGAAATCATCGGTATCAAGCCGACGGTGAAGACGACGTGCACGGGCGTGGAAATGTTCCGCAAGCTGCTGGACCAAGGTCAAGCGGGCGACAACGTGGGTATTCTGCTGCGCGGCACGAAGCGTGAAGACGTGGAGCGTGGCCAGGTGTTGGCCAAGCCGGGTTCGATCACGCCGCACACGCACTTCACGGCTGAAGTGTATGTGCTGAGCAAGGACGAAGGCGGCCGTCATACACCGTTCTTCAACAACTATCGCCCGCAGTTCTACTTCCGTACCACGGACGTAACGGGTTCGATCGAGTTGCCGAAGGACAAGGAAATGGTGATGCCGGGCGACAACGTGTCGATCACGGTGAAGCTGATTGCTCCGATCGCCATGGAAGAAGGTCTGCGCTTTGCCATCCGTGAAGGCGGTCGTACCGTCGGCGCCGGTGTCGTTGCCAAGGTTCTCGAGTAAAATCCTGAGCTTGCTTCAAAAAAAGCTGTAATTCGTAGTCGTGCCCGGAGCCGGGCGCACGCACCTTGCTGGTGTCCGGCTCCATGCTCTTTTACCAAATCGACGGTGCAACACCGTCTCGCTCTTTCAAGGAATTGTCATGGCAAACCAGAAAATCCGCATTCGCCTGAAGGCTTTCGACTATCGTCTGATCGATCAATCGGCAGCTGAAATCGTCGATACGGCTAAGCGGACTGGCGCAATCGTACGTGGTCCGGTGCCGCTGCCGACCCGTATTCAACGTTTTGACATTTTGCGTTCGCCGCACGTCAACAAGACGTCGCGCGATCAGCTCGAAATCCGCACCCACCAACGCCTGATGGACATCGTCGATCCGACGGACAAGACCGTTGACGCGTTGATGAAGCTCGACTTGCCCGCTGGCGTCGACGTGGAAATCAAGTTGCAGTAAGTTTCACCCGGCGCCGCTCTCGCGAGGAGCGACGCTAAGTCTTTGATTGCTTGCGAAAAACGAAAAGCCTTGTTATACTCCAAGGCTTTTCGCGCATTTGCGCAAAAAAGTCGGTGCGATTCATATGAATCGGCCGGCATTTTGTAAATCAGCCCCGACCAATCGCAGTTGGGAATGGAGAAAACGATGAGCCTTGGACTCGTAGGTCGCAAGGTTGGCATGACCCGTATCTTTACGCCTGAAGGGGATTCGATTCCCGTCACCGTATTGGACGTGTCGGACAACCGCGTGACGCAGATCAAGTCTGTAGAAACGGATGGTTACATCGCCGTTCAAGTTGCATTCGGCACTCGCCGCGCATCGCGCGTGACGAAGCCGCTGGCAGGTCACCTTGCCAAAGCCGGCGTACAAGCTGGTGAAGTTCTCAAAGAATTCCAGATCGATTCCGCTAAGGCTGCCGAGTTGTCGAACGGTACCGTGATCGGTACGGACATCTTCGAAGTAGGCCAGAAAGTCGACGTGCAAGGCGTGTCGATCGGTAAGGGCTACGCCGGTACCATCAAGCGTCACAACTTCGCTTCGGGTCGCGCATCGCACGGTAACTCGCGTTCGCACAACGTCCCAGGTTCGATCGGTATGGCGCAGGATCCGGGTCGTGTTTTCCCGGGTAAGCGCATGACCGGTCACATGGGCGACGAAACGGTTACGGTGCAAAACCTCGTGATCGCTCGTATCGACACCGACCGTCATCTGTTGTTGGTCCGCGGCGCTGTTCCTGGCGCTAAGGGCGGCAAGGTCTTCGTGACGCCGGCTGTCAAGGCACGCGCTGTGAAAGGAGCGAAATAATGGAACTTAAGCTCCTGAGCGCCAATGGTCAGGAAGGCACGGGTGTGAACGCATCGGACGTTGTGTTCGGTCGCGATTACAACGAAGCCCTGATCCATCAGGTCGTCACGGCCTATCAAGCCAACGCACGTAGCGGTAACCGCGCGCAGAAGGATCGTGAGCAAGTCAAGCACACGACCAAGAAGCCGTGGCGTCAAAAGGGCACGGGCCGCGCTCGTGCCGGTATGTCGTCGAGCCCGTTGTGGCGCGGCGGTGGCCGTATCTTCCCGAATTCGCCGGAAGAAAACTTTTCGCACAAGGTCAACAAGAAGATGCATCGCGCAGGTCTCTGCTCGATCTTCTCGCAGTTGGCACGTGAAGGCCGTATTTCGGTAGTCGACGAGCTCACGCTCGAAGCGCCGAAGACCAAGCTGTTAGCCGAAAAATTCAAGGCAATGGGTCTCGAGTCTGTCCTGGTCATCACTGACACGGTCGACGAAAACCTGTACCTCGCGTCGCGCAATCTGGCCCACGTGGCCGTTGTCGAGCCGCGTTACGCCGACCCGCTCTCGTTGATCTACTTCAAGAAGATCCTGATTACGAAGGCTGCGGTCGCCCAGATCGAGGAGTTGCTGTCATGAGCGAGATTCGCAAGAACGATCATCGTTTGATGCAGGTCCTGCTCGCGCCGGTGATCTCCGAAAAGGCGACGCTGGTGGCCGACAAGAACGAGCAAGTTGTGTTCGAAGTCGCGCCCGATGCCACGAAGCAGGAAGTGAAGGCTGCTGTCGAGCTGCTGTTCAAGGTAGAAGTCAATTCCGTCAACGTGCTGGTCACGAAGGGTAAAGCCAAGCGCTTTGGCCGCTTCATGGGCAAGCGCAAAGACGTGAAGAAGGCGTATGTCTGCCTGAAGCCCGGCCAGGAAATCAACTTTGAAGCGGAGGCCAAGTAATCATGGCAATCGTAAAAGTTAAGCCGACTTCGCCGGGTCGCCGCGCGATGGTCAAGGTGGTCAATAAGGATCTGTACAAGGGCAAGCCGCACGCAGCGCTGCTCGACGCACAGTCCGTGACCGCCGGCCGGAACAACTCCGGTCGCATCACGACGCGTCACAAAGGTGGCGGTCACAAGCAACACTACCGTATGGTCGATTTCCGTCGCGACAAGGACGGCATTCCGGCAAAGATCGAGCGCCTTGAGTACGATCCGAACCGTAGCGCGAACATCGCGCTGGTTCTGTACGCAGACGGCGAGCGCAAGTACATCATCGCTCCGAAGGGTGCGACGGTGGGTCAGTCGTTGATGTCGGGTTCGGAGGCGCCGATCCGCTCGGGTAACACCCTGCCGATCCGCAACATTCCGGTCGGTACGACGATTCACTGCGTCGAGATGTTGCCGGGCAAGGGCGCGCAAATGGCGCGTTCGGCTGGTACGTCCGCCATGCTGCTGGCTCGCGAAGGCACGTACGCTCAGGTTCGCCTGCGTTCGGGTGAAATTCGCCGTGTGCACGTTGAGTGCCGCGCGACGATTGGTGAAGTTGGCAACGAAGAGCATAGCCTCCGTCAAATCGGTAAGGCCGGTGCTAACCGCTGGCGCGGTATCCGCCCGACGGTGCGTGGCGTTGCAATGAACCCGGTCGATCACCCGCACGGTGGTGGTGAAGGTAAGACGGCAGCAGGTCGCGATCCGGTCAGCCCGTGGGGAACCCCGGCCAAGGGTTATCGCACCCGCAGCAACAAGCGCACGACGACGATGATCGTTCAGCGCCGTCACAAGCGCTAAGGAGTAAGCAATGGCACGTTCTGTTAAAAAAGGTCCGTTCTGCGACGCTCATTTGCTGAAGAAGGTTGAGGCTGCCGCAGCTGCGCGTGACAAGAAACCGATCAAGACCTGGTCGCGTCGTTCGACGATCCTCCCGGACTTTATCGGTCTGACGATCGCCGTACATAACGGCCGTCAACACGTCCCGGTTTATGTTTCGGAAAACATGGTCGGCCACAAACTTGGCGAGTTCGCATTGACCCGTACGTTCAAGGGTCATGCAGCCGACAAGAAGGCCAAGAAATAAGGGGCTATCAAGATGGAAGTAAAAGCTATTCATCGCGGTGCCCGCATCTCGGCGCAGAAAACGCGTCTTGTGGCTGACCAGATCCGTGGTTTGCCGGTCGACAAGGCGCTGAACGTTCTTACGTTCTCGCCGAAGAAGGCGGCGGGTATTGTCAAGAAGGTCGTGCTGTCGGCGATCGCGAATGCGGAACACAACGAAGGCGCCGACATCGACGAGCTCAAAGTAACGAGCATCATGGTCGACAAGGCCGCTTCACTGAAGCGTTTCACCGCGCGCGCAAAAGGCCGTGGTAACCGCATCGAGAAGCAATCCTGTCACATCACTGTGACGGTCGGGAATTAAGGAGCCATACGATGGGACAAAAAATTCATCCGACAGGCTTCCGTCTGGCTGTCAGCCGAAATTGGGCGTCGCGTTGGTACGCGAACAACACCAATTTCGCGTCGATGCTGCAGGAAGACATCGGTGTTCGTGAGTACCTGAAGAAGAAGCTGAAGAACGCTTCGGTCGGTCGGGTGGTCATCGAGCGTCCGGCAAAGAACGCACGTATCACGATTTACAGCTCGCGTCCGGGCGTTGTGATCGGCAAGAAGGGTGAGGATATCGAACTGTTGAAGTCGGAACTGCAACGCCGCATGGGCGTTCCGGTCCACGTCAACATCGAAGAAATCCGTAAGCCGGAAACCGATGCACAGTTGATCGCTGATTCGATCACGCAACAGCTCGAGCGTCGGATCATGTTCCGCCGCGCGATGAAGCGTGCGATGCAAAACGCCATGCGTCTGGGTGCTCAAGGCATCAAGATCATGAGCGCAGGCCGTCTCAACGGTATCGAAATCGCTCGTACGGAGTGGTATCGCGAAGGTCGCGTTCCGCTTCACACGCTGCGTGCTGATATCGACTACGCAACCTCGGAAGCGAAGACGACCTACGGCATCATCGGCGTCAAGGTGTGGGTCTACAAGGGCGACACGCTGGGCCGCAACGATGCACCGGTGGTCGAAGAAGTAGCCGAAGACAAGCGTCCGCGCCGCAACGCACGTCCGGGTGGCGATCGCCGTCCGCGTCGTGACGGTGAAGGTGGTGGCCCGGCAAACGCAGGTGCGCGCCGTGGCGCTCCCCGTCGTGCTGGCGGTGCCGGCGGCGACGGGAAGACTGGAGAATAACGATGCTGCAACCGAAACGCAGAAAGTATCGCAAAGAGCAAAAGGGTCGTAACACCGGCAAGGCGACGCGCGGCAACGCAGTGTCGTTCGGTGAATATGGCCTGAAGGCTATCGGTCGCGGCCGTTTGACCGCGCGCCAAATCGAAGCGGCGCGTCGTGCAATGACGCGTCACATTAAACGTGGCGGCCGTATCTGGATCCGCATTTTCCCGGACAAGCCGATCTCGCAAAAGCCGGCTGAAGTACGGATGGGTAACGGTAAAGGTAACCCTGAGTACTACGTCGCAGAGATTCAACCGGGCAAGATGTTGTATGAAATGGACGGTGTTACTGAAGAGTTGGCACGTGAAGCGTTCCGTCTGGCTGCAGCTAAGCTGCCGCTGAAGACGTACTTCGTTTCACGCCAGCTCGGCGCCTAAGGAGCAATGATGAAGGCTTCCGAACTTCACCAGAAAGACCAGGCCGCTCTCAATCAAGAGCTGACGGACCTGCTGAAGGCGCAATTCGGCCTGCGCATGCAACTCGCGACCCAGCAATTGACCAACAACAGTCAATTGAAGAAGGTTCGTCGCGACATCGCTCGTGTGCGGACCGTCCTGACTGAGAAGGCGAACCAGAAATGAACGATAGCGTAAAAACCTCGCTCAAGCGGACGCTGGTCGGCAAGGTCGTCAGCAACAAGATGGAAAAGACGGTCACCGTGCTGGTCGAGCATCGCGTAAAGCACCCGATCTACGGCAAGTACGTCGTACGGTCGAAGAAGTATCACGCTCACGACGACGCGAACACGTACAACGAAGGCGATCTCGTCGAGATCCAGGAAACCCGTCCGATTTCTAAGACGAAAGCCTGGGTTGTGTCGAAGTTGCTCGAGTCGGCGCGCGTCATCTAAGCGTCAAAAGCGGTAAAAGAAGTATCGCAGTAACTTTCGCTTGCCAGACCGAAATTATGCGTTATAATTTCGGTCTTCCCTCTTTGTGGGAGCCCCATCGCGGGCGAAGTTGGTGGGGGAAGCCGGTGCAGGCGCCAAGCTTGTACTGACAGATTCACCGGATTGCGATGGCGGGTTTCGTCTGCCCTCGCTGCCTGTTCTAACCCAAGCAGCCACCAGGCTGACGGGACCAAGACTGACCGGGTGCGCCATGGTGGCGTAACTGGATTAAGTTGGGAAAGATAAACCATGATTCAGACCGAAACTCGGCTTGAAGTTGCCGACAACACGGGTGCACGTGAAGTGATGTGCATCAAGGTGCTCGGCGGCTCGAAGCGTCGTTACGCTAGCATTGGCGACATCATCAAGGTGACCGTCAAGGAAGCAACGCCGCGCGGACGCGTGAAGAAGGGCGAAATCTACAACGCCGTGGTCGTTCGTACGGCCAAGGGCGTGCGCCGCCAGGACGGCTCGCTGATCAAGTTCGACGGTAATGCCGCCGTACTTTTGAATGCCAAGCTCGAGCCTATCGGTACGCGTATTTTCGGACCGGTTACGCGTGAATTGCGTAGTGAACGATTTATGAAGATCGTTTCGCTTGCGCCGGAAGTGCTGTAAGGAGTCGCGATGAACAAGATTCGCAAAGGTGACGAAGTTATCGTCACCACTGGCAAAGACAAAGGCAAGCGCGGCGTCGTGCTGTCCGTTGGCGAAGAGCGTGTGACGGTCGAGGGTATTAATCTCGTCAAGAAGCACGTCAAGCCGAACCCGATGAAGGGTACGACGGGTGGCGTGGAAGCCAAGACGATGCCGCTGCATATTTCGAACGTCGCATTGGTCGACGCGAATGGCAAGGCGTCACGTGTGGGCATCAAGGTCGAAGGCGACAAGAAGGTTCGCTTCTTGAAGTCGACCGGTGCCACGCTTAGCGTCTGACGCGGAGTAAAAAATGGCACGTCTGCAAGAATTTTATAAAGAGAAGGTTGTACCCGGCCTCGTTGAGAAGTTCGGCTACAAGTCCATCATGGAAGTGCCGCGCATCACCAAGATCACCCTGAACATGGGTCTTGGCGAAGCCGTCGCCGACAAGAAGATCATCGAAAACGCCGTTGGCGACCTGACGAAGATTGCTGGCCAGAAGCCGGTTATCACGAAGGCACGCAAGGCAATCGCTGGCTTCAAGATTCGTCAGGGCTACCCGATCGGCGCGATGGTTACGCTGCGCGGCCAGGCCATGTACGAATTTCTCGATCGTTTCGTGACGGTTGCGCTCCCCCGGGTTCGTGACTTCCGCGGTGTATCGGGTCGTGCGTTTGACGGTCGCGGCAACTACAACATCGGTGTGAAAGAGCAGATCATTTTCCCCGAGATCGATTACGACAAGATCGACGCGCTTCGTGGGCTGAACATCAGCATCACGACGACCGCGAAGACTGACGATGAAGCGAAGGCACTGCTCGCCAGCTTCAAGTTCCCGTTCAGAAACTGAGGTTACCGTGGCTAAACTGGCACTGATCGAACGTGAAAAGAAGCGTGCTCGCCTGGCTGCAAAGTACGCTCCCAAGCGTACTGCGCTGAAGGCGGTCATCGATGACGCGAGCAAGTCGGACGAAGAGCGTTACGCCGCTCGTCTCGAACTGCAGCAACTGCCCCGCAACTCGAACCCCACTCGCAAGCGTAACCGCTGCGCGATCACGGGTCGTCCGCGTGGCACGTTCCGCAAATTCGGATTGGCACGCAGCAAGATTCGTGAAATCGCTTTCCGCGGCGAAATCCCTGGCCTGACCAAGGCGAGCTGGTAATAGGAGATACGTAAATGAGCATGAGTGATCCTATCGCCGATATGCTGACTCGCATCCGCAATGCGCAGATGGTTGAGAAAGTGTCGGTGACAATGCCCTCGTCGAAAGTCAAGGTTGCGATTGCGCAGGTTTTGAAGGACGAAGGTTATATCGACGATTTCGCAGTGAAGTCTGAAGGTGCGAAGTCGGAATTGAATATCGCGTTGAAGTACTACGCTGGCCGTCCGGTTATCGAGCGCATTGAACGCGTTTCGAAGCCTGGTCTGCGTGTGTATCGCGGTCGTAACGACATTCCGGTTGTCATGAACGGTCTTGGCGTTGCAATCGTGTCGACGCCCCAGGGTGTGATGACCGACCGCAAGGCGCGCCAGACTGGCGTCGGCGGCGAAGTCCTCTGCTACGTCGCTTAAGCCGAAAAGGAGAAGAAACATGTCTCGAGTAGGTAAAAGCCCGATTACGCTGCCGCAAGGCGCGGAAGTGGCCTTTAGCGGCGAAGTAATCACCGTCAAGGGCCCGCTGGGTACGATTACGCAAGCGGCCAACCCGCTTGTTACGGTAGCAAACGACAACGGCACGCTCAACTTCGCGCCGGCTGATGAAAGCCGTGAAGCGAATGCGATGTCGGGCACGATGCGCGCCTTGGTGGCGAACATGGTGAATGGCGTTACGAAGGGTTTCGAGCGCAAGCTGACGCTGGTTGGCGTTGGTTATCGCGCGCAGGCGCAGGGCGACAAGCTGAATCTGTCGCTGGGTTTCTCGCACCCCGTGGTGCACGCGATGCCGGAAGGCATCAAGGTTGAAACCCCGACGCAAACCGAAATCGTGATCAAGGGGATCGACAAGCAGAAAGTTGGCCAGGTCGCTGCGGAAGTTCGCGGTTACCGTCCGCCGGAGCCCTACAAGGGCAAGGGCGTGCGCTACTTCGGCGAAGTCGTCATCCTCAAAGAAACGAAGAAGAAGTAAGGGTGCGCAATCATGGATAAGACTCAATCTCGCCTGCGCCGCGCCAAACAGACGCGCGTCAAGATCGCTGAGCTGCAGGTCGCACGTCTGGCTGTGCATCGCACGAACACGCATATCTATGCGCAAGTGTTCTCGCCGTGCGGCACCAAGGTGCTGGCAAGCGCGTCGACGCTCGAAGCTGAAGTGCGTGCCGAACTGGCCGACAAGACCGGTAAGGGCGGCAACGTCAACGCTGCGATCGCTGTCGGTAAGCGTATTGCTGAAAAAGCCAAGGCAGCCGGCGTCGAATCCGTCGCCTTCGACCGTTCAGGTTTCCGTTACCACGGCCGCGTGAAAGCGCTGGCTGATGCGGCACGCGAAGCCGGACTCAAGTTCTAAGGGAAGAATTCGTCATGGCAAAGATGCAAGCGAATGTGAAGGCTGAAGAACGCGACGACGGCCTCCGTGAAAAGATGATCGCGGTCAATCGCGTGACCAAGGTTGTGAAGGGCGGCCGGATTCTCGGTTTTGCCGCACTGACCGTGGTTGGCGATGGCGATGGCCGCATCGGCATGGGCAAAGGCAAAGCGAAGGAAGTTCCGGTTGCTGTTCAAAAGGCAATGGAACAAGCACGCCGCAACATGTTCAAGGTGCCGTTGAAGAACGGTACGCTGCAACACGAAGTGCACGGTAAGCACGGCGCATCCGCAGTCCTCCTGGCTCCGGCCAAGGATGGTACGGGTGTTATCGCCGGCGGCCCGATGCGCGCAGTGTTCGACGTGATGGGCGTTCAAAACGTTGTGGCGAAGAGCCACGGTTCGACGAATCCGTACAACCTCGTTCGTGCAACGCTCGACGGTCTGCGCAAGCAGTCCACCCCGGGCGACATCGCGGCGAAGCGCGGCAAGTCCGTCGAAGATATTTTGGGCTAAGCCAGGTGGTCACCATGTCTGATAAAACTGTCAAGGTTCAGCTCGTGAAGAGCCTGATTGGGACCCGTGAAACGCATCGTGCAACGGTGCGTGGTCTGGGCCTGCGCCGACTCAACTCGGTCAGCGAACTGCAGGACACCCCGGCAGTGCGCGGGATGATCAACAAGGTCTCGTACCTTGTCAAAGTCCTCAGCTAAGCGGCTGACCAGGGATCAAGGAGTTGAATATGGATTTGAATAACCTCAAGCCGGCAGAAGGCGCGAAGCACGCAAAGCGTCGCGTTGGCCGCGGTATCGGTTCGGGCCTCGGCAAGACTGCAGGTCGCGGTCACAAGGGTCAGAAATCGCGTTCGGGCGGCTTTCATAAAGTCGGCTTCGAAGGCGGTCAGATGCCTTTGCAACGTCGTCTGCCGAAGCGTGGTTTTACCTCGCTGACGCACGAGTTCGTTGGCGAAGTGCGCCTGTCGGATATCGAAAAGCTGCCGGTCGACGAAGTCGATTTGTTGGCTTTGAAGCAAGCTGGTCTGCTCGGCGTGCTCATTACGAGCGCAAAGATCATCAAGACGGGCGAACTGACGCGCAAGATCACGGTAAAGGGCCTCAGCGCTACGAAGGGTGCCCGTGCTGCGATTGAAGCCGCCGGCGGCTCGTTCGCTGAGTAACGAGCGCGTGTTGTCGTTGTTAGCGAAAACATCGGAGAAGGTTCTTGGCTAATAGCCCGAGTCTCGCAAAATCCGGTCGAAGCGCTGCGAAGTTCGGCGATCTGCGTCGGCGTGCAATGTTCTTGCTGCTGGCGCTGATCGTCTACCGTATCGGTGCGCATATTCCGGTGCCGGGTATTGACCCGGATCAGCTGGCGAAGCTTTTCCAGAGCCAGTCAGGCGGCATTCTTGGCATGTTCAACATGTTCTCGGGTGGTGCGCTGTCGAGGTTCACGATCTTCGCGCTTGGGATCATGCCGTACATTTCGGCGTCGATCATCATGCAGCTGCTGTCGATCGTTTCGCCGCAGATGGAAGCGCTGAAGAAAGAAGGGCAGGCAGGGCAGCGGAAGATCACGCAGTACACGCGTTACTTCACCGTTGTTCTGGCTACGTTTCAAGCCTTTGGTATTGCGGTGGCGCTGGAAAATCAGGCTGGACTCGTTATTGATCCAGGCATGGTGTTCCGGTTGACGACGGTAGTGACGCTGGTGACAGGTACGATGTTCCTGATGTGGCTGGGTGAGCAGATCACGGAGCGCGGACTGGGTAACGGCATATCGATCATCATTTTCGGTGGTATTGCGGCGGGTTTTCCGAACGCAATCGGTGGTCTCTTCGAGCTGGTTCGTACCGGTTCCATGAGTATCATCTCGGCGATCGTCATCGTCGTGCTGATTGCGGCGGTCACGTTCGTGGTGGTGTTTATCGAACGCGGTCAGCGCAAGATCCTCGTGAACTATGCCAAGCGTCAGGTCGGAAACAAGATTTATGGCGGTCAGTCTTCGCATTTGCCGCTGAAGTTGAACATGTCGGGTGTGATTCCGCCGATCTTCGCGTCGTCGATCATCCTCTTCCCGGCAACTATCCTGAACTGGTTTAGTTCGGGTACGCGGACCGGTTGGTTCGCGAACACGCTGCACAATGTTGCTGAGGCGCTGAAGCCTGGTCAACCGGTGTACGTGTTGCTGTACGCGATGGCGATCGTGTTCTTCTGCTTCTTCTACACCGCGTTGGTGTTCAACAGCAGAGAGACGGCCGACAACTTGAAGAAGAGTGGTGCCTTCGTTCCCGGGATTCGTCCGGGTGACCAGACAGCACGGTATATCGATCGGATCCTCACGCGTTTGACGCTGGCCGGTGCGATCTACATCGTGTTCGTTTGCTTGCTGCCGGAGTTTCTGGTTCTGCGTTGGAACGTACCGTTTTATTTCGGTGGAACGTCGCTGCTGATCATTGTCGTGGTCACGATGGATTTCATGGCGCAGGTGCAGTCCTACGTTATGTCGCAACAGTATGAATCGCTGCTGAAGAAGGCGAACTTCAAAGGCAGTAACGTCCCTATGCGCTAGTAAGGACTATGGCCAAAGACGATGTAATCCAGATGCAGGGTGAGGTAGTTGAAAACCTTCCCAATGCTACTTTCCGGGTTAGATTGGAAAATGGCCATGTGGTTCTTGGGCACATATCCGGGAAGATGCGGATGCACTACATCCGCATTCTTCCAGGCGACAAGGTAACGGTTGAATTGACGCCTTACGATCTGTCTCGTGCACGGATCGTGTTCCGGGCGAAGTGATTTGAAAAAAGGGTAATATCATGAAAGTGATGGCATCGGTTAAGCGCATTTGCCGCAATTGCAAGATCATCAAGCGCAAGGGCGTTGTGCGCGTGATTTGCAGCTCTGATCCGCGCCACAAACAGCGTCAAGGCTGAACGCCGCGCTTTTGCTTGCGCTTTTTGTTTGAGGAAAAACAATGGCTCGTATCGCAGGGGTTAACATCCCGAATCACCAGCATACTGAAATCGGCCTCACGGCAATTTTCGGTGTAGGTCGCACGCGCGCTCGCAACATTTGCGTGGCGTCTGGTGTGGAGTTTTCGAAGAAGGTCAAAGACCTCACTGACGCAGACCTCGAAAAGCTGCGAGAAGAAGTGGGTAAGTTCATCGTCGAAGGCGACCTGCGTCGCGAAGTGACGATGAATATCAAGCGCCTGATGGACTTGGGCTGCTACCGTGGTGTTCGCCATCGCAAGGGCTTGCCCATGCGTGGTCAGCGCACACGTACGAATGCCCGTACCCGTAAGGGTCCGCGTCGTGCAGCGCAATCGCTGAAGAAGTAAGCGGAATTGATAGTTACAGGAAAACGTAATGGCTAAGGCTTCGAACAACTCCGCGGCGCAACGCGTTCGCAAGAAGGTCAAGAAGAACGTCGCCGAGGGCGTGGTTCACGTTCACGCGTCGTTCAACAACACCATCATCACGATCACCGATCGTCAAGGCAATGCACTCGCCTGGGCTACGTCGGGTGGCCAGGGCTTCAAGGGTTCGCGTAAATCGACCCCGTTTGCAGCTCAGGTTGCAGCCGAATCGGCTGGTCGCGTGGCGATGGAATACGGCGTGAAGAACCTCGAAGTGCGGATCAAGGGCCCCGGTCCTGGCCGTGAATCGGCGGTGCGTGCGCTGCATGGTCTTGGCATCAAGATCACCGCAATCTCCGACGTGACACCGGTTCCGCATAACGGTTGCCGTCCGCCGAAGCGTCGTCGTATCTAAGACGTCGCGTAGCGCCTTGACCTGTTGACGCTCACGCGTCGACAGGTTGCTTGCGTTATGGAATCAGCGTTAAGAATACTGACTAAGCCCACCGTTCGATCCATCGAGTTCGAACTAGCGCGAACGACCTTCGCGTGATCAATTATTAAGGATGCAAAGTGGCACGTTATACCGGTCCTAAAGCAAAGCTGTCCCGCCGTGAAGGTACTGATCTTTTCCTGAAGAGCGCACGCCGTTCGCTCGCAGACAAGTGCAAGCTCGATAGCAAGCCGGGCCAGCACGGCCGCACGTCGGGCGCTCGTACGTCCGACTACGGCACGCAATTGCGTGAAAAGCAAAAGGTGAAGCGTATTTACGGTGTGCTCGAACGTCAGTTCCGCCGTTACTTCGCTGAAGCTGATCGCCGCAAGGGCCCGACGGGTGAAAACCTGTTGCAATTGCTCGAGTCGCGTCTCGACAACGTCGTGTATCGCATGGGCTTTGGTTCGACGCGCGCTGAAGCGCGCCAGCTGGTCGGCCACAAGTCGATCACGGTGAACGGCGTGGTCAACAACATTCCGTCGATGCAAGTTAAGGCGGGTGACGTCGTTGCTGTTCGCGAACAGTCACGCAAGCAAGTTCGGATTCTGGAAGCGCTGAACTTGGCTGAGCAAGGCGGAATGCCGAGCTGGGTCGCTGTCGATGCCAAGAAGTTTGAAGGCACGTTCAAGGCGATGCCGGATCGCGCTGACATCGCTGGCGATATCAACGAAAGCCTGATCGTCGAATTGTATTCGCGTTAATCGGATTAGCGGCCGGGGCACCCTGATTGCGGAAGGCAAGGGGTTGCCTCGGCTGTTTATTTTCGGGTTGTCACCAGTCAGCCTTATCGGCGTAACGAGCCGAGGGTATTGAAAAGGAAAACCTATGCAAACCAGTTTGTTGAAGCCCAAGATTATTGCAGTCGAATCGCTTGGCGACAGCCACGCGAAAGTGGTCATGGAGCCGTTCGAACGGGGCTATGGTCACACCTTGGGTAACGCGCTTCGGCGCGTGCTGCTGTCGTCGATGATTGGTTATGCGCCGACCGAAGTGACGATTGCAGGCGTCGTGCATGAATATTCTACGCTCGACGGCGTGCAAGAAGATGTGGTCAATCTGCTGCTGAATTTGAAGGGCGTCGTTTTCAAGCTGCATAACCGCGACGAAGTCACGGTTACGCTGCGCAAGGAAGGCGAAGGCGTTGTCACGGCCGGCGATATCGAACTCGCGCACGATTGCGAAGTCATCAATCCGGGTCACGTGATCGCGCATCTTTCGAAGGGCGGCAAGCTCGACGTTCAGATCAAGATCGAAAAAGGCCGCGGCTATGTGCCGGGCAATGTGCGTCGTTACGGCGAAGATTCGGCAAAGATCATTGGCCGTATCGTGCTGGATGCGTCGTTCTCGCCGGTTCTCCGCGTGAGCTACGCCGTTGAAAGCGCTCGCGTTGAACAGCGTACCGACCTCGACAAGCTCGTGATGAACATCGAAACCAACGGCGTGATTTCGCCTGAGGAAGCGATTCGTCAATCGGCTCGTATCCTGGTCGATCAGTTGTCGGTGTTCGCCGCGCTGGAAGGCACGGAAGCCGCAGCAGAAGCACCGTCGCGCGCGCCGCAAATCGATCCTATCCTGCTGCGTCCGGTGGACGATCTCGAACTCACGGTTCGTTCCGCGAACTGCCTGAAGGCCGAGAACATCTATTACATCGGTGATTTGATCCAGCGCACGGAAAATGAATTGCTGAAGACGCCTAATCTCGGTCGCAAATCGCTGAACGAAATCAAGGAAGTCCTGGCATCGCGTGGTCTGACGTTGGGTATGAAGCTCGAAAACTGGCCGCCGGCTGGTCTCGACAAGTAAGGTTCAAGCAGTACGCTTGACTGGCAAAGATGCGGATTTTCCTTTAAAATCCGCATCTTGCTTTTTCTACGACCGGCCCGTGCGCTCATGAGTTTTCTCAAGAGACGTAATAGAAGAGCTGGATCTAAACTTGATTAATCAGGAAATTCAAAATGCGCCATAAACATGGTTTGCGGAAACTGAACCGCACGAGCAGCCACCGTCTGGCTATGCTCCGTAATATGTCGAACTCGCTGATCGAGCACGAAGTCATCAAGACGACGCTGCCGAAGGCTAAAGAACTCCGTAAAGTCGTTGAGCCGCTGATCACGCTCGGCAAGAAGCCGTCGCTGGCAAATCGTCGTCTGGCATTCAACCGCCTGCGCGATCGTGACTCCGTCGCGAAGCTGTTCGACGTGCTCGGCCCGCGTTACGAAACGCGTCCGGGTGGCTACCTGAGCATCCTGAAGTTCGGCTTCCGTCAAGGCGACAATGCTCCGATGGCGCTGGTCATGCTGATGGATCGTCCGGAAATCGCTGAAGGCGACGACGTGCAGGAAGCTGAATAAGCTAGTAAGTTGTTGATCGAAAAAAGGCCAAGCTTTGCTTGGCCTTTTTCTATTGTGCGGGGTGTGCGTAGCAGCTTGCGTCACGGCTCATAGGCTGATCGGCTGAATGTGAGTTGTTGACGTCCAGTGCTAGGATTGCATGCATATCCACCGCATCGGAGCTTTCCGTGAACATGCCCGTTGTCCTCGTTCTTACGACGCTACCTGACAGCGAGGCGGCGTCAACGCTCGCAATGCAAGCTATCGATGCACAGCTTGCCGCCTGCGTGACGGAGCTGGGCACGGTCAAGTCGCTGTATCGGTGGAAAGGTAAGGTAGAGGCTGCCGAGGAGCTCCAGCTCCTGTTCAAGACGAGCCTCGCACGCAGTGATGAACTCACGCGCTTTATCGAGGCGAATCATCCTTATGAAACACCTGAAATTGTCTCGTGGCAGGCTGACGCTTCGGCCGCTTATGGACAATGGATTACCGCGGAAACTCAACGTCCTCTTAATGTTTAAGCACTTAGCCCTCTCCGCGCGCCGGCCGCTCGACGCTGTCCTCATGCTGGTGTCGTGCTTGGTATTGTTGCTTGGCTCGTTCTCGCCGAGCCGCGCCGCTGATGACTTTCTCGATCCAGCGGTCGCGTTCAAATTCAGTGCCACTGAAAAACCGGGCGAGATCGACGTGCGATATAAGGTCGCAGATGGGTATTACATGTACCGCGAGCGTTTTGCGTTTGCGGTGAAAAACGGCACGGCAACGCTTGGCGAACCGCAATTGCCAGCAGGCAAGGTTCACTTCGATCAGACGTTTAACAAGGACGTGGAAACGTATCGTGGGGAACTCGTTATCCGGATTCCTGTAAAGCAGGCTTCCGGCCCCTTCGATATTGCCGTCACGTCCCAGGGCTGCGCCGATCAGGGCATCTGTTATCCGCCGATGGAGCGTACTTATCGTGTGAGTGGTGCAGCCTTGCAAGCGGCCAGCGCGAACGGTCAGACACAATCAGCCAACACTAGCGACGTCCCTTGGTACGACCGTGCGACCAACGCCGATTACGCGCAATCGTTGCTCGAAAGCGGCGGCTTTTTTGCGATAGTCGGCTTGTACTTCGTTGCGGGCGTCGTGTTGAGCTTGCTACCTTGCTCTTACCCGATGATTCCCATTCTCTCGGCGATCATCATCGGCGAGGGTGCGCGCGTTACGCGCTCGCGTGGGTTTGGGTTATCGGCGGCGTATGTGTTTGGCATGGCGCTCGTCTACACGGCGCTGGGCGTGCTCGCCGCCATGATCGGACAGAGCCTCGGCGCGTGGTTGCAGAACCCCTGGGTCCTCGGCGCGTTCGGTGTGTTGCTGGCACTATTCGCGCTCACCCTGATTGCGGGTTTCGATATCGCATTGCCGGCGCGTTGGCAGAACAGCGTCAATCAAGCGTCGCAGAAACGATCGGGCGGGAAGGTCGCAGCCGTTGTCGTGATGGGCGCGTTGTCGGCACTTGTGGTTGGTGCGTGCATGACCGCGCCGCTCTTCGCCGTGCTCGCGTTTATCGCGCATACGGGCAGCGCGCTGCTCGGCGGGGCGGCGCTGTTTTCGATGGGCGTCGGGCTCGGCGTACCGTTGCTGATCATTGGACTCGGCGCCGGGACGTTGTTGCCTCGCGCGGGGAACTGGATGGACGGCGTGAAGGTGTTCTTCGGCGTCGTGTTGCTCGCGGCGGCTTTGTGGATCGTCTGGCCGGTGCTGAGCGCAGTCGCGCAGATGGCGTTGGCGGCGTTATGGCTGCTTATTGCTGCTGCGGCGCTGGGGCTTTTCACTTCAGGCGGGCAGGTGGTATCGATATGGCGCCGGTTGGGCCGAGGATTCGGCGCCGCACTCGCCATCTGGGGCGCTGCGTTGCTCGTCGGACTCGCTGCGGGTTCCACCGATCCGCTTCGGCCGCTCGCCGTGTTTGCAGCGCGGACGGGGTCCGGCGCGGGGGCCAGCGCGCAGCAGTCCGCGCCCGGGGAAGTCTTCGCGCCAGTCAGATCGTTGGCGGAACTGGACTTGGCGCTCAAAGCGGCCGGCCGGCCGGCAATGCTCGATTTCTACGCCGACTGGTGTGTGTCGTGCAAGGAGATGGAACATCTCACGTTCAGCGATCCACGCGTGCGGGCGCGGTTGGCGCAACTTAACCTGCTGCGCGCGGACGTCACGGCAAACAACACCGACGATCAGGCGTTGCTCAGGCGCTTCAAACTGTTCGGGCCGCCGGGCATCATCGTCTTCGACGCCCAGGGAAACGAAGTGGTGCGGGTCGTGGGGTATGAGTCGGCGGATACCTTCTTGAAGAGCTTGGACAAACTATCCGCGCCCACGACGTGATTCTGAAGTGAGAAAAGTGACGCACATTCGGAACACGCGAACGTGCGTCGTTTCTCTCGGACAAGCGATGTAACGGGCGGCACGATAAGTGACAGACCGCGAAGCTGTGCTTCAGCGGCGGGCAATGCTGTCGCCCAGAAACCGATCCGACCGGCTTATGTATCTCAAGTCCGCAGGATTTGGTAAATCGGGGCGTGGTATTTTTGGCTGTATTCAACGCTCGCTCTCTCATCGGCACGCTCATGAACGATCTGCCTCATCGAGCCCGTTACGAAGCGCGACTAAACCGCGTGCTCGATCACATTTACGATCACCTCGACCAGCCTCTGGATATAGATCGGCTGGCCGGGATCGCGTGTTTGTCGCCGTATCACTGGCATCGGATCTATCAGGCGATGTACGGCGAGACAGTCGCGACGACCGTGCGCAGATTGCGCCTGCATCGCGCGGCCGGCTATCTGGCTAACGGGGCGATGCCGATTGCGGAGGTTGCGGAGCGCTCGGGATATAGCAGCTTGCAATCGTTTTCACGCACGTTCAGGGCGGCGTTCGGGATGCCGCCGGCGCAGTATCGCAAGCAAGGCACTCATAGCCGGTTTCGGCCGGCGTTATCGGGAGACGATCAAATGGTGATGCGTGAAGTGGTGATTCGTGAGGTCCCGGCGATGAACGTTATATCCGTCGATCATGTCGGGTCATATATGCAGATTGGCAAGGCGTTCGACTCGCTGATCGGTTGGCTGGCCGGCAGGAGTTTGCTGTCTGCCGAGATGCGGATGATCGGCATTTTCTATGACGATCCGGGGATCGTGCCTGAAGCAGAGTTGAGGTCGAAGGCTGGGGTGGTGTTGCCGCGCGACGTCGATATCGACGCCGCTGCGCCGGTCGCGCTGACGCCGCTGCGTGGCGGGCAGTATGCGGTGCTGCGGCATCGGGGACCCTACAGCGATATGCACGCGGCTTATCAGTGGCTATATGGGACGTGGCTCGTGCAGTCGGGCCGGGAAGCCGCCGATGCACCGGCGTTCGAGGAGTACCTGAACAACCCCAAGGAGACGGCGCCTGCTGACTTGCTGACGGAGATCTTTTTGCCGCTGGTGTGAGGGTTCGCCGCGTGGGCCACTCGATTTCGCGATCAATCGGCGCCGCCGGACAGATCCGCCTGGCTCGAGTGTCACCGCTCAAGTTGACCGCATTTCACGCATTCCAACTGCGACGCTTTCAACGCAAAAGCGTCGCCTTTTCAAGGCACAAAAACCTTTACTTCGAAGCAGCCCGCAAAAGCCGCGCGGCATCCAGCGCGAAGTACGTGAGCACGCCGTCCGCGCCCGCGCGCTTGAAAGCCAGCAGTGACTCCATCACCGCCTTGTCGTGATCGAGCCAGCCGTTTTGCGTGGCCGCCTTGATCATCGCGTACTCGCCGCTGACCTGATAGACGTACGTTGGAAAGCGAAACTCTTCTTTCACCCGATACACAATATCCAGATACGGCATGCCTGGCTTGACCATGACCATGTCCGCGCCTTCCTCGATATCCATCCGCACTTCGCGCAACGCTTCATCGGAATTCGACGGGTCCATCTGGTACGTCATCTTGTTGCTCTTGCCGAGGTTCGCAGCCGAGCCGACAGCATCGCGGAACGGGCCGTAGAACGCCGACGCATACTTCGCGGCGTACGCCATGATCCGCGTGTGGATATGTCCGTCGCTCTCAAGCATTTCTCGAATCGCGCCAATGCGCCCGTCCATCATGTCCGATGGCGCAACAATATCGACGCCCGCTTCGGCCTGCGCGCGAGCCTGTTCTACGAGAATTTCGCTGGTTTCGTCGTTAATGACGTAGCCATGTTCGTCGAGGACACCGTCCTGTCCGTGACTGGTGTACGGGTCGAGCGCGACGTCGGTGAGTACGCCCAGTTCGGGAAAATTCTTCTTCAATTCGCGCACAGCGCGCGGAATCAGGCCTTCGGGATTCGTCGCTTCACGGCCGTCAGGCGTTTTCAGCGAGGGTTCAATAGCCGGGAACAGCGAGATGACTGGCACGCCCAGCTCGACGCACTGCTCGGCGGCTTTCATCAGCAAATCGACCGATGTGCGCTCGACGCCGGGCATCGACGGGACGGCCTGACGCACATTCGATCCCTCGACGATGAACACCGGATAGATCAGATCGTTTGTGGTCAACAGGTTTTCGCGCATAAGGCGGCGCGAAAAGTCGTCACGGCGCATGCGGCGCGGACGATGATGCGGATAGAAGCTCATGACTTTGCGTGGGGGTGATGGATAACGCGAGGATAACCCGATCAGGGGATCCGGGAGCGGGCGCAGGATCAGCGGCCACGAACGCCGCCCGAAACCGTTGCACAACCGCGGCAGGCATAGGGCACGATCGCCTTCAGAACCTTTTCGGGACAATGGTATATCATACCGATCGAGCTAGGCGCTTAGCGCCAACCTCCCCGCTTCTCCTCCCTGAGCGGGTGCCTGTGATGATCGTAAAGGATTCGATCAGGCTGTTTGACCCGCCGTCATGCGGCGGGTTTTTTTATGTCAGACGACATAAATCGGGTCCAAAACCCTTCCGTGCTGAACCTGCCGCTACTATCTGCCGCATTCACTGCGCTTCGTCTTCCGGAGCGGTTTCCTCGGTGGCCTTGGGAATCAGCCAGCTCTCGATTTTCTCGTGCGCTTCGTCGAGCCCGACTCGCTTCAGCGCTGAAAAGAGTTGAAGCGTCAATTCGCCGCGATATCCTGCCGTCGTGTACTCATCGAAAGCTTTCTTGGTCGCGCGCAACGTATTCGTGCTTTCCTGCCGCGTCAATTTGTCGCATTTGGTCAGTAAAGCGTGAATCGGCTTTCCAGTGGGCGCAAACCAGTCGAGCATGATCTTGTCGAGTTCGGTCAGCGGGCGGCGCGAGTCCATCATCAGAATCATGCCGACCAGCTGCGCGCGGCTCTGCAGGTACGTGGACAGCAATTGCTGCCAGTGCAGCTTGGCATTGCCCGACACTTCTGCGTACCCGTAACCCGGCAAGTCGACCACATGCGCCTTGGGCTGGTCCGCCGGGCCTATGGCGAAGTAGTTGATGTGCTGCGTGCGCCCCGGCGTCTTGCTGGCGAACGCGAGCCGCTTCTGATTGCATAGCAGGTTGATGGCCGTCGACTTGCCCGCGTTCGAGCGTCCTGCGAATGCGATCTCCGGCTGTGGCGTCGGAGGCAGGTCGCGCAGGTGATTGACCGTCGTAAAGAAACGGGCTTGATGGAGCAGAAATGACGACATGGGAAGACCGAAAGTGAAATTCTGTGGAAACTCGAGCTGTAAGGAGCCACTGAATACTGGGCTTGCCCCGACTGGCGTCTTTGCGTTTAGCGAGTTATTGTACAATACGACGGTTGTACGAAGACCAGCCAGGGCACGCAAGACCCAAGCGGGATAAGGAGTGAGACAGGTTTGAAGACAGATTTCGGGGCACGCAACGGGTGACTTTTTAATCCGTATCGAGTCCTCTGTCGGGTGTCTTGCAGTGCATCGGTAACCGTCGTTTTGCAGAACCTCACAATTCTCACAAGACGAAAAACAGGGTACGCGAATGAACCGACTGTACAAGACTCTGATGGTCCTGGAATTAGCAGCAGCATTCGGAGCGGGGTTGGTAGGCTGGACAGTCACATCGCAAGCGGCAGAGACGGGTGCTCCCGGAGCCCCCGCCAAGCCTGACGTGACACGGGGCCTGGCAATTGCCACGCAGGTTTGCGCATCGTGTCACGGAGCGGACGGCAACAGTGCCGGTGGCGCGTTTCCGAAGCTCGCAGGCCAACATGCCGAGTACATCGTCAAGCAGTTGAAGGATTACAAGACGCAGCCGGGTGCGAAAGAGCCGGCGCGCAAGAATCCGATCATGGCGGGCATTGCAGGCGCGTTGAACGATCAGGACATGGTCAACGTGGCGGCCTATTTTGAGGCGCAGAAGGCCAAGCCGGGCTACGCGCGCGACAAGAACACCGTGGCGCTCGGGCAGAAGATTTATCGTGGCGGCATAGCGGATAGAGGCGTTCCGGCGTGTGCCGCGTGTCATGGGGCAACGGGCATGGGCGTGCCGGTGCAGTATCCGCGGTTGTCGGGCCAGTGGTCCGACTACACGGCGGCGCAACTCACCGCGTTCGCGCAGGGCACGCGCAATAACAGTGAGCCGATGCACACCATTGCGCTGCGCCTCAACGAAGCGGAAGTGAAGGCGGTCGCGGATTACATCGCCGGCCTGCATTAAAGGGCAGCGGTCTGCACTGACCGCAGGTCTGCATTAAGATGCGCGCAGCGTCGTCCGGACGTCACATGCGTTCGTCATAGTGCGAGCACATTACGAAGCCGGTCCGACGAGGCCGGCACGCAAATAAGAAAAAAGGGTGGGACGCCGGTCATCGACCGCTTGCGTCTCCACCCTTTTTTGCTGTTCAGCCGGAGTTTGAATGAGCGTCACCACGTCGGGATTGCAGTCGAAGTCAAGCCGTAGCAGCGTGCGTCAGGCCATCGAAGTCATTAGTTCGATGCGCTTCGCCATCTCGCTGCTCGTGATTCTCGCGATAGCAAGCATTATCGGTACGGTTCTTACGCAGGAAGATCCGTACCCGAACTACGTCAACCAGTTTGGTCCGTTCTGGGCTGACATCTTCCGCGGCCTGAGCCTCTACAACGTGTACAGCGCGTGGTGGTTCATGCTGATCCTGATCTTCCTGGTGATCTCGGTGTCGCTGTGCGTGATCCGCAACGGCCCGAAGATGATCGCGGACATGAAGAGCTGGAAGGATCGGGTGCGCGAAGGCAGCCTGCGCGCGTTCCACCACAAGGGCGAGTTTTCGCTGGTGCCGTCAACACGCGCCGATACCGCCGCCAAGCTGCAACGGCTCGCGGGCAAGATGGGCTACAAGTTCGTGACGCGCGAGACCGACAGCGGCGCGACGCTGATCGCGGCGAAACGCGGCGCGTTGACGAAACTCGGTTATATCTCGGCGCATCTGGCCATCGTGATCATCTGCATTGGCGGTTTGCTCGACAGCAACCTGCCTATCAAGCTGCAGATGTGGCTTTTCAACAAGACGCCGATCGCGTCGAACGAAGTCATCAACGACATTGCGCCGAACCACCGGCTGCCGACGTCGAACCTCACGTTCCGCGGTTACGCGTGGGTGCCGGAGGGGCAGCACGTTGCAACAGCCATTCTGAACCAGCAGGACGGCTCGCTGATCCAGGACCTGCCGTTTTCCATTCAGCTCGATAAATTCATCGTCGACTATTACTCGACCGGCATGCCGAAGCTGTTCGCGAGCGATATCGTCGTGATCGATCACGCGACCGGCCAGCGCATTCCGGCGCGTGTGGAAGTGAACAAGCCGTTCACGTACGACGGCATTTCGATCTATCAATCGAGCTTCCAGGACGGCGGTTCGAAACTCTCGATGACCGCTTGGCCCATGTCCGGCGGCAGCGCGAAAACCACGCCATTCGATGGCGCGATCGGCGGCACGGCGCCGGTGAATCCGCAGGTTATCGGCGGCAAGGGTGAAAGCGTGGAATTCACCGATTTCCGCGCCATCAACGTGGAAAACGTCACCGATGGCAGCGGTTCAATCGACACCCGCGGTGTCGGTCAAACGCAGACGCTGAAGCAGGCTTTCGATGAACGGCTCGGTTCCGGCGCGAAGACGTCGAAACCGACGGATTTGCGCAACGTGGGGCCGTCGGTGCAATACAAGGTGCGTGGCACGGACGGCCAGGCGCGTGAGTTCAACAACTACATGCTGCCCGTCGATGTACAAGGCCAGCAGATGTTCCTCGCCGGCATGCGCTTGAGCCCGAACGATCCGTTCCGTTATCTGCGCATTCCCGCCGACGAGCAAAGTTCGGTCAAACAGTGGATGAACCTGCGCGCCGCGCTCGACACGCCCGCAATGCGCGACGAAGCCGCGCGTCGTTTCGCGCAACGCTCGGTGCCGGAGGCCAACGCGGAATTGCAGAAACATCTGGAAGAAAGCGCGTCACGCGTGCTGAACCTGTTTGCCGGCGCTGACGAAACCGGCGTGGCGGCTGTGCCGGGACAGCCGGGCGCCGTGTTGGGCGGATTCCAGGCGATAGCGGGGTTTATCGATAAATCCGTGCCCAAGGGCGAGCAGGAAAAGGCGGCAGGTTTATTGCTACGAATGCTGGAAGGAGCGACGTGGGACTTGTGGCAGATTTCGCGCGCCCAAAATGGCCTGCAGGAAGCGCAACCGGACGCGAAAAATACGCAGTTCGTGCAATCGTCGATCAATGCGCTTTCGGACAGCTTTCTGTACGGATCGCCGGTCTTTCTGCAACTCGATTCGTTCAAGCAGATCCAGGCTTCGGTGTTCCAGTTGACGCGCGCACCGGGCAAAAAAGTGGTGTATCTTGGCAGCCTTCTGCTCGTGATCGGCATTTTCTCGATGTTTTACGTGCGTGAACGTCGTCTCTGGTTCTGGCTCAAAGACACAACAACGGGCGGTACGAGCGTATTGATGGCCATGTCCACCGCGCGCCGTACGCTCGATTTCGAGAAGGAATTCGCGCAAACGCGCGACGCGATCGGCGCCATGCTCGGTGTCAAGTCACAGCCGGTATCGCCATCACCGGAAACGCCCGCGGACGCGAAGTCCACCGGCCCGCAGGATTCAACTCGGTAAGATCATGGACCTCACACAAGCCTCCTCACATTCGACTTCGGCGCAACAGCGCGCGGGCAAAGTACCCGTCGATCCGAACCTTTTCGACGAACGTCCGTTTCTGAAGCGTCTCGGTGTGACCGACTGGCTGTTCGCGCTGGCGATGGTCGCCGGCGCGGGTTTCGCGCTGTACCGGTACCACCCGTTCATGAACTACTACGACAAGCTGGTGCTTTGCTGCGCCGTGCCCACGTTCGTAGTGCTCGGATGGCGCTGGAAGCCGGTGCGGCTGCTGATTGCCTGCATCGCATTGTTGTCGCTGTCGTCATTGCAGCTTTATCACTCGGATCTCGCGCGCGCCGATACCAACTTCTTCCTCAAATACTTCTTGTCCAGCCAGTCGGCCATTTTGTGGATGAGCGCGCTGCTCGTGCTGGCCACGGTGTTCTACTGGATCGGCCTGATTTCGCGTTCGCCCACGGGCGGGGCGATTGGCTCGAAGATGACCTGGGCAGCAGTGTTGATGGGCTTCACCGGCCTGATGGTGCGCTGGTACGAGTCTTACCTGATCGGTTCGGACGTGGGTCATATTCCCATTTCGAACTTGTATGAAGTATTCGTGCTGTTTTGCCTGATCACGTCGCTGTTTTATTTGTATTACGAGCAGCACTACAGCACGCGTGCAATGGGTGCGTTCGTGCTGCTGGTGATCAGCGCCGCCGTCGGCTTCCTGATGTGGTATTCCATCGCCCGCGATGCTCAGCAAATCCAGCCGCTCGTGCCCGCGCTGCAAAGCTGGTGGATGAAGATCCACGTGCCGGCGAATTTCATCGGTTATGGCAGCTTTGCGCTGGCGGCGATGGTCGGCGTCACGTATCTGGTCAAGGAGCACGGCATTCTGGCGGATCGCCTGCCGTCGCTCGAAGTGCTCGACGACGTGATGTACAAGTCGATCGCCGTCGGTTTCGCGTTCTTCACCATCGCGACCATTCTCGGCGCGCTGTGGGCCGCCGAAGCGTGGGGCGGGTACTGGAGCTGGGATCCGAAGGAAACGTGGGCACTGATCGTCTGGCTGAATTACGCCGCGTGGCTGCACATGCGTCTGATGAAAGGCCTGCGCGGCTCGGTCGCCGCGTGGTGGGCGCTGACAGGCTTGCTGGTCACCACCTTCGCTTTCCTCGGCGTCAACATGTTCCTCTCCGGCCTGCATAGCTACGGCAAACTGTAAGATCCGGCGCTCACGCCGTCTCGAAAAACCGCCATGCAAGGCTTGCTGGCGGTTTTTTTATTGCCCGGGCGGAATAGGTGAAACCGATTCGGTGTTTGCCACGAATATAGCTATAGCGGCGGCGTCGACGCGGGCCGCAACATGAATTCCAGGAGCATCGAGATGGTTATCAAACATAAGCGCCAGCTTTTCGGCGACGACATCGCCCGCAGTGAAATCACGCCGCGAGCGTTCTTCGAGAACCGCCGGCGCGTATTGCGGGCGGCTGGCGCGCTGGCCGCGACAGGTCTTGTCGGCGTGAACGGCGAAGCGCTCGCCACGATGACATCGCCCGATGCAAAGGGTCAGAAGCTCGCCGCGACCACGAACACGACGTTCGTTGCCATGGACAAGGTCACCTCGTTCAAGGACATCACGAGCTACAACAACTTCTACGAGTTCGGCACAGACAAGGCCGATCCGGCGCACAACGCGCACACGCTGCGGCCACGGCCGTGGAAGATATCGGTGGAAGGCGAGATCAAGAACGCGAAGGTGTATGACATCGATGAAATCGTGAAACTCGCGCCGCTCGAGGAGCGTATCTACCGGATGCGGTGCGTGGAAGGGTGGTCGATGGTGATTCCGTGGATCGGCATTCCGCTCTCCGAGATCATCAAGCGCGCGCAGCCTACGGGCAACGCAAAGTACGTGCAGTTCATCACGCTCGCCGATCCCTCGCAGATGCCGGGGCTGTCTGACCCCATCCTCGACTGGCCCTATTCCGAAGGTTTGCGCATGGATGAGGCGATGAATCCGCTCGCGCTGCTGACGGTCGGTTTGTACGGCGAGGTGCTGCCGAATCAGAACGGGGCGCCGGTGCGTATCGTGGTGCCTTGGAAATACGGCTTCAAGAGCGCGAAATCCTTGGTGAAGATCCGTTTTGTCGAGCAACAGCCGAAAACGAGCTGGAGCGAATATGCGCCGAAAGAGTATGGTTTTTACTCGAATGTGAACCCGAACGTCGATCATCCGCGCTGGAGCCAGGCGACGGAACGGCGTATTGGCGAGGACGGTTTTTTCACGCCGAAGCGCAAGACGCTGATGTTCAACGGGTATGGCGATCAGGTCGCGTCGTTGTATCGGGGCATGGATCTGAAGGCCAACTTCTAGGGAGACGGAATGGCTTCGGCGTCCGATGTAAAACCAGGGCCGGCGACGCGCGCCGCGACGAGCAGCACAAACTGGATCGTGCCGGCGAAAGTAGCGGTGTTTCTGGGCGGGTTGTATCCGTTAGCGCGCATCGTGCTGCTCGGCTTCACGGGCGGACTCGGCGCGAATCCGATCGAGTTCATCACCCGCTCGACCGGTCTCTGGACGCTCGTGTTCCTGTGCATCACGCTTGCTGTCACGCCGGTTCGCCGGCTGACCGGCTTGAACGCGCTCCTGCGCTTTCGGCGCATGCTCGGGCTGTTCGCGTTCTTCTATGTCGCGCTGCATTTCACCACATACATCTGGTTCGACAAATGGTTCGATGTCCTGGCGATTCTCAAGGACATCGTCAAGCGGCCGTTTATCCTGGTCGGTTTCTCGGCGTTCGTGCTGCTGATTCCCTTGGCCGTGACGTCGCCGAAAGCGATGGTGAGAAAACTCGGCCGCCGCTGGCAAACGCTGCATAGGCTGATTTATCCGATCGTCGTGCTCGCTATCCTGCACTTCTGGTGGATGAAAGCAGGCAAGCACGATCTCATCTTGCCGAAGATCTATGGCTCGATCGTGGTGGTGTTGCTGGCGTGGCGGGTGATTGTCTGGCTGCGATCGCGGATCACGCAAGGACGCGCAGTTTAGTTGATCGGTGAAGCGGATGAAAAAAGGGCGACGCTTGAATGGCGTCGCCCTTTTTATTCGCAGCTTGGACCCGCGCTAGCAATCAGTCCGGGAAAATCGATTCACCGGCGAACAACTGCTTCACTTCTTCGCGTTCACGCACCAGGCGCGCACGCCCTTGATCGACCATCACTTCGGCGGCGCGCGGGCGCGTGTTGTAGTTCGAGCTCATCACGAAACCGTAGGCGCCAGCCGAGAAGATCGCGATCAGATCACCTTGTTCTATGGCGAGCGCCCGGTCCTTGCCGAGCCAGTCGCCGCTCTCGCAAACGGGGCCGACCACGTCGTAGACCTGCGCTTTCGTCGCACGCTTTTCCACCGCTTCCATGCGGTGAAACGCCTGATACATCGCGGGGCGCGCGAGGTCGTTCATCGCGGCATCGACGATGGCGAAATTCTTCTCCTCACCGGGCTTCAGATATTCCACGCGCGTGAGCAACACGCCCGCATTGCCGACCAGCGAGCGGCCCGGCTCGAAATACACTTCGCGATGACCGTGCCCGCGTTCTTCGATATGCGCGAGCACCGCGCGCACGAATTCCCCGATAGCCGGCGGCGTTTCGTCGTCGTACGTGATACCGAGTCCACCGCCGACATCGACGTGATGGATGTTCGTGCCGTCCGCTTCGATCTGCTCGACGAGGTCGAGCAGTTTGTCGACGGCATCGAGATACGGGCTCACTTCCGTGATCTGCGAACCAATATGGCAGTCGATCCCGATCACGTCGAGATTCGACATCGCCGCTGCTTGTGCGTAAGTCGCGCGAGCGTCGCTGAAGGCCACACCGAACTTGTTCGACTTGAGGCCCGTGGAAATGTACGGATGCGTCTTGGCATCGACGTCGGGATTCACGCGCAGTGACACCGGCGCTTGTTTGCCCGCGGCCTTGGCCACTTCGTTCAGCGCGTGCAGTTCGGGAATGGATTCGACGTTGAAGCACTTCACGCCGGCATCGAGTGCCTCGCGCATTTCCGCCGCCGACTTGCCCACGCCCGAGAACACCATGTTTTCCGCTTTGCCGCCCGCGGCCAGCACGCGCGCCAGTTCCCCCGACGAGACGATGTCGAAGCCCGCGCCGAGTCGCGCGAACACGTTTAGCACCGCGAGATTGCTGTTAGCTTTCACGGCTACGTGGATGGTGGCGCGACGGCCGTTGCAGGCATCGGCGTAAGCTTGATACGCGTCGGTCAGCGCACTGCGCGAGTAAACGTAGAGCGGCGTACCGAACTGTTCGGCCAGCGACACGGCCGAGACGCCTTCGACTTGCAACACGCCTTCGGCGCGGGAGAATGCGGATTGAGTCATGAGTTTTCTGGTTCGGCTGACGCGCCTACTGAGTAGTGAGCGCGGTGTGGCAAAGATTATTCGCCGGAGGAAGCAGAAGCGGCTTTGGGTTCTGATGCTGACGCGGGCGATTTCATGTTGTCATCAGGGGAGAGCGAAAGCGCAGTACCGGATGTGTCCGGAACGTCGCCGGTGTCGATTGCAGACGACGCTGCGGCCGGCGCATTTGCGTTTTTCGCACCGCTCGCCGGCAACGGCGGAAGGCTCGAGGGACGAGCCGGGATCGGCGGGGTGACGGGCAAATAGAGCGGTCCACGCTGACCACAGGCGGCGAGCAGCGCGCCGGTGGAAATGGCCAAAGCCGCTACAATCGCGCTCATCCGGAAGACGACTTGCATTACTGTCCCTGACTAATTAATCGATGGAGTTTAGCATGACCGACAACGAATACCTGACCCTCGCCGAGGCTGCGCTGGCGGCCATCGAGCGGGACGTGGACGGCCTCGAAGCCGACGTCGAATTCGAGCGCAGCGGTAATGTTTTGACGCTTGAATTCGAGAACCGCACGAAGCTGATCGTCAACTTGCAGCCGCCGATGCACGAGGTCTGGCTCGCGGCAAAGGCGGGCGGCTTTCACTATAAGTATGTGGACGGCGCGTGGCGCAACACGCGCGACGGCAGCGAGTTTTTCGAGGCGCTCAGCCGGTACGCCAGCGAACAGGCCGGCGTACCGATTCGTTTTTCAGCTTAGTTTTCAGCAGAGCGTTCAACCCGAACCCCGGACCGGCCGGGGTTTGGGTTAATCGTGTTCAATGCCCCTTGAACAGATTCATGATGTCCTGCTTTTCCTGCTCGCCAACTTGCGGCGCGGGCGCGGGTACAGCCGGCGACGTGCCGCTGACATCTTCCGGCACGGCCTGACTGACGCCGATAGTTGCCACGAAACCATGCCCCGGCGTCAAGTCGTCGAAATACAGTTCGCCGCCCAGTGAGACCACGTCGGGTGGCATCGCCGACTTGTATTCCGGCACGCCGCGCAATGCCCGGCTCATGTACTCCATCCACACCGGCAACGCGAGGCCGCCGCCCGTTTCCTTGTCGCCGAGACTGCGCGGCGTGTCGTAGCCGATCCACGCAATTGCCACGAGGGAATGCTGGTAACCGGCGAACCACGCGTCGTGCGAATCGTTGGTCGTGCCCGTCTTGCCGGCAAGATCAGTGCGCTTCAACTGGTTCGTTCTCGCGCCCGTGCCGCGTTGGGCCACGCTTTGCAACAGGCTGTTCATTACGTAGGCGTTGCGCGGCGTGATCGCGAGCGGCGCTGTGTCGCCGGCGATCAGCGGCTGCGGATGCGACACCACGGCGCCGCGGGGATCGGTGATATCGGCGATCAGGTACGGATTCACCCGGTATCCGCCGTTCGCGAACACCGAATACCCCGTCGCCATTTGCAGCGGCGTGACCTGGCCTGCACCGAGCGCCATTGGCAGATAGGCCGGCTGACGTGATGCGTCGAAACCGAACTTCGTCACGTACCCTTGTGCATACTTCGGGCCGATGTTGCTCAGGATGCGGATAGAGACCAGGTTTTTGGATTTCATCAACGCCGTGCGCATGGGCATCGGGCCGTCGAAACCGCCGCCGTAGTTCTTAGGCTCCCACGCCTGGCCGCCCGTTTCGGCGGCGCTGAAATAGAGCGGTGCGTCGTTGATGATGGTTGCCGGCGACAAGCCCTTTTCCAGCGATGCCGAATAGATGAACGGCTTGAAGCTCGAACCCGGCTGGCGCCACGCCTGCGTGACGTGGTTGAACTTGTTCTTGTTGAAATCGAAGCCGCCCACCAGCGCGCGGATCGCGCCGTCCTGTGGAACGATGGAAACGAACGCGCCTTCCACTTGCGGCAGTTGCGTGATGACCCAGTTGTCGTCGTCGTTTTTCATCAGGCGCACGATCGCGCCCGGCCGGATGCGCTGGTTCGGCTGCGCGCGCGTGCTCAGCGCACTGGCGACAAAACGCAGGTCGTTGCCTTGAACCGTCGCCACGTTGCCATCGATAAAACTCGCCTTGACCTCCTTCGGACTCGCTTCGGTGACGACGGCCGCGACGATCTCGCCGTTGTCCGGATGGTCGACGAGGGCGTCGTCAATAGCTTGTTCGCGGTCGTCAGGATCGGCCGGCAGATCGATATACCCCTCCGGTCCGCGATACCCATGCCGGTGCTCATAGTCCATCAAGCCTTTGCGTACGGCGCGGTAAGCCGCGTCCTGATCGGCGGAATCGATGGTGGTCACCACGTTCAGGCCGAGCGTATAAGCCTCCTCGCGATACTGCGTGTACATCATCTGGCGCACCATTTCCGCCACGTACTCGGCGTGCACGCTGAACTCGCGCCCTGCGCCCTTCACTACGAGCGGTTGCTTGGCGGCGGCGTCGTATTGCTCCTGCGTGATGTAGCGCAATTCGAGCATCCGTTCGAGGATGTATTGCTGGCGTACCTTCGCGCGCTTCGGATTGACAACCGGGTTATATGCCGACGGTGCTTTTGGCAATCCGGCGAGCATGGCGGCTTCGGCGAGCGTAATGTCCTTCAGATCCTTGCCGAAATAAACCCGCGCGGCGCTCGCGAATCCGTAAGCGCGCTGCCCCAGATAAATCTGGTTCATATAGACCTCGAGAATCTGGTCTTTCGTCAGCGCGCGCTCGATCTTGTACGCGAGCAGCATCTCGTAGATCTTGCGGGTGTAGGTCCTTTCGCTCGACAGGAAGAAATTTCGCGCGACCTGCATCGTGATCGTGCTGGCGCCCTGGGACGCATGGCCGTTCGTCAGCGCCACCGTGCCGGCGCGCAGGATACCCGTCAGGTCGACACCGCCGTGATCGTAGAAACGCGCGTCTTCGATGGCGAGCACGGCCTTCTTCAGGTAATCCGGCACGTCCTGAATCCGCACGACACTGCGCCGTTCCTCGCCGAATTCGCCAATCAGCACGTGATCCGCCGTGTAGACACGAAGCGGCACCTTCGGGCGGTAGTCGGTGAGCGCGTCGAGCGACGGCAGATTGGGCTGGGCGACCACCAGCGCATAACCGAGTACGAGCCCCGCGCTGATGATCAGCCCGACAATACAAACTGACAATCCGAGCAGAAGCCTGATCCAGAGCGGGCGAACGCGCTTTGGAGAGTCGGGACGACGGGACGGCGGGGACGACGGAGACTGAGATTGCATGGCACCACCAAAAAACGGTCCCGCGATTATAGCTGCCCAACTTTACGGCTTTCGTCTGGCTTACTTGGGTGTTGCGCGCAGGTCGCGGGGACACCTGTTTCATCACGATAAGCGTTGACGGACTGACACGGCTAACGTTTGCATCGCTTCTTTTTGACGCTTTTCCGCGTTTGCTTTGCGCCTGGCGACAGTGGCGCTTTTAAGTCGCGCGCTCCCTTTACGTTAGCCACTTGGACGAATGGTGGCAACCACCGCCGCTGCTCACAATCGTTTCATTGCCAGCGCCCGAACGGCTCGGCGCGCGGCCTGGAAAGAGAGGATGAGCATGAGTACGCAAACAGCTTTGCGCGGGTCGGTTTTGACCGTCACGCGCCGGTTCGCGGCGGGTATCGACATTAGTGAAGAGGCTGTCAGGCTCGCCGTGGTCAGCAAGCGGCTGCAGGCAAACCGGCCGGTTTGCGTCGAGCGGCTGGAGGAGGTTCGGCTCGAGCCGGGCGTGGTCGTAGGAGGCGATTTCATCGACCGGGCCGCTGTCTCGGCCGCGTTGCGCGAGACCTTCTCACGACTGCCGGCGCGAGGCGCATTGCGCTCGCTGCGTTGTGCGATGGCGTTGCCGGCGTCGGCCACGCTGACCACGCGTGTGCTGCTCGCGCGACTTTCGCAGACGAGCCAGGTGTCCCTAACGGCGGCGGGCGGGCGCGACCCGCGAGGCTTGCTTGAACCGGCGGTTCTGGCGGAAGCCGAACGCGTGGCGGGTATCGAGCGTGGCGCGCTGGCGGTCGACTGGTCGATCGAGGCATGCGAGAACGGATACGCCGAAGTATCGATTGCCGCCACCGGGCGGCAATACGTGAAGTCGCGCAATCTTGGCGTGAAGCTGTCGATGACGCCCACCGGCGACGCCACCGCGCGCGGTCTTGTAGCGGGTGCGGACGGCGCGGTCTTCGATTTATCGGCGCGGCCAATCGGCGGGTTCGACGCCGCGACCGCCGGCCCGACGCTATTCGCCGCGCACGCCACGCGGTTGCTGAACGTCGAGTTGAGCGCGCTGGAAAACGAAGGCCGTGGGCAGATTGTGTCCAGGCCGCGTGTGATCACGGCGGATCGCGTGAAGGCGGTGGTCGAGCAGGGCACGGAATTGCCGTATCAGGCGAAGGTCGGCAACGGTGCGTCGGGCGTCCAGTTCCGCCGGGCCGCGCTGAAACTGGAGGTCGAGCCCCAAATTACGCCGCACGGTCACGTGATCCTCGACCTCGATGTATCGAAGGACAGCGTTGGCGAGCAGACCGCGGCCGGCCCGGCGATCAACACCCAAGCATGTCCAGACGCGCGTGGAGGTGGAGGACGGCGGCACGGTGGCAATCGGCGGGATATATTCCACCGACGAACGCGAAGATGTCACGAGGGTCCCGCTGCTCGGTAAAATCCCGGTATTGGGCTGGCTTTTTCGTCATGCTGCGCGCCGTAATTTACGCAGCGAACTGGTCATTTTCATTACCCCGCATATCGTTCCGGCGCGCCTGTGAAGGCCGCCGGCAAGCCTTCCCGACTCGACAAAGCGGCCCTTTTGCCCTTAAGCTCCCGCACGAACGGGACCAGAATCGGGACCGGAATCAATGCACAAGGAAGCGAGTTGGAAGCCGGGCAAGTGAACGCGAACGTATTTTTTGTCGGACTCATGGGGGCTGGGAAGACCACCGTGGGGCGGGCGGTCGCGCGCCGGTTACAGCGTTCTTTCATCGATTCCGACCACGAAATCGAGGCCCGTACGGGCGCGCGCATTCCGGTGATCTGGGAGGTCGAAGGCGAGGAAGGCTTCAGGCAGCGCGAAGCGGATGTGATCGACGAACTGTCGCGGCGCGAAAATATTGTGCTGGCGACCGGCGGCGGCGCGATTCTCCGGCCGGAGAATCGCGAACATCTGAAGAATCGCGGGCTGGTGATCTATCTGCGCGCCACGCCGCACGAATTGTGGCAACGCACGCGGCGCGATAAAAACCGGCCGCTGCTGCAGACCGACGACCCGCGCGGCAAGCTCGAAGCGCTCTATAAGGCGCGTGATCCGCTGTATCAGGAGTGCGCGCATTTCATCGTGGAAACCGGCCGGCCAACCGTGAACAACCTCGTCAACATGGTGTTGATGCAACTGGAGATGGCCGGCATCGTCAAGCCGGCTACGTCATAATGTCCGCCATGATTACCGTCAACGTCGAACTGGGCGATCGCGCCTACCCCATCCATATTGGTGCCGGGCTGATTGGCCGGACCGAACTGTACGCGCCGCACATTACGGGCTCGTCGGTCGCTATCGTTACCAACACGACCGTCGATCCACTCTACGGCGACGCGCTCCGCGCCGCTCTCGCGCCGCTCGGCAAGAAAGTCACGACCGTCGTGCTGCCCGACGGCGAGGCGCACAAGAATCTCGACACGCTCAACCAGATTTTCACCGCATTGCTGACCGAACGCGCCGATCGCAAGACCACGCTGATTGCGCTGGGCGGCGGGGTGATCGGCGACATGACGGGTTTTGCCGCTGCCAGCTACATGCGCGGCGTGCCGTTTATCCAGGTGCCGACCACGTTGCTCGCGCAGGTCGACTCGTCGGTGGGCGGCAAGACTGGTATCAATCATCCGCTCGGCAAGAACATGATCGGCGCGTTTTATCAGCCGCAAGCCGTTATCGCCGACATCGGCGTGTTGCGCACGCTACCGGCGCGCGAACTTGCCGCGGGTATCGCGGAAGTGATCAAGACGGGCGCCATTGCAGACAGCGAATTCTTCGACTGGATCGAGGCGAACATCCCGGCTTTGAACGATTGCGACGCCACCGCGCTCGCGCATGCGGTGAAGCGCTCGTGCGAGGTGAAAGCATCGGTGGTTGCCGCCGATGAACGCGAAGGCGGCTTGCGCGCCATTCTCAATTTCGGCCATACGTTCGGTCACGCAATCGAAGCTGGCCTCGGTTACGGTGAATGGCTGCACGGCGAGGCGGTTGGATGCGGCATGGTGATGGCAGCGGATCTGTCGGTGCGGCTCGGCCGGCTCGACGAAGCCTCGCGCGCGCGCCTCACGCGGTTGATCGCGGCGGCGAAGTTGCCGGTCAAGGCGCCGACGCTCGGCGCGGATCGGTATATCGACTTGATGAAGGTCGACAAGAAAGCTGAAGCGGGTGAGATCAAATTCATCCTGCTCGAGCGTTTCGGCAAGACAAAGATCACGGGTGCACCGGACGAGGCAGTGCGCGCAACGCTCGCGGCCAGCGTCTGACCGGCTGCGCTCAACAACGGTTTTGCGACGAAGCTCAATCGCAAGTCATTCGGGCTCAACAGTGCGCCGACTCTCCTTGACGCTGCTTGACGCTGTGTCCAGGCACGGACGTTTCCCCGAAAAACACGACGAAGCAAACGACGATGATTGGGAGCAGCCGGTGAGCGACAAGACATTCCAGGTTTCCAGCATCACGCCGACGTCCTTCGCGCTCGAGGCGCATCTCGCTCCGTATGCCGCACATTCGGCTGAGTCGCGCGGCCGCCGCTTCGACGAGAAACCGCCGGTTGCGCGCACCGAGTTCCAGCGTGACCGCGATCGCATTGTCCACTCCACGGCATTCCGGCGGCTCGAATACAAGACGCAGGTTTTCGTGAATCACGAAGGCGACCTGTTCCGCACGCGGCTGACGCACAGTCTGGAAGTCGCGCAGATCGCGCGTTCGGTGGCGCGTAACCTGCGCGTGAACGAGGATCTGGTCGAAGCCATTTCGCTGGCGCACGATCTTGGCCATACGCCGTTCGGCCATGCCGGACAAGATGCACTAAATGAATGCATGCGCGATCACGGCGGCTTCGAACACAACCTGCAGAGCCTCGTGGTCGTCGATGAACTGGAAGAACACTACGGCGCGTTCAACGGCCTGAACCTCTGCTTCGAAACGCGCGAAGGCATTCTCAAACACTGCTCGCATGAAAACGCGCTGAAGCTCGGCGCCTTGGGCGAGCGTTTTTTGAATCGCAAGCAGCCGTCTATAGAAGCGCAGATCGCAAACGTTGCCGACGAAATCGCTTACAACAATCACGACGTCGACGACGGCCTGCGCTCCGGCCTGATCACGCTCGACCAACTCGCCGACGTCGCGCTGTGGCAGACACATTACGAAGCGGCGCGCGGCGAGTATCCGGATATCGAAGGACGCCGGCTGATTCACGAGACCGTTCGCCGGATCATCAATACGTTGATCGTGGACTTGATCGAATCGACCAGCGCGAATCTGGCGCGGCTGAATCCGCAATCGGTCGACGACGTCCGCAATGCGCCGGCGATTGTCACGCACGGCGAGAGCGTCGCCGCCCAGGCGACCGAACTCAAGCGCTTCCTCTACAAGAACCTGTACCGCCATTACCGGGTAATGCGGATGGCGAACAAAGCGGGGCGCGTGGTGAGCGGCCTGTTCAAGGCGTTCAACGACGACCCGCGCCTGCTGCCACCGGCTTATCAGGCACGCGGGCCGGTCGCCGAAGAATCCGCCAACGACCCCCACGGCAGCGAGGCGCCCGCGGGTAGCACGCAGGCGCGCCTGATCGCGCATTACATCGCGGGCATGACGGATCGTTACGCATTAAAAGAATACGGTCGTCTATTCGTCATCGACGACAATTAGAATCGCGCGTTCCAGGCGCATTCCGCGTTTGTTCCAACCAAAAAACTCCGTCGGGGTTCAAGGAGAGGTTACTCATGAGTAGTCGTAAGTTGCTGGCTGGCGCCTTTTCCGTTGCCGCCATACTCGCCTTTGGCGCCAGTCAGGCACAGGCCGCCACCGAAATCCAGTTCTGGCATGCGATGGAATCCGCCCTCGGCGAGCGCGTGAATGACATTGCGAACGACTTCAACGCGTCGCAAAGCGATTACAAGATCGTGCCGGTTTTCAAGGGCAGCTATGACCAGACGATGGCTGCGGGCATCGCGGCGTATCGCAGCGGCAACGCGCCGGCCATCCTGCAGGTTTATGAAGTCGGCACGGCCACGATGATCCAGGCCAAGAAAGCCGTGATTCCTGTCTCCGATGTATTCAAGCAAGCCGGCGTTCCGCTGGACGAGAAAGCGTTCGTCCCGACCATCGCAAGTTATTACAGCGACTCGAAAACGGGCCACCTGATTTCGATGCCGTTCAATAGTTCGACGCCCGTCCTCTATTACAACAAGGACGCGTTCAAGAAAGCCGGCATCGATCCGACCCATCCGCCGAAGACCTGGGGCGAACTCGCAGCCGATGCGACCAAGCTGAAGGCGGCCGGCATGTGCGGTTATTCGTCGGGCTGGCAGAGCTGGATTCAGTTGGAGAACTACAGCGCCTGGCACGGCGTGCCGTTCGCATCGAAGAATAATGGCTTCGACGGCGCCGACGCCGTGCTCGAATTCAACAAGCCGCTGCAGGTCGCGCACATCCAGTTCCTGCAGAACATGGCGAAGGACGGCACGTTCACGTATGTCGGCCGGAAGGACGAGGCGGTATCGAAGTTCTATAGCGGCGATTGCGGCATCCTGACCAACTCGTCGGGCTCGCTCGCCAACATCAAGAAGTACGCGAAGTTTGATTTCGGCACGGGCATGCTGCCTTACGACGAGAGCGTGAAGGGCGCACCGCAGAACGCGATTATCGGCGGCGCGAGTCTTTGGGTGCTGTCCGGGAAAGATCCGGCTACGTATAAGGGCGTCGCCAAGTTCCTGGCTTACCTGAGCTCGCCGGCAGTGGCTGCCAAATGGCATCAGGACACGGGTTATCTGCCGGTCACCACGGCTGCCTATGAGTTGACGCAAAAGCAGGGCTTCTACGAGAAGAATCCCGGTGCCGATACCGCGATCAAGCAGATGCTGAACAAACCGCCCCTGCCGTTCACGAAGGGCTTGCGTCTGGGTAACATGCCGCAGATCCGCACGATCGTCGACGAAGAACTCGAGCAGGTCTGGGCGCAGAAGAAAACGCCGAAGGAAGCACTGGATTCAGCCGCTTCGCGTGGCGACGATCTGCTGCGCCGTTTCGAAAAGGCCGGAAGCTAAACACGCCATGGAAAAACGATCGCGGTTCAATACGAGCCTGCTGCCTTACCTGCTGGTCGCGCCGCAACTCGCGATCACCGCGCTCTTTTTTCTGTGGCCGGCCGGCGAAGCACTGTGGCAGGCAACGCAGAGTCAGGACGCGTTCGGGACATCGAGCGAGTTTGTCGGGCTGGCGAATTTCAAGCAGATCTTCACCGATCCGCTGTATCTCTCGTCGTTCAACACGACGATTATTTTCTGCACGCTTGTCACCATTTCGGGGCTCGTGATCTCGCTGCTGCTGGCCGCGTGCGCTGATCGGGTGACAAGAGGCAGGAAGCTTTATCAGACGCTTTTGATCTGGCCGTATGCGGTTGCGCCGGCTATTGCCGCTGTGCTTTGGTCGTTCCTGTTCAATCCGAGCATCGGTTTGGTGACCTATGCGCTCGCGAAATACGGCATTGTCTGGAACCACGCACTGAATGGTTCCCAGGCAATGTTCCTGGTCGTGCTGGCGTCGGTGTGGAAACAGGTCAGCTATAACTTCCTGTTTTTTTACGCCGGTCTGCAGGCCATTCCGCGTTCGCTGATCGAGGCGGCGGCTATTGACGGCGCAGGTCCTGTACGGCGTTTCTTCGGGATCGCTTTGCCGTTGCTCTCGCCGACTAGCTTCTTCTTGCTGACCGTCAACGTGGTCTACGCCTTTTTCGATACTTTCCCGGTAATCGATGCCGCGACCGGCGGCGGCCCCGCCCAGTCCACAAAGACTCTGATCTACAAAATCTTCGCCGAAGGCTTCCAAGGGCTCGATATAGGCAGTTCCGGCGCTCAGTCGGTCGTGCTGATGCTGATCGTGGTGGCGCTGACGGTGGTGCAATTCCGCTTTATTGAACGCCGGGTGCAGTACTCATGATCGAAAATCGTCGCGGTTTTGACCTCTTTTGCCATGCGGTGCTGATCCTGGGCGTGCTGCTGGTCGTGTTTCCGGTGTACATCGCGTTCTGCGCGGCCACCATGAGTGAGACGGAAGTATTCAGCGTGCCGCTTTCGCTGATTCCAAGCACGCACTTGTTCGAGAACATCGTGAACATCTGGACGCACGGCAGCGGCAACGCGGCGGCGCCGTTCGGCCACATGCTGCTGAACAGCCTCGTCATGGCGCTCGTGATTTCGATCGGCAAGATCGCGATCTCGATGCTGTCGGCTTACGCCATTGTGTTCTTCCGCTTCCCGTTTAAAAACCTGGCCTTCTGGCTAATCTTCATCACGTTGATGCTGCCGGTGGAAGTGCGGATTTTCCCGACAGTCCAGGTCGTTTCATCGATGCATCTCAGCAACACGTACGCCGGTCTGACGCTGCCGCTGATTGCATCGGCGACGGCTACGTTCTTGTTCCGCCAGTTCTTCATGACGCTGCCCGATGAACTGATGGAGGCCGCGCGTATCGACGGTGCGGGCGCGTTGCGATTCTTGTGGGACGTGGTGCTGCCGCTGTCGAAGACGAACATTGCCGCGCTGTTCGTGATCACGTTCATCTACGGCTGGAATCAGTATCTGTGGCCGATCCTGATCACCAGCGACCAGTCGCTGCAAACGGCGGTGGTCGGTATCAAGAGCATGATCGCTTCCGGCGACACGGCTACCGAATGGCACTTGGTCATGACCGCGACGCTGCTCGCCATGCTGCCGCCGCTCGCAGTCGTACTGACGATGCAGCGCTGGTTCGTGCGCGGTCTCGTCGATTCCGAAAAATAACGGAGCCTTATTCAATGATCCTGGAAATTGCCCAACTGCCGGTGAAAGCCGGCGAAGAAACCGCGTTCGAAGCGGCGTTCGCTGAAGCCGGGAAGATTATCTCGGCGCAACCGGGCTATCTCTCGCACGAACTGGTGCGCGGCGCCGACGCGAACAACGGCTCGCAGTACGCGCTGCTCGTGCGATGGGAAACCGTCGCGGCGCATCAGGAAGGTTTCCGCAACTCCGCCGACTACCAGACGTGGCGCGAGCTGCTGCACAAATTCTATGAACCCGGCATCGCGGTCGCGCATTTTGCGACGGTCGCGGGCGCACTTAAATGAAGGCGGTCCGATGGCTGCACTGAGCCTTCAAGGCGTCAAGAAAACCTACGACAGCAAGCAGTTCGTTCTGCATGGCATCGACGTTGAAGTGACCGACGGCGAATTCGTCGTCATGGTCGGACCGTCGGGCTGCGGGAAGTCGACTTTGCTGCGGATGGTCGCGGGGCTGGAAAGCGTGTCCGAAGGGACGATTTCCATCGGCGAGAAAGTGGTTAATACGCTGGAGCCGAAAGATCGCGACATCGCGATGGTGTTCCAGAACTACGCGCTTTATCCGCACATGAGCGTCGCGCAGAACATGGCGTACGCGTTGAAGATCGGCGGCGTGGATCGGGCAGCGATCGATAAGCGCGTGCAGAACGCGGCGAAGATCCTGGAACTCGAGCCGCTGCTGGCCCGCAAGCCGCGCGAGTTATCCGGCGGCCAGCGGCAACGCGTGGCGATGGGCCGCGCGATCGTGCGCGAACCGGCGGTGTTTCTCTTCGACGAACCGCTGTCCAACCTCGACGCCAAGTTGCGCGTGCAAATGCGGCTGGAAATCCAGCGGCTGCACGCGCGTCTCGCGACCACGAGCCTCTACGTCACGCACGACCAGATCGAGGCCATGACGCTCGCTCAACGCGTGATCGTGATGAATCGCGGCCGCGCGGAGCAGATCGGACCGCCGACCGAGGTTTATGAGCGTCCGGCGACGGTGTTTGTCGCGAGTTTTATCGGATCTCCGGCAATGAACTTGCTGGAAGGGCGTGTATCGGACGACGGTTCGACCTTCGATGTCGCGGGCAACGGGCCGCGCCTGCCGCTCGCGGGCATGCAAACGCTGCAGCAGGAGCTGAAAGGCCGCGAATGGGTGTTAGGCATCCGGCCGGAACACATGCTGCCGGGGCAGCAGAGCGCGCACGCGACCTTGACGGTCGATTCCTGCGAACTCCTGGGCGCCGATAATCTCGCGCACGGCCGTTGGGGCAAACACGATGTCGCGGCGCGCTTGCCGCATGAACATCGTCCGGCTCGGGGTGAGGCTCTGGAAGTGGCGCTACCGGCCCACCGGCTGCATTTCTTTGATCCGGCGACCGGTTTGCGCGTGAACTAAAAGGACATTAATGATGAAAATCTGGCCTTATCCGCGCATCGTCGCGCATCGTGGCGGCGGGAAAGTCGCGCCGGAAAACACGCTCGACGGCATCGATACCGGCGCCCGGCTCGGCCTGAAAATGATCGAGTTCGACGCGAAGTTATCAGCGGATAACGTCGTTTTTTTACTACACGATGACCTCGTCGACCGTACATCGAACGGTCGGGGCGCGGCGAAAACCTTCCGCTACGAAGAAATAGAACAACTCGACGCCGGTAGCTGGTTCGACCCGCGTTTCGCCGGCGCACGCATGCCGACGCTCGCTGAGGTTGCCGAACGCTGTTTTATGCATGGATTGGCGGCGAATATCGAAATCAAGCCGTGCGAAGGGCGCGACGAGGAAACGGGTGTTTTAGTGGCGCGGGAAGCCGCGCGCCTGTGGTCGGGCGTGAAACCGGCGCCGTTGTTGTCGTCGTTTTCCTATGCTGCGCTTGCGGCGGCTGCCGGGGCCGCGCCCGATCTGCCGCGCGGCATGCTCTACGAAACCATTCCCGGCGACTGGCGGGCGCAAACCGCCGCGCTGTCGTGCGTATCGCTGCATGCCGATCACAAGAAGCTCGACGAGCGGCTGGTTGCTGAGATCAAGGATTCCGGCTTGCGGATTCTCGCCTACACCGTCAACGACCCGGAGCGGGCGCGTGAGCTCGCGCAATGGGGCGTCGACGCGATCTGTACGGATCGTATCGATGTGATCGGCGCTGATTTTCTCGATTGAGCTGAAAAAGCGAACGCATTGCAAAACGCGCGCCGGATGCGATTCGGGCGCGCGTTTTTTTGTCTACGCAATTTGCTTATGCAAGCAAAAACAAGCAAAAGCTTATCGGACACGGGCCAGCAACACGCCCGCCACCAGCGCCAGGCCGCCCACCAGGGCAATGGTTTGCCACGGTTTGTCGTGAATATAGGTGTCCGCATCGGCCAGGGCGGTATTCGCGCGAGCGCGCACCGCGTCGTGCGTGTCATTCAAACGCGCGCGCGCTGAATCCAGGCTCTTGCTCAACTGGGCCCGCAGCGCGGCAACATCGGCTGAGGTCCCTTCGGACAACGTTTCTTCAATTTCCGAAATCAGCGTGCGCAATTCGCCGCCGATATCCTGTGCTGCTTCATGGCTGTGACGCGAAATCCGGCGTGCACGGCGGCTGGTGGAGTTCCATGAATCTCCGATGGCATCTCGCGTATTGGGGAATGCGGTCATAGGATCGCTCCGTCGATGGATGAATCGTGGATGGGCCGCGAAATTGCGGAAAAGCTGAAGGTGAGCAAGTTGGATGCCGATTGACCCGACGGGTTCAACATCGCGCGGCCAAGGCTTGCCGCGCAAGGCGTCCAGCGAAAAATAGAAGTTCAGGAAAAAGTAGAAACTGCGCTGGTTCACCTGAAAAAAGCCGTCAGCGTGTCAATTTTACAAGCGCTGAAAAATCAAACGCCGTCGCGAGGAGCCCTCGGGACGGCGTTTGTTTCTTGCCTCGCTTTGACCGAACAGCAGGAACAGCGGACCGGGCGGCTGCGGTTAAAACCGATATCCGACGTTCAAATACGTCACGATCGGATTCAGCTTGAGTTTTGCTTCCGACGTCACGGTGAGCTGGCCTGTCGGCGTCTGCGCCTGGGTTGTCAGCTTGGCCGTGGCGTGAAGCGGCACGAAGGAGATGGAAAAACCGGCGAACCAGTGTTCGTTGAACGCGTATGTAAGGCCTGCATTAAACACGGGAGCCCACGAACTATCCGTTGATACGTTGGTCGGACCATGCAGCACGTTAGTTTCGAAACCGGTATTCGTAATTTTTGCATCGGTGAACCACACCCGTGTCACACCAATGCCAACGTACGGGCGGATCTTCGACTGCGGCTGCATGAAGTAGTACTTCAGCAGCAGCGTCGGGCTCCACTGCTTGGCCGAACCGAGCGTGCCATATTGCGAGTACGACTTTTCGCCCTTCAGGTCGAAGGTGGGCGGAATGCCGAGAACGAATTCGCCGGCTATATGGTCGGTGACAAAGTAGCCCGCGGTGAACCCTGCGGTATCGGCATTGGACAGGCTGGCGCCGGTATTCGGCACTTCAATGCCGACTGGCGATCCGCCGACGCTCGTTTCCTTGAGCGGGCCGCTGCTGGAGATTGGGGCGAAATGGAACCAGCCCGTGGTGACGAAGAAAGTATTCGCCGACTGTGCATGCGCCGCGCCAGACATGCATGCGAACGCGGCGACCCCCGTAACAACTCGTTTTATTGTCATTGAGTGCTCCTCCGAAAAAGCACGCTAATTATGAACAGAACATTTGAAACAAACCATGCTTGGCCGCAAAGCGTTTTCCCTAAGAAGAATGCTGGCTCCAATTGGTTTAGCGCGATGCCAGGCTCCTGATTTTTCCCGGCTGATAGACGCCTCACAGCAGCCTCACAGCACTTGAACGAAAAATTTCAAGGTGGCCCAGAATGTGGTTTTGACGGACCGCCGGAATACCCCGAACCCGACCAACGCTCGACCAACGGAAAATCCAGCATGGCACGGCTTGCACGACTCTACGTTCCCGAACAGCCGCAGCATGTCATCTTGCGCGGTCTCGACCAGCAGCCCGCTTTCGTCGAAGCTCCTGATTACGAGCTTTTCATCGAATGCCTCCGAACGGCCTCCCGCGACCACCATCTCGCCATTCACGCCTACGCACTGATGCCCGGCGCGGTGCATCTGCTCGTCACCCCCCGTGACGAAGCCAGCTTGCCGAAAGCCATGCAGGCGGTCGGCCGGCGCTATGTCGCGCACTTCAATCGCCGTTATGCCCGTCGCGGCACCTTGTGGGAAGGCCGCTACCGGGCGACGGTGATCGAAGGCGAAACCTACTTCCTGCTGGCGAGCCGGGTGGTCGAGATGGCGCCGGTGCACGCCGAACTCGCGGCTCTCCCGCAAGACTACAGATGGTCGAGCTACCGCCATCACATCGGTTTGACGCTCGACAGCCTCATTACCGACCATCCGCTCTACTGGAAGCTTGGCAATACGCCGTTCGAACGCCAGCGCGCCTATACGGAGCTATGCGAGCAACCGCTCGACGAACGCGAAGCTAACCGGCTGCTTCAAGCCACGCTCAAGGGCTGGGTGCTTGGCAGCGACTCCTACAGGGAATGGGCGGGGCGTGCTGCCAACCGGCGCGTTTCACCGTTGCCCCGTGGCCGTCCGCGCAAGGTTCGCGAGTCTCCTCAGACCCGTTAACGGAGTTTTTGCGCCCGAACTGAAGAATGACCGAACGGCATGACGACAAAAATCGAAATGCCGTTTATTTTTGTCTCAATATTGATGTGGAACTAATTAAATGGGGCAATCGTGCACCAACTCGATAATAGGTGTCAGACCATCGCGTTTTGGTTGCCAACTTTTTGATTCATCGCGTATATTTCGTTTTCCGGCAGTTCGGGACGCATCGCGTCCGTTTGCACGACCGGCTTCGCGTTTTTCGCCCAGGTTCAGGGTTTTGGCCTGCCGGTGGCGCAAGCAATACAAAAAACATGTTCAACGGCCGCTCTCGGCCCCCCACAGAACACGGTGACCCATGAACGATCAACTGCCGCCGACTCTCGGTTCCGCTCCCGCCGCGCAGGGCATGTACGACCCTGAGAACGAACACGACTCCTGTGGTGTCGGTTTCGTCGCGCACATCAAGGGCAAGAAGCGCCACGAAATCATCCAACAGGGTCTGAAGATCCTCGAAAACCTCGACCATCGCGGCGCAGTCGGCGCCGACAAGCTGATGGGCGACGGCGCGGGCATCCTGATTCAGATCCCCGACGGGTTTTATCGTGAGGAGATGGCTAAGCAGGGCGTGACGCTGCCGCCGGAGGGCGAGTACGGCGTCGGCATGATCTTCTTGCCGAAGGAGCACGCGTCGCGTCTCGCGTGCGAGCAGGAACTGGAACGCACGGTGAAGGCCGAAGGCCAGGTCGTGCTGGGCTGGCGCGATGTCCCCGTCGACGCCACCATGCCGATTTCGCCGACCGTGAAGGCCAGCGAGCCGCTGATTCGGCAGATTTTTATCGGCCGCGGGAAAGATATTGTGGTGACCGATGCGCTCGAGCGGAAGCTGTACGTGATCCGCAAGACCGCCAGCCACCGCATCCAGGCGCTCAAGCTCAAGCACGGCAAGGAATACTTCGTGCCGTCCATGTCGGCGCGCACCATCGTTTATAAGGGCCTGCTGCTGGCCGGTCAGGTCGGCGTGTATTACCGCGACCTGCAGGACGAACGCACGGTGTCGGCGCTCGCGCTCGTGCACCAGCGCTTCTCCACCAACACGTTCCCCGCGTGGGAACTCGCGCACCCGTACCGGATGATCGCGCACAACGGTGAAATCAACACCGTGAAGGGCAACGTCAACTGGCTGAACGCGCGTACCGGCGCAATCGCCAGCTATGTGCTCGGCGACGACCTGCCGAAACTCTGGCCGCTGATCTATCCGGGCCAGTCGGACACGGCATCGTTCGATAACTGCCTTGAACTCCTGGTCATGGCGGGTTATCCGCTCGTCCACGCCATGATGATGATGATTCCCGAAGCATGGGAACAGCACACGCTGATGGACGACAACCGCCGCGCGTTCTACGAATATCACGCCGCGATGATGGAGCCGTGGGACGGCCCCGCCGCGATCGCGTTCACCGATGGCCGCCAGATCGGCGCCACGCTCGACCGCAACGGCCTGCGTCCGGCGCGTTATGTCATCACCGACGACGACCTCGTGATCCTCGCATCGGAATCGGGCGTGCTGCCGGTGCCGGAATCGAAGATCGTGAAGAAGTGGCGTCTGCAGCCGGGCAAGATGTTCCTGATCGACATGGAGCAAGGCCGGATCATCGACGACAAGGAACTCAAGGACAACCTCGCGAACGGCAAGCCTTACAAGAGCTGGATCGATGCCGTGCGCATCAAGCTCGACGAGATCGAGCCGAAGGCCGAGGACGTCGAAACGCAGCGTCGTGAAGCGGCTGCATTGCTGGATCGTCAGCAGGCGTTCGGCTATACGCAGGAAGACGTCAAGTTCCTGATGGCTCCTATGGCGCAATTGGGTGAAGAGGCCGTCGGTTCGATGGGCAACGACTCGCCCCTCGCGGTGATGTCGAACAAGAACAAGACGCTGTATCACTACTTCAAGCAGTTGTTCGCGCAGGTGACGAACCCGCCGATCGATCCGATCCGCGAGAACATGGTGATGTCTCTGGTGTCGTTCGTCGGCCCGAAGCCGAACCTGCTCGACACGACCAACATCAACCCGACGATGCGTCTCGAAGTCTCGCAGCCTGTGCTCGACTTCAAGGACATCGCGAAGATTCGCGCGATCGATAAATACACCGGCGGCAAGTTCAGTTCGTACGAGCTGAGCATCTGCTATCCCGTGGCATGGGGCAACGAAGGCGTGGAAGCACGTCTGGCCTCGCTGTGCGCGGAAGCCGTGGACGCCGTGAAGTCCGGCTACAACATGCTGATCGTGTCGGATCGCAAGATGGATCGCGACAACCTGGCCATTCCGGCACTGCTTGCTACTTCCGCTATCCATACGCACCTCGTGCAGCACGGTCTGCGCACGAGCACGGGCCTGGTCGTGGAAACGGGATCGGCGCGCGAGACGCATCACTTCGCGCTGCTCGCCGCGTACGGCGCGGAAGCTGTGCATCCGTACCTCGCGCTGGAAACGCTCGCGCAAATGGCCGAAGGCCTGAAGGGCGATCTTTCCGCCGACAAAGCCATCTACAACTACACGAAGGCCGTGGGCAAGGGCTTGTACAAGGTCATGTCGAAGATGGGCATTTCCACGTACATGTCGTACACCGGCGCGCAGATTTTCGAAGCGGTCGGGCTCTCCAGCGAGCTTGTGGAAAAGTACTTCAAGGGCACGGCGTCGAAGGTCGGAGGCATCGGTATTTTCGAAGTGGCCGAGGAAGCCATTCGTTTGCATCGTGAGGCGTTTGGTGAGAACCCCGTGCTTGCAAACATGCTCGATGCAGGCGGTGAATACGCGTATCGCGTGCGCGGTGAAGAGCACATGTGGACGCCCGATGCCATTGCCAAGTTGCAGCATTCCACACGCAGCAACTCGTACCAGACGTACAAGGAATATGCGCACCTGATCAACGACCAAACCAAGCGTCACATGACGTTCCGTGGTTTGTTCGAGTTCAAGGTCGATCCGACGAAGGCGATTCCGCTCGATGAAGTGGAGCCGGCGAAGGAAATCGTCAAGCGTTTTGCGACCGGCGCGATGTCGCTCGGTTCGATCAGCACCGAAGCGCATGCCACGCTGGCTGTGGCCATGAACCGTATCGGCGGGAAGTCGAACACGGGTGAAGGCGGCGAAGACGCGAACCGGTATCGCAACGAACTGCGCGGCATTCCGATCAAGAACGGCGACACCATGCGCTCCGTGATCGGCGACGAAGTCGTCACCGATATCCCGTTGAAAGACGGCGATTCGCTGCGCTCGCGGATCAAGCAAGTTGCATCCGGACGCTTCGGCGTGACGGCGGAGTACCTGTCGTCGGCGGATCAGATCCAGATCAAGATGGCGCAAGGCGCGAAGCCGGGCGAAGGCGGACAACTGCCGGGTCATAAGGTCAGCGATTACATCGGCAAGTTGCGGTATTCGGTGCCGGGCGTGGGCCTGATTTCGCCGCCGCCGCACCACGATATCTATTCGATCGAGGACTTGGCGCAGCTTATTCACGACCTGAAAAACGCGAACTCGAAGGCGAGCATTTCGGTGAAGCTGGTGTCGGAAGTGGGCGTGGGCACCGTTGCCGCAGGCGTTGCCAAGGCGAAGGCCGATCACGTCGTGATCGCCGGCCATGACGGCGGCACGGGCGCTTCGCCGTTGTCGTCGCTGAAGCATGCCGGCACGCCGTGGGAACTGGGTCTGGCCGAAACGCAGCAAACGCTGGTGCTCAACCGTCTGCGCGGTCGTATTCGCGTGCAGGCTGATGGTCAGATGAAGACTGGCCGCGACGTGGTGATCGGTGCGCTGCTCGGCGCCGATGAATTCGGTTTCGCGACCGCGCCGCTCGTCGTGCAGGGCTGCATCATGATGCGCAAGTGTCACCTGAACACCTGCCCGGTCGGCGTCGCGACCCAAGATCCGGTACTGCGCGCCAAGTTCACGGGACAGCCGGAACACGTGGTGAACTTCTTCTTCTTCATCGCGGAAGAAGTGCGGGAAATCATGGCGCAACTGGGCATCCGCAAATTCGACGACCTGATCGGCCACGCCGAACTGCTCGATACGAAGAAGGGCGTCGAGCACTGGAAGGCGAAGGGCCTGGATTTCTCGAAGGTGTTTTATCAAGTGCCGAACAACGGCGAGATCGCGACGCGTCATGTCGATACCCAGGATCACGCGCTCGAGAAAGCGCTGGATCACGTACTGATCGAGAAGTCGAAGGCGGCTATCGAGAAGGGCGAGCACGTGTCGTTCATTCAGCCGGTGCGCAATGTGAACCGCACGGTCGGCGCGATGTTGTCCGGTTTGATCGCGAGGAAGTATGGCCATGACGGCCTGCCCGACGACTCGATCCATATCCAGTTGAAGGGCACGGCAGGGCAGAGTTTCGGCGCGTTTTTGGCGAAGGGCATCACGCTGGATCTCGTCGGCGATGGCAACGACTACGTCGGTAAGGGTCTGTCGGGCGGGCGCATCATCATTCGCCCGACCAACGACTTCCGCGGCAAGTCGGAGGAAAACATCATCTGCGGCAATACGGTGTTGTATGGCGCGATTGAAGGCGAAGCCTATTTCCGCGGCGTCGCGGGCGAGCGTTTCGCCGTGCGTAACTCGGGTGCAACGGCGGTCGTGGAAGGCACCGGCGATCACGGTTGCGAGTACATGACCGGCGGCACGGTGGTTGTGCTGGGCGAAACCGGGCGCAACTTCGCGGCGGGCATGTCGGGCGGCGTAGCGTTTGTCTACGATGCAGACGGTACCTTCGGCAGCAAGTGCAACAAGGCGATGGTCGCGCTCGATCCGGTGCTGCAACAGGCCGAACAGGAACGCACTGTCGACCGCGCTTTGTGGCACACCGGTGAAACCGATGAAGTGTTGCTCCGAAACCTGATCGAGCAGCACTTCCAGTCCACCGGTTCGCCGCGCGCAAAAGCGTTGCTCGAGAACTGGGATGCGTCGCGCCGTCAGTTTGTGAAGGTCTTCCCGACGGAATACAAGCGGGCGCTCGGTGAGTTGGGTGCGAAGAAAGCGAAAGATGCGATCGCGGCCTGAGCTTTGGCTGTTTCTGATCTAGTACGGCCCTTCGGCGTTGGACGTCGAAGGGTGGATTAACCCCCAATACAGAGAAAGAGAACCACATGGGCAAGGCAACCGGTTTTCTCGAGTTCGAGCGCCAGCATGAGACCTACGAAGCGCCGCTCGCTCGCGTCAAGCATTACAAGGAATTCGTTCACGCACTGTCGGACGAGAACGCTAAGATCCAGGGCGCACGCTGCATGGATTGCGGCATCCCGTTCTGCAATAACGGCTGTCCGGTGAACAACATCATTCCGGACTTCAACGACCTGGTGTTCCAGCAAAACTGGAAGACGGCCATTGAAGTGCTGCATTCCACGAATAACTTTCCGGAGTTCACGGGGCGTATTTGTCCTGCTCCGTGTGAGACCGCGTGCACGCTTGGCATTAACGATGATCCGGTCGGCATCAAGTCGATCGAACACGCAATCATCGATAAAGCCTGGGCCGAAGGCTGGGTCGCGCCAATGCCGTCGAAGCACAAGACCGGCAAGAAGGTTGCCGTGGTCGGATCGGGTCCTGCGGGACTGGCCGCTGCGCAGCAGTTGGCGCGCGCAGGGCATGACGTGACGGTGTTTGAGAAGAACGATCGCATCGGCGGATTGCTGCGTTATGGCATCCCCGATTTCAAGCTCGAAAAGTGGCTGATCGACCGGCGCATGCGGCAGATGGAAGCCGAAGGCGTAGCGTTCCGGACCAACGTGTTTATTGGTCAGGACCCGTTGCCGGGGCATATCGCGAATTCATCGCGCGAAACCATTTCGCCCGATGAGTTGCGCGAGCAGTTCGACGCTGTCGTGATTGCCGGCGGCTCGGAAACACCGCGTGATTTGCCGGTGCCTGGACGTGAAATGCAAGGCATTCACTACGCGATGGAATTCCTGCCACTGCAGAACAAGGTCAATGCGGGCGATACGGTCGTCGATCAGTTGATTGCCAAGGGCAAGCATGTTGTAGTGATCGGTGGCGGCGATACGGGTTCGGATTGTGTCGGGACATCGAATCGGCATGGCGCTAAAAGCGTGACGCAGTTTGAGTTGCTTTCGCAGCCGCCAGAGACGGAAAACAAGCCGCTGGTCTGGCCGTATTGGCCGATCAAGTTGCGTACGTCGTCGTCGCATGAGGAAGGCTGTGAGCGCGATTGGTCGGTTGCTACCAAGCGCTTTGAAGGCAAGAACGGCAAGGTCGAGAAGCTGATCGCCGTACGCGTGGAATGGAAGGACGGGAAGATGCAGGAAGTGGTGGGATCGGAGTTCGAAATGAAAGCCGATCTGGTGCTGCTGGCGATGGGCTTTACGCAACCCGCATCGCCGGTGCTCGAGGCTTTTGGGGTGGATAAGGACGCGCGTGGCAATGTGCGTGCCGCGACTGAAGGCGATCGGGCTTACTTCACGTCCGTCGACAAAGTCTTCACCGCCGGCGATATGCGGCGCGGCCAGTCGCTGGTTGTTTGGGCAATTCGCGAAGGACGGCAGTGCGCCCGTTCCGTCGATGCGTTTTTGATGGGGTCTAGTGAATTGCCGCGGTAAGCGTTTGCTTCTTGCAGGACGTGGTTTGGACCGGGCTGATTTTTGGCCCGGTTTTTACGTCTATGAAGGGGGAGCGTCCTAATCCCTGCGATCCCGAGCTAATTCGTCCATCCCGCCGGTTCTCTTTTCGCCACCCGTTATTGCGACTTCTCCGATAGCCTCGCGTTAGCCGTCAGCGCATGCTCATGCCCTCACAATTTCAGGGGCGTGACAATGAACAAGATCAAACGGTTGTCCAGCGGCGCGTTCCTATTAACGGCCTTCGTTGCACTCACCGCATCTGCCGAGTCGAACCACGACTGGACCTACAACGGCGAACACGGACCCGAACACTGGGCCGAAATCAGCAAAGACTTTCACGCTTGCGAAGATGGTCGCGCCGAATCGCCGATCAATATCGAGGGCGCAAAGAAAGCCCCTGCCGATATGCCCCGCCTGAAAATCACCTACCAGCCCCTTCCAATCGATATCGCCAACACCGGGCACTCCATCCAGTTCAATGCAGCACCCGGCACCGACAGCATCACCCTTGGCGGCCGTGTCTATCAACTCGTTCAGTTCCATTTTCACGCACCTGGTGAAGAACGTTTCGCCGGCAAAGAAAGCGTGATGGACGCTCACCTCGTCCACCATTCCGACGACGACAAACTCCTCGTGCTTGCCGTCCAGTTCAAGATCGGCGATCAACCCAACTCCGTCATCCAGACCATGCTGGATCGTATCCCCCATGAGAAGGGCGCCGAATTCAAGGTGAAGGCCGTCATGGTCAACCCGCTCGACCTGCTGCCCAAGGACACTGGCTATTACACTTACAGCGACTCGCTCACCACGCCGCCTTGTTCGGAAGGCGTGACTTGGATCGAGTTCAAGGAACCCGTGATCATCACGCAGCAGCAACCCGACGCAATGCAGCGCTTTTATCACGGCAATCAACGCCCGGTGCAAGCGCTGAACGGACGCGACATCTGGGAGGTGAACTGACTAGATTGCGCTCTTGCGAGGCAGTACGGTTACGCTTTCAGGACGAAGAACGAGGTCGTTGCAATGCAAGTTGAAACGACCTTTCCAACGCAAAAAAACAGCGTGATCGCGCAACGAAAATGCCCTTACCCAACCACCGCATCTAGCGCCTTTCCACGCGTTTCCGGCAACAACAACGCGGCGACGATAACCAGCAAATACCCGGTCCCGGCCACCATGCCTATTGCTTTAACAAGCGACATGCCTTGCGAGAACACGCCGACGAGAATCGGAAAGAACGACCCAAGTCCACGCCCGAGGTTGTAGCAAAACCCCTGTCCCGAGCCGCGAATCGCGTTCGGATACAACTCCGATAAATAAGCGCCAACCCCCGCAAAAATTCCCTGCACGACAATGCCAAGCGGAAAGCCGAGCAGCAGCATTGCGTGGTCGGTGATGGGGATCATCGTGTAGATCATGCCGAGCAGAAACGAGCCGATGGCAAACAGCACGAACGACGCACGCCGCCCGATCTTGTCACAGAGAATGGCTCCGAACACATAACCAAGAAACGAGCCGACGATCAGCACCACGAGATAACCGCTCGTATTGAACACTGACAGATGCCGCTCGGTCTTGAGATAGGTCGGCAGCCACGTGGTGATCGCGTAATAGCCGCCGAGCATGCCGGTGCATAGCACGCTGCCCAGTACCGTCGTCTTGAGGTGCGAACCTTTGAAGATATCGGAGAAAGTGGCGGTTTCAGTGCCGGCATCGCGAGCGCGGCGCGTCGCTATGTAGATGTCGGGATCGGAGACGTTGCGTCGAATGTAGAGGATCCATAGCGCCGGCAAAATACCGATCCAGAAGCACGCGCGCCACGCGGTATCTTCCGGCAGCAGTGCGAAGAACGCCCAATAGAGAATCGCCGCCGCGCCCCAGCCGAACGACCAACTGCTCTGCACGGTACCCACGGCTTTCGCCCGATGCTGCGGTGAACGAATGGTCTCAGCCATCATCACGGTCACCACGGACCATTCGCCGCCGAAGCCCACGCCTTGCAGCGTGCGCGTGGCGAGCAACTGCCCGAATGAATGCGTGAAACCGGAAAGAAAGGTGAAGAACGCGAACGTGCCGATGGTCCACTGCAACACGCGCACGCGGCCGTATCGATCGGAGAGAATGCCCGCGAGCCAGCCGCCAATCGCCGATGAAATCAACGAACTCGTCGCAATCATTCCGGCTTCGCTCTTCGTCATGCCCCACACCGCGATCAGCGTGGGAATGAGGAACGAGTAGATCATGAAGTCGAAGGCATCGACGGCGTAACCGCCGAAACCTGCGTAAAGCGTACGACGCTCGCGCGTCGTCAACTCGGTGAACCACTCGAACGCACGCATCCCGTCTCCCGTTCAAAGCCTGCAAGGCGCAGGCGCGGGAACATTCTACGGTGCGTCATTAAACGCGAAAAGCAGGCCAAAAAGAACCTGCTTTCCGGATGCGCTCAATCGAAAAAGCCAGTGCGCGCGCAATGCAAACGCCGGCCACGTCAGCGTTCAGCAGACCTCAAACAAGCACGCTGACTTCAAACCACCAGAGTCTCAGCCCCCGCGCGCTCGATCTCGATCCGGTGCTCATGGAACCCCGACACCGACTCGCGATGCGCCACGCTGACAATCGCGGCGTTCGGCAAGGCATCGATGAACGCCGTATAGATCAGCATCTCGTTCTCGGCATCGAGCGCGCTGGTGGCTTCATCGAGGAACATGAAGTCGGGCTTGTGCAGCAACACGCGGGCAGCCGCCAGCCGTTGCTGTTCGCCCGGCGACATCATCTTCGCCCAGTGTCCGGATTCCTCCAGACGCGTGCCGTACGCGTTCAGATTGCAGGCGCGCAAGGCTTCGCGGCAGTCTGCATCGGAGAACGCTTCCCCTGCCGACGGATAACTCAACGCTGCCTTCAGCGTGCCGATCGGCAAGTAGCTCTGCTGCGGAATGAACATCAATTTTGCATCGACGGGAGCGTCGATCGTGCCGTCGCCGAACGGCCACAAGCCGGCCAGAGCACGCATCAACGTGCTTTTCCCCGAACCGGACGGGCCTTGCACAAGCCAGCGCGAACCCGGCTTCACCGCGACATCCGCTACCGTCGCGAGCGGCGTGCCGTTCGGCAACGCGAGCTTCAGCCCGGTCGTGATCAATGCGTCGGTGCTCGTGTAATGCAGGTTGATGCCGCCGTGGACGGTCGCCGGCGAAGCGGCTTCCCTGATGTGCGTGGAGCGCATCACGCGCTTGAATTCGCGCAGCCGGTTCACGGTGGCGCGCCATTCGACCAAGGTCGAATAACTATTGATGAACCATGAAAACGAGTCGCTGACGGTGCCGAATGCCGAACTGATCTGCATCAGCACGCCGAACGAGAACGCGCCCGCGAAGTAGCGGGGCGCCGCGACCATGATCGGGAAAATCAGCGCGATCTGACCGTAGAAGGACAGCACGAAAGTCAGGCGTTTCGTGTATTTCATGATCTGCCAGTAGTTCTGGCGGATCGTCTGGAAGATGGTCTTCGCGTTATGGGTTTCCGTCGATACCCCGTCGTAGAACGCGATTTGCTCGGCGTTCTCGCGAATGCGGATCAGGCCGAAACGGAAGTTCGCTTCCACTTTCTGCGCCTGATAATTAATCGATACCAGCGGATGGCCGAAGCGCTGAATCACAAGCGAGCCGAGCACCGCGTACAGCGCGGCGGCCCAGACCATGTAGCCTGGAATGTTGAGCGGCGTACCGAACAACGAGAAGCTCAGCGCGCCCGCCAACGTCCACAGGATCGTGATGAAGGTGACGAGCGTGACGAGCGTGGACAACAAATCCAGCGACAACGCCAGCGTGGTCGAGGCGAACGACTGCAGGTCGTCGGCGATCCGCTGGTCGGGGTTATCGGCGAGACGATCGCGTTCTATGCGGTAGAAGGCTTTATCGCCAAGCCATTGTTCCAGGTAGCGGTGCGTGAGCCATTGGCGCCACCGGAAGCCGAGCATCTGGCGCAGATACCGGCCGTACACGGCGAGCAGGATGTACGCGAACGCAAGGCCGGTGAAGATCATCAGCAGATGCGGGAAGTCGGTGACGTTCTTGGTCTGCAGCGCGTTGTAGAAGTCCGCGTTCCATTTGTTCAGGCGGACGTTGATGTACACGACGGTCATGTTGATCGCGATGATCGCGATCAGCAAAAGCCACGCAATGCCGCGTTCTTCCGATACCCAGTAAGGCCTGATAAGACTCCACGCCGACACTTTGTCGGCGTTTTGTTCTGTGTTGCCGGGAGGTGTGGTGGTCATGAGCTTCCTGAAGACGTGCCGGCTCGGCGGCAGGTTGTAACTTGGCGGTATCGATGCGGATGGTTCAGCTCCGCCTTAACGATCGTGATCGTAAGAGACCATTAAAGACTGCGCGCCGGAGCATTGTTTCGGGCGTGACTTAATTGTTCCTTAATCCTCGCCGTGCTGATGCAACGCAACAGCCGGACGCTTGCCCGACCCTACATGCGCCGCAGACGACCCCGGCGTTCGCGGCATTGTGCCAGAGTGCGCGCTGCACGAACGAAAGGGAAGGCTGTCCGATTGTGTCCAGGGCTGCCCCTCGGCCTTTCCCCGTTTGCGGGCCGTTTCGCTTTTATGTTTTAATGATCGATGACGAAACAGGGGTGCTTCGGCACGCGTCTCCCGACTGACCAGAACGGAGAACGCGCGGCGAGGCTGAGAGAGTCCCTTTGCACCCGATCCGGGTAATACCGGCGAGGGAAGTTTCCGGAGACCGCCGCGTTTCCAGTTTCTTCCAGTACTTTGCAGGCCCAGGAAGCGTATGCAATGCGCTCCCGAGCCGCTCTCTCGCCGTGGTTTCGTCCCTGAAATATGTTTTTGTGCGCAGCGCGTGCAATCAGGGCTCGAAACGGGCGTCCCTCCCGATCTCGACTTCCGTGCTTTGTGCTCCGTGCGTTCTGCAGCGCTTGCTGAGGAGACGTCGTCATCGTGAACACCGTTGTGCATTCCACTGCCCATCCCACCAGGTCCCATGCGTCCGCGCGAGACGATTTCGCCGTCGTTGGCGGCGGATTGTGCGGGCGGCTGGTCGCTTGGCTGCTGGCAGGCGCCGGACATCGCGTGGCGCTGTACGATCGTGGCGACGCCGCCGGCACGCAATCGGCGGCCTGGGTCGCGGCGGCAATGCTCGCGCCGCTCGCCGAAGCCGCCAGCGCGGAATTGCTGATTACGGAACTCGGGGCGGCGTCGCTGGAACGCTGGCCGGGTTTGATCGCTGAGTTGCCCGAACCGGTGTTTTTCCAGCGCAATGGCACGCTGGTCGTCTGGCACGCCGGCGATCGCGCCGAAGCGCCCTTGTTCGAGCGCCGTTTGCGTGCGAACGCGCCTTCGGCGCTCTTCCAGAGCGGCTTCGTCAAGCTTTCCGGCGCACAGGTCGCGGCGGCGGAACCGTCGCTCGGCACGCGCTTCCCGCAAGGTTGGCTGCTACCGAACGAAGGCCAGCTCGACAACCGGCAGGTGCTGACGGCTCTGGCGGCGGGGCTGGTCGAACGTAATGTCGATATCCACTGGAATACGATAATCGATACCCCGCCGGACGCGCATTTCGTCATCGATTGCCGCGGTCTCGGCGGTAAACCGGCATGGCCCGCGTTAAGGGGCATTCGTGGCGAAGTGGCGCGTGTGCATGCTCCAGGTATTGGCCTGACGCGGCCTGTGCGGCTGCTGCATCCGCGATACCCGCTCTACATCGCGCCGAAACAGGACGATCTCTACGTGATCGGCGCGACGGAAGTAGAAGGCGAAGACATGTCGCCGATGACCGTGCGCTCGGCGCTCGAACTCCTGAGCGCGGCGTTCGCGGTGCATCCCGGTTTTGGCGAGGCGCGCATTCTCGAACTGAATTCGCAATGCCGCCCGACGTTGCCCGATCATCGGCCGGCGATTGTCTGGGACGGCGCACGAACCTTGCGGGTGAACGGGCTGTATCGACACGGTTATATGATCGCGCCCGAAGTCGCCGATTCCGCCCGTGCGCTCGCTGAAGCGCTGCTCGGCGGCGCGATCACCGACTCCGATTCCTTCGACGACTGGCGCCGCCAAGCGCGTTGGTCCGCTTTGCTGCGCTGCGAACACGCGGCGCCCGTGCTTTGAGATTCATCATGAACATTCACATCAATCAACAGCCGTTCTCCATGCCCGACGCGGCCACCGTCATCGACGCCCTAGCGGCCTTCGGCGCAAAACCGCCGTTTGCCGTGGCGCTGAACGGGCAATTTGTCGCGCGTGCCGAACATGCATCGAAGGCGCTCAACGCCGGTGACAAACTCGACATCGTCTCGCCGGTCGCCGGCGGCTGAGCGTCAATGAGCTCCACTAAAAGGAATCGAATCATGACTTCCACGATCACCACCGCCGATACCCTCACGCTCTACGGTACGTCGTTCCCGAGCCGGGTGCTGCTGGGGACATCGCGCTATCCGTCGCTGCAATCGCTGTCGGATTCCATCGATGCCGCCCGTCCCGGCATGGTCACCGTCGCGTTGCGGCGGCAGTCGAACACGGGTGAAGCCGGTTTCTTCGATGTCCTCAAGCGTCACGGCGTCGCGTTGCTGCCGAACACGGCCGGTTGCCAAACGGTGGACGAAGTGCTGACCACGGCGCACATGGCGCGCGAACTCTTCGACACCCCGTGGCTGAAGCTCGAACTCATCGGCGACGACTACACGCTGCAACCCGATCCGATCGGCCTCGTGGAAGCTGCGGAAAAGCTGATCCGCGAGGGTTTCAAGGTGCTGCCGTATTGCACCGAGGATCTGGTCATCGGCCGGCGCCTGCTCGATGTCGGCTGCGAGGCGTTGATGCCGTGGGGCGCGCCTATTGGCACGGGAAAAGGTGTGACGAATCCCTACGGATTGCGCACATTGCGTGAGCGGTTGCCGGATGTACCGCTTATCGTCGATGCGGGTCTTGGCGTGCCGTCGCACGCGTGCCAGGTGATGGAATGGGGTTTCGACGGCGTGCTGCTGAACACGGCCGTGTCACAGGCGACGTTCCCGCCGCAGATGGCGCGTGCGTTCGCGCTGGGCGTGGAAGCGGGACGGATGGCCTATCTCGCCGGTCCGATGGCCGAGCGCGATAGCGCACAAGCGAGCACGCCGGTGGTCGGCATGCCGTTCTGGCATCAAGACGGGAGTGCTGCATGAGCATGTTGTCGCAAGAGAAAGAAGTGTTTTGGCCGCCCGCCGACGAACTGCTGGAAGCCGCCGAGCAGATCCGGCGGCGGCTGGGCGACTGGCCGGCGGGATCGAAGCAGTGGCGAATTTGCCTGAGCACGCCGGATCATCCGTCGGAAGGGGATTTGATTGTGGGCGGCACCGTTGAGCTGCTGCCGGAGGGCGTTGGTCTGCTGAACCTGGAAGCGGGCTTGGCGACGCTGAAGCTGAACGGCGCCGATTACGCGCTGAAAGGCGAATGGTCCGATGATTGGCCGGCCGCGCTGGCTGCGTTCCTCGATTGCGGTTTTGAGCCGCACGACGCGCTTGTGCTGGCGCTCGCGTGGCGTCCGGCCAACCTGGATCAACTCGATGCGTGGCCCGTCGACTTTTCCATCTTCCCGACGGTGGCAAATTTGCCCGCACCGCCTTCGAAGCCGTTCCCCCATTGCCCGGACAAGCTCGGCTTATATCCCGTCCTGCCGAGTGCGGCGTGGGTCGAACGGGTTCTCGATCACGGTGTTAAAACAACCCAATTACGCCGCAAAACCACCGATTCCGGTGATCTCAAGCAGGAAATCGCGCAATCCGTGGCCGCGGGCGCCCGGCATCAGGCGCAAGTTTTTATCAACGATCATTGGCGCGAAGCCATCAAAGCCGGTGCATACGGCGTGCATCTGGGGCAGGAGGACGTGGAAACGGCCGACCTGAACGCGATCGCCGAAGCGGGCTTGCGGCTCGGCCTGTCCACGCACGGCTACTACGAAATGCTGAAGGCGTTGCATTTCAAGCCGAGCTACCTCGCACTCGGCGCGGTGTTCCCGACCACGACGAAAGTCATGCCAACGGCGCCGCAAGGTTTGGCCCGTCTGACACGCTATGTACGCCTGCTCGACGGTGTCGTGCCGCTGGTCGCAATCGGCGGCATAGATGGTTCCGTTCTGCGACAAGTTTTGTCGACCGGTGTCGGCAGTGCAGCAGTGGTCCGCGCCGTTACAGAAGCGGCGGATGTGCCGGCGGCCATTTCTGCGCTGCAACACGAATTCGCGCGATAATGCGCCGGAATCGGAAAAAACTTCAGATCGTTAAACCAGTCGAAAGGGACCGCCACGACACCTGTCACGCAGAGGCCCTATAATTCGGCCTCTTGCGTAAAAGGATTGCCAGCCCCCGTGTCAGCTTCTCCCGAGACCTTGCTAGAGCTTCGCGACGTCGATTTCGGCTACGGCGACCGGCTCGTTTTATCGAACCTGAACATGCGCTTCAAGCGCGGTCAGGTCGTGGCTGTCATGGGCGGTTCCGGCTGTGGCAAGACGACCGTGCTGCGTTTGATCGGCGGCCTGGTCAAGGCCAAACGCGGCCAGGTGTTGTTCGGCGGCAAGGACGTCGGCACGCAAACCCGCGAAGGCCTCTACGAACTTCGCCGCAAAATGGGCATGCTGTTCCAGTTCGGTGCGCTTTTCACCGACCAGACCGTGTTCGATAACGTCGCGTTCCCGCTGCGGGAACACACCGACCTCCCCGACGAACTCCTGCGCGACCTCGTGCTGATGAAGCTCAACGCGGTCGGCCTGCGCGGCGCGCGCGATCTGGCTCCATCGGAGATATCGGGCGGCATGGCGCGACGCGTGGCGCTTGCCCGCGCCATCGCGCTCGATCCCGAACTGATGATGTACGACGAGCCGTTCGCCGGCCTCGATCCCATTTCGCTCGGCATTACGGCTAATTTGATCCGCACGCTGAATAGCGCGCTCGGCGCCACGTCGATTCTTGTGACGCATGACGTGCCGGAATCGTTCGCCATTGCGGACTACGTGTATTTCATCGCGAACGGCGGGATTTTGGCTGAAGGGACTCCGGCGCAATTGCGGGCCTCGCAGGAACCGTCGGTGCGGCAGTTCATCGACGGCGCGCCCGACGGCCCGTTCAAATTTCACTATTCCAGTACGACGCCGCTGGCGGCGGACTTTGGACTCGGAGCAAAGGCATGATCAGCGCCCTCGGACGCACGGTGCTCGGCGGCTTCGGCACGATCGGTTATGCCACGCGCATGTTTCTGCGCCTGATCGTCGAATTCTTTCCATTACTGCGCCGGCCGCGCCTTGTCACGAAACAGATCCACTTTGTCGGTAACTATTCGCTGCTGATCATCGCGGTTTCCGGCTTGTTCGTCGGTTTTGTGCTCGGTTTGCAGGGCTATCTCACCCTTAACCGATACGGCTCCGAGCAAGCGCTTGGCCTCCTGGTCGCGCTGTCGCTGGTGCGCGAACTCGGGCCGGTGGTGACCGCGTTGCTGTTCGCGGGCCGCGCGGGCACGTCGCTGACGGCCGAGATCGGCTTGATGAAAGCCGGCGAGCAGCTCACGGCCATGGAAATGATGGCCGTCGATCCGCTCAAGGTGGTTGTCGCGCCGCGTTTCTGGGCTGGCATCATCGCCATGCCGGCGCTGGCCGCCATTTTCAGTGCGGTCGGCATTTTCGGCGGTTACGTAGTCGGCGTGCTGATGATCGGCGTGGATGAGGGCGCGTTCTGGTCGCAGATGCAAGGCGGCATCGACGTATGGAGTGACGTAGGCAACGGTGTGATCAAGAGCGTGGTGTTCGGCTTTGCCGTCACGTTCATCGCGCTGTTCCAGGGTTATGAAGCTCAGCCGACGCCGGAAGGCGTGTCGCGCGCGACCACGAAAACGGTGGTGTACGGGTCGCTGGCCGTGCTCGGGCTGGATTTCCTGCTGACCGCGCTGATGTTCAATTAACGACTCTGGTCGGGATCGCGACGCCCCTGTGTGGCGATTCGGCTCACCGGTTCGTGGACGTTGTGAAGGGCACTGTCCTTCACGCAAAAAACTGCGACAAGATTCTTTGGGAAGACGATGAAAAAGACTGCTGCTCTCGACTTTTGGGTCGGCCTCTTCGTGGTGCTGGGTTTCGTGGCGCTGTTATTCCTCGCGCTGAAGGCGGGCAACATGAGCTCGCTGTCGTTTCAGCCGACCTACGAGGTCAAGCTGAAATTCGACAACATCGGCGGCTTGAAACCGCGTGCGCCGGTGAAGAGCGCGGGGGTGACGGTTGGCCGCGTCAATTCGATCGGCTTCGACCAGAACACGTATCAGGCGCTGGTCACGATCGATCTCGACAAGCAATATCAGTTTCCGAAAGATTCATCGGCGAAGATCCTGACGTCGGGCTTGCTCGGCGAGCAGTACATCGGCCTGGAGCCGGGTGGTGATGACCAGATGCTCAAGGCCGGCGACACTATTTCGATGACGCAATCGGCGGTCGTTCTAGAGAATCTGATCGGGCAGTTTCTGTACAACAAGGCAGCGGATTCGGGTGCGTCGAAAAGCTCGGCAACGCCTGCCGCACCTGCTGCAACGCCTGCCGCGCCCACATTTCCCGGCGCAGCGAGCGCGATGGGCGCGAGCGCGGCCGCTAAGTAAGTGAGTCGTGCAAATTCAGGCAGTCGAAACTTGGTCGATCTCGCGAAACGGGCCAGCCTTCGGCTCAGCATTAATAAGGAGAAGAAGAAATGCAGGCGATGCGCGTAAATAGCGCGGCTGTGATGGTCGCGGTGGCGATGCTCGCCGGGTGCGCTACCGTAACGACGCCGACCAAGGGCGACCCGTTCGAGAGCTACAACCGGACGATGTTCACGATCAACGACAAGATCGATCAGGTCGCGCTCAAGCCGCTTGCGAAGGGTTACGTGTATGTAACGCCGCAGCCGGTGCGCGACAGCGTTACGAACTTCTTCGGCAATATCGGCGATATTTATACGGCCGCGAATAACCTTGTGCAGTTGAAGATTGCTGACGGCGTGTCGGACATCATGCGCGTGGTGATGAACTCGATCTTCGGCGTGGCTGGCCTCTTCGACGTGGCGAGCGTTGCCGGGCTGCCGAAGCACACTCAGGATTTCGGCTTGACGCTTGGCCATTACGGCGTGCCGGCGGGCCCGTATGTAGTGCTGCCGCTGCTGGGACCGAGTACGGTTCGAGATACGGCGGGCACGGTTGTCGATTATTTCGGTAGCGTGACGAGCTACGTAGACCCATCCTGGTTCCGCACCACGCTCTTTGGCGTGCAACTGATCAACACGCGGGCCAACCTGCTTGGCGCAGGCGATGTGCTTTCGGGCGCCGCGCTCGACAAGTATTCGTTCGTGCGCAACGCGTATCTTCAGCGCCGTCAGTACTTGATTGGCGGCGACAACAGCGCGAGCGACAGCAGTGAATCCCTGCCGAAGTACGACGATGTGGGCGCGGCGCCTGCTCCAAGTGCTACAGCGGCGCCGGCCGTGGCGGCGTCGGGATCGGAAGCGGCTTCCGGTGCGGCTGCGGCTTCCGGTGCAACTGCGGCGAGCGAGCCCGGCGCGACTTCTGTGCGGCCGGACCAAATGGTGCCGCCGCGGATTCCGTCGTTCCCGTCGTTCAAGCTGCGGTAAGCGTGGATGACGGCTGACCAGTAATATATCGAAAGTGTTATGACGGCTGAATAGAGCGCGGCAGATGAACTCATGGTGAATACCGCGCTCAAACCCAGGCCACTTTTTTTGCAGAGTCCGTAATGAAAAAACTATTTCTACTTCCCCTGTTTGCTGTGCTGATGGCGTTTTGTAGCGGTGCGTTCGCGCAGGCTGGCGACATGTCCACCCCCGACGGGCTGGTCAAGACCGTCACGTCGCAAGTGCTCGACCAGATCAAGGCCGACAAGCAGATCCAGTCGGGCAACATCACGCGTATTACGCAGTTGGTGAACGAGAAGATCCTGCCGTACACGGACTTCACGCGTACCACGCGTCTCGTGATGGGACGCAACTGGAATACGGCTACGCCGGAACAGCAGAAGCAGATCGTCGAACAGTTCAAGCTGTTGCTGATTCGCACGTATTCCGGTGCGCTTGCGCAGGTTCGCGACCAGCAAGTCGAGTACAAGCCGTTCCGCGCAGATCCTAGCGATACGGACGTAGTGGTGCGCTCGGTCGTGGTCAACAACGGTTCGCCGATCCAGCTCGACTATCGTCTGTACAAGACGCCGCAAGGCTGGAAAGTCTATGACATCAATGTGCTCGGCGCGTGGCTGATTCAGGCTTACCAGCAGCAGTTCAGCGAGCAGATCCAGCAACACGGCGTGGACGGCCTGGTGCAGTTCCTCACGCAGCGCAATCAGCAACTTGCGAGCGGCAAGGCATCGTGAGTCGCTTCGAAACCGCCGCGACGCTCACGCACGACAGCGCCAGAAGCGCACTCGACGCGGGTTTGTCGCGGATCGCTGCGGGCGCAACCGAAGTGGATTGCGCGCCGCTCAAGCAGTTCGATTCGTCGGCGCTCGCCGTGCTGCTCGCGTGGGAACGCGCGGCCGCTGCGCGCGGCGCGGCGTTGGTTGTCATCAACCTTCCCTCCGGGCTTGCCAGTCTCGCGCAAGCCTATGGCGTTGACACGCTCCTCACCTTTCGACATTGACCCTGTCCTGTTGAACCATCGGCGCGTTCGTTACTGATCGAACGCGCCTGACAGGGTTGTTACGGACTCGCCTGCGGCGAACCTCTGCCGCGTTTGGCCTATAATCAACCGTTTTTTCGGTCTGCTATCCGCCTTTCATTTTTGTAAAGGCTGGTTCCGGTTCCGATCCGCACACATTGAGGCGCCGCCCCCACTGGCGCGCGCACTGTCATGTCAGCCATAGAAATACGCAACGTCAAAAAGCGCTACAAAGAGCTGCAAGCGCTCAAAGGCGTGAACCTGGTCGTAGAAGAAGGCGAGTTTTTTGGGCTGCTCGGCCCCAACGGCGCCGGTAAAACTACCCTCATCAGCATCCTCGCCGGTCTTGCGCGCGCCGATAGCGGAGCCATCTCCGTGCTCGGCCACGATGTAGTCACGGATTTCCGCCAAGCGCGCCGCTCGCTGGGCGTGGTGCCGCAGGAACTCGTCTTCGATCCGTTTTTCACCGTCCGCGAATCGTTGCGCATTCAGTCCGGCTATTTCGGCCTGCGCAAGAACGACGACTGGATCGATGAAATCATGGCCAATCTCGATCTCACCGAGAAAGCCGACGTCAACACGCGCGCGCTGTCAGGCGGCATGAAACGCCGTGTGCTGGTGGCGCAGGCGTTGGTGCACAAGCCGCCGGTGATCGTGCTCGACGAGCCGACCGCAGGTGTCGATGTCGAATTGCGCCAGACGCTCTGGAAGTTCATCTCGAGGCTGAATCGCGAAGGTCACACCATCGTGCTGACGACGCACTATCTTGAAGAAGCCGAGGCGCTGTGCGACCGGCTCGCGATGCTGCGTCGCGGTGAAGTAGTCGCGCTGGAACGAACCAGCACGCTGTTGCAGCGCTTTGCTGGCATGCAGCTTTCGTTGCGTTTTTCGAAGGGCGTGTTGCCTGCCGAGTTGCGTTCGCTGGAGGTCGATCCCCGCGCCGCGTCCGGGACGAATCATTTGTTACGGCTGGCAAGCTACGACGACGTCGAGCCGATCCTCGCGAAATGTCGCGCGGCCGGCTGCACGTTCGATGAAATCGATGTGCGCAAAGCCGATCTGGAGGACGTGTTCGTGCAGGTGATGAACGAGCCGGAAGTGATCGAGGGCCTTTCATGAGCGGCTTTCGTACCCTGTTCTACAAAGAAATCCTGCGCTTCTACAAGGTTGCGTTTCAAACGGTGCTTGCGCCGGTTATCACGGCGCTTTTGTACCTGATGATCTTCGGGCATGCGCTGACGAGTCACGTCGAGGTGTATCCCGGCGTGGCGTACACAAGCTTCCTCGTGCCAGGCCTCGTCATGATGAGCGTGTTGCAGAACGCGTTCGCGAACAGTTCGTCGTCGCTGATCCAGTCGAAGATCACGGGCAATCTCGTGTTTGTCCTGCTGCCGCCGCTGTCGCACTGGGAGATGTATTTTGCTTACGTGCTGGCGTCGGTGGTGCGTGGGATAGCGGTGGGTTTCGGTGTGTTTATCGTCACGGTATGGTTCATTCCAATGAGCTTCGCCGCGCCGTTCTACATTCTGGCTTTCGCGATCCTCGGCTCGGCGATTCTAGGAACGCTCGGATTGATTGCCGGCGTCTGGGCCGATAAATTCGACCAGCTCGCCGCGTTCCAAAACTTTTTGATCATGCCGCTGACTTTCCTGTCGGGCGTGTTTTACTCCACGCATACGCTGCCGCCAATCTGGCGCGAAGTGTCGCGGCTGAATCCGTTCTTCTACATGATCGACGGTTTCCGATACGGCTTCTTCGGCATGTCCGACGTGAGCCCGCTCGCGAGCCTGGGCATAGTCGGCGGATTTTTCGTCGTACTGGCGGGAATCGCGCTGCGCCTGCTGGCAAGCGGTTACAAACTGCGTCACTAATCAGTTCGCTTAATTTTCAGGAGACTTCCATGTTGCCGACTCCGGAACAAGTGAAGGAATACATTGCTGGTGGCCTTGCATGCCAGCATGTCGAAGTAGAAGGCGACGGCCAGCATTTCTTCGCGACCATCGTGAGCGAGGCGTTCGAAGGCAAGCGGCCAATCGCGCGTCATCAACTCGTGTACGCGGCGCTTGGCGACCGCATGCGCGCGGAAATCCACGCGCTGAGCATGAAAACGCTGACGCCGGCCGAGTGGAAACCCGCCTGAGCGTTCTTCACATTTGAAGTTAAAGCACCACCCGTAACCGACTGGCTGAAAATTTAGTGCGATTCACTCAAGACAACCGCGACGCCGATAACGGCGCCGCAGCAGGAAGCTCCGTAGAAGGAACGCCAAGCATGGACAAACTCGTGATTGTCGGGGGCGCAAAGCTCTCGGGCGAAATCGTGGTATCGGGTGCGAAGAACGCGGCATTGCCCATTCTTTGCGCCGGTCTGCTCACGGCAGACGACGTGCATCTGGAGAACGTGCCCAACCTGCAAGACGTGCGCACGATGCTCAAATTGCTCAATCAGATGGGCCTGCGCTCGGAATCGACGGACGGCAAGGTTTGGCTGAACGCGTCGAAGGTCGACAACCTCGTTGCGCCGTATGAAATGGTCAAGACCATGCGCGCATCGATTCTCGTGCTCGGACCGCTGCTCGCACGTTTCGGCGAAGCGAAGGTGTCGTTGCCGGGCGGCTGCGCGATCGGCGCGCGTCCGGTCGATCAGCACATCAAGGGCCTGCAGGCGATGGGCGCCGAGATTACGATCGAGCATGGGTTTATCGAGGCGCGGGCGAAGCGGTTGAAGGGCACGCGCATTGTCACCGACATGATCACCGTCACCGGCACGGAAAACCTGCTGATGGCGGCGGTGCTGGCGGAAGGCGAAACGGTCATCGAGAACGCGGCGCGCGAGCCGGAAGTCAGCGATCTCGCGAATCTGCTGGTCGCGATGGGCGCGAAAATTGATGGGATCGGGTCGGATCGGCTCGTGATCCAGGGCGTTGACACGCTGCACGGCGCGCGCCATTCGGTCGTGCCGGATCGCATTGAGGCGGGCACATTCCTGTGCGCCGTTGCAGCAACCGGCGGCGACGTGACGTTGCGTAACGTGAATCCTTCGCTGCTCGAAGCAGTGATCGAAAAGCTGCACGAAGCGGGGGTATCGATTGAAGAAGGCGAGAACTGGATTCGCGTGCGGATGAACAAACGTCCGGCCGCCGTCAGCTTCCGCACGTCGGAATATCCGGCGTTCCCCACCGACATGCAGGCGCAGTTCATGGCGCTCAACACGCTCGCGACCGGCACGTCGCAAGCTGTTGAAACCATCTTCGAAAACCGTTTCATGCATGTGCAGGAACTGAACCGGCTGGGCGCGTGCATTACCATCGACGGCAATACGGCGCTGGTGAGCGGCGTGCAGAAACTGTCGGGCGCGAAGGTGATGGCGACCGATCTGCGGGCATCGGCGAGTCTGGTGATTGCGGCCATGTGCGCAGAAGGCGAGACGCTCATCGATCGTATCTATCATCTTGATCGCGGCTACGACCGGATGGAAAGCAAGCTGACGGCCGTGGGCGCGAATGTGCGGCGCATCAAGGGCAGCGGGAGCGAGCAATGAGTTCGCTGCAAACCTCCGCCTCGGTGCCGGCAGGCACCATGTTGACCCTGGCGTTGTCGAAGGGACGCATCTTCGATGAAACCCTGCCGCTCCTCGCCGCAGCCGGCGTGGAAGTGACCGAAGATCCCGAAACGTCGCGCAAGCTGATCCTGCCGACCACGAACCCGAATCTGCGCGTGATTATCGTGCGCGCAACCGATGTCCCGACCTACGTCGAGTACGGCGCGGCCGATTTCGGCGTTGCAGGGAAAGACGTGCTGATCGAGCACGGCGGCGGCGGTTTGTATCAACCCATCGATCTGAACATTGCGCGCTGCCGCATGTCGGTGGCGGTGAAAAACGGCTTCGATTACGAAACGGCCGTGCGACAAGGTGCCCGGCTGCGTGTCGCGACAAAATATGTTGAAGTGGCACGTGAGCATTTCGCGGCGAAGGGTGTGCACGTCGATCTGATCAAGCTGTATGGATCGATGGAACTGGCGCCGCTGGTCGGTCTGGCCGACGCCATTGTCGACCTGGTCAGTTCCGGTAATACCTTGCGTGCGAACGATTTGGTCGAAGTTGAAGAAATCATGGAAATATCGTCGCGTCTGGTCGTCAACCAGGCTGCGCTGAAGTTGAAGCGCGCCGCGTTGAAGCCGTATCTCGATGCGTTCGAACGCGCCTCGCTCGGCGCTTAAAAACGCGACGCAAGCCAAGGCAAACAAACGGATACCAGCATGTCTATCAAGATTCGCAAACTCGATTCCGGCGCCAACGGTTTTCACACGGCGCTGCACGCGGTGCTCGCGTTCGAGGCGAGCGAGGACGAAGCCATCGAGCGCTCGGTCGCGCAAATCCTCGCCGATGTCAAAACGCGTGGCGACGACGCCGTCCTGGACTACACGAACAAGTTCGACCGGTTGAAAGCCGAGAGCGTTGCGTCGCTGGAGTTGCCGCCGGCTGAACTGGAGGCGGCGCTCGAAGGGCTTGAGCCGAAACGCCGTGCAGCGTTGGAAGCGGCGGCGGCGCGCGTGCGCGGGTATCACGAGAAGCAGCGGATTGAATGCGGTAGCCATAGCTGGCAATACACGGAAGCGGACGGCACCGTGCTCGGGCAGAAAGTCACACCGCTGGATCGTGCCGGTATCTATGTGCCGGGCGGCAAGGCGGCGTATCCCTCATCAGTGCTGATGAACGCGATTCCCGCGCGCGTGGCCGGCGTGAAGGAAATCGTGATGGTCGTGCCCACGCCGGACGGCGTGAAAAATCCGCTCGTGCTCGCGGCGGCGTTGCTGGGTGGCGTGGATCGTGTATTCACCATCGGCGGCGCGCAGGCGATTGGCGCGCTGGCATACGGCACGCAATCCATTCCTGCCGTCGATAAAATCTGCGGTCCCGGCAACGCGTACGTGGCGTCGGCGAAACGGCGCGTGTTCGGCACGGTTGGTATCGACATGATCGCGGGACCGTCAGAGATCCTGATCATCTGCGACGCGACCACGGACCCGCGCTGGGTCGCGATGGACCTGTTCTCGCAAGCCGAACACGACGAACTCGCGCAATCCATCCTGCTGTGTCCGGACGCCGCGTTCATCCAGCGCGTGGAAGACGCGATCAACGAATTGCTGCCCACGTTGCCCCGCCGCGATGTGATCCAGCGCTCGCTCGAAGACCGCGGCGCGCTGATCAAGGTCGCGGACATGAACGAAGCCTGCACGATCGCCAACGACATCGCGCCGGAACACCTCGAAATTTCCGCGCTCGATCCGCATCACTGGGCGGCGAAGATTCGTCACGCGGGCGCGATCTTTCTTGGCCGCTATACGAGCGAAAGTCTTGGCGATTACTGCGCGGGGCCGAACCACGTGTTGCCGACATCGCGTACCGCGCGATTCTCTTCGCCGCTGGGCGTGTACGACTTCATGAAGCGCTCGAGCGTGATCGAAGTCAGCGCGGAAGGCGCGCAGACGCTCGGCGAGATAGCAGCGGAACTGGCATATGGCGAAGGGCTGCAGGCGCATGCGCGCAGCGCTGAATATCGGATGAAAAATACGTCGCAGTAAATCCAACATTGAGGCGGCCTTAGAGCCGCTCAACGTCCGGCGCTGGAGTCCGGCAATACCATGACACGACCACAAGACATTCTCCGCCCCGACGTCCTCGCGATGACGTGTTATCCCGTGCCGAACTCAACCGGCCTCGTGAAGCTCGACGCGATGGAAAATCCGTATCGGCTGCCGGCGAAACTGGCCGCCGAGTTGGGCGAACGGCTCGCGGACGTTGCGTTGAATCGATATCCGGAACCGCGCCCCACTGCGTTGCTCGAGAAAATCAAGTTCGCGATGCAGGTGCCCGCCGCATGCGAAGTGCTGCTCGGCAACGGTTCGGACGAACTGATCAGCATGATGTCGATGGCGTGTGCGAAACCCGGCGCCAAAGTGGTCGCGCCGGTTCCCGGCTTCGTGATGTACGCCATGTCGGCGAAATTCGCGCAGCTCGAGTTTATCGGCGTGCCGTTGAACGCCGACTTCACGCTCGACGCCGGCGCGCTGATCGCCGCCATCGAAACACATGCGCCCGCGCTCGTGTATCTCGCGTATCCGAACAATCCGACCGGCACGCTTTACGACGACGCCGATATCGAACGCGTGATCGCGGCGGCATCAAAGAGCCTGGTCGTGATCGACGAGGCGTATCAGCCGTTCGCCCAGCAAAGCTGGTTGCCACGCGCCGCTGATTTCGACAACGTGGTCGTGATGCGGACGATGTCGAAGCTCGGCCTCGCCGGTATCCGTCTCGGTTATCTGGCGGGCAAGGCGTCATGGACCACGGAATTCGATAAAGTGCGCCCGCCGTACAACGTCAACGTGCTGACGCAGGCGGCGGCGGACTTCATGCTCGATCACCTCGACGTCCTCGATGCCCAGGCCGCCGAACTTCGTACTGAACGCACGCATCTGGAAGACGCGATCAAGGCGATGCCCGGCGCGACCGTTTTCCCGAGCGCGGGCAACTTCCTGCTCGTTCGCGTTCCCGACGCCGCCGCTGTCTTCGAAACCCTGCTGACGTCGCGGGTTTTAGTCAAAAACGTGAGTAAAATGCATCCGTTATTGGCAAATTGCGTGCGTTTGACGGTGGGATCGGCGGATGAGAATGCGCAAATGATCGCCGCCCTGAAACTCGCGCTGCACTGAAATCTCTTAAAAGTCTCCAAGGAAACACCATGCGTATTGCGGAAGTCGTTCGCAACACCAGCGAAACGCAGATCCGTGTGAAGCTCGATCTGGATGGCACGGGCAAGCAAAAGCTTGCTACCGGCGTGCCGTTTCTCGACCACATGCTCGACCAGATCGCGCGTCACGGCCTCTTCGACCTTGAAGTCGAAGCGCATGGCGACCTTCATATCGACGATCACCATACGGTGGAAGACACCGGCATCACGCTGGGCCAGGCAGTGGCGAAGGCTATTGGCGATCGTAAGGGCATTCGCCGGTATGGCCATTCCTACGTGCCGCTCGACGAAGCGCTGTCGCGCGTCGTGATCGATTTTTCGGGCCGTCCGGGGCTGGAATTTCACGTGCCGTTCACGCGTGCGCGCATTGGTACGTTCGACGTCGATCTCACCATCGAATTCTTCCGCGGCTTTGTGAATCACGCGGGCGTGACGCTGCACATCGACAATTTGCGCGGCATCAACGCGCATCATCAGGTGGAAACCGTCTTCAAGGCGTTCGGACGCGCGCTGCGCATGGCTGTTGAGTTGGACGAGCGCGCGGCAGGACAGATTCCATCGACCAAGGGCAGCCTTTAAGCGCCTTCTAAATAACGCGGAAAACCGGCAAACGCCGGGCGTGCTCTCAAGGTTGATTGAGCGCGTCCGGGCCGTCCGCGTCGATACGAGCCATGACGGGCTGCGATGAATCTACTCAAATCGTTTATTTCGTTGCTCGCGCTGATCAATCCGGTCGGTGCGATCCCGTTTTTCCTGAGCCTGACCACCGATATGTCGAGCTCGGAAAAGGCCGGCACGATCCGGATCGCGTCTATTTCGGTGTTCTGCGTGATTGCCGTGACGGCGTTGCTCGGGCAGCAGATCATCGCGTTCTTCGGGATTTCCGTCGGGTCTCTTGAAGTGGGCGGCGGCATCATCATGTTGCTGATGGCGATCAACATGTTGAACGCGCAAGTTGGCAACGCACGCTCCACGCCGGAAGAGCGCCACGAAGCCGAGATGAAAAACAGCATCGCGGTCGTACCGCTCGCCATTCCGCTGCTGACGGGGCCGGGCTCTATCAGCACGGTGATCGTCTATTCTGCAAGTGTGGCGCACTGGTATGACCGTATCGGGCTGGTCATGATCGGCGCGGTGCTGGCGGCGCTGTGTTTCGGTGCGCTGCGCCTTGCTGAACCCATTGCGCGGTGGGTCGGCCGGACCGGCATTAACATCGGTACGCGGCTGATGGGTTTGATGCTGTCGGCGCTGGCGGTGGAATTTATCGTCAACGGATTGAAGGCGTTGCTGCCCTCTTTGAAATAGCGTTCTAGAACCTGCTGAATTGAATACTTCGATGAAAACTTCGATAGCAATCGTGGATTACGGCATGGGCAACCTGCGCTCCGTGTATCAGGCGCTCCGCAAGGCGGCGCCGGAAGCGGACGTGGCGATCGTCGGGCAGCCGGAAGCCATCCGCGCGGCCGATCGCGTTGTGTTGCCGGGGCAGGGCGCCATGCGCGACTGCATGGCGCATCTCGGTGCGTCCGGTCTGCAGGAAGCGGTGATCGAAGCTGCGCGCGACAAACCCATGCTGGGCGTGTGCGTCGGCGAGCAGATGCTGTTCGACTGGAGCCAGGAAGGGGACGCGAAGGGAACGAACGGCCTTGGTCTGATACCCGGCAAGGTCGTGCGCTTTGAATTGGAAGGCAGGCTGCAGGACGACGGTTCGCGTTTCAAAGTCCCGCAGATGGGCTGGAATCGCGTGCGCCAGACGCAGCGGCATGCGCTTTGGGACGGCGTGCCCGACGAATCGTTTTTCTATTTCGTGCACAGTTATTACGGCGTTCCGGACAATCCGGCGCATACATCCGGCGAAACGATGTACGGCGCGCCGTTTACCTCGGCCATCGCGCGGGACAATCTGTTCGCGACCCAGTTTCACCCTGAGAAGAGCGCCGACGCGGGCTTGCGGCTGTATCGAAACTTCGTACACTGGAAACCGTAATGTTCGCGGTTTCGATGCTGTTTTAGCGCTGCTTTGACGTTTTGGCTTATGCCGTTTGCAGCCGCGAGCCTTGCATTACTTGTACTACACTAGCGAAACGGTAGGCGAAACAGGCACTGTGCCAAAGTTTGCAACCGTTCGATTAACCCTCATCCGATAACGCTATTTCTATGTTGCTCATTCCGGCCATCGATCTAAAAGACGGTCAGTGCGTACGCCTTAAACAAGGCGATATGGACCAGGCGACCATTTTTTCCGAAGATCCGGCGGCAATGGCCCGGCTATGGGTCGATCGGGGCGCACGGCGGCTGCATCTCGTCGACCTGAACGGCGCATTTGCCGGCAAGCCGAAAAACGAAGACGCCATTCGCGCGATCATCCAGGAAGTCGGCAACGACATCCCGGTGCAGCTTGGCGGCGGCATTCGCGACCTGAACACCATCGAGCGGTATCTCGACGACGGCCTGGAGTACGTGATCATCGGCACGGCTGCGGTGAAAAATCCGGGCTTCCTGCAGGATGCGTGTACCGCGTTCGCGGGTCATATCATCGTCGGGTTGGACGCGAAGGACGGCAAGGTCGCCACCGACGGCTGGAGCAAGCTGACCGGTCATGAAGTCATCGACCTTGGCCGCAAGTTCGAGGACTACGGCTGCGAGGCGATCATCTACACGGATATCGGCCGCGACGGCATGTTGCAAGGCATCAACATTGAAGCCACCGTGCGGCTGGCGCAAGCCGTCAAGATCCCGGTGATCGCGAGCGGCGGATTGTCGAATCTCGGCGACATCGACTCCCTGTGCGAAGTGGAAGACGAAGGCATTGAAGGCGTAATCTGCGGACGTGCGATTTATTCGGGCGATCTGGATTTCGCCGCCGCACAAGCACGCGCCGACAAATTGCGCGAAGCCGACGACGCCTGATCGACGTGTGTTGTGGAGCGTGCCGCGTAGTCGAGGGTAAATTTGACGACGACGGGGCGAGCATTTCGGCACGCCTGATTTAAGCGCCTTCTGCGCTTTCTGCCGGTGGTCGATCCCCATGCAGGACGGCTTCCTGCTCAGCGTGATCGACGCTGCGCGCCGCAAGTCGCTTTAGACGGTGCGGCGTTCTTTGCGCGGCGGGTCACAATGTCAACCAAACCGCCTCGCTTTCATAAGCACTCACTCGCAGCAAAACGGCATTCGCAAGAACATGGCTCTCGCTAAACGCATCATCCCGTGTCTCGACGTCACCGCTGGCCGCGTGGTCAAGGGCGTCAATTTCCTCGAATTGCGCGACGCGGGCGACCCCGTCGAAATCGCACGCCGATACGACGACCAGGGCGCCGACGAACTCACGTTTCTCGACATCACGGCGACCTCGGACCAGCGTGACCTGATTCTGCCGATCATCGAACAGGTGGCGTCGCAAGTATTCATTCCGCTGACCGTTGGCGGCGGCGTGCGCGCGGTGGAGGACGTGCGCCGGCTGCTGAACGCGGGCGCCGACAAGATCAGCATGAATTCATCGGCGGTGTCGAATCCGCAACTCGTGCGCGATGCGTCGGATAAACATGGTTCGCAGTGCATCGTGGTCGCCATCGACGCGAAACGTGTCAGCGCCGTGGGCGAAACCCCGCGCTGGGAAGTATTCACGCATGGCGGCCGCAAGAACACCGGGCTCGACGTGATCGAATGGGCGCGAAAGATGGCGGAATTTGGCGCCGGCGAAATCCTCCTGACCAGCATGGATCGCGATGGCACGAAAAGCGGCTTCGATCTTGCGCTGACGCGTGCGGTCTCGGACGCCATTTCCATTCCGGTGATTGCATCGGGCGGCGTGGGTTCGCTTGCGCATCTCGCCGATGGCATCACCGAAGGTCACGCCGATGCGGTGCTTGCCGCCAGCATCTTCCACTATGGCGAACACACGGTCGGCGAGGCAAAACGCTTCATGGCCGATCAGGGCATCTCGGTGAGGATTTAAGCGGTGACTGCACAAACTGAAGAAACGGGCTGGATCGAGAAAGTCAGATGGGACGCAAACGGCCTCGTGCCGGTGATCGCGCAGGAATCGACGACCGGCGACGTGCTGATGTTCGCGTGGATGAACCGCGAAGCATTGGCGAAAACCATCGAATTGAAGCGCGCGGTGTATTACTCGCGTTCGCGCCAACGCTTGTGGTTCAAGGGCGAGGAATCGGGACACGTCCAGCACGTGCATGAAGTCCGGCTTGATTGCGACGAAGACGTCGTCTTGTTGAAAGTGGAGCAGGTGTCGGGCATTGCATGCCACACCGGACGCCACTCATGCTTTTTCCAGAAATTCGAGGGATCGGTGGAAACGGGCGACTGGGTCGCGGTCGATCCGGTCTTGATGGACCCTGAACATATCTATAAGTAATGACTCAAGCCACGCTTTCCACGCAAGACACGCTGCTGCGCCTCGCCGCGATTATCGATAGTCGCAAGGGGGGAGACCCGGAACAATCCTACGTTTCCCGACTCTTTCATAAAGGTGACGACGCCATCCTTAAAAAGATCGGCGAAGAAGCTACCGAAGTCGTGCTGGCCGCGAAGGACACGCGACACGGCGGCGCACCCAAGGCGCTTGTCGGCGAAGTGGCCGACTTGTGGTTCCATTGTCTCGTGATGCTGTCCCATTTCGACCTCGGTCCGGCAGACGTCATTGCCGAACTTGAACGTCGGGAAGGGATGTCGGGGATCGAAGAGAAGGCGTTGCGTAAATCCCGCGATCGCGAGCAAAACGAAAACGGCGGCTAAGCCGCACGGTCAGGTTAAGTTCGACCGGTCGCCGAGGAGGATGAAATGAATCAATCTTACGAGCCTTATCCGCCACCTGTTTATGAGAACTCGCCCGATTCGGAACGCATGCGCAGCTTGCGCACGTTGACGCACGTCCTGTATGCGCTCTACGCCGCGTATTGGCTGACTGGCGGACTGACTGTGCTGATCGCGATCATCATCAATTATCTGAAACGCGATGACGTCGCCGGCACGCCCTATGAAGCGCATTTCCGATGGCAGATCCGCACCTTCTGGCTGGCGCTGCTCGGTCATGTGATCGGTGTAGCGTTGCTCTGGGTGTTCATCGGCTTCCCGATTTTGTTCGTTGTCGGAATCTGGACGCTTTATCGCGTTATAAAGGGCTGGCTGTTTTTGTACGAAAACAAGCCGTTGCAACCGCGCGCCTGGGTTTGATGTTGAACGTTTAATCCTCATTCATATCGGGGTATCCCGCGAGACACATGAGCCAAGAGAACTGCATTTTCTGCAAGATCGCCGCGGGAGAAATTCCGAGCAAGAAAGTCCATGAGGACGATGAATTCGTCGCTTTTCACGACATCAATCCGGCCGCGCCCGTCCATGTGCTGGTGATCCCGCGTAAACACATCGAGACGCTCTCGAGCTGCACCGAAGCCGATGCGCCGCTGCTTGGTAGAATGCTGAGCCTGACGGCGCGGCTTGCCGGCGAATTGGGCGTGGCGTACACCGGCGGCGATACCGGTTTTCGGACCGTCATCAATACAGGTCCGGGCGGCGGGCAAGAGGTGTATCACATCCACGCCCACATCCTCGCTGGGGAGCGTCCGTGGCGCCGGATGGGCTGAACGGATTTTTCGATGGATACGCCTGATCGCGCGATCAGGATGTAATGAAAACGAAAGCGTCTTTCCATCGCAATATTGCGCGCGCAAAATATCGGTTTAAACATCGGGGCGTCGATGCTCCGACTCGGGCCGCAAGGTCCACATTCTTCGTCGCGAGCGACATGCGCGGCGAGGCCAAGGAGAGTTTTCAGTCATGGGTTCGTTGAGCATTTGGCATTGGTTGATCGTTCTGCTGATCGTGGCACTGGTTTTCGGCACGAAGAAGCTGCGTAACATCGGCGGCGATCTGGGCGGCGCAGTGAAGGGATTCAAGGAAGGTATGAAGGAAGGCGAAACCACGCCGGCTGAGCAGCGTGAACTGCCACGCAACGGTGCGGTCGACGTCGAAGCGAAGGACAAGACCCGTTCGAGCGACTACCGCTAATCAAGCTGCTTAATTAAATACGATAAGCACGGTAAGCACGGCACCGGCCACATCCACTCGCCACCTTCAGGATCTTCGATTCCATGCTCGACCTTGGTCTGACCAAAATGGCGCTGATCGGCGTCGTCGCGCTGGTAGTGCTTGGGCCGGAACGTTTGCCCGGCGTGGCACGAACGGCCGGCGCGTTGTTTGGCCGCGCGCAGCGGTATATCAACGACGTCAAGGCCGAAGTCTCACGCGAGATGGAACTCGACGAGTTGAAGAAGATGCGCACCGAGTTCGAAACGGCGGCATCGAATGTCGAGAACAAGATTCACGACAATCTGCGCCAGCATGAAAACGAACTCAACGACGCCTGGAACCAGGGCACGTCGGTGTCGGACAGCGTGGCGGGCGGTGGCGATCCGAATCTGACTCACGTTTCGGGTGACGCCTGGAGTTCTTCCACGAATAGCAGCAACGCGTCGCCCACGAAGCGCAAGAACTGGCGCGTCAAGCAGACCGCCATTCCGAACTGGTACAAGCGCACCACGTTGCGCAAGACGCGTGTCCAATCAGGCGCGGCGCGCGTGGCGCGGCATACCCCTGAGACGCTGCGCCGTCCCACGCGGTTTTTCTGATGTTTTCCACGCTTTCATTGCGCGTCCACCACTTTCCCTTCCATCGATGAATCCCAGCAGAGGGCCGGCGTGAGCGACCCGCAACAGATTAAAGACGAGCCCGTCGAAGAGACGTTTATCTCGCACCTGGTCGAACTGCGCGACCGCATCATCCGCGCAGGCGCTTCAGTCATCGTCGTGTTCATCGGCCTGGTTTATTGGGCGCCCGACATCTTCCGGTTACTCGCGCGTCCGCTGATGCAGAACTTGCCTAAGGACGGCAAGATGATTGTCACCGACGTCACCGGTTCGTTCTTCGTGCCGATGAAAGTGACCATGATGGTCGCGCTGGTTATTGCGCTGCCTATCGTGCTGTACCAGATCTGGGCGTTTATCGCGCCGGGGCTGTATCAGCATGAAAAGAAGCTGGTCGTGCCGCTGGTCGGCAGCAGCTACTTCCTGTTTCTGTGCGGCATGGCGTTCGCGTACTTCGTCGTGTTTCCGACCATTTTCCGTGTGATGGCGCACTACAACGCGCCGCTCGGTGCGGAAATGACGACGGATATCGATAATTACCTGAGCTTCGTCCTCACCATGTTTCTAGCGTTCGGCGTGACCTTCGAGGTGCCGATCATCGTGGTGATCCTGGCGCGAATGGGGTTCGTGACGATCAAGAAATTGCGCCAGATCCGACCGTATGTGATTGTCGGCGCGTTCGTGGTGTCTGCGGTGGTGACGCCGCCGGACGTGTTCTCGCAACTGATCCTGGCTGTACCGCTGATTATTCTTTATGAGGTCGGCATCATTGCGGCGCGAATTATCGTGGGCAAGGACAAGATCAAGGAGCAGGAAGCGGAAGCCGCGGAGGACGTCAAGCGGGATGGAGATTGAAGGTTTCAGGCAGCGGGTGATTGAAACCTCGACATGAAAGAGAAAAGGCCGTTTCCAACGTGAGTTGGAAACGGCCTTTTTCTTATCGCGCGCGACACGCAGAGTCGCAGATCAATGAGCGGGCAACACCGCCAATACCTCACTCGTCGCTCTGATCCCCCTGATCGCCACCGCCTTGGTCGTCCGGCGCCTGGGGTTGCTTGGGCTGCATCGGCCGTTTGCCGATCACCACGGCCAGGTCCAGTTCCTTGCTTTTGCGCATGAGATGCACCTTCACCGAGGTTCCCGGCTTGATCTGCGCTACAACGTTCAGCAGGCGCGTGGTGTCGGTGATGGTGTCGTCGTTGATGCTGATCAGGATGTCGCCGGGCTTGATGCCGGCCTTGTCGGCCGGTCCGCCTTGCAATACGCCCGCCACGATCGCGCCTGACTTTTGCTCGAGCCCGAACGATTCCGCGATCTCCGGCGTCACGTCCTGCGGTTCCACGCCGATCCAGCCGCGCGTGACCGTGCCTGTGGTGATGATGCTTTCCAGCACGCTGCGCGCCGTCGACACGGGAATCGCAAAGCCGATCCCGAGCGAGCCGCCGCTGCGCGAATAGATTGCCGTATTGATGCCGAGCAGATTGCCGTTCACGTCGACTAGCGCACCGCCCGAATTACCCGGGTTGATCGCGGCGTCGGTCTGAATAAAATTTTCGAACGTATTGATGCCGAGGTGATTGCGTCCAAGCGCGCTGACAATCCCCATGGTCACCGTTTGCCCGACACCGAACGGATTGCCGATCGCCAGCACCACGTCGCCCACACGCGTCTGATCCATGCGACCAAGCGTGATGATGGGCAGGTTTGTCATATTGATCTTCAGCACGGCGAGATCGGTTTCCGGATCCACGCCGATTACTTTCGCTGTCGACGTCCGTCCGTCAGCCAACGCAACTTCGATCTGATCAGCCCCATCCACGACATGTTGGTTCGTTAGAATGTAACCTTCGGAGCTGACGATCACACCTGAGCCGAGATTCGACGCCGGCGTTTCTTCGCCCTTGCGCTTGTTCTTGTCGCCGAAAAAATAGCGGAACAGCGGGTCTTTCGCGCGCGGATCGGGCGGTAGTGAGCCGTCCTTGCTCGAAAATACGTTGACCACGGCGGGCATCGCTTTCTGCGCGCCATCCGCGTAGGACGACTGGGCGGGCCGGGAACCCATGCTCGGCGCAACTTCCTGCAACGCAACGATCGGTTCGGCGAGTTGCTTGCCGAACGTTCCCTGGCGTTGAAGCCACTGCGGTTTCAAGGTCGCGACGATGAACATCAGCGCCAAAAGCACGGTCACCGCTTGGGCAAAAAACAGCCAGAAGCGTCTAAGCATTTGATGGAATAGAGGAATTCATGGATCGGATCGAACTGGAATTGTATCTGAACAATCTGCTTGAAATCGGGCGCTTCAAGGACTATTGCCCGAATGGTCTGCAGGTTGAAGGCTCACGCCGCGTTGGGAAACTGGCAACGGGCGTAACGGCTTCACTGGCATTTCTGGAGGCCGCTATCGAGTGGGGCGCCGATGCCGTGCTCGTGCATCACGGCTACTTCTGGAAGAACGAGGCGCCGCAGATCACCGGGCGCAAATATCACCGCCTGAAGACGCTGCTCGCTCACGACATCAACCTGTTCGCGTATCACTTGCCGCTCGACTCGCATCCCGAGTTCGGCAATAACGCCCAGCTCGGCGCGCGTCTGGGCTTGATCGCGGACAACCGTTTCGGCGACCAGGATCTTGGCTGGATCGCGTCGTTGCCTGTGCCCTTGTCACTCGAGCATTTCACCGCGACAGTCGAAAATGAAGTCGGACGCAAGCCGCTCGTGCTCGGCAATCCGGACTGGGAGCTGCGTCGCGTTGCATGGTGCACGGGCGCCGCGCAGGGTTTCTTTGACGAAGCCATTGCCGCCGGCGCCGATGTCTACGTGAGCGGCGAAGTGTCGGAGCAGACCATGCATATCGCGGCCGAAAGCGGCGTGGCCTACATTGCGGCGGGGCATCATGCCACCGAGCGATACGGCGTTCAGGCGCTCGGCGCCCATGTGGCGGAGCATTTCGATATCGAGCACGTCTTTATCGATATCGATAATCCTGTCTGATTATCTTGCGCTGCAATAAATAATCGGGATGGGTTAAATAACCCCTTCATTCGATAGTCCCGATAAGTGCGGGGAAACCCTTAAGAATGAAGGACTTCGAGCGTTTTTTGCTATTCAACTCTTGTAAATGACGACTCCATTCGCGCACACTAGCGTCGGTAGAACGAACTGACGGTATAAATCCAACTTAGAAGTGGGGCGTGTGATGCGAGACAACGAAGATCAACGCGTCGACGGCAGCCGCCGAACCTGGCTGATCACGACGACCGTAGTGGGCGGACTGGGCGGCGTAGCCGCTTGCGTCCCGTTCGTCGGGTCGTTTGCACCGTCGGAAAAAGCCAAGGCAGCGGGCGCGCCGGTCGAAGTGGATATATCAGGTCTCAAGCCTGGTGACCTGATGACGGTTGCCTGGCGCGGTAAGCCGGTGTGGATCCTGAACCGTACCGACGAAATGCTCGCCGATGTGAAGAAAGCCGATCCGGAGCTCGCCGACCCGCAGTCGAAGAAAGAATTCACGATGCCGCTACCGGAGTACTGCAACAACGAGTACCGGTCGCGCGCCGATCACAAGAACGTACTGGTTGCCGTAGCAGTCTGTACGCACCTTGGCTGCACTCCCACCCCGCGCTTCCAGGAAGGCGCCCAACCCAATCTCCCCGACGACTGGCCCGGCGGCTTTCTCTGCCCATGCCATGGTTCGACCTACGATCTGTCTGGCCGTGTCTTCAAGAACAAGCCGGCACCGCAGAACCTGGACATCCCGCCCTATATGTTCACTTCGGCGACGTCACTCGTGATTGGCAAGGACGAAAAGGGAGAAGCGTAATGGCGGCTACCGATAAAGACGTTGAAACAACGGGTTTCCTGGGTTGGATCGACCGGCGTTTTCCGCTGACATCGACCTGGAAGACGCACGTTTCCGAGTACTACGCGCCGAAGAACTTCAATTTCTGGTACTTCTTCGGCTCACTGGCGCTGCTGGTGCTGGTGAACCAGATCGTCACCGGCATCTTCCTGACGATGAACTACAAACCCGACGCAACGCTCGCGTTTGCATCGGTCGAATACATCATGCGCGAAGTGCCGTGGGGCTGGCTCATTCGCTACATGCACTCCACGGGCGCCTCGATGTTCTTCGTCGTCGTCTACCTGCACATGTTCCGCGGGCTGATGTACGGCTCGTACCGCAAGCCGCGTGAACTCGTGTGGATCTTCGGCTGCGCGATCTTCCTGTGCCTGATGGCCGAAGCGTTCTTCGGTTATCTCTTGCCTTGGGGCCAGATGTCGTTCTGGGGCGCGCAGGTGATCGTGAACTTGTTCTCGGCGATTCCGTTTATCGGGCCGGATCTGTCGCTGTGGATTCGCGGCGATTACGTCGTGTCGGACGTGACGCTCAACCGCTTTTTCGCGTTCCATGTGGTCGCTATTCCGCTGGTGCTGATCGGGCTGGTCGTCGCGCACCTGGTGGCGCTGCACGAAGTGGGATCGAATAACCCGGACGGCATCGAGATCAAGGCGAAGAAGGATGAAAAGGGCATTCCGCTCGACGGCATCCCGTTCCATCCGTACTACTCCGTCCACGATTTCATGGGCGTCTGCGTGTTCCTGTTCATCTTCGCCGCGATCATTTTCTTCGCACCGGAAATGGGCGGGTATTTCCTCGAAGCGAACAATTTCGTACCTGCAAATTCGCTGCAGACACCGCCTGAAATCGCGCCGGTCTGGTACTTCACGGCTTTCTACGCCATGCTGCGTGCCACCACGGATCCATTCAAGATCGTGCTGATGATCGTGATTGCGGCGCTGGGCGTGCTGGCGCTGCTGCGAGCGCGCGGCAAATGGCGGCTGGGATTGCCGGTGCTGGCGTTATTGGTCGTGGTGTTCATGGCGTTGACGGAATCGAAGTTCTGGGGCGTGGTGGTGATGGGGACTGCGGTAGTGTCGTTGTTCTTCCTGCCGTGGCTTGACCGTAGTCCCGTCAAGTCCATCCGATACCGTCCGCTTTTCCACAAGGTCTTCTATGGCGTCTTCGTGTTTGCGTTCCTGGTACTCGGCTATCTCGGCACGAAACCGCCGTCGCCGGCCAGCACGCTGATCGCGCAGATCTGTGCGTTGATTTATTTCGGGTTTTTCCTCGGCATGCCCTTCTGGACGACGCGCGGCCGCTTCAAGCAGCCGCCGGATCGCGTGCGGTTCAAGCCGCATTGACCCCGCGCCCAGACAGCAACCATGTTGCATGAGACCAGAGACACGACGATGAAAAAATGGTTTTCTACCCTCGCGGTGATTGGCGCGGCGCTGATTACGTTCGGCTTGACCCCGGCGCATGCGCAAGAAGTGCCGCTCGATGCCGCGCCCGATAGCGCCGATAATTTCGCTTCGCTTCAACACGGCGCCAAATTATTTGTAAACTATTGTCTGAATTGCCACAGCGCGAATTTGATGCGTTACAACCGGCTGACGGACATCGGCATCGATCCGAAGGAGATCCAGGCGAATTTGCTCTTCACCACGGACAAGATCGGCAACACGATGACGATCGCCATGCGTCCCGACGATGCAAAAACGTGGTTCGGAGCGTCGCCGCCGGATTTGTCGGTGGAGGCGAGGGCACGCGGCAAGGATTGGATCTACACGTACTTGCGGAGTTTTTATCGCGACGATACCCGGCCGACCGGCTGGAACAATCTTGTGTATGAAAACGTCGCAATGCCGCATGTGCTGTGGGAATTGCAGGGCGTGCGGACGGCGAAATTCGATACTGAAGTCGACGAGAAAACTGGCGAAAAGGTCAAACATTTCGCGGGTTATACCCAAGTGACTCCGGGGACGATGTCGCCAGTAGATTATGATTCGGCTATGGCCGATCTGGTTTCGTACCTGTCGTGGATGTCGGAACCGGCCCAGCAGACGCGAAAACAGCTAGGCGTCTGGGTCCTGATGTTCTTGGGTATTTTGAGTTTTCTGGCGTGGCGCCTCAACGCGGCATACTGGAAGCAGATTAAATAACACGCCGCGATCGGTGTGGGTCAGCGTCGTCAAAGCGCCTCCTAGCAGGCGCTTTTCGCACGCTGGCCCTTATGTTTTTCTGAAGGGACTTTTAATCATGATGGTTTTGTACTCCGGCACTACTTGCCCGTTCTCCCAGCGCTGCCGGCTGGTGTTGTTCGAAAAGGGCATGGACTTCGAAATCCGCGACGTTGACCTGTTCAACAAGCCGGAAGACATCGCGGTGATGAATCCGTACGGACAGGTGCCGATCCTGGTCGAGCGCGACCTGATCCTGTACGAATCGAACATCATCAACGAATACATCGACGAGCGTTTTCCGCATCCGCAACTCATGCCCGCCGATCCGGTACAGCGCGCCCGCGCTCGCCTGTTCCTGCTGAACTTCGAGAAAGAGCTGTTCGTGCACGTCGGCACGCTGGAAAACGAGAAGGGCAAGGCAGCGGAAAAGAATCACGAGAAGGCACGCAATGCCATCCGCGATCGCCTGACGCAACTCGCCCCCATTTTCCTGAAGAACAAGTACATGCTCGGCGAAGAGTTTTCCATGCTCGACGTGGCCATTGCGCCGCTGTTGTGGCGCCTGGATCACTATGGCATCGAGCTGTCGAAGAACGCTGCGCCGTTGATGAAGTACGCCGAGCGAATTTTCAGCCGGCCGGCTTATATCGAAGCGCTGACGCCTTCGGAAAAAGTGATGCGTCGCTAACGTATTCGAGTGCGGGGCTTGCCGGCTAGACCGGCGGTGCTCCGCATCGATAGAGGGCAAGTCGATGCAAGAAATATCCACCAAGCCTTATCTACTGCGCGCGCTCTACGAGTGGTGCACGGATAACGGCTTTACGCCGCATATCGCGGTGCGGGTCGACAACGGCACACGCGTGCCGCGCCAGTTCGTGCGCAACGACGAGATCGTGCTGAACATCAGCTTCGAGGCCACAAGCCAGCTGCAGATGGGCAATGAGTGGATCGAGTTCAGCGCGCGCTTTTCGGGCAAGTCGCACAAGATCGAGGTGCAGGTCGCCAACGTGCTCGCCATTTATGCACGAGAGAATGGCCAGGGCATGGCGTTTCCCGTCGATTCCGCTGCGATCGGCGCGGCACCGGATGTGTCGGGCGAGGGCGGGCCGCGTTCGTCGGAGTTGGGCCCGGACGAAAGTGGGGCTGAGCGGATCGAGCATCGTGAGACGACGGCGTCCACTCGAGGCGATGACGAGTCTCCTCCCGACGACGATGGATCTAAATCACCTGGTCGAGGCCACCTCAAGGTCGTCAAATGAAGTAAAATCGCTGACTTCGCCGGCTTAGCTCATCAGGTAGAGCAGTTGATTTGTAATCAGAAGGTGGCGGGTTCGAGTCCTGCAGCCGGCACCAATTTAGCTTTTCATGAAGCACCAAGACGTTGTTCAACCCGCGCCTGGCAACGGTCCGCGGGGTTTTTCTTTTCCGGCTTGTGTGAGGCGTTGAGCGCGGAGTGAGTGTCGAACGCCTGTGTGAATTGCGCGTTGGCCGTTTGCCGCTCACTGGATGCTAGTCGGAAGACCGATAGCTTCCGTAGGCGAAATCTCTGGGACGGTGCATGCGTGACGTGATTGGCGTGTGGGGCGCGCCACGGTTATTCGGTACGAATTCAGTCCTCGGTATCTCATGCCAGACAGACGCTTTCTGCGTGCCTTTAATATTCTTTTCACAAACCCCTTGCGCAACCCCGAAGCACCCACTAGAATTCGGCCTCTTCGCTTCTGGATGAGGCGGAGAGAAGCGGGAAGTAAGGGGTTAGCGGTTCGATTTCGGTAGCGGGAGAGCCAGGCAGGACGGCCCTCGCAGGGAATCGACGGTCCAGGTGGTTGTGATATGAAGTTTGTCACGATGCGGTAAAAAACCTGTTGACGAAACGCGAAGCGCCGGACATAATCTCGTTTCTGTGCT
>NZ_JALPRJ010000002.1 GCF_030464885.1 Caballeronia sp. SEWSISQ10-4 2 | reverse complement strand
CAACCCGAGCTCGCGGTATTCTGCAAGCTCCGCCCTTCAGGGCGGGGTAGTTGACCGATGCAGCTCCGTGGATAAAGCTAAAGCGTGCCATGTTCGGGAAAACACCAGATCGGGTTAGTACTAGCAGCGTCTGGAAAATTCCCGTCAGATCATTCAATAATCGTAACAACAACGCCATTGCCGATTTTTGTGCAACTTGCGTACCGAAACGTCCTGTCTATACTCAACAAACAGCGAACAATCGTGAGGCGAGCGTCATGCGCATTCATCTTCAAAGTGCCGATGTCGTTGCCATAATCGCCATTGCGATATTCACCGCGCTCATGCTGGCCGTGCGTTTCCGGACAACGAGCTGGCGCGGGATCGTGGTCCAGGCATTGATTGCAAATGCCGGCGCCATTGCCGCCGTAGTCGCTTTCGAAGTAATGACAAACTGATCTTCAGTAAGCGCTCCACGTCACAACTAATCACAGTAGTCGATAAAACTTTCATTCTCCCTGGAGCATCGTTGAAACGTTTGCGCGTCATTCAAAACGCTGAATAAAATATTACTTATTCATTACGTTCTTCTCTCCACTCTCGCCACCCCGACGAGAGTGTTTTTGGGGCGCCGGCTCAATAGCCGCGCCCCGCTTTCTTTTTCGACGCGTGTTAATACGCTCCTGATCAGATCGATTATTAAGTCGAATCGGTATAATCACGCCTTTGCCGACAGCCGGTCGCATGGCTCACTGCACATGATTCGCGCGCTACGTTCTCTTCCCCGATTTACGCTTCGACGTGCCCGCAGCGTTTGGCATCGCTACGGTATTTTCTGGGTTGGAGCAATCGCAGTCGGGCTGGTCGCGGTGTTGTACGCGAAGCTCATCGACTGGGGCTATAACGCATTTCGCTCGGTTCAGCACGAGCACATCTGGTTGCCGCTGATCCTGACGCCGGCTGTCGCCGCGTTATCCGTCTGGCTCACGCGAACGTTCTTTCGCGGCTCGGAAGGCAGCGGTATTCCACAAGTCATCGCCGTATTGCACAGTCCGCCGGGACTTGGCGCGCGGCTGCTGTCGCCGGGCATTCTGATCGCCAAGATGGGCATCTCGTTTCTCGCGATCCTGGGCGGTTTCACCATCGGCCGCGAAGGTCCGACCGTGCAGGTCGGCGCAGCGCTGATGTACAACCTGCGGCGCCTGTTCCCGCGCTCGAACGCCCGTATCGAACGGCAACTCGTGCTGGCTGGCGCTGCGGCGGGGTTATCGGCGGCGTTCAACACGCCGCTTGCCGGCATTGTGTTTGCGATCGAAGAACTAACGCGCAGTTTCGAAGCGCGCACAAGCGGCGTGTTGATCACCGGCATCATCCTCGCGGGGATCGTCGCGCTCGGGCTGAACGGCAACTACACCTATTTCGGCACGATAGAAATCGGCGCGCATTTCCCCAATCTGCTTGCCGTTGCGGTGGTGCTCACGGCCGTCGTAACGGGCATCGCAGGCGGCCTGTTTTGCTGGTTGCTGCTCAATACGTCCAGATGGATTCCGGCGCGATTGCGTGAGATGCATGCATCACGGCCGGTCGTGTTCGCCATGCTCTGCGGTCTGATCATCGCCGTGGTCGGCCTTGTGTCGGGCGGCACCACCTTTGGCAGCGGCTACGCCGAGGCGCGCGGCCTGCTCGAAGGACATGAGCAACTCTCGCTGTTTTATCCGCTGCTCAAGATGGTTTCGATGATCGGCTCGTATCTGCCCGGCATTCCGGGCGGGATCTTCGCGCCGTCGCTATCGATTGGCGCCGGCTTCGGCAATGTGCTGCACATGGTCTTCAGCCACATGGAGCTGCCGATGCTGATCGCGCTCGGCATGGTCGGTTATCTCGCGGCCGTCACGCAGTCGCCGATCATGTCGTTTGTGATCGTGATGGAAATGATCAACGGCCACGCGCTGGTGATTTCGCTCATGGCGACGGCGCTGATTGCGAGCCGGGTGTCGCGCTTCTTCGCGCCGCCGCTTTATGAGGCACTGGCCGAGCGCTATCTGACACCGCTACCCGTGCCCGTGCCCAGGGCATCGCCGGAAGTGCCCGAGACGCCCGTTGAGGACGAAGTGCCGGTGGCCAAATAGGACCTTAATAGACGTAGACGCGCGGCGCCGGCCGATAAGCATACGGATGCGCCGGCACGACAATGCAGCCAGCGAGCAACGTCGCGAGCAAGCCGAGGATTAAAAGTTTGGTTTTCATGTGGAACTCCGCAACGGGTTCGTCGGATTCGGGCAGCGCTCAACAGGCCGCCCGTGAAGCTGGCGACGTATCAGAGGTCAGGCCCAGTGTCCGGGCATCCAGCGCCATGCCCCGCTACGCGCAATCCAGTGCCCCGGCACCCAGTGATACCCCACGCGCTCGACTTCCCAATGCCCCGGATTCCACACGTATTGGCCATGCTCCCAGCGCCAGTGGCCGTGATCCCACACATAACCGACGCGCGCCGGCGGAGCGGATTCCACGCGCACGGGCGGCGGCGCATTGGGCGCCACGATGATGACCTCAGCCGACGCACTTCCTGCGACAGCCGCGACGCCGGCCACAACAATGGCTGCATGGGTGATTAACAGACGAATTTTCATGATCGGCCTCTTGAGTTGGTCGCCCCGTATCGGCGATACACACTCAATGCGCGAGGACACGGAATAGCCGACCGCGCCCGTGTAACGGCGATGGCTAAACTGCAACGGAATATTGATGTAATCCGGTTATGCGACTTGAAGGTGCACGGCCCGGATAGTGAAAAGGCCGGAATCGAATGATTCCGGCCTTTGGATGCTGCGCGCCAAGGAAATATTTCAGCGCTGGTTCAAACCGTCATCCATCTCAAACCGATGGAATTTCGATCTTCACTTCGAGTACTTCGAAATCGTCCTGACGTTCCAGGCTCACCCGGATATCGTCGCTTGAAATCTTCACGTACTTGGAAATCACGGCAACGAGTTCTCGTTGCAACGCCGGCAGATAATCGGCGGGCGCATGACCGCCCGCTCGCTCGTGCGCGATGATCAACTGCAAGCGTTCCTTCGCGACCGAAGCGGACTTCTTTTTCTCGCCCAGCAAAAACGAAAGAATCGACATTGCGTCCCCTTACTTGTTGCCGAAGATGCGTTGCAACAGACCTGGCTTCTGATAGTCGATGAAGCGCAGGGACTTTTCTTCGCCAAGAAAGCGCGAAACGATGTCCTTGTAGGCTTCAGCCACGTCAGTGCCATCGAGGTGCACAGCCGGCAGACCCTGATTGGATGCATGCAGCACGGCTTCCGACTCAGGAATCACGCCGATCAGTTCGATCCGCAGGATCTCTTGAATGTCGGTGAGCGAGAGCATCTCGCCTTCGCTCACGCGCTTCGGGTTATAGCGCGTGATCAGCAGATGCTCCTTGATCGGCTCTTTGCCTTCAATTGCGCGCTTGGTCTTCGACGAGAGAATCCCGAGAATGCGGTCCGAATCGCGTACGGACGACACTTCCGGATTCGTCACGATCAGCGCTTCGTCGGCGAAATGCATGGCCAGCAACGCGCCCGACTCGATCCCCGCCGGCGAATCGCAGACGATGTACTCGAAGTCCATCGCGATCAGGTCGTTGATGACCTTCTCGACGCCATCGTGCGTGAGCGCGTCTTTATCGCGCGTCTGCGAGGCCGGCAGGATGAACAGGTTCTCGCACTTCTTGTCCTTGATCAGCGCCTGGTTGAGGTTGGCTTCGCCCTGGATCACGTTGATGAGGTCGTACACCACGCGGCGTTCGCAGCCCATGATGAGATCGAGATTGCGCAGGCCGACATCGAAGTCGATCACGGCCGTTTTATGCCCGCGCAACGCGAGGGCCGATGCGAAGCTCGCGCTGGTGGTCGTCTTGCCGACGCCGCCCTTGCCCGAAGTCACCACAATGATTTTTGCCATTCCTGTACCTTGTGTTCGTCAATTAAGTCCGCTGGCCTTCTGTCCGAGAGCGCGCCGTCCCCATCAAGCGCACCTGGCTGATGCCTCTCAGGTCAGCCTCAGCGGTTCGATCATCAGTTTTTCTTCGTCGAGCCAGATCTGCACCGACTTGCCCAGCACATCGGGGCCAAGCGGTGTTTCCATCGTCCTGTAGATGCCGGCGATAGAGATCAGTTCCGGCTCCAGACACGTGCAGAAAATGCGCGCATCGAGATTGCCGTGCACACCCGCGAGCGCGCGGCCGCGCAACGGCGCATAGATATGAATGTTGCCTTCCGCGATCACTTCCGCGCCGTAGCTCACCAGTCCCAGCACAACGAGATCGCCCTTCGCATAGACCTGCTGGCCCGAACGCAATGGCCGGTCGATGATGGTCGTCTTCGGCACGGGCGCGCTGGGCGCAGGCGTTTGCGCCACGGCCGCTTCGATCACCGCCGCCGCCTCGGTATTCTCAATGCCCGCATCCACCGACGGCTTCGGCGCACCGCGCCGGTCGCGTGCTTCGAGCAACGGCAGCGCGCCTTCGGACGCCCATGCCTGTTCCCCCGATGCCACCACGCCGATCGGGCGCATACGCACGCTGTCGAGCAACGCCGCGAGCTCGCTGATCGATATGCGCTCGTCGGCGCTCAGACGGCGCACGTCGATGGCGACCGTATCGTTCGCGAAAAACTCGGGAGTCGCTTCGAAGCGCCGCGTGAGTTCCGTGCGCAGCGCGTCGAGGTCGGTAGTCTTGACGACAAACAGGAGCGTGTCGACAGAGCCGCTGCGCAATTCGAAAAAGGGCGTTTTTTTGAGCGACATAGGTAAAGCCAAAAATTTTGCGTATTTTACAGGCGTGAGGCAAGCAAACGGAATATTTCAGATTGACGCCCAAATGCGGGCGGCGCGACGGCAGCACGATAGAAGAGGCAGAGAAGACGACGAGGGAAATCAGAGACAAGCAAAACGCGGCGCGAAGAATGCTGCGAGTCTGTGGTTCAAAGTCGAGTGTCAGGTTGAGTGCTCAGGTCACATGATCACTCACGCGACGCACGAGCAGGGTTTCGTATTCCTCGGGATGCGCCGGAATACGGCGTCGTTCGCCGGTCGGACCAAAACCCAGGCGCTCGTAGAAACGCATCGCGTTGCGGTTTTCGTCGGTCACCCAGGCGAAGACATCTTGCACGCGCCGTTCCGCGAGCCATTGCGTGGCGGCATTAACGAGCAATTCGCCGCCTCGCAGATGCCGCACTGCCGGCGCGACCCACAACGCGTAGACGAAGGCACGCGGGTCCGGCGCTTCATCGATAAACGCACCCACGAGACCCGCCGGATGACCTTCGGTGTACAGGATAAACGACGCAGTGGCGGAAGAATTCGCATGGCGATCGGCCGTTTCGTCGAAGCTTGCGACATCGGCGGACAAGGCCTCCTCCAGCGTCTCACCGAACGCGTACGGCGCCTCGCGCAATGACGCCGTGCGAAGCTCGCGCAGGACTGCGCCTTGATGCGCGGCGATCCTGCGAACAGTTAGTGAAGGACTCATGCGGGTGTTTTTCTCTCAAGCTTTCACAAGCTTCTTAAGCTTTTCTAAGCCAGCTTAGTCGTTTTAGTAGCTTCAACCGAACAGGCGAACGAGTCAAATCATTATTTCAGGCGATGCGCGATACGCCCTTGCCATGGGCCTTCCAGCGCGTCACCACCTCACGGCGCTTCGTATTCGCCCGTGCCATCGGGCCATGGAGTGAGCAGTTCGAAGCCAGCGTCGGTCACCGCGACCATGTGTTCCCATTGCGCCGACAGCGACCGGTCTTTTGTCGTCACGGTCCAGCCATCACGCGATTGCTGCGTTGCAGCGCGCCCCGCGTTGATCATGGGTTCGATGGTGAAAACCAGCCCCGGCTTCAAACGCAATCCCGCGCCCGGTTGCCCGTAGTGCAGCACTTGCGGATCCTCGTGATACACGCGGCCAATGCCGTGCCCGCAATACTCGCGCACGATCGAATACCCTTCGCGATTCCCAACGGTCTGGATCGCATAGCCGACGTCGCCCAGCGTCGCGCCCGGACGCACCGCACGAATGCCGGCGAGCATCGCTTCATACGTCGTGTCGCATAGCCGTTTTGCCTCGCGGCTCGGCGTGCCGGCGTAGTACATGCGGCTCGTATCGCCGAAATAACCGTCCTTGATGATCGCGACGTCGATGTTGACGATGTCCCCGTCCTTCAACGCCCGACCGCCGGGAATGCCGTGACAGACCACGTGATTCACCGACGTGCAAATGGTCTTCGTAAAACCCATGTAGCCCACGTTCGCGGGAATCGCCTTCAGTTCATCGACAATGAAGCGATTGCAGATCGTGTCCAGCTCTTCCGTGGTGACGCCCGGTTGCACATGCTCGCCGATCATCGCGAGGACTTCTGCGGCCAAGCGCCCGGAAATGCGCAGTTTTTCGATGTCGGCAGGCGACTTGAGTGTGATGGCCATGGAGCGTTGGTGTGTCGGCGCGCGGGTTCGATGGTTCGCCGGCGCATTAATTCAAGATGCCGGCGATGATAGCATCGCGCGCTTTTCCCCTCTTTTTTCGATGGCTTGTCCGATTACCTTGCAGCCGGGCAAGGTCATGCTTTAGGCTTGATTCAGTTTGCTTCCGCGGGCTGTTTAGGCCCCTGATTTACGGCCTTTTCCGTTGCCTTTTCCGTTTTATCGCTGCCTCGTTTTTACTGACGCCCATTGCTTATGCCCTCACGCCGAGTTGTCCCGTTTGCGTCGCTGCTTGCATCTCTATTCACCCTTGCTGCGTGCAGTTCCTCTAGCGTCCCCGAACTTCGTGCATCAAGTCCGGTGATCTACGTGTCGTCGCACCGCCAGCTCGGCGACGTCCTCAATTGTCTCGAAGACAAACTGCCTTCGGTATCCGCGTCGAAGCTGGGTAGCGCCTCGGAACTGCTCGTCGGACCGAACGCGTGGCTAGTGACGCTCACGCCATCGCAAGACGGGTCGACGGTGAAGGTACAAAAATCTTCGGGCGATTACGGCGGACTGTCCGAGCCGGAAATGCGTTTCGATATCGCGCGCTGTACCACTTGAATTTAACTGACCGTCGCCACTGGATTACGAAACGAAACGAAACGAAACGAAACGAAAGATTAAATTGCGGGACGTACGAGACCAATCGAAGGGATCCTAATTATCTTTTTGGCATTATTATTTATGGGCTCTCGTTTCACAACCGCCTAAAGCGAGGGACGTTACGATGTTTTGTCGTAGCTTCGCAACAGTTATTAATAAGCACGTATGTGGAATTAATTCAATTAATGCAATGAACTAGTGATTTGAAACAGAAATTGATATGGCGTGGGACCGACCGATGTGCTTGAACGAAGCACGGCAAGGTGCGGGGTACCGATCGCGAGAGGCGTACCCGACAGAACCACAAACCGGTTGGGAGACTGCTGGGATGCGGCCTTCCCGGGATTCCCCATAGTGTTTGTTGGTTCGGTTCTTGTCGCCGTCGGCGCCCGACTAAGCCAGAGCCAGCCATCAAGGCAAAGCGTGACAATTAGCACGAACGAGAATAATCGACACGTCAGAGACACGAAAGCGAAAACACTATGGCATGTTGGACAGTCAGATTGAAAGGCAAACTATTGTTAAGCCGGCCCTCATTGCGTGTGGCCCATCACCTGACATCATCCCTAGTGCGGATGATTGTCACTGCTCGTCATTGTTTTCTTTCCGCCGCGGCGGCGTAACGATTGCGTCTACGAGCGCCAAAACCCCCCTCTTCTCCCTCGGCTTCAGATCCCGATACCCGGCAAGTAGTCGCTGCTCGTCTATTAACAAGGCAAGTGTGGAAGGTTGAGCTGGCTGCCCCGTGAGCAGGTATTGCACGTCGACTCCCCCAGTCGCAATTGCGATCAGATAGTCGGAATTAGGTCGCCGCGAGCCTTTCTCATAGTGCAATTGCGCCTGCGTTTGAACGCCGCCGAGGGCAGCGAACTCGGTTTGGCTCATGCGTAGCCGGCGCCGCTCCTGCTTCAGGCGCAGTGAAAAACTATCCATTTGGTCTAAATTATTTGACATCTACTCGAATGGGTATATTCTGCGTGTATGTCTACTAGAATCGCGATGGTACCGCACCCGATGTCGGTATTGGCACGGTCGTGCCTACCGAAAGTGGCGGTGCGCATCCTTCCAGGAGGTTCTCATGCATGGAAAGTACGAAATCTGCGGCGCCATGCCCGTGCGCTCCGAGTTCCGGCATGCGGACGCCGTGCGCCTCGCTGAGCGACTCGCCAACCCTGCTCACGTCTACTTTGCGACCGACGCGGTCACGCATACTCTTCTCCTTCAAGTGAGTGGGCGGCTATCCGAGACCGAACAGTCGGAGACCGAGGACACGCTCAGTCAGTTTGCGCAGAAGTGGGCGCGTGCCGGTGCGGTCTTCAGCAGGAACCTGTATGGCGATCCGTCCTTCTTGCCGATCGGGCTTGAACGTCATGTCGAACTGCTCACCGAACTGGACGATCTGGACCAGCAGGTCCGTGCGATGCGTGCGCGACAGGCGTGGATTCTGGCGCGACTGGAAAGGCCGGCGTGATTGCATTCACCTGCGGGATCACTGGCAGCGTGCCCGGCGCCGGAGCATGATGCCGCATCGTCACCTGCGGCGCGGAGGTAGCGGAGAAATCTCATGGAGAAGGGAGACTATGTCCTGTCCGGCGCGCTGGCCGTACAGGACGATCTGGACGCGGAACAGATAGACCGTGTGTCCCGCCATCTCGGCGGCATCGCCACGGTCTACCTGGCGCACGACACCGTCGCACACTCGGTCGCGATCCGTATTTCGGGCACCATGTCGCCCGACGACACGCGCATCGTCGAGAAGCGTATCGAGAAATTCGCGGAGGAGTATTGCAGCGCTGGAGCAATCCTTCTGAGTGAATGGAATGGCCTCTCCACATGGCTAGTCGTCGGGATGAACTGGCAGGTCCAGTGCCTGCTGAAATTCGCGGCCGTCGAAGAGCAGTTCGCCCGCCTGGCACAGAAGGACATCGATTTTCTGGTGCGGCTTGAGCCGAGCGACAGCGCTCAGGGCCGGAGCGGAAATCTCGTCACATCGTTCTCGGTGGCTGTCGAAGAGCCATTCCGGTAACTACACCATCGCGCGACCGTCGAACGGCGGGAAAGGCAAAAAACTCCGTTAGCATGCGAAAAGCCGAGGGGGTGTCCGATGCGCCGCCGACAAGAGCATCCTGATCCTCGAAGCCGACGGCCCTGAACGGGATGTCCGTGAGAGCCTTCCATCGACCGCTGGTATCCGCCTCGACAAACGCGGCGACTGTGCGCAACAACAGAATATCGGTCTATGCCGATACGAAGGTCTGCTGTCCAGTGAGGTGTATCCGCACCGGACGGTCATCTTTGGTCGAGCCAAACGCTTCAGCTTCTGTTGCCGGTTCGAACGAAATCGAAACCAATCCGTTAGTGTTCGATGGAAGCTGGGCGCTCACCGGTGCGATAGCCGTCGCAGAGTACCAGGCCTCGGTCAAACGCAGAGGCAACACGGTCACATCGTAGATAGTACGAAACCGGCACTCACCGACGCGTGCTTCTAGTGCCGCTCCACGCGCTATCGTCACAGCGTCGGTCAATTGACTTGCATGGGAATCCGCTGCGACCTGCGCGACCGAGCACGATGGAATCGCCCGCAGATATTACGGGTACAGCATTTCCAGCAGTGCCTCGGTGAAATCAGGGAACTCATCCTCAATCCGCGCGCCGATACGAGCATCCAACAGGGCCGAGGATTCGAGCATTCGCTCAACATGCGGGTCCTCGGAGTTGTCGCCGACCATGGCGAGCCGGGCAGCAATTTTGGGATTCCGCTCAGCGAACGTGCGCGCGTATTGTCGGAGCAACGTTAGCTCGCGCTCGTAGAAAGGCAGTAGTTCTTCCATTCCGATCGTCGTTGTACTTCATTTCGCTTGCGGATTTTCCTGTCGGCGTACTACTGGGCCGGAGGCACCACTTGCCGCAGCCTGGGATTGATGAGCCGGGCGACGCCCAACTTCGCACGCTCATGTTGCAATGCCTCGACATCGTCGAACACAAATCGGGTCCGCTGTCGTTTCTCGACGCGCCTCACTTCGTGGACGCTCACGAAATACATCATCACGAAGGGCAGCACCGCGAAGGGCGACACCAGAATCGCGGCCTCAACGGTGCATTGAAAAAGCGCTTTCCCCTGGGCACCAAACACAGCGCCGACGACTGTCATGACGACCACGCCTGCCGCCGCACCAAGCGACGCAAGCAGCGATGGCGATTTGCTTTTTTCCGCCCGGGAGCCTCCGCGCGCACGAATGAACCGCACCACCCTCACCCCTTCGATAGCAAGCGTGGGGCTCCGCAGCGAGTCCCGGAAGTCGCTCCAGTTCCGCCCCCGTTCCCAGAAGAAAAAAATGAAATACGCCGTGATCAACGTGGCGAAATATCCGCCTGTCAAGATGAGCATCGCTCGCGGCGCAAGGCCAAGCGTGTCTGCAAGCAGTGCGCACACGGTTGCCGCGAAGAGGCAAAAATTGAGCGGCATAAGGATGCTCATGCCCTGATGATAGGCCGTGTACCCGGTCGCAAAAAAAGCCGCAAACACGGCATACACGAGCGCTGCGCCGAGCATCACAGGCAGCGCCCAGATCAGAACCGGAAAACTCGCCACCGCCAGCGCGCCGAACAACACGTTGAACACAAACATGCCGAGCGGCAGCTTGATAATATTTTTTTCCATGCACCCAGCCTACCAGTGATGCGAACCGGCGAATCGATCCCAGGTGTCGCCGATGCTTTTGCCGTAATAGTGATTCACGGCGACCTGCACGATCAGACCGACGCCAAATCCGACTGCAATCACAGCCAGAACCGGTACCTCGAACGGCAACGCGACAACGACTGCCGGTGGCAGCCATCGTAGTTGACGCTATCCAACATCCACATCCGTCGCATTTAGACTAATCAGATAGAAGTCAGCGAAGCGGCGCTGCTTCGGATTCAGTCCATTGGCAACATCGTCGACGACTTCGCTCGCATCCTTGGCAGATGCTGGCGGCTCGCCAGATCGACGGGAAGGGGACTCGCTTGGGTGCAGCCCTTTCGGGGCGCGTCGCGGCGACTGGCTGAGGCGCGTCGCCGGCAGCACCAGTGACTTGGGTCATTCTTCTGCCAGTTGTTCCGCTTCGCATAAGTCGCGCATGCGCCCTTCGACGGAACAGGAACACCAAGCCGCTCGCCGATGATCTTGACCGCGGTGGCGTAACTCATCGACGCATCGGCTTCCCACTCGTCCCTGGTCGCCTTCCACAGTTGGGGAGAGCAGCGGACGCCCTTGCCATCGCCTTGGCCGCTCGGATCGTCGTTGTTTGGGGCGGAATCGTAGGTGCTCATGCGAACATGTTCGCGTATCGATGAACATGTTCACTGAGACTTTTTCCGTCAGTGAACATGTACCCCTATGATGCGCGCCTTATCTGGCAATCGTTTCGGCGACTTTCCGATTTCCTGCCGAACATGTTCAATCACTTAAAATCACTTGCGATTCAGTATCCTGTGGGATACAATCGTTCTAACGGTTGAGCAAACAACGAAGCAAACGATACGAGCCGATGAACACGATCAACAGCACTGAAGTCTTTGACGAATGGGTTGACGGCCTTGCGGACCGGAAGGCGCGTGCGTTGATCTACATTCGGATCAAGCGAGCAGAGCTGGGCAACTTCGGCGATTCGAAACCGGTTCAGGATGGCGTGCTGGAAATGCGTATCGACTTCGGTCCGGGCTATCGGGTGTATTACGCTCGCGAAGCCCGTGTCGTCTATCTGTTGCTGTGTGGCGGTGACAAGTCCGCGCAGAAGGTGGATATCAAACGGGCAGTTGCAATGTGGACAACGATCAAGAAGGAACGACCATGAGCAAGATCAAGATCTCCCGCTTCGATGTAGCGGAACACCTGGACAGCGAGGAAATGATTGCCGAATACATCAATGCGGCGCTCGAAGAGGGCGACGTCGATGTGTTGATGGCGGCGATCAGTGACGTGGCGAAGGCGCGTGGTATTAGTAAAGTAGCCGCTGATGCTGGAGTTGGGCGCGAAAGCCTGTACAAGACGCTCGCGGGCGGCACGAAACCTAAGGCAGAAACGGTGTTCAAGCTATTGGCGGCATTGGGGGTCAAGCTACAGGCTACGCCTGCGCACGCGTGAAGCCAAACGGGAGTGCACAATAAATTTGAATGAGTTTGTCAAAGAAGTCCTTACAGAAATCGTTGCTGGAGTTCGTGGTGCGCAGGATGCCGAAGGGGGTGCCTTTATCGTCCCAAGCGGTGACGGTGGCCACAAATATGCAGATCACGATCGTTTTTCATCGAGCGCGCGGATCAAATCAACGGTGGTTGACTTTGACATAGCGCTGACCGTCGAAGAGTCCGGCAAGACGGTGGGTGGTGGCCAGATCAAGGTGCGGGGTATTGGGGCCCGGGTAAAGGGCGAGCGATCTTCAAAGGACGCGACCGTCAGTCGTGCAATTTGCCATTCCGATTCTGTTACCCGAGAGTCAAGAAGAGTGGCACAAAGCGCTTAAGAAGTAGCAAGGCCGATTCCATGCTAGGCGCGCCAGATCGCCGCCGTTTTTTATGCTGCTGATGGCGCGCTCTCAACCGTTGTCGGGCGACGGCGCTGCACCTGCGCTGTCACGAGCGATATGGAGCAGCCCTTGGGCTATGACGACGTTCGCGTTGCTCGCCACGTTAATTGCGCCATTCTTCAGCATCACGAGTTGAGCGTGAGCATGAAAGTCGATGGGAATTCTGCGCGTTTTGAGCAATTTACGCGATGGACGTGTAGCCGCGAACCTCATCACGGTTGCTCAAATCTGTTGACGGCAATGAATCCGGTGTTCGATGCTTCGATCGTCTCATCCTCACGGAGTATTTGATGATCAGCGAAATCGTTGACCTCCTTCCGGTTAAAGCGGTTTTGGCAAGCTCACTTTAACCCCGTCGCCCGTCAGGGCGGCGGCAGGAGGCCCGCTAGATGATTTTCAACAGATGGTTCGGTACGTTTCTGTTGAGCATCGACGCCGACCTTGCCGCGCGAGCAAGAGCGAAAAAGGCTGCGCGCACTGCGGCGAAGTATGGGCACCTCAACCCGACCCGGTTCGACCAGTGGGTCTCAAACTCGGCAGTGGGCGCAGTTTGGCCGCAGGGTGCACCGGATATTCAGGGCACAGACGACAAAAAAGCCGCGGGCGGCGGCTTCTAAGTCTTGCTGCATATGGGTTTTTGGCGGAAAGGGTGAGATTCGAACTCACGGTACCCCTAAAGGTACACTGGATTTCGAGTCCAGCGCATTCGACCACTCTGCCACCTTTCCATTTACTGCAACCGCTTTACTGCTTGTTACTGCTCTTTGCGGCCCCCGTTGAGCGGGTCGGTGCTCAGCGAAGAGAAAGATTATAGACGACTCGGAATCGATTTCCAACCCCTTTTCGTGAGCCAGTTACAACACACAGGCTCAATCCGGTTTCGGCACTTCCAGCTTTTCGACCCCACGCAAATACGGCCGCAATGCTGCAGGCACCGTCACCGATCCATCGGCGTTCTGGAAGTTCTCGAGCACGGCAACGAGTGTGCGTCCGACCGCCAGTCCCGAGCCGTTCAGCGTATGGACAAATTCGGGCTTGCCCTGCGCATTCCGGAACCGCGCCTGCATCCGGCGCGCCTGGAACGCCTCCGTGTTCGAACAGCTCGAAATCTCGCGATACGTGTTCTGCGCCGGCAGCCAGACTTCCAGGTCGAATGTCTTCGATGCCGAAAAACCCATGTCGCCGGTGCACAGCGTAATCACGCGATACGGCAGTTCGAGTTTTTGCAGGATCGCTTCGGCGTGGCCGACCATTTCGTCGAGCGTGTCGTACGATTTTTCCGGCGATACGACCTGCACCATTTCCACTTTATCGAACTGATGCTGGCGAATCAGACCCCGTGTATCGCGGCCATACGAGCCCGCTTCGGAGCGAAAGCACGGTGAATGCGCGGTGAGCTTCACCGGCAGCGCGGCGGCGTCGAGAATGCTTTCGCGCACCGTATTCGTCAGCGAAATTTCGGACGTGGAAATCAGATATTGGGTGACCGTGTTTTCCTCGCCGCCCTTCTCCACGCGAAACATGTCGTCCGCGAATTTGGGCAACTGGCCCGTGCCGACCAGAATCTCCGGATTCACGATATACGGCGTGTACGCCTCGGTGTAGCCGTGCTGCTCGGTATGGATGTCGATCATGAACTGCGCAAGCGCCCGATGCAGCCGCGCGATCTGACCGCGCAGCAGCGTGAAACGCGCGCCCGAGAGCTTCGCGCCAGTCTCGAAGTCGAGGCCGAGCGGCGCGCCTACATCGACGTGATCCTTCACTTCGAAATCAAACGAACGCGGCGTGCCCCAGCGGCGAACCTCCACGTTTTCCGTCTCGTCACGGCCGACCGGTACGCTTTCATGCGGCAGGTTCGGTACGCCAAGCATCAGGTCGGAGAGGCGCTTCTGGATGTCCTCGAGTTGCGCCGACGACGCTTTCATCGTGTCGCCAATACCGCCCACTTCCGCCATCACCGCTGACGTGTCCTCGCCACGGCCTTTCATGGCGCCGATCTGCTTCGACAACGTGTTGCGACGCATCTGCAGCTCTTCGGTGCGCGTCTGGATCTCGCGACGTTCGGTTTCCAGTGCCGCAAACGCGGCGACGTCGAGGGTATAGCCGCGTTGGGCCAGGCGCTTGGCAACAGCGTCGGGGTCTTTGCGCAGAAGTTGAATGTCGAGCATGGCAGGGCCGGTTCTTAGTGGGTGCGAATCCGCGATTTTAGCTCAGCACCGACGGGTTATTGGCGCAGGTCGGCCGCGTTAGCCGTTCGGCCTGGCAACGAGGTTGTTTTCGGCACCAACCAGGTCTTCAGGATCTTTCGCGAAACGGGCTACTTTTCGACTCATCCCCGTGACACGGTTACTTCTTCTCGCCCTTGTTTTCGCGCCGCCATTGCGCGTCCATCTCGGCGAGCCGCGCCATCTTCTCGCCGATCTTGCCCTCGAGCCCACGCGGCGTCGGCTCGTACCAATGCGGGTCGCGCATGCCGTCCGGCAAATACGTTTCCCCGGCCGCGTACGCGTCGGGTTCATCGTGGGCGTAACGGTATTCATGCCCGTAACCCAACTCCTTCATCAGCTTCGTCGGCGCGTTGCGCAAATGCACCGGCACGCCGCGTGATTGATCCTTGCTCACAAACCGCCGCGCTTCGTTATAGGCCGTGTAGCCGGCATTCGATTTCGGCGCGACCGCCAGATAAATCAGCGCCTGCGCCAACGCCAGCTCACCTTCTGGCGTACCCAACCGCTCATAGGTTTCAGCGGCATCGAGCGCAATCCGGCCAGCACGAGGATCCGCGAGACCAATGTCTTCCCAAGCCATGCGCACGATGCGCCGCGCCAGATAACGCGGATCCGCGCCGCCATCCAGCATTCGGCAAAACCAGTAAAGCGTCGCGTCCGGATTACTGCCGCGCACCGATTTATGCAGCGCGCTGATCTGATCGTAAAACGCGTCGCCGCCTTTATCGAAACGACGCAGATTCTCTGCAAGCGCACTGCCCAGCAACGCCCCGTCGATGTTCGTCGACTTCTGCTGCGCCGCCGCCCGCGCAACGATCTCGAGATTGTTGAGTAGCTTGCGGCCGTCGCCGTCGGCGGAACCGATCAGCGCGTCACGAGCTTCATCGGTGAACGTAAGGCCACCCAGTTCGCCCTGCGCGCGGTCGAGCAACTCGGTGAGCTCGCTCGCGTCGAGGCTTTTCAGCACATAAACGGCCGCCCGCGACAGCAACGCGCTGTTCACTTCGAACGATGGATTCTCGGTCGTCGCACCCACAAACACGAACAAGCCCGACTCCACGTGCGGCAAGAACGCGTCTTGCTGGCTCTTGTTGAAACGATGCACTTCATCGACGAACACCAGCGTCTGATGCCCGTTCGCCCGATGAATCTGCGCCAGTTCAACCGCCTCGCGAATGTCCTTCACGCCCGATAACACCGCCGAGAGCGAGATGAACTCAGCATGAAACGCCACCGCCATCAGCCGCGCGAGCGTGGTCTTGCCGACGCCGGGCGGCCCCCAGAGGATCATGGAATGCGCTTCGCCGGACTCGAACGCGACGCGCAGCGGCTTGCTCGCGCCGAGAAGGTGTTTCTGGCCGATGACCTCGTCGATAGTGCGAGGACGCAGACGCTCGGCAAGCGGAACATTGGCACGGTTTTCTTCGAACATGGCGCTCTGAAAGGTTTCCAAATAAGTCTGGATAGTGCAGTTTGAGCAAAGACAGCGATAATCGTGCGCTTTTCGAGACGGACGCCGCCGCTGCTTCAAAATAGGCGTTTCGCCTCGATAATCGGGAATCGTGAATCGAGCCGCAACGGGTGATTATGACAGCCGCGGCGCGCTCACAGAAACGCGCATGAACCGGGCCAAGCCCTACAAATAAGGACGAAACGCGAATGGGACAAGAGAACACTACGGCCACGACCGGCGAAACCGGCGCATCGACCTACGCGCCGCTTTTGCCGGTTCCCGACGCGCGCCGCGCGTTTGGCACGTCGGACGCCTTTGCCTTGTGGTTTTCGCTCGGCATCGGCTTGCTGGTGGCGCAGGCCGGCGCGCTGCTCGTGCCGGGCATGTCGCTGCCGCATGCGCTCGCGGCCATTGTGATCGGCACGGTGATCGGCGTGATCTTGCTGGCGCTCGCGGGCGTAGTGGGAACGGACACGGGGCTCGCCGCCATGTCGTCGCTGCGCCCCACATTGGGGCTGCGCGGCGCATCCGTGCCTGCTGTGCTCAACGCAGTACAACTGGTCGGCTGGGGTTCGTTCGAAATCATCGTGATGCGCGATTCCGCCGATGCCCTCGCAAAACAATCGTTCGGCCTCTCGATGCCGCTCATCTGGACGCTGATCTTCGGCGTGCTGGCGACAGCGCTGGCAATCACCGGACCGTTGTCGTTCGTCCGGCGCTTCTTGCGCACGTGGGGCATTTGGCTACTGCTCGGCGGCGCAGGCTGGCTGACGTGGAACTTGCTGTCGAAGCAGGATTTTGGCGCCCTGATGAATCGCCCCGGCACCGGTGAGATGCCGTTCGGCGCGGGTATCGACCTGGTGGTCGCCATGCCGCTCTCGTGGCTGCCGCTGATCGCCGATTACACGCGCTTTGGGCGCAGCGCGGGCGGCACGTTCCGCGGCACGCTGTTCGGCTATGGCATCGCGAATATCTGGTTCTATGCGCTCGGCGCGTTCTACGGCCTGGCGGCGGGTGGCGGCGATGCGCTTCTGACCGTCGCGCTGGCCCAGGCGGCAGGCGGGATTGCGCTGCTGCTCATTCTCATCGATGAGATCGACAACGCCTTCGCCGATATCCATTCAGCCGCCGTATCCACCGGTACGTTCTGGGCAAAAGCAAGCGTGCCGTTGCTGTCGGCGGCATTCGGCGCGTTGTGCACGCTGATCGCGTTGCTCGTGCAGATGGGCAAGTACCAGAACTTCCTGCTGCTGATCGGCTCGGTGTTCGCGCCGCTGTTTGGCGTGGTGCTCGCGGATCACTTTATCGTGAGAAAACGCCGTGTTGAAATTGCCGCGCTCACCGATCCGCACGGACCGTATGGGTTCTCGGGCGGTTGGCACATAAGCGGGTTTATTGCGTGGGCGTTGGGAATCGCCGTGTATCACGCGATCAATCAGTGGCTGCCGAACCTCGGCGCAACGCTGCCGGCCCTTTTGGTGGGTGCGGTGGCTTATCTGGCGTTGGTGGCGGGTCGGCGGGAGGAAAGCCGGCCGTCGGCGGCTTGAGGAATGCTTTATTTGCGCGAGGCGGCAACCGTCTCGCGCGTCAGGCAAACGGTATCAACCGTTGATCACATCCGCGCCCTTCGGCACGACGAACTTGAACTGATCGGCTTTCAGCGGCGGATTCTTCTCGATATTCGAGAACGTCAGCAGCGTCACATTACCGAACACGTCATGCAATTCCATCGCTTCGAGATTGCCGTTCTTGAAGCCGATGCCGACCTGCTGAAATTGCGTGTCCTGCGCTTTCGGTGTCAGTTCCAGCCAGTCGATGCCATCCTTCACGCCCGCGTCGCGCGACGTGAAATTCTTGTCGAGGTCGTTGCTGCCGAAGAGAATCGCGGCCGGACTCGCGCCCAGTGCGTTGCCCAACGGCCGGATAGTGACTTGATTCAGGTCCTTGTCGTAGACGTAAAGTTTGTCGCCGTCGGCCTGCAACACTTGCGCGTAGGGTTTCTCGTACGACCAGATGAACTTGCCGGGCCGCGCGAACGTGAACGTGCCGCTCGACGTACCGCTGATCCTTGAGGCCACGCCCTGCGTGGCCGACGCTGCCTTGCTCGGCGCCTTCACCTCACGCTGGACGAAGGTGCCGTGCGCCGAGTGCACTTGCGCGATGAACGTCTTCAGCTGCTCGGTGCCGCTCGCGAAAGCCTGCGAGGCCAGCAACATCGCAGCGCCGAAAACGACGGCTTTGACCGTGCGGTTACTCGAGCTCAAAGCTGACTTCAAAACTGCCCCCAAAGCCGATCTCAAAACTGACTGCATATAAAAAACTCTCCAGAAAACCTTATTCAGCTTCACGTGCCGGCGTGAGGATTTCGCGATTGCCGTTCGAGGACATCGCGGAAACGAGCCCCGAATTTTCCATTTGTTCGAGCAGTCGCGCTGCCCGGTTATAACCGATCCGCAGATGCCGCTGCACAAGCGAGATCGACGCACGGCGGTTCTTGATCACGATTTCCACCGCCTGGTCGTAGAGCGGATCAGCCTCGCCTTCTGCGCCGCCCGCACCCGCGCCACCCGGCGCACCGTCTTCACCGTCGCCGAGCACACCACCTTCAAGAATGCCTTCAATGTAATTCGGCTCGCCCTGCTCCTTCAGTTTGTTCACCACCCGATGCACTTCTTCGTCCGACACAAACGCGCCATGCACGCGCACGGGCAAGCCGGAGCCGGGCGGCAGATAAAGCATGTCACCCATGCCGAGCAGTGATTCGGCGCCTTGCTGATCGAGAATGGTCCGCGAATCGATCTTCGACGACACCTGGAACGCCATGCGCGTGGGCACGTTGGCCTTGATCAAACCGGTGATCACATCCACCGACGGCCGCTGCGTGGCCAGAATCAAGTGGATCCCGGCGGCGCGCGCCTTCTGTGCAATCCGCGCGATCAGCTCTTCCACCTTCTTGCCGACTACCATCATCAGGTCGGCGAGTTCGTCGATCACGACCACGATGGTCGGCAAGCGGTTCAGCGGTTCCGGTTCATCCGGCGTCAGGCTGAACGGATTAGGAATCTTCTCGTCGCGCTTGGTGGCTTCGTCGATCTTGTTGTTGAAACCAGCGAGGTTACGCACGCCCATCTTGCTCATCAGCTTGTAGCGGCGTTCCATCTCGGCCACCGCCCAGTTGAGCGCATGCCCAGCCTGGCGCATGTCGGTGACGACCGGACAAAGCAGATGCGGAATGCCCTCGTAGACGCTCATTTCGAGCATCTTCGGGTCGATGAGGATCATGCGCACTTCGTCGGCGGTGGCTTTGTACAGCAGCGACAAGATCATCGCGTTGATACCCACCGACTTGCCCGAACCCGTAGTGCCGGCCACCAGCAAGTGCGGCATCTTCGCGAGATCGGCGCATACGGGCTTCCCGCCAATATCCTTGCCCAGGCCCATGGTCAAAGGCGACGCGGCATCGGCATAAACCTGCGAACCGAGAATCTCGGACAAACGCACGGTCTGGCGGCGCTGGTTCGGCAACTCGAGCGCCATGAAATTCTTGCCAGGAATGGTCTCGACCACGCGAATGGAGACGAGCGACAGCGAGCGCGCCAGATCCTTCGCCAGCCCGACGATCTGCGAGCCCTTGACGCCGGTTGCCGGCTCGATTTCGTAGCGCGTCACAACCGGTCCCGGATAGGCGGCAACCACATTCACCTCCACACCGAAGTCCTTGAGCTTTTTCTCGATCAGCCGGGACGTGTATTCGAGCGTGTCGGCGGAAATGGTTTCCTTCACTTCCGGCGCAGCGTCGAGCAGCGCCAGCGGCGGCAGCGTGGAATCGCCGGGAAGATCGGTGAAAAGCGGCACCTGCTTTTCCTTCTCCACGCGCGCCGACTTGGCGGGTGCGACCGGCGGCACGATCATCACCGGTTCCTGCTCCTCTATCTTCACGCGCCCGCGCACGACCTTGCCTTCTCGCTTTTCAGCCGCGGCTTCACCCAGCTTGCGATCGCGGCCCGCCTCGCGGCGCATTCTCGCGCCGGTGATGGTGGCCACGATGGCATCGCCGGTTTTTTCGCAGACGGACAGCCAGGAGAAGTTGAAATACAGCGACAGACCGATCGCCAGCGCGACCAGCAGGAACAGCGTCGCGCCGGTGAAACCCAGCGCGTGGGAGACGCCGTGCGCAATGGTCTCGCCGATCACACCACCCGGTGCACGCGGCACCTGCACCTTGAGCGACCACATCCGCAACGCTTCAATACCGTCGCTCGCGGCCAGCACCAACACGAATGCGAAGGCCTCGGCAAGCCACGTGCGATCCTTCGACAGCGTCTCGTCAGCCGCTTCGTGATTGGTGATGCGCCGATAATTCGCGATGATCCGCCGCACCAGCAGCACAACCCACCAATAAGCCGACAGCCCGAACAAAAGCAGCAGGATGTCTGCTGTCCACGCGCCCACGCGGCCCGCCCAGTTGGCGATCTGGTCGACTTGCGCGGCGTGGGTCCAGCTTGGGTCGTGGCGGCTGTAGCTCACCAGCGCCATCAGCAGGAACACGCAGAGCGCGACCTGCAAGATCCATCGAATCTCGGTGAAAAGGCGCGACATGCGGTGCGGCAATGCCTGCGCGCTTGCAGAATAGGTAGCTTTTGCCATTGATCCGTAAGGCTTTTTGACCCGCTGCACAGGGTGCACCGGGTCGACAGAGTTAATGACGCATTGTAAACGCTGCGTTGCGATGATCGAGTAAAAATGGTCTGCGGTTTCACCCTGTAACACCCGTGTTACACGCCGCGAGCCTTATGCGTGCTATGGCCGCCATTGAAAGGATCACTCGGCGGGCCTTCTTCACGGCCTTTATAATGGCAAATTCGCACCTAACTACAGGTCATCGGCAGCAGTGCGCGGCACGCGGTTCGCCGCCCAAAGCGACTTTCCCCTGTCCGCGCGCTCAAGTCGATATGAATCGTTTATTGGATCAACGGTTCGGCCCTAACCACAACGGATTGCTCTCATGTCTTCGCCCAAACACGCAAAAGTGCTGATTCTCGGTTCCGGCCCCGCCGGCTACACCGCCGCTGTCTACGCGGCGCGTGCCAACCTGTCGCCGTTGCTCATCACGGGCCTGGCGCAGGGCGGTCAGTTGATGACCACCACCGACGTCGAAAACTGGCCCGGCGATGCAAGCGGCGTGCAAGGTCCGGAGTTGATGCAGCGTTTGCTCGATCACGCCGAGCGCTTCAACACTGAAGTTGTCTTCGATCACATCCACACCGCCAAGCTGACCGAACGGCCTATCCGCCTGATCGGCGACTCGGGCGAGTACACCTGCGACTCGCTGATCATTGCGACGGGAGCATCGGCGCAATATCTGGGCGTGCCCTCGGAAGAAGCGTTCATGGGCAAGGGCGTGTCCGCCTGCGCGACCTGCGACGGTTTCTTCTACAAGAACGGCGAAGTGGCCGTGATCGGCGGCGGCAATACGGCCGTGGAAGAAGCGCTGTATCTGTCGGGTATCGCGAAGAAGGTGACCGTTGTTCATCGGCGCGACAAGTTCCGTGCCGAGCCGATCCTGATCGACCGCTTGCTCGCGAAGGAAAAGGACGGCCTGGTCGACATCAAGTGGAACCACGTCCTCGATGAAGTCACGGGCGACAATACCGGCGTGACCGGCCTGCGGATCAAATGCACGGAAACTGGCACGACCAGCGATGTCCCGCTGCAAGGCGTGTTCGTTGCAATCGGCCACAAGCCGAATACCGATCTGTTCGTTGGCCAGTTGGAGATGAAGAACGGCTACATCATCACGAACGGCGGCCTGCAAGGCAACGCGACGGGCACGAGCATGCCGGGCGTATTCGCCGCCGGCGACGTCCAGGATCACATCTATCGCCAGGCTGTCACGAGCGCCGGCACGGGCTGTATGGCCGCACTCGATGCGCAGCGTTATCTTGAAAGCATCGACGAAAACCCCGCCGAACGGTCGATGAGCGCCGAAGCGGAACGGTAAGCGGCCGGGGCGGCGGCGCAGCAAGCGGTCAAGATGACGTTCAGCGCCGCCTGGATACGCCTCGATACCCGGGCACAACGAAACGCCGGTCGCGATCCTCTGGATCGGCCGGCGTTTTCCGTTTCGAACGCGCCCGAAGGTGGTTCAAAAGACCGGCCCGCACCGATTTTCCCGTTTCCCATGTTAAAAGGGGTTTCCGAAAGCGGCGTGAACCGTGTTTCGCCGCCGTGCATTTTCTTCTGCCGTGCAATGCCCAAGAACCTGCCCCATCCGAACGAACCCAAGCTCAAACGCCAGCGCGACGCCGCGCCGAGTGCCGTCGCGACCCTGCCAACAACTACTGCGCCGACGGCGGAGGAATTGTCGGCGGCATTGAAACGCGATGGCCTCGCGGGGCTCGGCTCGTTGCGCCAGTCGCTCGAAGCCGAGGCTGCCAAGCGCAAGATACAGCGCGCCGCCGCCGCGATAATCGAGCGCGAAGCCGTCGCGGACGCCGATGTGTTCCGCCGCGCCATCGGCGAGGTAGAACCGCTGAAAGTCCCGCCGCGCGTGACACCCCCGCGCCTGCCGCCGTCGCCGCTGCCGTTGCAGACGCGTCTCGACGAAGAAGCCGTGCTGCACGAAGCACTCTCCGACGAATACGATCCCGAAAGCCTGCTCGATACCGACGACACCCTCTCCTATTGCCGGCACGGCGTGCGCCAGGAAGTGGTGCGCAAGCTCCGGCGCGGCGCGTGGATCGTGCAGGCGCAACTCGATCTGCACGGCATGCGGCGCGAGGAAGCACGCGAGGCGTTATCGGAATTTATCCGCGAATCGGTGAAACGGGGGCTGCGCTGCCTGCGTGTGATCCACGGCAAGGGACTCGGGTCGATCGGACGTGAACCGGTGCTCAAGGGCAAGGTTCGCGCGTGGCTCGTGCAGAAAGAGGAAGTGATCGCGTTCTGTCAGGCGCGGCCGCACGACGGCGGCTCGGGCGCGGTGCTTGTGCTGCTGCAGCCGGGCGGCTCGCCGCAACATCATGGTCATCCGCAGGACCTGGATCTTCGGGTTCGTGGCGAGGACAAGCGGCACGATCAGCGAAAGGGGCCGTAATCGTGCATCCCAGGCTCACGCTGGCCATCTCGATCATGGAGGCATTCGCGATCTTCGCGTATGCCATTTCAGGGCTGATCGAAGCGAGAAAGCGCCGACTGGATGCCGTCGGTGCGTTCCTGGTGGCGCTTGCCACGGCTTTTGGCGGCGGTACGATGCGTGACGTGCTGCTGTCGCGCCGGCCGTTCTACTGGGTCCAGCATCAGGACTACGTGATCGTCATTTTCGTCATGGCGATTTTTGCGCCGATCCTGTTGCGCACGACCACGCGCTTGTTCGACCAGCGCGCGCTGCTGATCGCCGATGCCATCGGGCTCGGCCTGTTCAGCATTTCGGGAACGTCGATCGCACTCGATGCGCAGATGCCCGCGTTCACGGCGGCCATGATGGGCGTGATGACAGGAGTGTTCGGCGGCATCATGCGGGATGTGCTGTGCAACGAGGTGCCGCTGATCCTGCGCGATTCGCGACCGTATGCGGTGTGCGCGTTCGCGGGCTGCTGGCTGTATCTGGGGCTCGACTGGCTCGGGCTGCAAGGGGTGTACAGCGTGTTGATATCGACCGGATTTATTTTGGTCGCGCGGCTCGTCACGCTTAAGCTGGACGTCCGGCTGCCACACTGACTGGCGCTTTGGCGCTTGTGCCGGCGGCCCGGCCCACGGCCGCGAGCGAAAACGCTTGGCTATTTGCTACAATCTCTCCTCGATTTTCGTCTTATTTCCAGCATTTCATTTACGTCAACTTCACCCCAACGGTCGATCGACCCGCAGACTGAACATGAATATCGAGCAAGCGCGTTTCAACATGATCGAACAGCAGATCCGTCCCTGGGATGTGCTGGACCAGGACGTCCTGAACCTGCTGTCGATCGTCAAGCGTGAAAATTTCGTTCCTGCCGCGTATCGCAACATCGCGTTCGCGGATCTCGAAATTCCGCTGCCCGCCGGCCAGCACATGCTGTTTCCGAGAGTCGAGGCGCGGGTGCTGCAGGAACTGGCCGTGAAAAAGCACGAAGTCGTGCTCGAGATCGGCGCCGGCTCGGGTTACATGGCGGCGTTGCTCGCCGCACGCGGGCGTTCGGTCACGAGCGTCGAGATCGAGCCCGAACTCGCGAAGCTGGCCGAAGAGAATTTGGCGGCGAACGGAGTATCGAACGCGCAGGTCGCGCTCGGTGACGGCGCGCTCGGCTGGAAAGACGGCGAACCGTATGACGTAATCTGCGTCTCGGGCGGCCTGCCGGTGATGCCGCAGGAATTCCTCGATCAATTGAAGATCGGCGGCCGGCTGGCGGCGTTTGTCGGCAGCGCGCCGGTCATGAAGGCGCAGATCATCACGCGCGTGGATGACAAGCAATTTCGCGTCGCCGATATTTTCGAAACGCTGATCCCGCCGCTCAAGAACGCCGTGCAGCCGTCGCGCTTCAAGTTCTGACGCGGCACATTGGAAGAGTCGGACTCGTGCCCGCGCTTGCATCTCCGCTTTCGCGGCGAGTCCGAAGCCTCCCGTAGCAAGCTGTGCGTTTGTTTGTGCCGGTAGCATCGGCGGGCCGCACGGCTCGCTGTTGCTTACCACTTTCACCGGAATCCCATGCAAAACCTGTCCGCACCCGAACTGGCCGAATGGCTCGCCGATTCATCGCGTCCCGCCCCTGTCCTGCTCGACGTCCGCGAACCGTGGGAAATCGAAACCGCCAAGCTCGCCAACATTGTCGCCATCCCGATGCGCGACATTCCGGCCCGCAGCGAAGAACTGGACGACGAAGCGCAAATCGTCTGCATCTGCCACCACGGCGCCCGTAGCGCGCAAGTCGGCATGTTCCTCGAATCGCGCGGTTTTTCGCACGTGTTCAACCTGTTCGGCGGTATTGACGCATGGTCGCGTCAAGTCGATCCGGCCGTGCCCACGTACTGATTTGTTCGCTTTCGCATAACGCGGTGGAGCGCCGCGCGATGCAGCAATAAAAAAACCGCGTGCTTCTTTGACAGAAGCCCGCGGTTTTTTTCAAGGCCTGAAAAAAATCAAACCACGTTCATCGCCAGCGCGCTCTCGCGATAATGCAGGCTCGCTTTTTCGCTATCGCCGAGTTGTTCGTGCAGACGAGCCAGCGCCCGATGCGTGCGGATCTTCAAGGGTTCGTTATCGGCGAGCTTCAATGCCGATTCCAGGAAGGCCTGCGCCTTGCCCCACAACTGCTGATGCAGGCACAGCCGCCCAAGCGTGAACAACAGATCCGCGTCTTCCGTGCGTTCGTTCTGCCACGCTTCGGCGCGCTGGATCAACGGCAACGCATCGCCCGGCGACGCGCAATCCGGATAACGCCGCAACAAGCGCGCGTCCCAGTTGTGATTCAGCGCTTCTTCGACAATCTTGCGCGCATCGTTCCTTCTGTCCAGCGCGATCAGCAACTCGGCAGCAAGGTCAGCGAGACGAGGCGATTGCCGTTCGATCGGCGATAACGATTGCCAGAACTCCAGCAACGCGTCCGGGTTATGACGCCGGTCGCGCAGCAGATTTTCCGAGGCGACCTGACGCAACCGCACCGCGACCGCCGGATGCAGCGCCTCGCGCTTCTCCAGCGTCTTGACCAGCTTCAGCACTTCGCCCCAGTTCTTCAACTGCTGCTGCGCGCGCAGCGCGATCTGCTGCGCATGCAAACGCCGCCCGCCCTGCGCCTGCATCTCGGTCAACGCGACCAGCGCGCCATCGGCGTCGCGGCCATCGGCGCGCATGTCGGCGGTCGCCATCAGACGCGCGTCCTGCCAGTCGCCGTCCGTCACCTTCGCGAGCCATTCGTCGCGGCGCGCGTACTCGTTCATCTCATGCGCCGCCTTCGCACCGATCAGGCCTGCCGCACCCGTGTTTTCATCGGCGATAAGGGAATCGCGCGCCGACTTCTCCGCCTTCGAAAAACGGCCGGCGTACAGATGGCCGATGGCATCGCGTAACGCGGCATTCGCCTTCGCGAGCCGCGAGCGCGTGCGATACGCCGACACCCGTTGCGGCATTTTCAGCACGCTGCGAATGGCGCGGAGCACGGTGTAGATCACGATGAACGACACGACCAGCGCCACCACGAACAGATTCAGCGATACATCCACCCGATACGGCGGCATCACGAACAGCACTTGCCCGCCGTCGAAGACACCGACCAGCGCCAGGGCCGCGGCTGCCGCGAACAGCAGCACAAACCAGATGAGTCCACGCATCGTCATCATCCGCCTCGCTTGAACTGGTGGACCGCCGCGAGACTCGCGTTCAGATCGGGCACGGTGACCGCGAGCGATGCCTGATCGACTTGCTGCAGAAGCAAGCGGACCGCCTTGACCTTGCCCGACGATTGATCGAAGTAGCGGCCGAGCGCGGTATCGGCGGCGTGAAGGTCGGATTTGAGCGCGGGTTCACTGCGCGACAGTAACGACAAACGTGCCGACAACAGGCGCAGCTTCACGTTCTCACGCACGAAATAACCTTGATCGGGAGAGGCGAGCATGGCGTCGGCGTTATCGATACGACGCACCGTCACCAGGCTCGACAACTGCTGCCCGATCCCGGTGGCAATCTGTTGCAGCCACACTTTCCACTGCGGCTGATTGGTCGCCGCCGCGATCGACGCTGTGTTGGCGGGAGCATCCGCGTGCGCCGTAGCCGGGGCGATCGGCGCTTCGCCGGCGAGCGGCAGGCTGTCGATCTGATCGATGGCTGTATCGAGCTTGATGGCCAACCCGGTGAGATCGGTGGATGGCGTTGCGCGCAGCTTGTCCATGTCCTGCGCGATGGCTTTACGGATGGTCACGATCTGCGGACCCGTCGTGGCCGCGAGACGCGTGTCGGCGCTTTGCAGCGCGAACAGCGCAAGCTGCACGTTGCCGGTGAGTTGCAACTGCTGGCTGGCGCTCGACAGGATCTGCTCGACTTCAGCAAGCGTCCAGTCGTCACGATTGCTCGCCAGATCCTGATATTGCTGCTGCAGCGCCTGGCTTTGCGCCTGCGCGTCGGTGAGCTTGCCCTGGAACTGGATGATCTGCGTGTTGATGGCAGACACAGAACTGGCGGCCTGATCGGCCTGCGCGCGCAACGCGGCGGTTTGCGTGTCGCTTGCTTGCAGACGTTGCGCGAGTTGCGCGTCGCGTTGATCGAACTTGCGGTTGAGCATGAAACCGCCCACCCCCGCGACCACCACCACGATCAACAACACCAGCCAGAGCAGCGCAGTGCCCGCACCGCCGCCACGCTGTTTCGGCTGCGACTCGTAAGGCGTGAACGGTGTGTTCGGCGGCAACGGCGGAGTTGACGAGGTGGAGTGAGCGGCGGTTTTACTGGAATCGATCGAATCAGTCATGCGTGATTGAGCCGGTTGGTGAGCCGGCGTTGAAGCCGGCCCGGAATCCGTCGGCGCGGACTCCTGGTTGGTTTGACTGGATTGGCTGAACGGCGCTGCCGTCGAGGCCTTGTATCCATGTTCCTGCGCTTTTGCAACCTGCGCTTCCCGTTCTTCTTGTTGCGCTTTCTGTTCGGTTGCCGGGGCGAAGATACTAACGAGCGCCTGCACGATACGCTCGTCGCCGGCTCCGGACACCGTAATCCTATCAAAACCCGCTTGCCGCGCGGCTTCGGCAATACGCGGATGCGGCGTCACGAGCGGCACGTGCCTGAGCCTCAGGGTTTCATCGACGGTGAGATGTTCTCGGGCAAGTTCTTCGAGATTGCGCACACCTTCCGAGCTCGTCAGCAGCCATGCTTGGGGTTCGCCGGCGAGCAATGCGTGGATGCGTTCCCAGTCGCGCATGGACGGTTCCGGCACGATCCGCCGGTATGCCGCCACCTTCTCCACCTTCGCGCCCGCTGCGCTCAACGCGTCCGCCAGCCACTCGCGGCCGCCGTCGCCACGCACGATCAGGACGCGTTTGTCGTTGAGACCATCGGGGCCGAAATGCGCTTCGATAGCCGCATACAGCGCTTCGGAATCGTAACGAGGGTCCGTGGGGGTTTCAGTCACCGTTGCACCCGCCCCCGGGCTGATGATCGTATAGGCCGGCGGCGTTACGCCTTGTCGCGCGAGCGCGGCCACGCTGCCGGGTCCGACCACGCCGATCGAAACCTGCGAAGGCCACGCGGAGCTGAGCGCGGCGAAAGCGTGATCGATGGCATTCGGCGATACGAACACCGCGAGCGCATACCCAAGTTCAGCGGGCGCGTACAACTCGCTGAGCGCGGCGCGCAGCGGCGCGGCATCGGCCACAGGGCCGATATCGATGAGTGGAAACTCGATTGGCTCGAAACCGGCGTGCTCAAGCAAGGCGAGCAACGCGGCCGACTGGCCCGAAGGACGCGTGACGACAACAGCCGGTCGCTGCGTTGGCCGTTCAGCCGATGAATGGGCAGATCCTTGAGCGCTCGCCATCAGTCAGCAGGCGATGCAGCGGGAGGAAGATGCGCGCCGCTCGCGGTGCTCAACGCACGGACGATGTCCATCGCGCCCTGCGCTTCGAGTTCGGCCGACACGCGGCTGCCGAGATCGAGTGCAGCCTGTAGGTCGGCAGCCTTGGCCGAGCCTTCGGCGCGCAAGACCCGCGTGCCGTCGACAGTCGATACGCAGCCGCGCAGATGCAGCACGCCGTCGCGCCAGTCGGCATACGCGGCGAGCGGCACTTCGCAACTGCCGCCGAGCGAGCGCGACACCATCCGTTCGGCTTCGACTGCCGCCGCCGTTGCTTCATGATGCAAAGGCGAGAGCCACGCGGCGAGATCTTCACGGCCAGCGCGAATTTCGATACCCAGCGCGCCCTGCCCTGCGGCGGGCAAACTGGTTTCAGCCGGCAAGCTCGCACGAATCCGTGATTCAAGGCCGAGCCGCTTCAATCCGGCAGCGGCAAGAATGATCGCGGCGTAATCGCCGCGATCGAGCTTGCCGAGCCGGGTATCGAGATTGCCGCGCAACGGGCGCACGTCGAGATGAGGGAAATGCATGCGCAACATGGCTTCGCGACGCAGGCTGGAAGTCCCCACAATGCTGCCTTCAGGCAATTCCGCGAGCGACGCATAGTGCGGCGAGACGAAGGCGTCGAGGGGATCTTCGCGTTCGAGGATCGTGCTCAGGGTGAAGCCGTTGGGCAATTCCATGGGCACGTCTTTCAGCGAATGCACGGCGAGATCGGCGCGGCCGTCGGCGAGTGCGGCTTCCAGCTCCTTCACGAACAGGCCCTTGCCGCCGACCTTCGATAAGGTCCGGTCGAGAATCTGATCGCCGCGTGTCGTCATTCCGAGGATTTTGACGTCGCAAGATGGATATAATTTGTGCAGCGCAAACCGCACGTGCTCGGCCTGCCACATGGCTAGACGGCTTTCCCGCGAGGCAATAACCAGACTTTCGGGCGGTGGCGTGGAAGGCGTCTCGGAGTTCATTGCAGGTCAATCGAATGACGGGATGGATAACAAACAATGGTAGCACGCACGCCATTGCCCATTTACAGTCGGACCCCGCGCCCAAGCGCCGCGGCACGGGCTTCGAGCGATGCGGCAGGACGGAGACAGCAAGGTTTTGCCGCATCGCGCGGCGTCGCCGGGGCACGCATTTTATTGTGCGGCCGCGGTCAGGCGCCTTCGCATCCCCGGTTTCATCCGTAACGCAGTAATGCAGCATGGCAAAGCAGTCGAACGTCGCACTGGCCGGCGGTGTCGCGCCGGTCTCCGGTGTCCGGCCGCCTCCGTATCCTGTCTCTGGCTTTCAAGAGGAATTCAACGTGACGTCTCCCGGATCGGCGCGCAACGCCCGCCCCCGCCGCAACGCTGTATCGAAGGATGCTTCTTCCACCGCGCCCGTTACGGCGTCCGCCGCCATCAGCCGCGCGGCAACTGTCGCCAAGGCGTCCAAAACCACCGGGACGGCCAAACGCGTGGCGAACGGACGTGCTGCGGCCACTCCCGCGCCCGACGAAACCAGGAAGAACGGCAAGCCGGCCAAAGCCTCGTCGCGCACGCGCGACGACAAGGACCTGCCGCTCTTCGAAGACATCCGCTATCTCGGCCGTTTGCTCGGCGACGTCGTGCGCGAGCAGGAAGGCGACAAAGTGTTCGATGTCGTCGAAACGATTCGTCAGACGGCAGTGAAATTTCGCCGCGAGGAAGACAACGAGGCGTCGCAGACGCTGGAAAAGCGCCTGAAATCGCTCTCGCCCGAGCAGACGGTGAGCGTCGTGCGCGCGTTCAGCTATTTCTCGCATCTGGCGAATATCGCGGAAGACCGGCATCACAACCGGCGCCGCAGGATCCACGCGCTGGCCGGTTCGGCCCCGCAGCCCGGCACGATGGCCTATGCCATCGAGCGCCTGAAGGCGAGCCCGAATGCGGCGTCGGCGAAAGCCACGCTGCAAAAGTTCTTCGATGACGCGCTCATCGTTCCGGTGCTCACCGCCCACCCGACCGAAGTCTCGCGCAAGAGCATTCTGGATGCGCAGCACGAAGTCGCCCGGCTTCTTGCCGAGCGCGATCAGGAATTGACCGCGCGCGAACGGGCGCACAACGAGGCGATGCTGCGCTCGCGCGTCACGTCGCTGTGGCAAACGCGGATGCTGCGCGATGCCCGCCTGACCGTCGCCGACGAAATCGAAAACGCGCTGTCGTATTACCACGCGACGTTTCTCGAAGAGATCCCCGCGCTTTACGCCGATATCGAAGGCGCACTGGCCGAGCACGGCCTGCCCGCGCGCCTGCCGCCGTTCCTGCAGATGGGTAGCTGGATCGGCGGGGATCGTGACGGCAATCCGAATGTCACCGCGCCCACGCTGGTGCACGCCATCACGCGCCAGGCCACGGTGATCTTCGAACACTATCTCGATCAGGTGCATAGGCTGGGCGCGGAATTGTCCGTGTCGCATTTGCTGGCCGGCGCGAGTGATGCGCTGAAGAAACTCGCCGATGCTTCGCCGGATTCGTCGCCGCATCGTATCGATGAGCCTTATCGGCGGGCGTTGATCGGCGTGTATGCGCGGCTGGTGGCCAGTGCCGACGAACGGCTCGGACACGGCGTGGTCGCCGCGCGCAGCCGTCATCCGGCGAAACCGTATGCATCGGCGGCCGAATTTGCCGGCGATCTGAACGTGCTGATCGACTCGCTGGCGACGCATCATGGCGAATATTTGTCGGCGCCGCGGCTCTCGCCGCTCGCGCGCGCGGCCGAGGTGTTTGGCTTCCATCTGGCGAGCATCGACTTGCGTCAAAGCTCGGATATTCACGAAGCGGTGATCGCGGAACTGCTCGCGCGGGCGGGCGTCCAGGACGATTACGCGGCGCTGCCGGAAGCCGATAAGGTCGCGTTGCTGCTGAACGAACTGGCGCAGCCGCGACCGCTACGCCTGCCCTATTTCGAATACTCCGATCTCGCCAAGAGTGAACTCGGCGTGCTGGAAACGGCGCGCGTGACGCGTGAGAAATTTGGTACGCGCGCGGTGCGCAACTACATCATCTCGCACACGGAAACGGTCAGCGATTTGCTGGAAGTGATGTTGCTGCAGAAGGAAACGGGCCTGCTGCATGGCCGCCTGGGACACACAAAAGATCCCGCGCACGATGGCCTGATGGTGATTCCGCTGTTCGAAACCATCGCCGACTTGCGCAATGCGCCGCACATCATGGGCGACTTTTTTGCGCTGCCGGGCGTGGACAAGCTGGTCGAACTGCAAGGCGGCGAGCAGGAAGTCATGCTCGGTTACTCCGATAGCAACAAGGACGGTGGTTTCCTCACATCGAACTGGGAGTTGTATCGCGCGGAACTGGCGCTGGTCGCTTTGTTCAAGCGGCACAAGACCACGCTGCGGCTATTTCATGGCCGCGGAGGCACGGTCGGCCGCGGGGGTGGTCCGACCTATCAGGCGATTCTTTCGCAGCCGCCGGGTACCGTCGATGGCCAGATCCGCACGACCGAGCAAGGCGAAGTGATCGCGAGCAAGTTCGGCAACGCGGAGATCGGGCGGCGCAATCTCGAGCTCGTGGTTGCTGCAACGCTCGAAGCATCGCTTTTGCCGCACGAGAACACGCCGCCGCAACTGCCGTTATTCGAAGCCACCATGCAGACGCTGTCGGATTCGGCGATGGCCGCGTATCGCGCGCTGGTTTATGAGACGCCCGGCTTCAAGGAGTATTTCTTCGAATCGACGCCGATCTCGGAGATCGCGGAATTGAACATCGGCAGCCGGCCGGCATCGCGGAAACTGCAGGATCCGAAGCAACGCAAGATCGAGGATTTGCGAGCCATTCCGTGGGGATTCTCGTGGGGCCAATGCCGCCTGCTTCTCACCGGCTGGTATGGCTTCGGCAGCGCGGTAACCGAGTTCCTCGACAGCTCTCCCGACGCCGCCGAGCGCACCCGCCGTCTCGCCACACTCAAGAAGATGCACAAGACCTGGCCGTTCTTCGCGAATCTGCTGTCGAACATGGACATGGTGCTGGCGAAGACGGACATTGCGGTAGCGTCGCGTTACGCGCAACTCGTCACCGATAAAAAACTCCGCAAGCATGTGTTCGGCCGGATTGTGGCGGAATGGGAGCGTACATCGAGCGTGTTGTCGGAGATCACGGGGAACAACGAGCGGCTCGCAAATAACCCGCTGCTCGCGCGGTCGATTAAAAACCGCTTTCCATATCTCGATCCGCTGAATCACTTGCAGGTGGAGTTGCTGAAACGCCATCGTGCGGGAGATGACAACGTGCGGCTGGGACGTGGGATTCATCTGACCATCAACGGGATTGCGGCGGGGTTGCGCAATACGGGGTGATCCACTCTTGGCAGCGTGATCGCTTCAATGAAAAGCCGGCTTGTGCAGCCGGCTTTTTCTTATTCCGCCTCGATAGGCCGGGACCTTATCGCGACGTTTCACCGATTGTTTTGTCTCGCCGGCGGCAACGTTACAATAAGTGCCCTCTTGTACCGGTACAAGTTGCGCGGTTATTCTGGTATCTAAACTACCTGAGCCGCTGCCGGACTTTCCAAAGCGCGTATTGAGCCTCATGCCCTTGTCACCCACCACACCTGCCGCCGGCAAAATCGATTCCGCGCCGCCCCTCGACGCCACGCCGGCACGTGCGCTCGGCGACTTCATTCGCGCTCATCGAGAAAGACTGTCACCAATGGCCGTCGGCCTGCCGCCTGGCCCGCGCCGCCGCACACCGGGCCTGCGGCGCGAAGAAGTCGCCCAATTGTGCGGCGTCAGTCCGACCTGGTACACGTGGATAGAACAAGGACGGCCGGTGTCCGCTTCCGCCGACGCGCTCGCGCGCATCGCGGTGGCGTTGCAGCTATCGCGGGCCGAGCGGGCTTATCTGTTCGAACTTGCCGCCCAGCGCGATCCCGCCGAACCCGATCCGGCGGCGCAGGACGCGCCGGCAGCGCTGCTGAAATCGGTGGAATTGATCGATGCGCCCGCCTACGTTCTCGACCGCCAGTGGAACGCGTTGCGCTGGAACGCACAAGCATCGGCGTTGTTCGCCGGCTGGCTGGATGGTGCTCAGGACCGCAATCTGCTTAACTTCACATTCACAGCGCCAGGAGCGCAGAGCTTGATCGTGGATTGGGAGACGCGCGCACGACGGCTGGTGGCCGAGTTTCGGGCCGATTCAATCCGTCATCTGAACGATGCCCCCACGCGAGCGCTGATCGATTCGCTCAGTGCCGCCAGCGATGCATTCGCACGTTTTTGGGCATCGCAGGACGTCGGCGAACGGGAAGGCGGTGCGCGGGAATTCAATCATCCGACGCGCGGGCGCCTGGTGTTCGACCAGATCACGTTCAAGCCGGCGCATCGGGAAGATTTGAAACTGGTGATCCTGGTAGGCGCCGACGCGGCGGGACTTCCCAGTCGGTAGCCGATAGTCGATAGCCCCAAAAAAAAGCCCGGCTTATCAGGTCGGGCAAAACCGCATCTCCCCGGCCGCGCCGGAGGAGAACGGGGACACATGGTGAGCCGTGCGTGCCGCGCCGATTGTTTCGCACGCCGCGGGGCTCGCATCCGTTGGTACGCAGGCTGAAGCGAAACGGATGCATCCGGATGCAAAAAAACCGATGCGGTTCGAAATGATTATTTCTGTAAGATCAATCGCGCCGCCCACCCGACCGGTCCCATGACGACAACCCTTCCCCACGACCCGACTCCCGACACCCTCGTGCAATTGCTCGATCGCGTCGCCAGCGAAGATGCCGCCGCATTGCGCGCGCTCTACGATTTAACTTCGTCGAAACTGTTTGGCCTGGCGCTTCGTATATTGGTGAAGCGGGAGTGGGCTGAAGAGGTGTTGCAGGATGCGTTCGTCAATATCTGGCGATACGCGGGCGACTACAAAGCCGGCCTGTCCGCGCCGATGACCTGGATGGCGGCGATTGTCCGCAACCGGGCCCTCGATTATTTGCGGCGGCAAAAGGCCAACGGGGCAAGCGCCGAAACAGAATGGAGCGACGCGTTGGACGATACCTTGCCGGCAAACGAGGCAGATCCCTCCGAGCAGACGTTGATGAGCCAGGAAGCACGGCAACTCGCCATCTGCATGGAGCGGCTCGAGGCCAATCAGCGACAGGCCGTGGCGCTGGCCTACCTGCGCGATCAGAGCCACAGCGAAGTGGCCGATGTCCTGAAAGTACCGCTCGGCACCGTGAAGTCGTGGATTCGGCGCGGCCTCGAAAAACTTAAAACGTGCCTGGGAGGTCTGTGATGGATTTGCATCGACACGCAGGCCTCGTCGATCAACTCGCCGCCGAATATACGCTCGGCGTCTTGCGTGGCGGTTCTCGAAGGCGGTTTGAGAGTATCTCGCAGCGCGATCCGGCGATTCGTCTCGCGGTGGAGAGCTGGCGCTTGCGGCTGACGGCCATGTCCGAACTCGGGCCCGCGGTCGCGCCGCCGCCTGATGTTTGGCCGGCTATCGAGCGGCGCTTGAATCTGGTGAACGCGCGGCGCGATGCGGCGGCGGGGCCGGTTCCGTCTGCTGCCCCGGTTACCCGGTCGAAGCCGAGCTGGTTCGAAAATCTGTCGTTCTGGCGCGGCTGGTCGATCGCGGCCACCGCCATTGCGGCTATTGCGCTGGTCGTGTCCATTCGCGAGCTTTCGACGGTAGCTCCTGTGCCGGCTCCCGTGCCCGCGCCACAAGTCGCGCAGGAACCGCGGATCGGTTATGTGGCTACGCTTGCCGATGACAAATCGAACGCAAGGATGCTCGTGACGTGGGACGACCTGACTTCCGAAGTCACCGTGCGGCGCTTGAGCGGTTCGTCAGATCCCTCCGATAAATCCATGCAGCTCTGGGGTCTGCCCAAGGAAGGGCATCCGGTTTCACTGGGCGTGCTGCCAGTCGGGGGAACCGCACGGTTCAAAGCGGCTTTTGTGAATACGTATCCGGTGTTGGCGGTTTCCGTGGAGCCCGTCGGCGGGTCGCCGAATCCGAATGGGCCAACCGGCCCGGTCGTCTATACGGGTAAGGTGATTCCGGCAGCCTGATAGTGTTGATCCAGGGCTGAGAGGGGCGTCGTGAGGCGTCCCTTTCCTTTTGTGCCTGGCGCTTATGTCTTGTTCAGATTGGGGTGGACTGGGCCGCTTCCCGCCTGCGGATGGCTACGCGTTTGTCATTGCCTGTAAAATCGCCAATTCCGCGGGGTTTTATCCGGATTGCGCTACGCCCGGCCGCCTGCCATCGACTTTCCGTCCTCTTACGAACATCACTATGACGTCCCAACTGCACAAAAAAGGCGAAGCCTGGTCGGCTCGCTTCAACGAACCAATGTCCGATCTGGTCAAGCGCTACACGTCATCGGTGTTCTTCGACAAGCGCCTCGCACTCGTCGATATCGAGGGATCGCTCGCCCACGCAGCCATGCTGGCCGCGCAAAAAATTATCGGCGATGCGGATTTTCAGGCCATCCAGCAAGGCATGACGCAGATTCGCGGCGAAATCGAGCGCGGCGAATTCGAGTGGAAACTCGACCTGGAAGACGTGCACCTGAACATTGAAGCGCGGCTGACGGCGCTCATTGGCGATGCCGGCAAACGCCTGCATACCGGCCGCTCGCGCAACGATCAGGTCGCCACCGATATCCGCCTGTGGCTGCGTGGCGAGATCGATCGCATCGGTGAATTGCTGGTCGCGTTGCGCCGCGCGCTGATCGATATTGCCGAGCAAAATGCCGAAACCATCATGCCCGGCTTCACGCATCTGCAAGTTGCGCAGCCCGTGACGTTCGGTCATCACCTGCTCGCTTACGTCGAAATGTTCAGCCGCGACAGCGAACGCATGCTCGATTGCCGCAAACGCGTGAATCGCCTGCCGCTTGGAGCCGCAGCGCTCGCCGGTACGAGCTATCCGATCGATCGTCACGCCGTGGCCAAGACGCTCGGCTTCGACGGCATCTGCGCCAATTCGCTCGATGCCGTGTCGGATCGCGATTTCGCCATCGAATTCACGGCGGCTGCCGCGCTGATCATGACGCACGTGTCGCGGTTCTCGGAAGAGCTCGTGCTGTGGATGAGCCCGCGCGTTGGGTTTATCGATCTGGCTGACCGCTTCTGCACCGGCTCGTCGATCATGCCGCAGAAGAAGAACCCCGACGTGCCCGAACTGGCGCGCGGCAAGACCGGGCGCGTGAACGGGCATCTGATTGCTTTGCTGACGCTGATGAAGGGCCAGCCGCTCGCGTACAACAAGGACAATCAGGAAGACAAGGAACCGCTGTTCGATACCGTCGATACGGTCTCCGATACCCTGCGCATCTTCGCTGAAATGGCCGCCGGCATCACGGTGAAGCCTGAGGCCATGCGCGCAGCCGCGTTGCAGGGTTTTTCGACTGCAACCGATCTCGCCGATTATCTGGTGAAGCGCGGCCTGCCTTTCCGCGATGCACATGAAGCGGTGGCGCTCGCGGTGCGGATCTGCGTGGACCGCGGCTGCGACCTGGCGGATCTGACACTCGACGAAATGCGCTCGGAATTGCCGAACGTGGCTCATTTGATCGGTGACGATGTGTTCGAGTACCTCACGCTGGAAGGCTCGGTCGCCAGCCGGAACCACGCCGGCGGGACGGCGCCGGAGCAGGTTCGGGCGGCGGCAAAGGCTGCTCGGGCGGCGTTGGGGTAAGCGGGCGATCGGCTTGGTCCGGTGCGAGGCCGATCGTAGCTGAATTGGCTACGATCGTAGCCAATTCAGCTACAGTTTCGCCCGGCAATAGAACACAGGCATGCATTCAACTCCGTTGTTTTCGGTTCGCCCATGATCATCCGTCCCAAACTCAACTGGTTTCGCATGCTGTTCGTCTGGCGCGGATCCGTGCTGCCGCAGCTACTGCCGCGCCTCGCCCTGATCTTCGTGCTCTCGGTTGCTGCCATCTTCATGCATGACCATGTGCGCGACTATCCGGTCGGACTCGGCACGCCGCCGTTCGCGCTGGTCGGCATCGCGCTGGCCGTGTTTCTCGGCTTTCGCAACAGCGCGAGTTACGAACGCTGGTGGGAAGGCCGCAAGCTGTGGGGCGCGCTGCTGATTCACGGCCGCTCGCTGACACGCCAGGCGCTAACGCTGCCGAACGGCGTCAAGAGCGAGGACACGCGCGAGTTCATCGCCGCGATTGGCGCGCTCGGTCATGCGCTGCGTCACGAAATGCGCCGCACCGATCCTCTCCCCGATCTCGCCACACGCCTGCCGCCCGCGCTTTATCAACGCGTGACCCAAGCGCAATATCGCTCGGCTTTGATCCTGCGATGGCTCGGCGAATGGTCAGGCACACGTGCTCGCGAAGGCGCACTCGACGGCTACGGCACGCTCGCGCTCGAGCAGAATCTGAATGAGTTGTCCGCGGTGATCGGCGGCTGCGAACGGCTGGCATCCACACCGCTGCCGTTCTCGTACTCGGTGATGATCCACCGGACCGTGTATCTGTTCTGCGTGATGCTGCCGTTCGGTCTTGTCGATGGCGCGGGTTTGCTGACGCCCTTGTTCGCGCTGCTGGTCGCATACGCGTTCATGTCGCTGGAAGCGATTGCGGCGCAGATCGAAGATCCGTTCGGCCTCGAAGAAAACGATCTGGCGTTGACCGCGTTGTGCGACTCGCTGGAAAACGCGCTCCACGATATGGCCGCCGACCCGGCTTTCACTCGGCCGCCGAAAGCGCTCCTGGCGCCGGGCGTGGAAGACCGGCGGTTTATTGTGACGTAAGTAGTGCAAGTCCAGGCGCCAACGAAAAGGCCCGCAATCTTCGCGGGCCTTTTTCGTTCTCACGCCGTCACATCAGCTTTCGTTCTGCACGCAATCGACGAAATACTCGATACGCCCGTTGATCATCTCCCCGACCAGCCCGTGGATATCCGTATGGAAACCCGGGAAGCGCTCGTTGAACTCACGCGCGAAGCGCAAATAATCGACGATGGTCTTGTTGAATCGCTCACCCGGAATCAGCAACGGAATACCCGGCGGATACGGCGTCAGCAGGATGCTGGTCACACGCCCTTCGAGTTCATCGATAGGCACGCGATCGATCTCCCTATGCACCAGTTTTGCATAGGCTTCAGACGGTTTCATGGCCGGCTCCATGCTCGATAGATACATTTCGGTGGTCAGCCGGGCAATATTGTTGGCCCGATAAACGCTATGAATCTGCTCGCAAAGATCCCTTAATCCCATGCGCTCATACGACGGATGCTGCGCGATGAAATCGGGCAATACGCGCCACAAGGGCTGGTTGTTGTCGTAGTCATCCTTGAACTGCTGCAACTCGGTCACCATGGAGTTCCAGCGGCCTTTGGTAATGCCGATCGTGAACATGATGAAGAACGAATACAGCCCGGTCTTCTCCACGATAATCCCGTGCTCCGCCAGATACTTCGTCACGATCGCGGCAGGAATTCCCGTCTCGCCGAACTCGCCGTCCACATCGAGTCCGGGCGTGATGATGGTCGCCTTGATCGGATCGAGCATGTTGAAGCCCTCGGCAAGCGCCCCGAAACCGTGCCAGCGGTCGTTCGGCTTCAACACCCATTCTTCACGATCGCCAATGCCCTCTTCCGCCAGCGCTTCCGGTCCCCACACCTTGAAGAACCATTCGTCGCCGTATTCGTCGTCGACCTTGCGCATGGCGCGGCGGAAATCGAGCGCTTCCGCAATCGACTCTTCCACCAGCGCCGCGCCGCCCGGCGGCTCCATCATGGCTGCCGCCACGTCGCAGGACGCGATGATCGCGTATTGCGGGCTCGTGGACGTGTGCATCAGATACGCCTCGTTGAAGCGATGTTTGTCGAACGTGCTGTTCTCGGAGTCCTGAACCACGATCTGCGACGCCTGCGAAATCCCCGCCAGCAGCTTGTGCGTGGAGTGCGTGGCGAATACCAGCGCGCCCGTACGCGGACGCCCCGCGCCGATTGCGTGCATGTCCTGATAAAAGTCGTGGAACTCGGCGTGCGGCAACCAGGCTTCGTCGAAGTGGAGCGTGTCGAGCAGGTCGCCGAGCAGGTCCTTGATCATCTCGACGTTGTAGATCACGCCGTCATACGTGCTTTGCGTGATGGTCAAAATGCGCGGTTTTGCCTTCGGATTCTTCGCCAACGCCTCGCGCGCGAACGGATTCGCTTCAATCTTCTTGCGGATGTTTTCTGGCTTGAATTCGTCGCGCGGAATCGGTCCGATAATGCCGAAGTGATTGCGCGTCGGCGTCAAAAAGACGGGGATCGAACCCGTCATGGTGATGGCGTGCAGGATCGACTTGTGACAGTTGCGGTCGACCAGCACGATGTCGCCGGGTGCAACGGTCGCGTGCCAGACGATCTTGTTCGACGTCGACGTGCCGTTGGTCACGAAGAACAGATGATCCGCACTGAAAATGCGCGCCGCGTTGCGCTCGGACGCCGCGATCGGCCCGGTGTGGTCGAGCAACTGGCCGAGTTCATCGACGGCATTGCAGACGTCCGCCCGCAACATGTTCTCGCCGAAGAACTGATGGAACATCTGCCCAAGCGGATTTTTCAGGAACGCGACGCCGCCCGAATGCCCCGGGCAATGCCACGAGTACGAACCCTCTTCCGCGTACTGCACGAGTTCCTTGAAGAACGGCGGCGCGAGCGCGTCGAGGTAGACCTTCGCCTCGCGGATAATGTGCCGCGCGACGAACTCCGGCGTGTCCTCGAACATGTGGATGAAGCCGTGCAGCTCGCGCAGGATGTCGTTGGGCAAGTGCCGCGACGTGCGCGTTTCGCCGTACAGGAAAATGGGGATGTCCGCATTGCGCCGTCGCACTGCCTGCACGAACGCGCGTAACGCGACGATTGCCGACGCCAGCTCCGGTGTATCGCCTTCGGCCACCACGACGTTATCCACGTACGGCAGCAATTCGTCGTCGTCGATCGACAAAATGAAGCACGACGCGCGGCTCGATTGCTGAGCGAACGACGTCAGGTCGCCGTAACTCGTCAGCCCGAGCACCTCGACGCCTTCGCGCTCGATCGCCTCCGCAAGCGCGCGGATGCCGGAACCCGAAATGTTCTCGGAGCGAAAATCTTCGTCGATGATGACGACGGGAAAACGGAACTTCATGCGGCGAATCTCCAAATGGAACGACCGCTGGCCGAGTTGTGCGTGCTCGATTCCAGCGGTCTTTCAAAAAGCGTTGCAATGACGTTTCTAATCAATAAGAAACGTCAGGTTTTCGGCAGTGTCACGCCGATTTGCCCTTGATACTTGCCCCCGCGATCGGCGTACGAGGTCTCGCAGATCTCGTCGCTTTCAAAGAAGAGAACCTGCGCCACGCCTTCGTTCGCGTAGATTTTGGCAGGCAAAGGTGTCGTATTTGAGAATTCGAGCGTCACATACCCTTCCCATTCGGGCTCGAACGGCGTCACGTTCACAATGATCCCGCAGCGCGCGTACGTCGATTTGCCGAGACAAACGGTCAGGCACGAGCGCGGAATCCGGAAATATTCGACTGTGCGCGCAAGCGCGAAGGAGTTCGGCGGAATGATGCAGACGTCGCCCTTGAAGTCGACAAACGATTTCTCGTCGAAATTCTTCGGGTCGACGATCGTGGAATTGATGTTCGTGAAGATCTTGAATTCGTCTGCCACACGAATGTCATAACCGTAGCTGGACGTGCCGTAGCTCACGATCTTGCGGCCATCTTCGGAGACCCGCACCTGATCGCGCACGAACGGCTCGATCATGTTGTGCTCTTCGGCCATGCGCCGGATCCACTTGTCGGATTTGATGCTCATAGGGAACGCTACCCAACGAAAGAGGCGGCCTGGAGAGAGCCGCCGAACTTGAAACAGGGCATGGCCGGAAGCTTGGGATAGATCCAGAAGCACGCCAAAGCCAGCCAGACCAGACGAGAAGCGCGTATTTTACTTGATGCGCTGGCTGCGCGACGCTGCTATGCCCACAGGCCGGGCCGAGCGCCTTAACAGCCTGATTTCATTGAAAGAATGCGGCGACCCGCCGCATCACTGCCGGATCACGCCGCACGCAAGTGCAGGACCGGCGCCATGCGGCGTGAGGGCGTAGGTGTCAGCGGCGTCGCGATGAAGCAGGAGGGCCCGCGACAACACCGATCGCACACCGTCGAGCGACACGTCCGATGCGACGATGAAACCCGTCGCCGAGCCGTTCGCGTCGGCGTGAATGCTGGCCAGATCGCCTTCCACCTTGGAACCGGAGTTGGTGCGTTCGGACGCCGGCGCGAATACGGGACCGCCGTCCGAACCCGAGACGATGCAGTCGCCGCGCTCGTGAATCTGCAGCGCGTGGTCGCTATTGGGCGGCATGCCGGACAGGTTGTAAGACACCTGGACACCGTCGGCGCGTTCGATGAACGTCACCGTCCCGCTCGCCGTGTTGCCGCCGGTGGGCTGCAACGTGGCGTCGGCACGTTTTTCGTGGTGCTGGAACAGGAGGCCGCAGCCGCCGAGCAACATGACGCTGGCCAACAAGCTCAAACTCAGCATCAGGCTCGGGACCGGGTGTATCGCGGCAGGCGGTCTGCGCGACTCAGGCCCGTCGAATCTTTGTTTCATGCGATCCTCATGGCGACCCGCGACCACCCCGTGTGCTCACCTGGCCGCGCCAATCGAAGGCGACATGATACCGCGACACGCGCCGCCAAAATCGCCCGTGCCCCCGCTCCCGCCTAAGTGTTTTGCACTACGATGCTGGGGAACATCGACGTCATGTCCCGCTGGCGCTCGGCAATCGAAATGGCTACCTTGCGTGCAATCGAGCGATAAGCATCGGCAATCTTGCTGTCCGGTTGCGAGATCACAGTCGGCTGGCCCGCATCGGTCTTCTCGCGGATCGCGATATCGAGCGGTAAATGGCCGAGCACGGGCACACCATATTCCTTCGACATCCGCTCGCCCCCGCCCGCGCCAAAAATATGTTCTTCGTGGCCGCAATTCGAGCAGATATGCGTGCTCATGTTCTCCACGATACCCAGGATCGGGATGCCCACTTTCTCGAACATCTTCAGACCCTTCTTGGCGTCGAGCAACGCGATGTCCTGTGGCGTGGTAACGATCACCGCGCCCGTGACGGGCACTTTCTGCGAGAGCGTGAGCTGGATGTCGCCGGTGCCGGGCGGCATGTCGACGACCAGGTAATCTAGGTCCTTCCAGTTGGTCTGGCGCAGCAATTGTTCGAGCGCCGAGGTGACCATCGGGCCGCGCCAGACCATCGGGTTGTCCTGCTCGATCAGGAAACCGATCGAGTTGGCCTGGATGCCGTGGCCAATGAGCGGGTTCATCGACTGGTTGTCGGGCGATTCCGGACGGCCGCTGATGCCGAGCATCATGGGTAAGGACGGCCCGTAGATATCCGCGTCCAGCATGCCGACCGACGCGCCTTCCGCCGCCAGCGCGAGCGCGAGGTTCACGGCGGTCGTGCTCTTGCCGACCCCGCCCTTGCCCGACGCCACCGCGATGATGTTCTTCACGTTCGGCAGCAGCTTCACGCCGCGCTGCACCGCGTGCGCGACGACCTGCGACGACACCGTGACCTGTACGCCGGCCACGCCCGGCACGCCGGCGACGGCGTTGGACACGAGCGCGCGGATGGCGTCGAACTGGCTCTTCGCCGGATAGCCCAGCACGACGTTCACGCTGACGTTGGCCCCGTCCACGGCTACGCTGCGGATGCTTTTCGTGTCCGCGAAAGTGCGGCTGGTATTCGGATCGATCAGGCCGCTGAGCGCGGTATCGATCTGGGCGCGATCAAAACTCATCGAAACTCCAAGGGAACGCTTTTTGCTGTCGCGGATCGAATATTCCGCATGCAAACAATGAAATTGAAAGGAATTGTTGCACGACATTGCGTCGTCATCGTGCGCGATGCACTATCCGACGCTGCCATGATTCGGGGGACGCATCGTTATAATCTCTTGAATCCTTGGCCGTATTGTAGTGGCAGCTGTTACGACTCGCCGGAAGACCCTTTCGGGCTGTCGGTGCTGGCTTTGTATGAATTGGTACCCTGGAGAATTGATAATGAACTCGAAAATGATGACCCGCTTGTCCGTAATCGCCGTGGCCGGCGCGCTTGTCGCCGGCTGCGCGACCCAGCAAGGCAATAACGCCGCCGTTGGCACGGGCATTGGCGCCGCGGCTGGCGCCGGGCTTGGCGCGATCTTCGGTGGCGGCAAGGGCGCGGCCATCGGCGCGGGCGTGGGTGCGGCAGCTGGCGGTATCACCGGCTACAACTGGCAGGCCATCAAGGGCAAGCTGACCGGCGCAACGAAGGGCACGGGCACGCAGGTGACGGAACAGCCGGACGGATCGCTGAAGGTCAACATTCCGAACGCGATCTCGTTCGATACCAACAGCTACGCCATCAAGCCCGGTTTTGCGCCGGTGCTCGACCAGGTCACGCAAACGCTGACGCAGCATCCTGAGTTGATCGCGCAAGTGGTCGGTCATACGGATAGCACGGGCCAGCCGGCGTACAACCAGACGCTGTCGCAAAATCGTGCACAAAGCGTGGCATCGTATCTGGCTGGCCATGGTGTGGCGGGTCAGCGTCTGTCGGCGCAAGGCATGGGCCAGACGCAGCCTATTGCTGACAACACCACCGAAGCTGGGCGCGCGCAGAATCGTCGTGTGGAAATCTATCTGCGCGCGACCGCGCAGCCGGGTCAGGTTCAGTAAAACGTTTGATTTACAAGGGGAATGGCAGCTGCGCCGGGGCCGGGGATTCGATTCGTCTCACGAGAAATTCGCGAACACGAAAAATATTTGAAACTTGGCCGCACGGTAAGTGTCTGTCTTAACGGTAGGTGGCTGGCTTTGCCGCCACGTGCCATTCTCCTCTTGTCGTTGTTGCCCCGGGGCCGCTAATCGCCCCGGTTTTTTTTCGTCTGGAATTTGGACAGGTTTTCTCTGCTTTTTAGTGGTGTGTGGCCGCTTTGCGTGATGGTATTGCGCGGGTTTTATGTCCCTGGGACTGGATCAGTGCCGGGTTGCTGCTTTCGGCGTTAGTGGTCTGCGTGAGTTAGCTGATTTTTTTATCACTATTAGCCACTGTGCGTGGCGGCACGTCATTTCTTTGTCCAACGGCGACAAAGAAATGAAGCAAAGAAAGCGCCTTCCCACCATCGGCGAGTTAGTGTCCCTAGCGTGCAAGCCCCAGTTTTTGGCACCTGATAGCACGGTGCTCGCCAGACTCGATAATGTTTGAACCCCTCCTTCTCGCGAATCCTGACACGAACACGCTTCGCCCCAACGCTCTCGGGCAAGCACCATGACCCCCAGACCAAAACGGCCTGACATGTGCTGATCGCCTCATTTCTTGGTGGGTTGGCTACGTGATCTGCGCAGCTATTTTCGTGGGTGGTTGTTCGCGGATAGCGCGGGGTGTCCCTTGGGCAGGTTCAGTCACTGGTGGCGAATGACGTGCCGCCACGCACAGTGGCTAATAGTGATAAAAAATACTGCTAACTCACGCAGACCACTTCACGCCGAAAGCACCAACCCAGCACCACCCCCGACCACGAGCCCCCCGACCAAAACCCCAAGTGCGAACGAGAAACCCTTGACTGGTAGAATCGTCATTCGCTTTTTCGTGCAATCACTGAATTTTTCAACTGCAGGCCAGCGCCTTATGTCAGCACCCACCTCGTCAACATCCGTCCCCGCAGCGGCGCCAGCCACCCCTGGCCATCGCCGAATTCTTGTCACGTCCGCGCTCCCGTACGCGAACGGTCAGATTCATATCGGCCATATGGTCGAATACATCCAGACGGATATCTGGGTGCGCTCGCTGCGAATGCACGGTCACGAGGTCTACTACGTCGGCGCCGACGATACCCACGGCACCCCCATCATGCTGCGCGCCGAGCAGGAAGGCATCACGCCGAAGCAGCTGATCGAGCGCGTGGGGAAAGAACACAAGCGCGATTTCGACAGCTTCGGCATTTCATTCGACAACTACCATTCAACTGACGCCGAAGAAAACCGCGTGCTGTGCGAGTCCATCTACGGTTCGCTAAAAGCAGCCGGGCTGATCGAAGCGCGCGATATTGAACAGGCCTACGATCCGGTCAAGGAAATGTTCCTACCCGACCGCTTCATCAAGGGCGAATGTCCGAAATGCGGCGCGAAAGATCAATACGGCGATAACTGCGAAGTCTGCGGATCGACGTATCAGCCACTCGATCTCATCAATCCATATTCGGTAGTCTCGGGCGCAACGCCGGTGCGCAAAACATCGACACACTATTTCTTCCGCCTCTCCGATCCGCGCTGCGAAGACTTCCTGCGCGGCTGGGTCAGCGGACTCGCCCAACCCGAAGCCACGAACAAGATGCGCGAGTGGCTCGGCGACAAAGGCGACGCCAAACTCGCCGACTGGGATATTTCGCGCGATTCACCCTACTTCGGTTTCGAAATCCCTGGCGCGCCGGGCAAGTATTTCTATGTTTGGGTGGATGCCCCGGTCGGCTACTACGCGAGCTTCAAGAACCTCGCGGATGCGCGCGGCCTCGACTTCGAGGAATGGATCCGGCCCGGATCGAAGACCGAGCAGTATCACTTTATCGGCAAGGACATCCTGTATTTCCACACGCTGTTCTGGCCCGCGATGCTGCAGTTTTCCGGCCATCGGACGCCGACGAACGTGTTCGCGCACGGCTTTCTCACCGTCGACGGCGCGAAGATGTCCAAGTCGCGCGGCACCTTCATCACGGCGAAAAGCGTGATCGATACGGGTATCAACCCCGAGTGGCTGCGCTACTACTACGCCGCGAAGCTGAACCACACGATGGAAGACATCGACCTGAATCTCGAAGATTTCCAGGCTCGTGTGAACAGCGATCTGGTCGGCAAGTACGTGAATATCGCGAGCCGGGCGGCGGGGTTCCTGATCAAGCGCTTCGAAGGCCGCGTGCAGGACAGCGCGATGAATCATCCGCTGCTGCTGCAATTGCGGGCGGCCATTCCGCAAATCGCGGCGCTGTACGAGTCGCGCGAATACGGCCGGGCGTTGCGCACGACCATGGATCTCGCCGATACGGTCAACGCTTTCGTCGATACCGCGAAGCCCTGGGATCAGGCCAAGGACGAAACCAACGCCGCCGCGCTGCATGAAACGTGCAGCGTGAGCCTGGAAGCGTTCCGGCTGCTGTCGCTGGCGTTGAAGCCGGTGTTGCCGGTGCTGGCGGAATCGGTGGAAGGCTTCCTCGGGATCGCGCCGCTGGTCTGGGCGGATGTTTCCGCGCCGCTCAGTTCTTCGCAGCCGATCAACGCGTACAAGCACTTGATGACGCGCGTCGATCCGAAGCAAATCGAAGCGCTGATCGCTGCGAACCGCGAATCGGTGGCGCCGGGGCAAGCTGCTGCTGCACCGGCTGCTGCAGCTTCAACCTCGAAGAAGGCAGCGAAGGTGAAAGAGCCGGAAGCCGAAGGCGTGATTTCCATCGATGACTTCGCCAAGATCGATCTGCGAATCGCGAAGATCGTGAACTGCACGGCGGTCGAAGGATCGGACAAGCTGCTGCAACTGACGCTGGATGTCGGTGAGGAAAAAACACGCAATGTATTCTCCGGGATCAAGTCGGCGTATCAGCCGCAGGACCTGATCGGCAAGTTCACGGTGATGGTCGCGAATCTGGCACCGCGCAAGATGAAATTCGGGCTGTCGGAAGGCATGGTGCTGGCTGCTTCCTCCGACGACGAAAAAACCGAACCCGGCTTGTACATTCTTGAACCGCACAGCGGAGCGAAGCCGGGAATGCGCGTGAAGTAAGGTTTGCGGGCGCGTTCAGCCGCAAGAAGAAGGGGCCGTTTTCAACTCACGTTGAAGACGGCCCTTTTTGCATTTCATGCGCACAACAAGCTACTTCGTTTCCGACGGCCCATTCCTTCGCGACCATGAATCGAAGCGCCGCGTATAAAGCAGATCGATGCCCTGGAACGTGCCGCCATACGCCGCCACCGACCAGAAGCGCGAAAAATTAAGCGTCGCCTTGATCGCGTTGCTCGCCGACTGCAGACCCTGCTCATACCCAAGCACGAGCCGCTCATTGATCGCTTTCGAGATCATCACGACTTGCGGATCAGTCAGCCCGACCTCGCTCGTCCCGATAGAAAACTCATCCAGCCCAAACGTCTGCGCGATCCGCTTGCCCTGCGAACTGCCCAGCAACGCCAGCGCATTGGTCATCGCGCTCTGTTGACCGATGTTGTTGCCCTGATCGGTGCCATGCCCGAACAGCAGCCACGACAACTTTTCGTTATCCGGCACGTTCGGCTCGGAAATCAGCTTCGCATTCGGTGATTGCACCGTGCCCGTCACCTGCACGCCGGCTTCGACTTCCTGATTGCGCCGCATCGCAAGAATGTTGATGCCGGGATTCGCAACCGGTCCGTTGAACGTGAAAAAGCCGTTCTCGATCCCCAGCTTCCGCCCAAACGCCGTGTACGTGGAACCCGGCGTCACACGCACGTTGCCGATTGCCCGCAACGGCATGTTCGGCGCGCTCATTGCCGTGATCGTGCCGGCCAGGCCAAGATCCGCGCCTGCGCCGCGGAAACGGAATTTCTGGCCGAGATTGATATCGATATTCGCCCGCGGCGCGAACGCGCCCACGGGCTTGTCGCCGGTCGCGACAATCTTCTGATCCTCGCCCTTTACCGTGCCGTCTGGACGCACGATCACGACGTCGTCACCGAGTGACGGCGCCGATTGCTCGGGCAGATCAAACAACGCGCGATCGACCGTGAACTTGCCGTCGATCGCCATGCCGCCCTGCAAACCGGCGTTAGCCACCGAAGCACTACCCGACAGCTGCAACTGCCGATCCGGCGATGCAAACAGTTCGAGCTTGTCCGCAATGATGCTCGCCGTCAGATCCGGCTGCTGCTGATCGAGCCGCACCTTGCCGGTCGCGCGCAACGTGCCGCTCGCGCCGTGAAACTCGACCTGCTGCAGATCGACAAGATTCTCCGACAACGCAATCCGGATCACGCCGTCCTTCAACTGCACGCCCTGATCGATGACCGTGACCGACAGCGCGTCGCCCGTGAGCATGCCGGACAGCGTCGGTTTCGCAACGATCCCCGCAATGGTCAGCTTCAACCCGAGACGGCCATCGAGCAGATAAGCGGGACCGAACAGCCCGCCAGCGGTGCGCAGCGTTGGAACGTTCGCGTCGATGCCCCCGCTCAGCGACGCTTCGTCCGCGACGGTGAGCACCCCGTCGCGCGCTACCAGCGTCGTGTGGACGTTGGCATCGATCACGCCGATCCGCGTTGCCTGCGCATGCAGCGTCGCGTTGAGCCGGTTGCCGCCGGTGAAGTCGGCGCGCGCGGTTATGTCCGTGATGCCGAGCGCCGCAACGCCGCGTGCGGCGTCGATGGAGACATCGCCCGAACGCCGCTTCAATTGCACGTAACCTGTTGCAGTGGAGCCGAGCGCGAAATTCCAGTCGCCATCGAAGACAAGATCGGTCTTGACGGGTGGCGGACCACCTTCCAGTTCCTGGCGGATTTCGAGCAGCCGCGCTACCGACAGATTCGTCAACTGGCCGGCCGAACTGATACGCCCGCTATCGAACGCGAACGATTTCAGGTCGAGCACAGCGCCTTCCGCCGACAGGCGCGTCGCGCCAAGCACCACGTGATTCGGCGCGTAGCTCACGGTAAGCGGCGCGTCGAGACTCACGCTCGGCGTGCCCTTGTTCGATAAGCGCGTCACCGTGCCGTCCCAATGCGCTCCGTCGCGGGCATCGGTCAGGCGGCCGTTCGCGGCCAGCGTCAGGTTGACCGCGTTGCCGCGCACCTTGCCGACGGCAGCAGCGTTGAGCGTGTGGTTAGCGCGCGTGCCGTTGAGGTTCGCGTCAAGGCTCGCGAGATCGACGCCTTCCGCGCTGACATCGCGGGCTTGCAGCGTGAAAACGAGCGCACCGTTCGCGCCGTCGCGTGCGTCCGCCCGCCCTTCTGCATGACCGACACGGTTCGCGCCAAACACCACGCTGTCGGCCTGATAGTTAGCCGCCAGATTCGGATGCGCGAACGAACCGGTGACATCGCCGTCAGCTTTGATGAGACCCGCCAGGCCGAAACCAAGCCGCTCGAGCTGCGGTGCATCGATACGAAAACGCAAGCGGTCACCCGGCGCACCGAAACTGCCGTTGAGATCGACGTCGTTGCCCGCAATTGAAAGCGTCGCCGTGCTTGGCAAGATGCGCGTTCCGGCAACCTGGATCGTGCCCGCGCCGGTGAGCGGCAGGTTGTCGTAGACACTGTCGGCGAGCTTGAATTGCGCCTTGGTCGTAAGCGTTGGAGCGAGTGCGCCGGTGGCGGAAAGCGTGCCGTTCACGCGTGCTTCGATTATGCGGGAGTTCGCCACCGGCTTCGCTTTGGATCCCTTCGCCGGCGGCTGCTTTGCGACCAGTTGTTCGGTCAGCAGCAGCGGATTGAAATCGATGAACTTCGCCTTCAGGTCGTAGCTCGAATGCGTGTCCTTTTGAAGCGCGCCGCTCAACTCGATGCGGCCCTTCCCCGCGCTCAGTTTCACGCCATCGAATGCGGTTTGCCTGGCGTCCAGCGTGACCTTGCCCTGCACGCGCAACGCCGTTTTCGGATCATTGAGGTCTAGCGTAATGGTCTGCTTATCGCCAGTATCGCCGGCGAGATGAATGCCGATCGGCCCGGCGAACTGCGTTGGCCGGATGCTCGATTCGATCGCGTTCAGATCGAGTTTCGCGACCTTCAGGTCAAACTGTCCCGCGCCGCCCTTGAGCGTTCCGCCGCCCGTGACAGTCGCTTCCTTCAGCAGCCGCACGTTCAGATCCGAGATGGTTTGCGCCGATGCATCGAGCTTCACGTTCGCGCGGGCATCGATTAAAGGCAGCAACTGCTTGTCGACCGAACCCGGCTTCGCGTTCACGATCGACACCGGCCCCGTCACCACCAGCGCGTTCGGTGTCGCCGGATCGGGCTTCAGTTCGGCCCGCACCGCGAGATCCGCGAACGGCGCGCTCGGGCTGAACGCCTGCGGATTGACGTGATCGACGGTGACGAGCGCGCGCTTGAGCGGCACGTCGCCGAACGGCGCCGCCTCCACATGCGCCTGGCCCTTGAGCTTCAGGCCGCTGGCGTCGATATCGGCGGTCAGGTTTTCCAGCGAACCCGTCAGATGCGCGGCGACCTGCACGGTCTCACCGCTAACCTGCCCCGAATAGCCGGCATCGCCCGTCAGCGGGAACGGGCGCGCGCCGCCGTCCAGTTTCAACGCGGCGGTGATCGCGCCGAACGGTGTATCGAGACGCTGCACAGTCGCTTCGTGATGACGGCCGTCGCTGTGTCCTTCCAGCGCGAGCCGCGAGAACTCGGTGGTCGTCGCGCCTTGATGGAGACGCAGTTTGTCGAGCGTGATGTCGCTGATGGCAAGCTGGATCGGCAAGCGCAAATCCGTCGGCAACTGGACCGGGCTGGTGTCTTTCGGCGAGGGCGCAATGCGTGCATCGACCGTGCCGACGTGCAAATAATCGATGCTGAACCGCAACGGCGCACGCGTCAGTTCCCATCGGCCGGAAACGCTGTCGACGGCAATGTCCGTTCCGTTGCCCTCGAGGCTTTTCCAGTGCACGTTGCGCAGTCGCAAGCCGGTCGCGATCGCGCCGCCGTCGAGCGTGCCGCTCAGCTGGCCGCCGAGCAGCGAGGTCGCCGCCTGCCAGACGTAACGCGTCCCGCGCTCGCTGTTGAGGGCGTACAGGATCATCGCAACGCCGAGCGCTACGCACAGCACGAGCACAAGAACGAGGCCGCCCAGCCATTTAGCCAGACGCCGCCAGCCGCCGCGCCGCGGCTTGGCAGCGGGCGTTCCGTTTTCAGGCGCACCGTTCCCCCGGTCCTCGGAAGGATCCGGTTGATCTGCGGGGGATTGGCCGTTCTGGTCCGTCATGCGTGAAGAAATAATCCAAACAAATTCATCAAAAAGCGATCCCGAGCGTCAGATACGGGCGGATGTCCCGGTTCTTGAAGCCATACGCAATATCCACGTTCACCGGTCCGACCGGACTGCGCCAGCGCACACCCATGCCCGCGCCCGGCTCGAACACGCGCTCTTTCCAGGTATCGGTGGCTGTGCCTATATCGAAGAACACGGCTCCACCCCAGTCGTGCGTGAACCAGTGCTGATATTCCGAGCTTCCGGTCATCAGGTATTTGGTCGGCAATACCGAGCCATCGACGTCATTACCGATACTCTGATAACCATAACCACGCACCGAATTCGCACCGCCCGCCCGGAACAGCAGCGACGCGGGAATCCCGTTCGAGCTGCCTGCCGTAAATACACCGCCGAATTCCGCGCGAAACACGAATAGGTCGCGCTTGCCCAGCGGCACGTATTGCAGCAGGTTCGTATAAACGCGGCCGAAGGTTTGATCGGTGAGCACCCCCTTCACCGCGACGTCGGCTTCCGCGCGAATCAGGTTGCCCGAGCGCGGAAACAGCGGATCGTCGACATTGCGGCGCACCCATTGCCACGACGGCACGAGCGCACGGCTGGTGGTCGGTGGCCCGGAGTTCTGCGTCAGCCGGTCGACATAGAGCAGCAGCGAGAACGTGGTGTCGATGTTCTGCAGCGAGCGCGAGCGCTGCACGCCGACACGCGCGCTGTAGATGCGCGTGTCGGACACGTTCGTATTCGTGTATGAGGCAAGCACGCTGTTCACCCAGGTGCGGCCATCCGGCGGCATCGCGAGTTGCACCTGACCGTATTGCTGGGTCTGGTCCAGGCGGCCGGATATTGTGAACGGATAAGCCCTGCCGAAGGTATCGAGATAGCTGTACGCGCCCTGGATGTGCGGACCCGTATCCGTCGCGTAACCCACGCCGTAACGCACGCTGTTGTACGGATACTCGCTGACCTTCAGGTGCATCGGCGTTTCGTCCGGCTTGGTGACGTCGTTGTCCGCGTCGATGGCGACCGAAGCGTAGTACGGCGTGTTCTGCAACTGGCGCTGCAATTCGTTCACGCGCGCGACATCGTAGATATCGCCGGGATGGATCCGGTCGACGTTACGAATGATCTGCTCGGGATAACGCCGCACGCCGCTGATGTCGAGCTTGCCGAACGTGAAGGTCGGGCCGCTATCGAAGGTCACCGACAAATCCGCGATGTGCGTCCGCGGATTCACGCGCGCCTTCGATTGCGAGATTTTCGCGCCGAGATAACGGCGCGACTGCAAGGCCTTGAGCGCGGCGTTCTTCGCGTCGTCCCAGGCGCTTTGCGAGAACGGGTCGCCCTCCCTGACCGAAAATGCGAAGCGCGCGGTATTTTCTTGCGCCGGATCTTCGGTCGTGATCGCGCCCTTGAAGGTCAGCGAAACGGAAGCGACCTTGGTCTGTGGACCCGGATCGACGCTGATGGTGACGGATTTTTTATCGCCTTCGTGTTTCACGTCAGTGCGCACGACCGGCGAGAAATAACCGTCGGTCGCGACGAGATCGCGGACTTCCTGCGGCGTGGCGGTGACCAGGAAGTCGAATTGTTCGTCGCTGATATCGTCACGTTTCTTGAAACGCGACAAATCGAGGTGGTCCTTGAGCAGCGACCGGACGCTGCGCGGCGCGTCGATATCCACGTCGTATTTTGCGTGCGCCGGCTGGGCAACCGCAAAGAGCGCCAGCGCATGGAGCGACCAGACGACACGGCGCACGAATGACCACGCACGGGAAGGCGCTTTCGACAACGCGATGGTCGACGGCTCCAGCCGCCGACCATCGGCTTGCCCGCGCTTGAAGCGCAGCGGATCAAACAGGCGCCCCGCCAAACGTGACCTCCAGGGTTGAATTGAGTGGGATTGCTTGGGTGTGCAGGATGGCCGTTGCGCAGTGTCGGGTAAACGCCGAGCGTCGATCCAGCAGGCGCTATTTCACCACACTGGCGCGGCCGGTTGTCCCAAAAAAGACCGGACTAGCCGATTGGGCAACGTTCGAAAGGATCGTCGCAGCGCTTTGGCAAACACCCTCCGAAAATGCCGGAGGTGCGCCTTGGACGGCTCTCCGCGATGCTTGTTCCGTACCTGATTCAATAATTGACAGAGTTTTACCTTGCCGCTCTCCGGGCGCGCTTTCCAGCCGATCCAGTAGACCGAATGGACGATGTCTCCGCTTTCCGGCGACCTTCCGGCGGGTTAACCGCTCCGCTGCCTGATGCTTGCGGTAAAATTGCGATGAATCACGGCGGCGTCTCGCTTGAGTCTCCGCCGCGCCCGTTTTCGAATCGCTCTGAGCCAACGGAAGTCGAATCATGTACCTGTCGGACATCACCCAGTTCATCAATCAGATGAAAGAGCAGAAACCGTCGCTCGAAGCAGAACAGCGCAAGGGCCGTGCGCTGCTGTGGGACAAGCAGCCTATCGACCTCGACGAGCGCTCGGAGCTCAAGACATCGCGGGTCGAACAAACGCCCTACGTCTACTACCAGAACTTCTGAACGTGAGTGCCGCCCGCGAGGCGCAGCAAGCTCCGGAGCGTTCGGGACATTCAGGACGCCCGGGCAAGGATGATCGCGCCGCAGCGCTTGCCGCGCCCGCGACCGACTCCACGCCGAACACCATCGACGGCGTAGCGTTCGCGCACCTGTACGGTGAGCCGCTCTGGAAGCTGCCGACGGACCTGTATATTCCGCCGGACGCCCTCGAGATCTTTCTCGAGGCGTTCGAAGGCCCGCTCGACTTGCTGCTGTACCTGATCCGCAAGCAGAATTTCAACGTCCTCGACATTCCGATGGCCGACGTCACGCGCCAGTACCTGGGCTACGTCGACCAGATTCGCGAATCCAACCTGGAACTCGCGGCGGAATACCTGTTGATGGCGGCCATGCTGATCGAGATCAAGTCGCGCATGCTGCTGCCGGTGAAAAAGGCGGATACCGGCGAAGAAGCTGAAGATCCGCGCGCCGAACTCGTGCGGCGCTTGCTGGAATACGAGCAGATGAAGCTCGCGGCACAGCGTCTGGATCACATTCCGCAACTCGGCCGGGACTTCCTGCGGGCGGAGGTATACGTCGAGCAAAGCTCGGCGCAACGCTTCCCCGACGTCGATGTGAACGACCTGCGCGCTGCCTGGGCCGACGTCATCAAGCGCGCGCGGCTGGTCGAGCATCACAAGATCTCGCGCGAGGAATTGTCGGTGCGGGAGCACATGAGCGTGATCCTGCGGCGCCTGCAGAACAACCGCTTCATGGAATTCGGCGATCTCTTCGACCCATCGCGCGGCGTGCCGGTCGTGGTGGTGAATTTCATCGCGATGCTCGAACTGTCGCGTGAAGCGCTGATTGAAATCACCCAGGCCGAGCCGTATGCGCCAGTCTACGTAAGACTCGCGTATTCGCCGGCTTAAGCGTGTAAGCGGCGTCCATGTGGCGTGGCGCCGTTCCCCTTTTCTTTCCCCTTGGAGCAGCGTTTTCAAAGCTGCCCGCCAGGAGACACCTGCTAGATGAAAGTCATCAGCTCGATCCATGAACTGCGCGACCAGTTGCGCGGCCAGAACCGAACCGCCTTTGTCCCGACCATGGGTAATCTGCACGAAGGCCACTTGTCGCTGATGCGGCTGGCGCGCCAGCATGGCGATCCGGTCGTCGCCAGTATTTTCGTGAACCGGCTGCAATTCGGACCGAACGAAGATTTCGACAAGTATCCGCGCACGCTGCAAGACGACATCGAGAAGCTCCAGGCCGAGAACGTCTACGTGCTGTTCGCGCCGACCGAAGCCGATCTGTATCCCGAACCGCAGCAATACCGGGTGCATCCGCCGACTAATCTGGGCGACATCCTGGAAGGCGAATTCCGGCCGGGTTTCTTTCAGGGCGTGTGCACGGTCGTGATGAAGCTGATGTCGTGCGTGCAGCCACGCGTCGCCGTCTTCGGGAAGAAGGATTACCAGCAACTGATGATCGTGCGGCAGATGTGCCATCAGTTCGCGCTGCCGACGGAGATCATCGCTGCTGAAACCGTGCGCGACGCCGACGGCCTGGCGCTCAGCTCGCGCAATCGCTTTTTGCAGGCCGCCGAGCGCGCCGAGGCGCCGGTGCTGGCGCAAACCCTGAATCGCGTACGCGACGCGGTGCTGGCGGGCAATCGCGACTTTGCATCGATAGAAAAAGAAGCCGTGGAATCGCTCGCGCAGCGCGGCTGGCAGCCGGATTACGTCGCAGTGAGAAAACGCGTGGACCTGCTGCCGCCCGGCCGCGCCGACACCGCCGCCCCGCTCGTGGTGCTGGCCGCAGCGAAGTTGGGCAGTACACGCTTGATCGATAACCTGGAAATTTGAGCGAGAAACGCATGCAGCGAACGCTTTTGAAATCGAAGATTCACCGCGCCACGGTCACGCATTGCGAATTGCACTACGAAGGCTCCTGCGCCATCGACGAGGATTTGCTGGAAGCCGCGAATCTGGTCGAAAACGAGCAAATCGACATCTGGAACGTGAACAACGGTGAGCGCCTCACGACCTACGCCATCAAGGGCGAGCGCGGCAGCGGCATGATTTCGCTGAATGGCTCGGCGGCTCGCCGGGCGCAACTGGGCGACCTGGTGATTATCGCGGCGTTCGCGCTCGTGGACGAGGCGGAGCTGAAGGCGGGCTGGAAGCCGGACCTCGTGTTCGTCGATGAAAAGAACCGCATCAAGGGAAATCGCGATCACGTACCGACGCAGAACTGGACCTGAATCAGGTTCCCCCTTACGCAAAAAAGACGCAAAAAAAAACGCCGGTTGGCTTTCGAAGCCAACCGGCGTTTTTCCTGTCTGAAAGGAGAGTCTAGCGCTTCGACACCCATTCAATAATGGGTTGCCACTGCTCGATATCCTTCTCCACCCGGCTTTTGGCCACATCCCAAATGGTCAGCCCGTGCGCGGCGGCCTGCACGTAGTTCTGCGTATCGCGGATATAACCGAGCACCGGCAGGTCAAGCCCCTCAACGAATCGATGCAGCTGATCCGCCGATTTCGTCCGCGCATCCACCCGCATTCCGACCACACCCACCTCGATAGTGCCCTTGCGGATCGCCTTCTCCTTCTGCAGCCGAGCGAGAAATTCCTGGGTGGCGAGAATGTCGAACATGGACGGCTGGAGCGGCACGATCACCTTGTCCGCCAGCTCCAGCGCAAGCGCGAGGCGTGTGCCGTGAATGCCCGCAGGGGTATCGACGACCGCCTTTTCGAGCCCTTTCGGCGGCTTGGTCGGTGCATCGACGTCCGTTTTCCACTCCTCGATCTTCGGCAGCGTGTCTGGCCGCAACTCGAGCCAGCCGTGCGAAGACTGCTGTTTATCCAGATCCGCGAGCGCGACCCATTCGCCGTTCGCCGCAAAATAGCCCGCCAGATTCGTGGACAGCGTGCTCTTGCCCACGCCGCCCTTCGGATTCGCCACCACGATCACCGTCATAGATTCAATCCACGCGTTCTCGGCCTCGCCCCACGCCCGGCCACCTGACCGTGCTGTAAGCGCTGCAATAAGTGAAAAGTTCGAGGCGTTGATACTATCGGATTTGCCTATTTCAATCCATGCGCGTCAACCACGCAGCTTAAACACCCAAGGACTCCGCAACATGGCAACACTGCGCCCCGACATCACTCTCGACTTTCTGCGCGAACGCCAGCGCGGCCGCCTGCCGGATCTGCTCGGTGTGGAACTGGTATCGCTGGAAAGCGGTACGCTCACCGGCAAACTGACCGTGCGGCCCGAACTCCTGGCGCCGAACGGCTTCCTGCACGCGGCGACCGTGATCGGCCTCGCCGATACCTGTTGCGGCTACGCCTGCATCGCCCATCTGCCCGAGGGTGCGAAGAATTTTACGACCGTCGAATTGAAGAGCAACCACATGGGCACGGCGCGCGAGGGTGTCATCACGGCGAAGGCGACAGCCGTGCATCTGGGGCGCAGCACGCATGTTTGGGACGCGATCGTGACGAACGGCGAGGGTAAAACCATCGCGTTGTTTCGATGCACGCAGATGATTTTGTATTGAGGCGGGGTTTGGGCGAGAAGGGCGGGTAAACCGGGCGCGGCACTTCTCCGCGCGCCGCGTAGCGAATTTCAGCTTCACCAGTTTTCAGGCAAACATCGCGCCCAGTGCGTCCAGATCCAGCGATTGCGCGAGTGTATCGGCGAGACGATCCAGCGACGCTTCCCGCAACACCGGGTAATCAAGCGCTTCGGCCTCGCGCAAACCCGCCCACTCGAGTAACGCCGTACAGGCTTCGGGCGTGTCGAAGATGCCGTGCAGATAGGTCGCGGCGATCTGGTTATCGGCAGAAATCGCGCCGTCCGGGCGCTCACCGTCGAGCATCACAGCGGGCCGGGCGAGCGCCGCGCCCGTCGTGCGGCCCATGTGGATCTCGTAACCGCGCACCGGCGCTGGATCACTGCTTAGCGTCAGCCGTCCGATCACGTTGTCGAGCAATTTGTCCGCGGTCAGCGTGGTATCGAGATCCAGCAGCCCGAGGCCGCTCACGCAACCGGCAGGCCCTTCGAACCCTTGCGGGTCATCGACGGTGTGACCGAGCATCTGCATGCCGCCGCAAATTCCCAGCACTTTGCCTCCGTATCGGAGATGCCGGTCGATCGCGCGATCCCAGCCGTTTTCGCGCAGCCACGCCAGATCGCGTTGCACGCTTTTTGACCCCGGCAACACGATCAGGTCGGCCGGTGGCGGCGCGGTCCCGGCGCGCACGTACGAGAAATCGACCTGGGGATGTGCGCGCAAAGCATCGAAATCCGTGTGATTGCTGATCCGCGGCAACGCCGGCACGATTACTTTTAATACTTCAGCGCCGCCGCCGCGCGTGTGCAACTGGCTTGGCAACATGTCCTCGGCGTCGAGCGTCAGACCGTGAAGATACGGCACCACGCCAAGCACGGGCTTGCCAGTCTGCGCCTCGAGCCAGTCGAGACCGGGCTGCAACAGGCTGATATCGCCACGAAAACGGTTGATCACGAAGCCCCGGATCCGCGCCCGTTCCGTCTCCGATAAACACGCGAGCGTCCCCAGCAAATGCGCGAACACCCCGCCGCGATCGATATCCGCCACCAGCACGACCGGGCAATCCACGCGCTCGGCGAACCCCATGTTGGCAATATCGCGATCTCGCAGGTTCACTTCGGCCGGACTTCCCGCCCCTTCCACGATGATCGCGTCAAAACGCTGCTGAAGCCGGGCGTACGAGGCGAGAACGGCATCGAAGGCAACGGTTTTGAACGCGTGATACGCGCGGGCATCGAGATTGGCGTGCGCGTGACCGTGGATGATCACCTGCGCGCCGCGATCGCTCGTCGGCTTGAGCAGCACGGGATTGAAGTCGATTTCAGCGTCCACACCCGCCGCGATCGCCTGCAGCGCCTGGGCGCGGCCGATCTCGCCGCCGTCCACCGTGACCGCGCTGTTTAACGCCATGTTCTGCGGCTTAAAGGGCGCGACCCGCATGCCGCCGCGCCGCGCGAGCCGGCAAAGGCCTGCCACCAACGTGCTCTTGCCGGCATCGGAAGTCGTGCCCTGGATCATCAGCGTGCCGCGCGGTGCAAATTGCATGGGTGTTTCGATGCTCATCGGTTCTCGAGAAGCCGCTATGGTAGCGCCCGCCGGTACAATATTGCGATGACTTCCCCCGACCTCACCTTCATTCTCGGCGGCGCGCGCTCGGGCAAAAGCGCGTTTGCCGAACGGCTAGCCGCCGACAGCGGTTGGCCCGTTACTTACGTGGCTACCGCTCGCATTGGGGACAGCGAGTTCGCTGCGCGCGTGGAGCAGCATCGTGAACGGCGGCCGGCGCATTGGGCGCTCGTCGAGGCGCCGCTCGATCTGGGCGGCGCGCTGCGTGAACTGGATCGCGAGGGTCACGTCGTGCTGATCGACTGTCTGACGCTGTGGCTCGCCAACCTGCTCTTCCCCGCCGATGACAGCACGCCCGACGGCGCGCCGCTGCAAGCCTTCAGCGCCTTCGACGCCGCGCTCGCCAAGGTACGGGGGAAAATCATCATCGTGAGCAACGAGATTGGACTCGGCGTGGTGCCGATGGGATCGGTGACGCGCCTTTACGTCGATGAACTCGGCCGGCTCAACCAGCGTGTCGCCGCCGCAAGCACGCATGTGACCATGATGGTCGCCGGCCTGCCGCTCGCACTCAAAGGCTGACATGCTGCTGCTCTCCTTCTACGTCACGGCGATGCTCGCCATTGCGGGCGTCGTGATCGACCTGATTTTCGGCGAACCCGCGACGCGCCATCCGCTGGTCGCGTTCGGGCGGCTTGCCACGCGTATCGAAGCAAAGATGAATACGGGGTTCCGGGCGCGGCCGGCGGGCATTCTCGCGTGGCTGCTGGCCGTCGTGCCGCCGGTTGCCGTGAGCTGGATTCTCGTCAGCGTGCTGCCGTTCGCCGCCGCCTGCGCCGTGCATGTCGCGCTGCTGTGGTTCTCGCTGGGCGCGAAAAGCCTGCGCGATCACATCGCGCCGATCGCTCGCGCACTCGGCCTCGGCGACCTCGCGGCGGCGCGCAAGCTGACGGCACGGATCGTATCGCGTGAAACCGCTCACGCCGATGAAGCCGCGCTTTCCCGTGCCGCCGTGGAATCCGCGCTGGAAAACGGCAATGACGCAATCTTCGGTGCGCTGTTCTGGTTCGTGATTGCGGGCGGACCGGGCGCGCTGATGTTCCGCCTCGCCAACACGCTCGACGCGATGTGGGGTTACCGGACGCCACGCTACTTGCGTTTCGGCTGGGCAGCAGCCCGTTTCGACGATGTCCTCAACTTCGTGCCCGCGCGGCTTACGGCAGCGAGTTACGCCCTGCTCGGCGACACCCGCACGGCGTGGCGCTGCTGGCACACGCAGGCGCCGCTGTGGGACAGCCCGAATGCGGGACCGGTGATGGCCGCGGGTGCAGGAAGCCTGAACGTGCTGCTCGGCGGACCGGCGATCTATAACGGCACGCTGGAAACACGGCCGGTGCTTGGTTTTGGCATGACGGCCTCACCACGTCATGTAGTGGCCGCGTTGCGGCTCGTCGAACGCACGACGCTGCTCTGGCTCGCGATCCTGCTGGTGCTCGCTTTCACGGGCGTGGGGCTTCATGGCTGAACCGATCCGGCATGGCGGGAATTTGCGCGAAGCCGCACGTCGATATGGGATCGCGCTGGGTGACTGGCTGGATTTATCGACGGGGATCAATCCACACGCGTATCCGGTGCCGCCTGTGCCCGTGGATGCGTGGCGTCGTCTGCCCGAAGACGCCGATGAGTTGGCAGAGCTTGCAGCGCGGCACTATGGAGCGCCGGCAGCGCTGCCGGTTGCCGGCAGTCAGGCTGCGATTCGTGCGCTGCCGGGTTTGTTGAGGCGCGGCGTCGCGGCGATTGCGCCATTGACGTATGGCGAATACGCGCCGGCATTTGAGCGCGCCGGGCATCGGATCGTCGCACTTGATGTTGCGTCGGCTGCTTTGGAGGATGGCGTCAATCATGTGATCATTGCGAATCCTAATAATCCCACGACTGAGCGCATCGGCCGTGATGTTCTGCTCGGCTGGCACGAGCAACTGGCAGCACGCGACGGAACGCTGATCGTCGATGAAGCCTTCGCCGATGCCTACGGCGACGGGCTCGGCTCACTGGCATCGGAGAGCAGACGCGAAGGTTTGGTCGTGCTGCGCTCGGTCGGCAAGTTCTTTGGCCTCGCGGGGATTCGCGCAGGTTTTGTGCTCGCAGCGGAACCGTTGCGCGATGCTTTGCGCGAGACGCTCGGCGCATGGACGGTAAGCGGCCCGGCACGTCATGCGGTGCAGGCGGCTTTGAGCGATTCTTCGTGGCAAGCCGAAGCACGCGCCACGCTCGCTCGGGATAGCGCAAGGCTGGCGACGCTGATCCGCAACCAAGGTTTCGATCCCTGTTCAACACCCTTGTTCGCATGGTTCGAAACGCAAAATGCAGCGGCGCTGCAGCACACGTTGGCGACACGCGGGATCTGGACCCGGCTGTTCGAGCATGGCGTGGTGCCGAGTTTGCGGATTGGGCTGACGGGATCGGAGGCTGAGTGGGCGAGGTTCGCGGAAGCGTTTGACGCGACTGTGAGGACGATCCGCTGACGGATCACAAAACTCGTTTCCTATACATTGCTCGCCCTGCTCGACGCATCCGAACTAACACTGCTCATGCCCCTCCGTCACTTCCTCGCGCTGACCTTCATCGTTGCGATTTTTTCATCGACGCAAGCTCGAGCCGAAGCCCTCACCGTCACCGACGACACCGGCGCCAGCGTTACTCTCGCCGTTCCCGCACAACGCATCGTGAGCCTCGCGCCGCACGTCACCGAACTCCTGTTCGCCGCGGGCGGCGGTGCGCGAATCGTCGGTGCGGTCAGCTACAGCGACTACCCGCCGCAGGCCACATCGATACCGCGCGTTGGAGATAACAAATCGCTCGACCTTGAGCGCATCGTCGCGATGAAGCCCGACCTGATCGTCGTGTGGCGGCATGGCAATGCGCTGCGGCAAATCGACCGGCTGCGCGAGCTGCACGTCCCGCTGTTTTTCAGCGAGCCGCGTCGGCTGGACGATATTCCCGTCACCATCGATAAGCTCGGCATCCTGCTCGGCACATCGGCTGAGGCGAATAAAGCGTCGAACGCGTTCCATCATGACATCACGAACCTGCGGGCGCGCTATGCAAACCAGCCGCCGATGAGTGTGTTTTATCAGGTCTGGGACGATCCGCTGATGACGCTCAACGGTACGCACATTGTTAGCGAAGTGATCGAGTTGTGCGGCGGACGCAACGTGTTTGCCGACTTGAAACCGCTCGTGCCGACAATCTCGACCGAAGCCGTGCTCGCGGCCGACCCCGAAGCTATCGTCACCGCGACGCCCGGTGCGACGAGTTCGGAGCATGCGTTGCCGTCGCTGGATAGGTGGCGCAAATGGCCTTCGATGAAAGCCGTCGCGCGCGGCAACCTGTTCGGTATCGATGGTGATCTGATCAACCGGCCGACACCGCGTCTGGCGTTGGGAGCAGCGGCGTTGTGTGAGGATCTGGAGGCGGCTAGAACGCGGCGTCCGAAGTAGATTCAAGCATTCCAGCGCACAAGCAGCCACTCGCCGCGCACGCGTTTCAGCCAGACGATCGCGCCGAAATCCAGCGGCCATTGGATCGCGTTTGCGCGCGCAACGCCAAGTAAGTGCGCCGTAAGTACACGCATGACTCCGGCATGCGTCACAACGTGAATCGGACCGTTGGTATCGGCGGTACAAACTGAATCGGCCCAACCCACCACTCGCGCGGCAAACTGCGCCACGCTCTCCCCGCCGTGCTCGCGAGCGTGCTCAAGATCTGCTGCCCAGGCATCGAGCATTGAGCGATCGATGCCGTCCCACGGCAGCCCTTCCCATGTGCCGAAATCGAGTTCCTGCAAACGCTCATCAGCGTGGATGGGACCGAGCGCTTCGGCCAATAATCGGCAGCGGCTCAACGGACTCGTGTACCAGACACCTTCAACCGCAGGCACCTCGAGCAGCCGCAAACGCTCGTTCAGCAGACGCGCCGAATCCGCTGCATCGGCGAGAAGCGAAACGTCGGTGCGGCCATAACAAATCCCGGCATCGATACCCACAGCCGGATGGCGAATCAGGACGAGATCCATCCGAGTCCGATCAAGTAGATAGCGAGTTCAAAAAGTTGCTGCGCGAAGCCGAGGCAATCGCCCGTATAACCGCCGATGCGCCTGACGAAATAGCGCCCGATGACAAACCGCAACGCACCAAGCGCCACGATCATCACGCAGCCCAGCCGCCAGTCGGGCCAGAAAAGCCACGGTAATCCAAACAGCGCAGCTAAAAGAAATGCGCTCGCGCTCATCTTCTGCGCGACCGGTTTTGCTTTGCCAACGGCCCGGACATAGTCGAGCGTGCAGAGATAGCTGATGGCAAACGTGCGGCTTGCCGCATGCGCCGCGACGATCATCCATGCAGTGCGCAGCGGCAGCATCGTGGCCAATGTCTGCCATTTCAACGCAAGCACGACGATCAGCGCAATCGCGCCGAACGCGCCGATCCGCGAGTCGTGCATGATGCGCAGCGCGTCCTCGCGGGTGTATGCGCCGCCGAAGGCATCGGTGCAATCGGCGAGACCGTCTTCATGGAATGCGCCGGTGACAAGAAGTGTTGCCGCCATCGATAACAACACAGCCACGCCGGCCGGAAACACCTGCAGCGCGGCGAGATAGACGAGCGCGCCGAGCCCGCCGACCAGCACGCCGATCAACGGAAAGTACCGCGCCGCCGCGTTCAGATAGTGCGCGTCGAAACCGACCCAACGCGGCACCGGCACGCGGGTGAAGTACCCGAGCGCGGTGAAAAAATATCGGAGTTCCTGCGATGGCCGGTTCATGACGAGATCACGGAGCCTTGTCGGAAACGCCAGCCGATTCGAAGCTCGCCATTTCATTGATGAACGCCACCGCCGCGCGCAACAACGGCAACGCGAGCGCAGCGCCTGTCCCTTCGCCGAGCCGCAATCCGAGTTGGAGCAACGGCGCGGCGCCAAGATGCTCAAGCATCCGCCGATGCCCCGTCTCATCGGATGCATGCGCGAACACGCAGTAATCGAGGACGGCCGGGTTAAGCGCGTGAGCCACAAGCAACGCGGACGTAACGATAAAACCGTCGACGAGAATCGTCATGCGCGCTTCAGCCGCCGCGAGAAACGCGCCCACGATCATCGCGATTTCGAAGCCGCCGAAGGTAGCCAGCGTATCCAGAGGATCCGCGGACGCAGCATGTTTCGCCAACGCCGCAGCAAGCACATCGCGCTTGTGGTTCAAACCGGCGTCGTCGAGTCCGGTGCCACGTCCGACGCATGCATCGATCTCAACGTCGCACATCCGGCTCATCAAACACGCCGCCGCCGATGTGTTCGCGATCCCCATCTCGCCGAACCCGATCACGTTGGTGCCGAGCGCCGCATGATGACGCACGCGCGCAGCGCCGCGCGCGATGGCCTGCAACACCTCGTCGTGCGTCATCGCCGGTTCGTGCGCGAAGTTGCGCGTGCCGCCGCGCCGGATCGCTGCATCGACAAACCCTGACGCCGCCGGCGACGCGTTCGCCACGCCGGCGTCCACCACTTCGAGCGTCATGCCCGCCGCCTTCGAAAACGCGTTGATCGCAGCCCCGCCCGCGATGAAATTCGCGACCATCTGCACCGTCACTTCTTGCGGAAACGGGCTCACGCCCTCGGCCGCAATGCCATGATCGCCGGCAAAAACGATGATCGCCGGACGTTCGATACGCGGTCGCAAAGTCCGCTGAATCAACCCGATCTGAAGCCCGAGCCCTTCGAGCCGGCCGAGACTGCCGGGCGGTTTTGTTTTCGTATCGATCACATGTTGCAGCTCGGACGTCATTGATCGATCGAGCGGTTCTGGACGGGGAAGTGTGTCGTGCATGGTGTTGGTCATGGTGAGGTTGAACGCATCACGGGCACGAGCGCCTCGTGACCGTCCTGTTGAATTAACGTAAGCGGGTAACCGAACGCGGCGCTGGCTCGCTCGGGCGTAAGGACGTCGCGAACCGGGCCTGCATGCGTGTGGCCGGCGCCATCGAGTAACAAAGCGTGCGTGGCGAAACGGCGGGCCAGGTTCAGATCGTGACACGAGAAAATCACGCTGCGTGGCTTCGATCCAATCCATTCACTCAACGCTTCAAGGCAATCGATCTGATGATGCAGATCGAGATGGGCAAGCGGTTCATCAAGCAACAACAATGGCGCGTCCTGGCACAAGGTCGCCGCCAGCGCCACGCGTTGACGTTCGCCGCCCGAGAGCGACAAGACATCGCGTGAAGCTAAGGCAGCGAGGCCTAACGTATCCAAAGCCGAATGCGCCGCCGTGCGATCCTCATCGCTTTCCCAGCCCCAGCCGCTCAGATGCGGAAAGCGGTTGAGCATGACGGTATCGAGAACCGTGGCGCTGAATGCATCGTGCGTGGCTTGCGGCATCAACGCGCGTCGGCGAGCGAGATCATTGGACCGCCATTCGCGAAGTGCCTTGCCATCTATCGAAATCGAACCCGACGCCACCTTCGATAACCCTGCCAGCGCCGCAATCAGCGTCGTCTTGCCCGCACCATTTGGCCCGGCGACGCACCACATTTCTCCGGGTGCGAACGTCTGTGTAAGATCCGCGATCAACACGCGATCCACTACGCGCAACGTTAGTTGACTAGCTTGAAGTCCATTCATGGCGCGCGCCTGAGGAGCATCCACAAGAACACCGGCACGCCGATCAGCGCGGTGATCACGCCCACGGGCAACTGCGCCGGCGCGATCACCGTGCGCGCGATCAGATCCGCTCCCATCACAGCCAGCCCACCGGCAAGCGCCGATGCAGGCAGCAGCATGCGCTGATCGTTACCGAACGCGAGCCGCAACACATGCGGTACCACGAGCCCGATAAAACCAATGGTCCCGGCCGTCGTCACCGCGGCGGCAGCCGCAAGCGATGCAACCAGATACACGCGCAATCTCAAGCGCACGACGGGCACACCAAGCGCTTCGGCCGCGACATCGCCACGCAGCAATATGTTGAGTTGCGGCGCGATCGGCACGATCGCGATCAACACAACGGCCAGCGCGATCAACGCGGTCCACGGCATCGCGACGCCGTTCAGATCGCCTGTCAGCCAGAACACCATGCCGCGCAAACTGTTCTCCGGCGCCACGGCCAACATCAGCGTGATCAACGCGCCCCACCCCGCCGCGATCACCGCGCCGGTGAGCAGCAATCTCGGCGATGCGTCCTGCGGTTCGCCACGCCACAACTCGCGCCGGGCAAGGCCGAGCACGAGCAATATCGATAAGAACGCACCAGCGAACGCAGCAGCATCGACGCTCCACCACGACAGGGAAAACAGCATCGCGGCGAGCGCAAACGCCGCCGCGCCGCCCGATACGCCGAGTACGTACGGTTCCGCCAGCGGATTACGCAGCAAGACCTGGAGCAGCGCACCTGCCATGCCAAGCAATGCACCGCAAGCGAAGCCGCCAAGCGCGCGCGGCAAGCGCAGGCTGAGCACGATTTCATCGATCACGTCCGTCGACTGCGACACGAGCGCGTGGATCACCCGCAGCGGCGACACGGCAATACTCCCCAGCGCCAGCGACGCCACGAACACCACGAGCGCGGCCAGGCCAAGCACCGTCCAGACCGTGGAAGCGCGCCGCGCGTTCATGCGTTTAACGTTCACTGCTGCCAGCCGAGCGTGATATAGGCACCGCGACGCGGCGTGTTGTACGAGTACGCAAGCTGATAGTCCTTGTTGAACAAATTGTCGATGCGCGCGCCGATGTACCACGACTTCGTGATGTCATAACGCGCCGATAGATTCACCAAACCGTACCCGCCGAGCGTGGAATCGAAGTCCTCGCGCGCCCCGCTTGTGATCCACTCGCCGCCAACACGCCAGCCGCCGATCGAACGATTCACGGCAAGCGTCGCAAAGCGGCGGGCGCGGCGCGTCAAATCCTGCTGATCGGTTTCATCGATGGGATTCTGGAACGTGAACGACGCGCGCACGTCGGTTCGTCCCACCTGTCCCGCCCATGATCCTTCCAGCCCCTGCACCTTCGCGCGCCCCACATTCTGCGCGATGAAAAACCCGTTGGCGTCCGAGACATAGTCGATCAGGTTCGTATAACGCGTCTGGAACACCGTCAGCCGCACGATGCCCACCGCGCTCGACGCGTACTGCAATGCCGCTTCCACTGAATGACTGCGCTCGGGCTGGATCGACGGATTGCCGCTGAACGGATAGTACAGATCGTCGAAGCTTGGCGCGCGGAATGCATCGGAATAACTCAGCGTGGCTTTCCAGTTCGCATCGAAATGGTAGCCGTAGCCGAGATAGTAGCTATTGGCGCCGCCGAAGTCGGAGTACTGGTCATGGCGTACGTTGGCCTGGAACTGACTCGCGCCGAACGTGCCGACATAACCCGCAAAGCCCGAATTCACATGCCGGCCGGGCGCCGTAACCTGATCGGAATCGAGCGTCTGGTCGAGATGTTCATAGCCGAACAACAGCCTGTGATCAGGCGTCAGCGCGATGTCGTTCTGCCACGTGTATTGCCGGTTCTCCGAGTTGAACTTGCTGTTATAAACGCCGTTCAACTCGGTATCGGCACGATCCTGCCCCTGCGCCACAATGAAATGCGTGGTCCAGTTATCGGTGATCTTGCCGTTCGCAAAAACCGACGTCGAGCGCACGCGATTGTGCGACTCATTCTGATCGGTCGGCAGGCCGTAGTTGTTATCGAAACTATTGATACCGTTCGATTGCAGGAAGCGCACGCCGGCATCCCATTTGTCGGTGAACTGATGGCGCAGCGTGGCCGCCACGCTCTCGTTGAGATAACCGTTCGCGTTGGGATTCACATTCGACGACGTGGCGGGATCGATGGATGAGAAGCCATCAGTTTTCTCCCGCGATACCGTCACGTTGAACGTGGTGCGGCCGTCTTTGTCGAGCGCGCCGTTCGCGCCGAGCTGCTGGCGCTGCGTGTGATAGCTGCCGGCTTCGGTCTCGAAGTTGAAGCGCGGCGGGTGATCGCCGCCGTCCTTGGTGAAGATCTGCACCACGCCGCCAACCGCATTCGATCCATACAGCGCCGACACATTGCCGTTCACCACCTCCACATGATCGATCTGGTCGAGCATCAGTTGCGAGAGTTGCGCCGCACCAAGTCCTGCCGATTCGACCCGCACGCCGTCGATCAGCACGAGCGACTGAGCTGACGATGCACCGCGCAACATCAATCCCGCCGGCGACCCCGGACCGCCGTTGCGCGTGATTTGCACGCCGGGTGCCAGCGCGAGCAGGCCGGCGATGTCAGTCGCGTTCGAATCGGCGATATCCTGCCGATCGAAAAGCGTGGTTTGCGCGATGGAATCGGCGAGTTTCTGCGGGACACGTGCCGTCGTCACAACGACGGGCGAGAGCTGCACAGGTTCGGTGGACGCGTCTGTCGCGACCGGAGAAGATTGCGCGAGCGCGACGACAGGCAAGCCGCCGAATAGCAGCAGCACTGCGCGGGCAATAGGTGAAACCATGGCAGGAGAAGGTCCGGTTGGAGCATGCGCGACCCGCTCCCCGCAGGTCCATGCGTGACGAACGCCGCCGCGAGGCGACACTCTCCCCGAGGCCGGTATCCGGGCTGGCGACGCATCGGCCCGCCTTCCCGCGCGAGAAGCGCAGTGGCATGACCGCGTGCTGCCGTACGCCATTTCGAGTGGTGAAATGGGCTGGGCAATACGCGTTGGGACCGACTTGCAACTTGCGTTGTAGTCGCTTACCGTTGCGGGGGCAGCGCAGGTTGGCTCGTCCGGGCGGACTCCGCTCCCTGCTTCCCGTTTAACTGCGCGCACTGGCAGGCGCGCGCGAGCACCAAGGTGGCGGGAGTTTAAGAGCGGCACAATAGCCCGTCAAGAAAGCGGGACAATGCAGGCATGCGGACTGTTCGCGCAGGGGTTCGAACATTCGATTCACCCTTGTTTTAAGGGGGTTTGCGTGATAATCCGAAGACCGCTCGCACGCCTGAATGAATGAGAGAATAAATCCCTGTAACGCGTTTCCTTCTACGAATAAAGGCCCTCGCCAATGATTTGAAGACCGACTGCTGTTACGTCTGGAAACGAACCAATTTTCTGAAGCGCCTGAGAAGCGCGCTAAAATGCGAGGTCTTAAGAGGACGCAGCACATGCTCAACGAACTCGAATCACTGTCACAGAATATCGGCCGGCTGATCAAGATCAGCGAACGCCACCATCAAGCTCACAACGCGCTGGCCCTGCAACTCGAACAGTTGCGCGCCGAATATGCCAACACGCAGGGCGAGCTTGCGGCCGTGCGCGAAGAACGCGACGCACTGGTGGCGGAGCGCGATTCGCTGTCGGCGAAAATCGACGACGCGCAAATTCGCCTCAACGCGATTCTCGAAAAATTGCCGCGTGCGAAAGCTGCGCCAGAACCGGATAACCAGCTTGCCCTTTTGCCTCCCGATGGCGGCATCGAACCGGATACCGCCGAATCGGCGCACGGTGCGTTGCATGAAGAATCACACCATCACGGAGAAAAGGCATGACGACGAAGCAGATCGAGGTATCCATTCTCGGCGCACCGTATCGGCTAGCGTGTTCGCCAGAAACCGAAGACGCGCTGCGTGAAGCGGTGGCGCGCGTGGACGCGGAAATGTCAAAGGTGCGCAATGCGAGCAGCGTGCGCGGCACGGATCGGATTGCGGTAATGGCGGCGTTGTCGCTGGCCTCCGAATTGCTTAAGCTGCAGAACAGCGTGCGTCACGGCGAAGCGTTTCCGGCGGAAGAAATTCGCCGCACCATGCATCAGATGAACGAACAACTTGGCGTCGTGATTTCACAATACGAAGCGCAGTAGTTGCAGCGGTAGCGGTCGGAATTCGCTTTTATTGCTTGACGATTCCGCTGATACCTGAATGTTATTTTGTTGCCTGGATGAGTGCATGAGTGGTTACATAAGCCCGTGTTTTACGGGCTTTTTGCAATTTCATCAGTCACCATAAACTTTTCCCGGATCATTGCTGCATCGTCTCAACGATTGGTGTAAAGTGACTGCTCCCTGCCTGGTTTGCCAAGGTCATATATTCCTTGAACCAATGCCTATGTGCACGGTTGTGGGACCTTGTAGCACTGGCGAGCGCGTCACTCTGTCTGATGAGCCCAAGGTGCTGCTTACTGCGACCAATCTTGAACCCAGGTTCAGGATGCCGGCCTAGCGGCTTGGGCGGGGACCCTTTTCAGCAGCATGCGTGTTGTTCTGCGCAAGCTTGCAAGCAGTTGATTTGAATTGGCTAGATTTGACTAACGGCGTCGGAAATTTTCCGATGCCGTTTTCTTTTGCATCGTGAATCCTGCATCGTGCATGCTCTTTTGCACTGCATATTCTCTATGGGCGACATTCATGCGCTACTGGCTGATGAAGTCGGAACCGAACGAAGCGAGCATCGACCATCTCGCTCACGCTCCGAAAAAAACTCTACCCTGGACCGGCGTGCGTAATTACCAGGCGCGCAACTTCATGCGTGACGGCATGCAGATTGGCGACGGCGTGCTGTTCTATCATTCGAGCTGTCCGCAACCGGGCATCGCGGGTATTGCGAAGGTATCGTCGGCGGTTTATCCCGATCCCACTCAATTCGATTCCGCCAGCCACTACTACGATCCGAAGTCATCGCCGGAAAAGCCGCGCTGGCTGCTCGTGGACGTCCATTTCGTGAAGAAGACGCCGCTCATTCCACTTGCCACGCTGCGCGATCATGCAGAGCTTGCCGACATGCAAGTGCTCGCGAGAGGCAATCGGCTGTCGATCACGCCGGTGACCGAAGCGCAATGGCGCTTTATCACCGAACACCTTCTGTAACCTTGTTGAAGGGAACTTCGCGTGCATGAGAAGCGCCTAAGCTTCGCGTCACATGACGTGCACTCATGCTTACGGAGTTACACGATGAGAAAGAAAAACACCACTTCGACACTCGCGGCCATTGCCCTGCTGGCAGGCGCCGCCATGGCACAGGGCGCGTTTGCGCAAAGCGTCGTTACGCAGGCTCAGCCCTCGGGCGTGTTGTCGCTGGCGGCGCAGGCCAGCGAAGACGTGCCGCAGGACGTGGTCGACATCACGCTGTTCTATGAGCAGGAAGCGAAAGATCCGGCCTCGTTGACGACGGTGCTCAATCAGCGCGCCGAGACAGCGCTGCGCCAGGCCAAGGGCGTCGAGAACGTCACGGCGCATAGCGGCTCGTTCACCGTGTATCCATCGACGGATCGGGATGGACGCATTTCCGCATGGCGTGGCCGAACGGAGGTCGTGCTGGAGTCGAAGGACTTCACGGCAGCATCCAAGCTCGCAGGCAAGATGAGCGATTCAATGCAGGTTGGCAGCGTGACGTTCTCGCTGTCGCCGGAAGCGCAGCGTGCCGCCGAGCAGAAACTGTCGACGCAGGCTATCGCTTCGTTCAAGCAGCAGGCGCAGAATTCGGCGCAGGCGTTCGGCTATAGCGGTTATGCCATTCGTGAAGTGAACATCGGGCATAACGGGTCGTCGCCGCGGCCGGTCATGATGATGGCCGCGCGCAGCATGAGCGCGGATGCAAAGATGTCGGCGCCCATGGCGCTGGAAGCGGGCACCTCGACGGTGACGGTAAACGTGTCGGGTTCCGTGCAGATGAACCGCTAGGCGCTTGAGTCTTGCCATGCAAAAAAGCCTCGCTTTCCGCGAGGCTTTTTCATTGGTTCTGCAAAAGCAGATTCACCGTTCAGGAAACCTTCGCGGGCTCCGAAGGCACTGCCCGGCCACGTCGATACGACCAGATGAGCAAGCCAATTCCGACAATGATCATGGGCAGCGAAAGCCATTGGCCCATCGACAGATTCATCGCCAGCAGGCCGAGATAGTCATCGGGTTCACGTGCGAATTCAACCGTGAAGCGCGCAAGGCCATAACCAATCAGGAACACCGCCGAGATGGCGCCCACCGGCCGCTGCTTGCGCGACATCAGCCACATCACGATAAACAGCGCCAAACCCTCCAGCGCGATCTCATACAACTGCGACGGATGACGAGGCAGCATCTGGTAACGCTCGAAGATCTCCGTCAAATTCCATTGCGCAGCCTGTTGCGGATGGGTCCGCAGCCAGATGGCGTCGTCGGCGGATGTGTTCTGGAAGAGCATGGCCCACGGCGCTTTCGGGTCCGTCACGCGGCCCCATAACTCACCATTGATAAAGTTGCCAAAGCGTCCGGCTGCGAGCCCGAGCGGAACCAGCGGCGCGACAAAATCAGTCACTTGCAGCCAGGTCCGCTTGCGTTGCCATGCGAACAGGATCATCGCGGTCGTCACGCCGAGCATGCCGCCGTGGAACGACATGCCGCCTTCCCAGACCTTGAAGATATCGAGTGGATTCGCGAGGTAATAACTCGACTTGTAGAACACCACATACCCAAGCCGGCCGCCCAGGATCGTACCGAGCACGCCGTAGAACAGGATGTCGTCGATATCTTTCGTCGTCCATCCTTGCGCCGCGACGTAAGGCAAGCGCAGCCGCAAGCGGCCGATAACAATGCACTGGACGAACGCCACCAGATACATGAGGCCATACCAGCGCACAGCGAGCGGACCGAGATGAAGCGCGATGGGATCGAAATTGGGGTGAATGAGCATGTTTCTATTTACGTGTTGGGGTCACTGCAACGCGGGCACGGCAGCCGCATGAGCGCGCACTATATCGATAAAACCGGCGAGCACCGGGCTGACCTCCGCCGCACGCCACACAAGTCCGGTCTCGACGACCGGCCCGGATTCGAGCAACGGACGATACACCACTCCGGTTCTGCGCAGATGTCGCAGCGACTGCGGCACGAGCGCGACACCCATGCCGGCCGATACAAGACTGACGATGGTCTGCATCTGGATGGCTTCCTGCCCGACACGCGGCATCAGCCCGGCCGCGCCGTAGCAACCCATAATCATGTCATAGAAACCGGGCGCGAGACGCCGTGGAAAGACGACGAGCGGGGCATCGGCGAGTTGGTGAAGGCTGACGGGCGTCTCCGACCACTCTTCAGCGCCCTGCCCCAGCTCAGCCGCAGCCTCGCTGGACATGGCGATGACCAGCGGCTCGCGCGCGATCGGCAGATACGAGAGCGCCACGGCATGACGCGGCGGCAGCGGCGGAATGACGAGGCCGGCATCAATGCGCCCCGCCACCAGTTCCTCCACCTGCACGTCGCTGGTCGCTTCCACGAGCTGCAGCCGCACGCCGGGATACCGCGTGCCGAAATCGCGCAGCAGCAAGGGCAGCAGGCCGTAGTCGGCGGTGGAGACGAACGCCAGCGACAACACGCCCGCCTCGCCCCGCGCGAGCGATTGCGCGAGCGGACGCAGGCCGTCGGCGCCCGCGAGCAGCCGCCGCACCTCCGGCAGCAAATCCTTCCCCACGGGCGTCAATTCGACGGAGCGCTTCGTGCGCACGAACAGCGCCACGCCGAGCATCTCCTCCAGCGCCCGGATGGCCTGCGACAAGGGCGGCTGCGTCATGGCGAGCCGCGCCGCGGCCCGTCCAAAGTGCATTTCCTCGGCAACCGTCACAAAATAACGCAACAATCTGAGTTCGATGTTCCGCGCTTCCACTGATATTTTCCACGACCTAATAGACCCTGAATAATATATTGGACACGCGTTCGCACAAGCTTCATCCTTGCGCGACCAGATAAAAAAATTCTCAAGGAGCCCCCACATGGCCTTCAATCGCCGCTCGAAAAACATTACGCAAGGCATCGCGCGTTCCCCGAATCGCTCGATGTATTACGCCCTCGGCTACAAGGAAGAAGACTTCGACAAGCCGATGATCGGCATCGCCAACGGTCATTCCACCATCACGCCGTGCAATTCGGGCCTGCAAAAGCTCGCCGATGCCGCCATCGAATCGATTCGCAAATCGGATGCAAATCCGCAGATTTTCGGTACGCCGACGATCTCGGACGGCATGTCGATGGGCACCGAAGGCATGAAGTATTCGCTCGTGTCGCGCGAAGTGATCGCGGACTGTATTGAAACGGCCGTGCAAGGCCAGTGGATGGACGGCGTGGTTGTAATCGGCGGCTGCGACAAGAACATGCCTGGCGGCATGATCGGCCTCGCGCGCATGAACGTGCCGGGCATCTACGTGTACGGCGGCACGATCCGCCCGGGTAACTGGAAGGGCGTGGACCTGACCATCGTGTCGTCGTTTGAAGCGGTGGGCGAATTCTCGGCCGGGCGTATGTCGAAGGAAGATTTCGACGGCATCGAGAAAAACGCGTGCCCGTCGAGTGGTTCGTGCGGCGGCATGTACACGGCCAACACCATGAGCTCGTCGTTCGAGGCGCTCGGCATGTCGCTGATGTATTCATCGACGATGGCAAACCCCGACGAAGAAAAAGTCACGTCCGCCGCGGAATCGGCGCGCGTGCTGGTCGAAGCCGTCAAGGCCGATCTCAAGCCGCGCGACATCATCACGAAGAAATCGATCGAAAACGCCGTCGCGCTGATCATGGCGACCGGCGGCTCGACGAATGCCGTGCTGCATTACCTCGCCATCGCGCATGCGGCGGAAGTGGAATGGAGCATCGACGACTTCGAGCGCATGCGCAAGAAAGTGCCGGTGATCTGCAACCTGAAGCCGTCGGGTCAATACGTGGCAACCGATCTGCACAAGGCCGGCGGTATTCCGCAGGTGCTCAAGATCTTGCTCGACGCGGGCATGTTGCACGGCGATTGCATCACGATCACGGGCAAGACCATCGCGGAAGAATTAAAGGACGTGCCGTCAAAGCCACGCGCCGATCAGAACGTGATTTTCCCCATCGATAAAGCCCTCTACGACGAGGGCCACCTCGCGATCCTGAAGGGCAACCTGGCTCCGGACGGCGCCGTGGCGAAGATTACCGGCCTGAAAAACCCGGTCATCACAGGCCCGGCACGCGTGTTCGAGGACGAGCAAAGCGCGATGACCGCGATTGTCGCGGGGCAGATCAAGGCCGGCGATATTGTCGTGTTGCGTTATCTCGGCCCGAAGGGCGGTCCGGGCATGCCGGAAATGCTGGCGCCTACTTCAGCGATTATCGGCCAGGGGCTGGGCGAGTCCGTGGGCCTGATTACCGATGGCCGTTTCTCCGGCGGCACCTGGGGCATGGTCGTGGGTCACGTCGCGCCGGAAGCGTACGTGGGCGGCACGATTGCGTTCATCAAGGAAGGGGATTCGATCACCATCGACGCCCACAAGCTGCTGCTGCAACTGAACGTGGATGACGCTGAGATCGGGCGTCGTCGTGGAGAGTGGACGCAGCCTGCGCCACGTTATACGCGCGGCGTGCTGGCGAAATATGCTGCACTCGCGTTGCCGGCGAACAAGGGAGCGGTTACGGGTTAATTGCTGGCTGTCCTTCGCTGGCGCCGGTGGACCGTTTCAGGTTCTGCCGGCGCACAGCGGGGTTCAACGCGGGGTTCCAATATCCGGCTACTTTCACAGCCGCTACCGCGCTCGGAAAACCCGTCTACTACCGCCCTCGCCGCTCCAGTTCGTCCGCCACCGCCTCGCGCACCCATTGCGTCAGCTCCGTCTCCAGCGCCAATGCGACCTCTCGCGTGATCTGACTGACCAGCCAATTGGAATGCTCCTGCAACGACTCCCGGCAGCGCTCCTCGATCAACGCCCGGCCATCGCCAGTCAAAAAGTGCGTGAAACGCCCGCGCAGCCTGTCCGCGATCACATCGGCGTCACGATCCGCGCCGTGCGCAAGCTCCTCCCGCGATGGCGCGGCCGCCGGCGACAACACCGGTTCCGGTGCACGCGGCGCAGCACGAGCGCGATCCGGCCGGCCCGCCGCGATGACATCGCTCAGGACGGGAATGGAGGAATCGAAGTTTTCGGGTGTTTCAGCCGTATCGGGCGCGGTAGTGTTGGGCACGAGTGGACTCCGTCTCTTGATGGCAGGCTGACTGCGGGCTAACGGCGGGCGTTTTTACGATCATACCGCGTGGCCGCCGCCCACTGCGACTGAGCGGCGCGCTCAGTCGCCCTGCTTGTAGTTGTTGAGCACGTAGCCGCGATCGCGATAGAAACGATACCGTTCCCGCCCCGCCACGAGTTCGTGCTCTTCGTTGCCGACCACTTCCAGCAGGCGTTCGAACCGCGCGAACTGAGGCGGCACCGTCGCACTGAGGTTCAACAGGATCTGATGCTGCTGATCCTGCACCAGCGACTCCAGCGACGCGGTCAGCAATACCGGCGTTTCAGCCGCCAGCGCGCTGCCCGCCATGCAATGCGGCACGAACTCGAGCGGCTTGAAGGTCCACAATTGCTCGTCGAAGCGCTTCAGCCGGTCAGGTTCGGCCAGCACGATCAACGGCTGGCCGCTCAGGTACGCCTTGCGCGCGAGACGGCAGGCATACGCGATCGAATCCCCGACATTCGAATGGAAATCGATACGCGTCATAGCCACGCCTCCACGCTTACGCTTGCTTCGGTCAAATTTTCAACCAAGCTCATTGGCCTGCACGGTCGACCAGGAACTGCGTGAGCAAAGGCACCGGACGTCCGGTCGCGCCCTTCGCCGCGCCGCTTTTCCAAGCCGTGCCCGCGATATCGAGGTGCGCCCACGGATAATTCTGCGCGAAACGCGACAGGAAACACGCCGCGGTAATCGCGCCGCCCGGCCGTCCGCCAATGTTCGCGACATCGGCGAAATTCGACTTCAGCAGATCCTGGTATTCGTCGTCGAGCGGCATGCGCCAGGTCGGATCGATCGCTTCCTTCGATGCGTCCAGCAACTCGCCCGCAAGCGCGTCGTCCTTCGAAAACAAACCCGTGTTGTGATGCCCAAGCGCGACCACGCACGCACCCGTGAGCGTGGCGATATCGATTACAGCGGCGGGTTTGAAGCGCTCCACGTAGGTCAGCGCGTCGCAGAGAATCAGGCGGCCTTCCGCGTCCGTATTCAACACTTCGATAGTCGTGCCCGACATCGACGTGACAATGTCACCCGGCTTCACGGCATTGCCGGCCGGCATGTTCTCGCAGGTCGGAATCACGCCGATCACATTGAGCTTCAGCCCCATTTCCGCGATGGCGCGCATCGTGCCGAACACGGACCCGGCGCCCAGCATGTCGTACTTCATCTCGTCCATGCCTTCGCCCGGCTTGATCGAGATGCCGCCCGTGTCGAACGTGATGCCCTTGCCGACCAGCACGACCGGAGCGGCCTTCGCGCCCGCGCCCTGGTGATGGATCACGATGAACGCTGGTGGCTCGACCGAACCCTTCGCCACTGACAGGAACGAGCCCATGCCGAGCGCTTCGATCTGCTTCTGGCCGAGCACTTCCACCTTCAGCTTGAAATCCTTGCCCAGTTTTTTCGCGGTCTGGCCAAGATACGTGGGCGTGCAGACATTCGGCGGCAGGTTGCCGAGGTCGCGCGTCAAGTCCATGCCGTTAGCAAGCGCCGTTGCATGTTTCACCGCGAGTTTCGCGGCTTTGTCGTCGGCGGCGTCGATGCTGAACACTACTTTCTTCAACGCACGATCGCCGTTTTCCGGCTTGCTTTTCATCTGCGTGAACTTGTAGGTCACTTCGCGCAGCGCAAGGATGGCGCAGCGCACACCCCAGTCGCCCGTACGCTCGGGCACCGGCAATTGTGCAAGCGTAAACGCCACATTCGCGATCTTCGTGGCAAGCAGCGCACGCCATGCGGCGCGTGTGGCTTCCGTGTAAGCCTTCTGATTGAAAGCGTCCTGCTTGCCGAGGCCGACCAGCAAGATCCGTGACGCGCCAATCCCCGTCACTTCGGTCAGCATCAGCGTGGAACCGGCCTTACCGCTCATGTCGCCGGCTTTCACCGTACGCGTGAGCAACCCCTTGGTCACCAAATCCATCTCGCGGGCTGCGCCCGTCAACGTCTGCGCTTCGAACACTCCGAGCACTACTACATCGGCCTTTCCGTTAAGGAAACCATTTGCCGAGCCTTTGCTCCAATCACAGGCTTTTATGCTAAAGTCCATCGCGCTTATCCTCGGATAAAATCTGGGCTGAAGGATGAAAGCCGCAATTATCCGCTATTTTTTCCGAGGCGGTCGCGGGCAGCGATGCCCGGATTGAATGTCTCGCTCATGACTCGTTCATGTCTCATTCAATCGGCACGTTTGTCATGGCGTGTGGCCCAAACGCGGGCCGCACATAATCCAACCGCCCGTCGCCCCCGGCGTCCACCTGACAATCAATGATCTTCGAACGCTCCCTTCAGCGTGAACTCGCGTATACGGCTGGCGCCGTATTCATGGTGCTGCTCACGATCATGCTGACCACGATGATGATTCGCATCGTCGGCTTTGCAGCATCGGGGCAAGTCGATCCGCGCGACGTGGTCGTGCTGATCGGCCTCACCGTCATCGGCTATCTTGCCGTGATAATGATCGTCACCCTGTTCGTGTCCATCCTCTTCGTGCTGACGCGCTGGTATCGCGACTCGGAGATGGTCGTGTGGCTCGCGTCGGGTGTCAGTCAGACGGCCCTGATCAAACCGGTCGCCATGTTCTCCACGCCGATCATCCTGGCCATCGTGTTTTTCGCCTTCGTGGTCTGGCCGTGGTCGAATCTGCAGAGCAAACTCATCAAGGCGCGGTTCCAGCAACGCGATGAAGTCTCGCTGCTCGCGCCAGGCCAGTTCCGCGAATCGCAGACAAGCCACCGCGTGTTTTTCATCGAAAAAATGTCGCCGGACCAGGGGCAGGTGCAAAACGTGTTCGTGACGAGCACGGAAGGCGGCAAGGTCAACGTCGTGGTGTCGAAGAACGGCCATACCGAAACGCGCGCCAATGGCGACCGTTTCGTGGTGCTGGAAAACGGCCGGCGCTATGACGGCGTTCCGGGCCAACCGAACTTCCGCATCATGGAATTCGAGAGTTACGGCGTGAAAATCCAAAGCCAGCAATTCGTGAACACGCCGACCACGACCGGCATGTACACAAATGAACTGCTGGCGAATCCCACTCGCGACAACCTGGCCGAGATCGCATGGCGCGCGGGGCTGCCGCTGATCGCGATCAACCTGATGCTGCTTGCCATTCCGCTCTCGTACCAGAACCCGCGACGCAGCCGCACAATCAATCTCGTGATGGCCGTGCTGATCTATCTGACGTATTCGAACCTGCTGAACGTGGTGCAGTCGTGGATCGAGCAAGGCCGGGTATCGTTTGGCGTGGGGCTGGTGGGACTGCACATACTCGTCTCGATCATGGTTGCAGTCATCTTCTGGCTGCGCATACGCAATCGCCCGCTGTTCCGGCTGTCGATGTTCACCCGCTCGAAAGGGGCCTGACGCAATGCGCATTTACGAACGGTATTTCGCGCGTCAGATCTATCTCGCGTTCATCTTCATCCTTTTTGCATTCTCGGGCCTGTTCTTCTTCTTTGACCTGATCAATGAGCTGAACACGGTCGGGCACGGCAACTACAAGTTCGGCCTCGCCGTACTGCGCGTGGCGTTGCAGACGCCGTCGCGCTTCTACGAAATCATCCCGGTTGCCGCGCTGATCGCGGCTATCTATGTGTTCGCACAGATGGCCGCGGCGTCCGAGTTCACCATCTTCCGCGTGTCCGGATTGTCCACCGGCAAGGCGTTGCGCTCGCTTCTCAAGATCGGCATACCAATGGTGCTGCTCACGTATGTAATCGGTGAAGTGGTTGGCCCCTACTCCGATCAGCTCTCGGAGAAAGTGCGGCTCGAGGCGCTGGGGTCGTCGGTATCGATGAACTTCGAATCGGGCGTGTGGGTGAAAGACACGCTGACAGCACGCGCCGACGGCGAACAGGTCACGCGTTTTGTGAACGTGGGCACGCTGAACCCGGATACGACGATTGCGAACGTGCGCATCTACGAGTTCGATTCGCTGTTCCGGCTGACGAATGTGCGGATCGCGAAGAGCGGCGTGTTCCAGCCGCCGGGCCACTGGAAGCTCACCGATGTGACGGATACCGAACTCATCGATGCACCGCCCCAAGCCGTGAATCCCGGCGATGCGCTCAACCCCGTTTATCGTGCGAAACAAGTCACCGTGCCCGAGTACTCGCTGCGCTCGGAACTGACGCCACAGATTTTGTCGGTGCTGCTGGTGTCGCCGGACCGGATGTCGATGTTCAGCCTGTTCAGCTACATCCAGCATTTGACGGAAAATCACCAGGACACGCAGCGTTATCAGATCGCGTTCTGGCGCAAGATCTTGTATCCGCTCGCGGTACTCGTGATGCTGGTGTTGTCGCTGCCGTTCGCATACCTGCATACGCGGGCCGGCGTGGTCGGCGTAAAGGTGTTCGGCGGCATCATGATCGGCATGAGCTTTCAGCTGGTCAACACGCTGTTTTCGCACATCGGTACGCTGAATACCTGGCCAGCGCCCTTGACGGCCGCAGCGCCGGCGCTGGCGTATCTGATAGTCGGATTGATCGGGTTGCGGTGGGTGGACCGGCATTAGGGTTTTGTGGGAATGACAAACGCGTGGAGAACGCCATGAGCAAGCACGGCATGATCTTGTTCGGCCACGGTGCGCGCGATCCGCGCTGGGCTGAGCCTTTCGAACGGCTCGCCACGAAGCTGCGCGCAATGCGCAGCGAGCCGGTGTCGCTCGCATTTCTTGAACTGATGACGCCCGATTTGCCCACGGCTATCGAACAGCTGGCAGCGGATGGGTGTGATGCGATCACGGTCGTACCCGTGTTCTTCGGTCAGGGTGGGCACATCCGGCGCGACTTGCCCGAGTTGCTCGATCGATGCCGCGCGAGGTTTCCATCGGTTGAGATCAACTGTGCGACGGCGGTCGGTGAAGACGACAGCGTGCTCGATGCAGTCGCGCAGTACTGCGTTCGGCAGGTTTGATAGGTTTGGCAGCTGCCGCACTCGGATAGCTGGCTGCTTCAAAGCCCTCAGACGCGGTAATGAAGGTCCGGCAATTTCCCAGGATGCCCCGTAAGTCATCGACTTCCGGGGCATTGTCTTGTGCAGATCATTTTCTCGGCAACACGGCTGAATCTCGCACCGCCGCGCCACCGATAACGACGATGCTTGCTTTCTGCAGCTGCGACGTTTCGCCTAAAATAGTCATATCTGACAAAATAATCCACTTAATTTGTCAGATATGACTATTTTCTAACTCTACTACATTGACGATCATCGTACTTTGTCTATACTGACCAATTAAGTGGGTTTATATGTCAGATACGACAAAATGAAGCGCAATAACAAGGAATTTTCCACTCCGGAACTCGGCCACCGGGCTAAGTCCTTAGGACGCGCGGTCGCGGCGGCCCGTATCGCGCGCAACATGACCCGGCAAGATTTTTCCGAACGAGCCAACATCAGCCCGAGCACCCTGATACGAATCGAAAACGGCGATGTGTCAGTCAGTTTCTCGTCGTGGCTGCAGGCGTTCGACCGGGCTGGCCTTCTGGGGCTCCTCGAGCCGCTCGCTAGCCCCCAAAACGACGTGATCGGCGAGGCGCGGCGCAAGACGGAGTCTCGTCTGCGTCCACGCAAGACCGCATCGAAAACGGGTGAGTATGATTTTTAATACAACGACATGGAGCAAATACGTCTTCATCGCTCTCGAAGGAGCGGTGGAAGCGGTGCCTGCCGGCAAGCTTGAACTCCTTGAAGAAGGTATCAGGCCGGTCGGGTCAACCTTCGTCTACGGCAACAAGTATCTGCAGCGCGCGAACGCTGCCGCCGTAGACCCTGTCAGCATGCCTCTGGACGAGGCCAGGAAGTCGAAGGAAGTCGTATTTCAACCGCCCGCGGGACTGGCGCTGTTTGGCGCGATTCGCGACGCTGCCCCGGATTCCTGGGGGCGTCGCGTCATTGAGAATATGTTGAGGGCGGCGCCCGACGGCCTGCCGGAAACCGAATATCTGACTCACGCCGGTGCGCATCGAACCGGCGCGCTGGATTTCAGGGACTCCCCGACCGCACCCGCGGAGCCCGGCAAGCTCCCGGATGCAAAAGAACTGTCCTATCTGCTGGACGCCGCAGCGATGATCCAGGACGGCAAGCCGGTTCCGAAAAAACTGCAGTTGCTGTTCAGCGTCGGCGCGACGTTCGGTGGCGCGCGGCCCAAAGCGGTGCTGCTGGACGATGGACGGCAGTGGGTAGCCAAGTTCCCCGTCACCCGGGATGGTTTCAACGTTCCCGTCGTGGAGCGCGCGACGCTCGAACTCGCCCGTAAGTGCGGCATGCGCGTTCCCGCGACCAAGCCTGTCCACCTCCCCGACGGGCGGGATGTCATGCTGATCGAGCGCTTTGACCGCGTGCCGCTTTCAGGGGGTGCGTTCGGCAAACGGCACGTTGTGAGCGCCCTGACGATGCTCAAGATGTATGAGAGCGATACCGCGTCGGCCAACTACGCGGACCTGGCTGACCTGCTCGGTGAACGCGGAGCCACGGGCTTTGTCGCGGCCGACAAGATCGAGTTGTTCAAACGCATGGTGTTCAACATCCTCGTGACGAACGACGACGACCATCTTCGTAATCATGCGTTCGTGTGGGATGGGGCCAACAAGGGCTGGCGCCTGAGCGACCTGTACGACGTCGTGCCGAAGCCGCAGGTCGGCTCCGAGCGCTTCCTGGTGCTGGGCGTGGGCCCGGCGATGGGCAGGCTGGCAACGCTCGACAATGCGCTCTCGGCGGCAGGGCGATTCGGCCTGTTAAAACACGCGGCGGTTGAAATCATCCAGCACCTGTCGGCTGTCGTGAGGGAGTGGCGGACTTACTTCGAGGAGTTCGGCGTGCCCAAAGCGGAGTGCGACAAGATCGCCTCGGCATTCCGCAAGCCGCAGGCCATTGGTTTGCGCGAAGTGGAGAAGGCGTAGTCGTTCACGTCTGCTCCACTTCACGCGGGCGTCAGGAAGCCGGCGCGAATATGAAAAAGCCCCTGCAGGTCATCGACCAACAGGGGCTTTTTCGAAGAACCAAACGCCGCATCACACCCGTTCAGCGCAGCGTTTTTCAGCATCGTCAGCGGCTTGAATCAAGCTGCAACCTGCAACGCCGCCTGCACCAACTCCGTCGATACCCCCGACGACCGTTCCGCAAACGCTTCGCCAATCATCAGCAGACTCGGCTGCGATGCATCGAGCCAATCCTGCGCATCACCACGCGCCATCGCGCCCAGCGTCAGCGTCAGCGAGCGCTCACGTTCCGTACTGCAAGCCTCGACGATAGCAACCGGCGTCGACCCCGCCCGCCCTGAATCCAGCAGCTGCTGCGCGATCTCCGGCGCGCTGTCGCGGCCCATGTAGAACACGAGTGAGTCCGCACTCGCCTGCTCGCGGATTTCATCGGTGTTGGGTGCGCGGCTGTAAGTCGCCAGCGCCACGCTCCGCGATACCCCGCGCAAGGTCAGCGAGCGCTTCAACGTCGCAGCACTCGCCAGAGCAGCCGTGATACCCGGCACCACTTCATACTCGATACCCGCCGCTTCCAGCGCGCGCATTTCTTCATCAGCACGGCCGAACAACATCGGGTCACCGCCCTTCAGACGCACGACCACGTCATGTTCGCGAGCGGCATCGACGATCTGCTTGTTGATGAAATGCTGCGCCGTCGAACGCTGTCCGCAACGCTTGCCCACCGCAATCTTGCGAGCGTCCGGCGCGTAGTCGAGCATGGCTGGTTCGATCAACGCATCGTGCAAGACCACTTGCGCCTGGCTCAGCAGCTTCGCGCCGCGAACCGTAATAAGGTCCGCAGCACCCGGCCCTGCACCGATCAGATACACCTTACCCATAGTCAATACTCAGGCTGAAAATGAACGAATCATCCCGGCCGCAACCGTGTGATGCGTCGCTTCATCGATAAGAACAAACGCGCCCGTGCCCTGATGCGTGTCGTAGGCATCGCAGACGATCGGCTTTTGAAGCGTCAGCGCCACTCGGCCGATGTCGTTCATCGTCAGGTTGTTGCGATCCACGGCGTGCAGCAGCGTATGCACGTCGAGCACTTCCTTGATCGCACCGATCCGCGCGAACACGGTGTTCGTGGTCTGCTTGAGCAAGTACTTGCGCTGCGGCGAAAGCGGCTCTTCATCGAACCAGCAGAGGTCCGCGTCCAACTTCTTTGCGGGCTCGATCTTCGTGCCGCTCGTGTTGCGCGGCACGAACGTATCGCCACGTGACACGTCGACATCTTCCGCCAGGCGAATGGTCACCGTCTGACCGGCAAACGCGCGATCCACTTGCGCCACGCCGCCCGGAACCGGCGCGATGATCTCGGCCACGGTCGCATCGCGGTTCGCCGGCAGCACGGTAATCGTGTCGCCCAGCTTCACTTCGCCCGATTCAACACGGCCCATGTAGCCGCGGAAATCGTCGGCCTGGCTACCATCTTGACGTGCGACCCACTGCACCGGGAAACGCAGCGCCTGCTCAACGGGCTGCGCGACCGGCAGCGCTTCGAGCAGGTCGAGCAGCGGTTCGCCTGCATACCAGGGCATGCGCTCGCTGGCGGTCACGATGTTGTCGCCCTTCAGCGCCGACACCGGCACGAAACGCACATCGTTAATCCCAAGCCGGCGTGCGAGTTCGACGTACGCATCGCGAATCTCGTTGAAGCGCGTTTCGCTGAAGTCGATCAAATCCATCTTGTTGATCGCGACGATCACATGCTGCAGTCCAAGCAACTTGACGATCGCGCTGTGACGTACCGTCTGCGGCAGCAATTGCGCAACGCCATCTTTCAACGTCACGCGCGTGGCGTCGACGAGAATGATCGCTGCGTGCGCCGTCGAGGCACCCGTCACCATGTTGCGTGTGTACTGTTCGTGACCCGGGGTATCGGCGATGATGAACTTGCGCTTTGCGGTAGCGAAATAGCGGTACGCAACGTCGATGGTAATACCCTGCTCGCGTTCTGCTTCGAGACCATCGGTCAGCAAAGACAGATCGATTTCATCGCCTACGGTGCGCTTGTTCTTCGCCCGCGACAATGCCGACAACTGATCCGACAACACCGCCTTGCTATCGAACAGCAGGCGGCCGATCAGCGTGCTCTTGCCGTCGTCGACACTGCCCGCCGTGATGAAACGCAACACGCCGAGGTCTTCGGGTTGATGAATGCTCATGATGTTTCCCTGTTCCTTGTTACGGCGTGATGCTTAGAAATAACCTTGTTTCTTGCGGGTTTCCATCGCGGCTTCGGAGGCTTGATCGTCCATCCGCGTGGCGCCGCGTTCCGTGATTTCCGTCACGGCCGTTTCAGCGATGATCTTCTCGACGTCGTCGGCATCGCTGGCTACGGGGCACGTGCAACTGATGTCGCCAACCGTACGGAAACGCACAAGCGCTACTTCCGACACTTCGCCTTCCTGCAACGGCGTGAGTGGCGTCAGCGGCACGAGCAAGCCGTTACGGCGAATGATCTCGCGATCGTGCGCGTAGTAGATAGACGGCAGTTCGAGCTTCTCGCGCCCGATGTATTGCCAGATATCCAGTTCGGTCCAGTTCGAGATCGGGAACACGCGCAGGTGTTCGCCGTTATGCAGACGCGCGTTGTAGATGCTCCACAATTCCGGGCGTTGCGCTTTCGGGTCCCACTGACCGAATTCATCGCGGAAAGAGAAGATGCGCTCTTTTGCGCGGGCCTTTTCTTCATCGCGACGTGCACCGCCGATCAACGCCGTATAACCGTATTCCTCGATGGTCTCGAGCAACGTCACCGCTTGCGCAGCGTTACGCGAATCCGTTTCGCGACGCAGCCGCACGGTGCCCTTCTTGATCGAATCCTCGACATGGCCGACCACGAGTTCCGCGCCAATTTCAGCGGCACGGCGATCGCGGAAGTCGATGACTTCGTCGAAGTTATGACCGGTATCGATATGAACCAGCGGGAACGGCAGCACCGTCTTGCGGCCCGAGCCCAGACCAAATGCCTTCAACGCAAGATGCAGCACGACGACCGAATCCTTGCCGCCGGAGAACAGCAGCGCAGGCTTGCTGCACTCGGCCACGAGTTCGCGCAGGATATGAATCGACTCGGCTTCGAGCCAGTCGAGGTGGTCCATCCGGGTCTCGCGATTCGCGATCGGAGCGTTGACTGTTGAATCGAGCGTGCTGCTCATATGCGTCGTTCCTTGGTTGCTTTGCATAGCACCAAAGTGAAGGCGCCATGCGTCAAATTCAAATACGTTCAGAGCGCCGAGCTAGGCACGGCGCTTCGGTCTTCCACGATGCTGATGTTCGTCACGTGCAAGCCGCATTCCTTCGTGTCCCGAGATTCCCACCACCAGCGTCCTGCCCGGCTGTCTTCGCCCAGACGGATGGCACGCGTACACGGCTCGCATCCAATGCTCGGATAACCACGCGCATGCAGCGGGTTGACGGGAACATCGAAAGCTTTCAGATACGCCCATACATCGGCTTCGGTCCAGTCCGCGAGCGGATTGAACTTGGCGATGTTGCGCGGCGCGTCGTGCTCTTCTTCATGCAACTCGACACGCGTCACCGACTGCTCACGACGCTGCCCCGTGACCCACGCGCTCACGTCCTTCAACGCGCGATTCAGCGGCTCGACCTTGCGAATACCACAGCAGCTTTTACGCAGATCGACGCTTTCATAGAACGCGTTCAAGCCATGATCGCGGACATATTCTTCGACCGCTTCCGGCTGCGGATGAAACTGTTCGATGTCGTAGCTATAACGCTCTTTCACACGATCGATCATGCCCAGCGTTTCAGCGTGCAGACGGCCGGTGTTCAGCGAGAAGATGCCGATCTTCACGCCGCGCGAAAGAATGGCGTGCGTGAGCAACATGTCTTCGGCGGCGAGGCTGCTGGCTAACTTGACGTTCGCATGACGTTGCGCGATGGAATCGAGCAGTGCATCAAGACGTTCGACTTTGGCTTGCAGGTCGGCATTCATGCAGACGCTCCGGAAATGGCCGCGCCACGACGGCGGAACAGCGGTTCCGGATTGTCCACTGCGCCTTGATACGGAATGCTCAATTCACCGAACGCATTCAGCGCGTCGTGAATGTCCTTGTCGGCGCGTACGGCGAAGGCGTCAAAACCGCAACGTGCGTGGAAACGCAACTGGTCGCGCAGCACGTCGCCGATAGCCCGCAACTCGCCCGTCCAGTGATAACGCTCGCGCAGCAAACGGCCGATGCTGAAGCCGCGGCCATCGCTGAACTTCGGGAAATCGACGGCGATCAGCGCGATCTTGTCGAAATCTTCGACCAGTTCAGCGGGTTCATCGTCGGGTGCAAGCCATACGCCGATCGGTTCCTTCTTGTGCGCCGCGCTCAGCGCGTTCTTGTGCTCTTTCCACCACGTGAACGGCACGATCACCTTGGCCGGCAAGAGTGCATCGACTGCGGGCAGCGTGCCGTCAACATCGGCGCGCACCACGGTCCAGTCGTCTTCAACCACTTCGCGATTCTTGATAATCAAAGCCATGTGCTTATTCCTTAGCGACTCAAGCATGCGCCGGCTGGCGCGACGCGTACACGCGTTCCTTGAACGGTGCGATGCCGATACGGCCGTACGTCTCGATGAACCGCTCGCCTTCGATGCGGTTCTCAACAAACGTATCGATCACTTGCGACACCACGTCGGGCATCTCTTCCGCCGAGAACGACGGGCCGATCACGCGGCCGAGATGCGCGCCCGTTGCGCCCGAGCTCTGCTCGCCGCCGAGCGTGACCTGGTACCACTCCGAGCCGTCTTTATCGACACCCAGCACACCAATGTTGCCAATGTGATGATGACCGCACGCGTTGATGCAACCCGAGATGTTGAGCGTCAGGTCGCCGAGGTCGTACACGTAGTCCAGATCGCTGAAACGCTCTTGAATGGCTTGCGCAATCGGGATCGACTTGGCGTTCGCGAGCGAGCAGAAATCGCCGCCCGGGCACGCAATAATGTCGGTCAGCAGACCAATATTCGATGTCGCGAAACCCAGCGCCTTCGCGCGTTCCCACACCGTATGCAGATCGCGCTTCTTCACGTTCGCGAGGATCAGGTTCTGCTCGTGCGAGACGCGAATTTCACCGAACGAGAATTCATCGGCGAGGTCGGCGACCGCTTCCATCTGCTTGTCCGTTGCGTCGCCCGGGGCAATGCCCGTGGGCTTAAGCGACAACGTCACCGATGCATAACCCGGCACCTTGTGCGGCCGCACATTGCGTTCGATCCAGCGCGCGAACGGCTTGCTGTCGATGAGATGCTTTTCATACGATGCATCCGTATCCGGCAACTTTTCATACGCGGGCGGTGCGAAGAACTGCGACACGCGCGTGAGTTCCTCTTGCGTGAGCGTGGAAGGACCGTCCTTCAGATGCGCCCATTCCTCTTCCACTTGCTGCGCGAATTTCGCGGGGCTCAGCGCCTTCACGAGAATCTTGATCCGCGCCTTATACATATTGTCGCGACGGCCGTAGCGGTTATACACACGCAACACGGCTTCGCAGTACGTCAACAGATGCTGCCACGGCAGATCTTCCTTGATCACCGCGCCAACGATAGGCGTACGTCCCAGCCCACCGCCCGCAAGAATGCTCGCGACCACTTCGCCGGCTGCGTTCTTCTTCAGATATACACCCAGGTCGTGCACTTGCACGGCTGCGCGATCTTCCACCGAGCCGTTCACCGCAACCTTGAACTTGCGCGGCAGCCACGCGAATTCGGGGTGGAACGTCGACCATTGACGCAGGATTTCGGCCCACGGACGCGGATCGACGATTTCATCGGGCGCCACGCCAGCAAATTGATCGGCGGTAATGTTGCGGATGCAATTGCCTGACGTTTGAATGCCGTGCATTTGCACCGACGCCAGCTTGCGCAGGATTTCCGGCGTTTCTTCAAGCTGGATCCAGTTGAACTGGATGTTCGTACGCGTCGAAAAGTGACCGTAACCGCGGTCGTGTTCACGCGCGATGGTGCCGAGCATGCGCATCTGGTCGCTGCGCAGGTTGCCGTACGGAATCGCGATGCGGTGCATGTACGCGTGCCGCTGCATGTACAGGCCGTTCTGCAGGCGCAGCGGCCGGAATTCTTCTTCGCTCAACTCGCCGGACAAGCGACGGCGCACTTGGTCGCTGTATTGAGCGACGCGTTCGTCGACGATTTTCTGGTCGATCTGATCGTATTGATACATTCGGGGGCCCCAGTTTTTAGTAGTTCCGCGAGTCCGGCGTCCTAGCCACGCCGCACTTAGATATACGTAGAGTCATTGAGCGCAACGCCGTTCGGACAGAGCGTTCATTTGCTTATGACAAATACAGATATCGATATTGGAAAAATTGGCTCGATGGTAATAAACTTCCTATATATTGCAAACGACTGATAAATTACTTTGATATGCGGATGGGTTATATATGAATCTGCACCAGTTCCGCTTCGTGCGCGAGGCCGTTCGGCAGAACTACAACCTCACCGAAGCCGCCAAGGCACTGTTCACGTCGCAGCCGGGGGTATCGAAAGCGATCATTGAGCTGGAAGATGAACTCGGGGTCGAGATCTTCACGCGGCATGGGAAGCGGGTGCGGTCGCTGACCGAGCCGGGGCGAATTATCCTGGCATCGGTGGAAAAAATCTTGCAGGAAGTGGAGAGCCTGAAGCGCGTCGGTAAAGATTACGCGGCGCAGGATCAAGGCAATCTCGTGATCGCGGCCACGCATACGCAGGCCCGTTATTCACTGCCGACGGCGATCGCGGAGTTTAAAAAGCGCTTCCCCAAGGTGCATTTGTCCATTTTGCAAGGCAGCCCGACGCAGGTGGCCGAGATGGTCATCCACGATCAGGCGGATATCGCCATCGCCACCGAAGCGCTCGCCAACTATAAAGAGCTGGTATCGCTGCCCTGCTTCCAGTGGCATCACCTGGCGGTCATGCAGCCGGATCATCCGCTGCTTGAGCGGAAACTGCTGACGCTCGATGACCTCGCCCAATACCCGATCATCACGTACGACAACGCGTTCGCCGGCCGCTCGAAAATCAACCAGGCGTTCGCACTGCGCAATCTGACGCCCGACATCGTACTGGAGGCTATTGATTCGGACGTGATCAAGACTTACGTCGAGCTGGGTCTGGGCGTGGGCATTCTCGCGGATATGGCCTTTAATCCGGAACGCGATAAACACCTTCGCGCAATGCCCGTCGGTCATCTGTTCGGCTCGAATGTCACGCGCCTGGCGCTCAAACAGGGCGCGTATCTGCGTAGCTACGTGTACACGCTGGTCGAACTGCTCTCGCCTTCGATGAACCGCAAGCTGATCGAGCAGGCGCTGTCAGGCGAGCACGAAAGCTACGAGCTTTGATTCGGTGGATTCCGGCAAAAGCGCGGGGAATGCGCGCGCTTTGCCGGATCAGACGCCACGCGTTTTTTTGTCAGCATCACACTTCAGCATTTTTAAACCACACCTCTTCGCGGAGACCATCCAATGAAGTTGTCGAAGTTCATGCGCCCGGCGCTGATGGTAAGCGCGCTCGCGCTTTTCAGCGCGGCGGCCAGCGCGCAACTGAAAGTCGGTATCGATTTGTCGAGCACGGGTCCGGCCGCGGCTATCGGCATCACGAGCAAGAACGCCATGCTGATGTGGCCGAAGACCATCGCAGGCCAGCAGGCCGATTACATCATTCTCGACGATGGCTCCGATCCGGGTGCCGCCGTGCGCAATATCCGCAAGCTGATTACAGAGGACAAGGTCGATGTGATCGTCGGCCCGAACATCACGCCGGCAGCGCTCGCGGCGCTCGATCCGGTCGCCGAATATCAAACGCCGATGATCACGCTGATCGGCTCGGCATCGGTTGTCGAACCGCAGGAAGGCAAAAAGGTGTGGGCGTTCAAGATGGCCCAGACCGACCGTGCAATGGCCGACGTCATGACCCGTACCATGGTCAACCGGAACGTGAAGACGGTCGGTTTCATCGGTTTCGCGGATAGTTACGGCGATAGCTGGTTCAACGAGTTTTCGAAGTTCGCGGAGTTGCGCCACATCAAGGTGGTCGCGAGCGAGCGTTTCAATCGCACCGATGCCAGCGTGACCGGCCAGATCCTGAAACTGATGGCCGCGAAGCCGGATGCGGTGCTGATTGCCGGTGCGGGCACGCCGACCGTGTTGCCGCAGCGCACGCTGGTCGAACGCGGTTACAAGGGCGCGATTTATCAGACGCATGGGATTGCCACGCCGGAGTTCATCAAGCTCGGCGGCAAGGACGTGGAAGGCACGCTGTTCCCGACTCAGCCGGTCGTGGTTGCGCGGACGTTACCGGCGGATCATCCGTCGAAAAAGGCGGCGCTCGCTTTCGTCGATGCGTACGAAGCCAAGTATGGCAAGGGCACGGTGACACAGTTTGCCGGCGACGCAGCGGGTGTTTATCCGCGATTGCAGGATGCGCTCGGGCGTGCGCTGAAGGCGGGGCAACCGGGGACGGTGGCGTTCCGCGTGGCGTTGCGAACGGAACTGGAGCACGCGCATGAGCTGGTTGTACCGAACGGCGTAGTAAACACCAGCGCCACCGATCACGTCGGCCTCGATCAGCGGGCCAGCGTGATGGGCATCATCAGGAACGGCCAGTTCACGTATTTGAGCCAGTGAGTGAGCTAATGACCGCGGTTGTCCGCTGCAAGCTTCCAAGGGCTTGCCCGCTGAAACGATTTTCGGCATAATCGCTGACTTGCCGGTTGACGTCGGATTTTTTCCGTCTCAGTCGGCACGTTCAAATGCTGTTTGCCCGGGTGGTGAAATTGGTAGACGCAGGGGACTCAAAATCCCCCGCCGCAAGGCGTGCCGGTTCGATTCCGGCCCCGGGCACCACAGACAGTTCTGCAGAATTCCGAGGAAGTCCATAAACCCGCTATAGCTCGAGGCTTGGCGGGTTTTTTGTTTCCCGGAGAGTCCGGGGGCATCTATTGACATCTGGGGGCATGTGGGGGCATTTCTGCGAGAGCGGTGACCACTCCCGCAAAATGCCCCTAGGAGATTCTCCATGGCCTTGACCGACGTTGCTGTTCGTAACGCAGCTCCGCGTGAGAAGGCGTACCGCCTTGCTGACGGCCGTGGGATTTTCCCAGGTGCGCGCTCGGCGCTGCGTCCTATGAGTGAAGCGGCAATCAACGCCGCTCTAAGACGCCTCGGTTACGACACTCGAACCGAAATCACCGGTCACGGTTTCGAGCGATGGCTCGCACCATCTTGCATGAAGAATTTGAGCGTTGGGCTTTCCGTCATCTGCAGCGCGTTTTGACCTCATTGTCCGCCGCACGTGCTTTGTATCCGGTCATAGGCGGAAACACGCACCAGTTGCCGTCATCGTACCGAAAAAAGAACAACACGCGGGCTCCGTGCCCTGACGAGGTCTCGACGCGTAAGTAGCGTCCGCCGCCCCTTCGCGTGCGACTGAATTCAGTAAGATGAACGGGTATTGCCGGAGCCGAAGCGAGCCATTTTTCAACAAAACAGGGGCTCGTGTGTCATTTGAGCGCCTATCGCGGGCTCAACAACTGATGAGTATTGAACATCCAAGTGAACGGCGGCGGGCTATCGATGTCGAGGGCGCGCTCTTCCACCGCTGCGCACTCTAGAGAAACGCTGCCGCTGAGCCAGCGCGGCATTTCTGCAATGCCTGCGCAGGGCTGAACGGCTGAGTTTTCAAAGTCGACTGCTATTTCACACGCCAGCGATTGATGAATTCTTCCATGTCGATTGGCCGTTGGGGTAAAGCTTCTCCTTCGCCTATACTGGGTCGGATATTCACATCCCGCGGACAGTGCGCTTTCCGCCGCACATTACGGGCATGGCGAGTCAGCGGACACGTCAATGGCTGGACGACAGGTTCGAGCGAATGCTCCATCCATGGCCGCAGTGGGTTAAAAGGGAGCCGTCGATGACTCACCGCAAAGACGCACCATACCTAGTCCAGAGGAGACGCTTCCCTGCGACTTAGTTCGGAGCCGGGCCGACGCGCGCGTTGCGAAACGTGCTATGCAGGTCGGGGAGAAAGCCCGGCGACGGAAGCTGCCGGTAACCACCGCTATCATGAATATATCGCGGCTTGTCCTGAAGTGCGCGCAACAAGGTCGAATCGAACTTGGCAGGCAGCGTTGAGGTGGGTGCCGAGACGCGAACGCCGAACACTCGTCAGATGCATCTCATATCGTTCGCAACTTGGAGGGCCTCTCCATGCCATTGAACAAGCTCGTCGATTCTGGTCAGGCGATTCAACCGCCTCCTGATGTCCAGCGCACAGACATGTCGCTCGACGTGCTGGGCCGATTTGTATGCAGCACCTGGGATGAAGCCGTCAACAACGGCGGCGCTCCGTTCGACGCTATCGTAATTGGCGCAGGAATGTTTGGTGGTTACTGCGCGGAAAAGATTTATCGATTTGGCGCGGCCAATAACCTGCGTGTGCTGGTACTCGACGCGGGACCGTTCCTCGTTGCGACTCACGTTCAGAATTTACCTCGCGCTGGCATCAACGTACCGAACCCGTTGTTTCCCGCAAACGACCCGGGGGTCGCGCGAGAACTCGTTTGGGGCATACCCTGGCGAAGCAATGTTGACTGTGTCGGCCAGGCATATTGCGTGGGCGGGAAGTCGCTTTTTTGGGGAGGCTGGTGCCCCCGACTTTTGGCGGATGACCTCGTAGACTGGCCGCCTACCGTGGCTGCATACCTTGACCAGAACTACGCGCGGCTGGAGGCCCAGACGGGCGTCGACGTTACAACGGACTTTATTCAAGGTCCACTTTATGGCCTTGTAAAGTCGCGCATCAGTCAGGTAATCCAGTCGCATTCTGTGCCGAACCTCGACACGGTTCAGGACCCCCCGCTCGCAGTACAGGGCCAGTCGCCGGCCTCCGGTCTCTTCGGCTTCGACAAATTTTCCAGCGTCACACTTCTCATCGATGCGGTCCGCGAAGCCGCGACCCAAGCCGACGCACAACGGCGGCTCTTCGTCGTACCGAATGTACATGTCGTGCGACTCGTCACGCAGAACGGGTCCGTCGCAGGCATTCAGGCTTCCGTCAACGGCAAGGAAAAGTTTCTCCCAATCACCCAACACTGCGCAGTGATACTCGCTCTTGGCACGATTGAGTCCACGCGCCTCGCCTTGGCGTCGTTTCCCACCAGTAACAACCCAGCCGAAGAGCGCATGGGTCGCAATCTGATTTCCCATGTGCGCAGCAATATCTATCTGCGCGTGCGCCGCTCAGCGCTCGATAGTGCCAACGTGCTACCACTTCTCGTGCAAACAGGGGCGGTGCTAGTTCGCGGTTCGATGCCGCAAGGGAAGTTTCATATTCAGATTACCGCGTCCGCAGACGCTGGCTTTAATTCCGATGCCCTGCTGTTTTCAATGGTTCCCGACATTGACCAGCTCGACATGTTGTTGAAGAGTCAGCGAGCTGGTTGGATATCGTTTGCCTTCCGCGGCGTCTCCCAGATGCATGGCGACCGAACCGCGCCGGTGCCCAACGCTTCGGGGCGGTGGATTAACCTGAGTCCGTTCGAATCGGATGAATTTGGCGTGCCTCGCGCGTATGTTCAGTTTGCAACGACTGGAGACGAGGACTCACTTGCCAATGCAATGGACACTGCCATCCTGGCGCTTGCGAACCATCTTGCCAATGGGAATGCAGCGGACCTCGAGATTGTGAGTCAGGGGCGTGATGCACTTGGAACGACATATCACGAGGCGGGCACGCTATGGATGGGGGCCGATGCGACGAGCTCCGTTACGGACGTGAACGGGCGCTCTCATCATGTCGATAATGCGTTCTGCACCGACCAGTCGCTCTTTGTCACCGTAGGTTCAGTGAACCCAACGCTAACCGGACTCACTCTAAGTCAAAAAGTCGCCCAAGCGGTGGTCGCTCGCGCCACGGGCTCCGCGCCACCTCCGTAAGCAACGTCACCTAATGGCCAGGTGACGCGTGAGGATTAAGGCCGCTATGCACCGAGCTACGGCATGCGCGCCGGTTTGAGCGTAGCGGTAACAAACTCCTCAACTGCCTTCCTGGCTTCCGTTGCCGCTTTCTCATCATAAGCGAGGGCGACAAAGCTACTGCACGACTGGCCACCTATAATCCAGGCCCCACGTGAAAGGCTAGTCACTGAGTCTCATCGAAAAATGCCGCCTTAGAACATTGCGCAATTTTCATGTTGAGGCCATGTAGTCGTCAGAGCCGCCCGTCTAGATTTGTCTCCAGTGAATTGACACTTGGAGAACGAAATGAAATTGTTGACTTCCATTATCGCTGCCCTTGGCATTGCTACGGTTAGCCCAGCGTTTGCAGAACATGCGTATCAGGTGATTGACGCGCAGTCGAACTCGGCTGCATACGGGGGAGCTTTGGATGGCTCCTACTCCTCGGGGATGGGTGGCAAGACGCGCGCTGAAGTTTACGCGGAACTGGTTCAAGCGCAGAAGGACGGAATCCTTCCTTTGAACAGAAACGACTATCCGCCGAGCCAGCAAACCATTTAGCGCAATCGAGACCTTTACCGGACGACCCATTAGCAGACGGGTAGCGCTCCTTACGAAAGGGTCGTTCGTCTACAGCCTTGGAATCGCGAGCGGCACGACAATGGTTGGCAAAGAGGCGAGGAACATTATCGCCATGGAGATGACGACTGACAACTGGCGGTCCCCCTGTGCCGATCGTTTTCAGTTTATTCCGGCGCTCGGAAGGCCCGGAAACCGTGCCTTCCTTGACGACACTCCCTCGAAGCACCACACATGCATCGGCTTTGAACATCGAGACGATTCCGGCTTCGCCAGCGACATAAAGCAGATGCAGTCGCGGGTCGAAGTCGACGACGTTCGGATCTTGCCCGATGTCGTAGGAAGACGTGACGCGCATCGTGCGCATATCGAGCACCAGCAGCGTGTCGTCACCCTGGCGCGCGATGATGCGGTCAGTGGCCGGGTCTATTTCGACCAGTCGCTGTCGGGATTGCACGTTTACCAATGGTCGCGGGCAGCAACGCTGAACGCTTCTGAAGAAGCGCTGCTCCGTGAAATATCCGGCTAAAGCCACGACGAACAACGACCGAGAGCGAGTCTCCAAGACTCCTGCAACATAGCAGAGATAACTTAGCCATAACTTAGCATCGGCTGGATTCCTGTCGAAATAACGCTAAATAGTACGAAGGGGTTTATCGGAGCCATCAGGCAGCCACCGTCGGGACACATCCTTGTCCCGGCGTCGTCATATTCCGTAGCTATCTTCCGGTAATACGCCTTGTAATTTTCCGGTAAGAGATAGACAAAGGCCAACCACATCAGATCGCCAAGCCTTGCTATTTCCGCACTCTCTGTATCGGTCGTCTTTGCCAAGCAGCTCGTCGTGAAGCGAACAAAAGGAGCAAGAAATACAGCAACGCTACGTGTTGGTGTGGTCCGTAATGGAGCCGCGCTGGCGGTTGCCGGTGCGGTTCATCGTCTCGCGTCCCCCCAAAAACAGTCCGGTCTTTTTCGAGGAGCAATCATGAAGAATCATTCGTTCGAACGCATGTTCAAGTTGTGCGTTGTCGCATCGGCAGTACTGCTTGCCACACAGGGGGCGCGCGCCGATTCAGAGCACGACGGGGAATCCACGGAACGCAACGGACGGATGCCGCTGGCGACTGGCCAGTACGTTACGCCTACGTACCTCAGCGGTGCGGTTCAGCGGCCGCTCAACCCGGGCTTGGCCGCATACCCGAACTTCGTCGCGGGCGAAGCGGTACGCTCACAGCTCAGCCCGGACGGCACGACGCTCGCGGTCCTCTGCGCCGGCCAGAATTCGCTCTACGCGCCCGACGGTACAGTCGATCAGGCAAACTCGACCCAGTACATTTTCCTTTACAACGTGGCGGGCGCCAACATGGCGAAGCCCGTGCTGACCCAAGTGATTCAACAGGCCAACGCCCACGTCGGCCTTGTCTTCTCGCCAGACAGCAGCACGCTCTACGCGGCGGGCGGCGTCGACGATGCCGTGTATGCGTACCACAAGAGCGGCGCGACCTGGTCGCAGACGGCAAAAATCGCCCTGGGCCATGCCGGAAAGGGCGTGGGCCTGAACGTGCAACCCAATGCCGGTGGCCTGGGACTATCCGCTGACGGCAAAACGCTGGTCGTGGCGAACAACTACAACGATTCGATCAGTGTGATCGACACCGCTACCCACACCGTGCGCTATGAGCACGACCTGCGTCCCTATCAGGCGAACAATGAAGGCGCCGACGGCGCCCCCGGTGGAACCTTTCCGTTTGCGGTGGTCGTAAAGGGCAACGGCACGGCCTACGTGTCTTCCGATCGTGACCGCGAAGTCGTCGTGGTCGACATCTCCTCGCCCACCGCCGGCCGCCTGGTCAAGCGCATCAAGCTCGACGGCAATGCTCTCGGGATGACGTTCGATGCCTCGCAAGCCAGGCTGTACGTGGCGCAGGACAATGCCGACCAGGTCGCGGTCATTGACACCGCGAACAACATGGTCACCGCGAAGATCGACGCGCGCGCTCCGGCGGACCTGCTACGCGGATCGAAGTACACGGGCGCAGCCACATTCGCGGTGACGGTTTCCAAGGATGGCGGGATGCTTTATGCCGTCAATTCCGGCTCGAACTCAGTGGCCGTGATCCCACTGTCCGGCCGGAATGCGAACACCGTCACGGGCCTGATTCCCGCGGCCTACGAGCCGCATGACATCACCTTCAGCGCCGACGGAAACTGGATGTATATCGTGAATGGCAAGAGCACCACAGGCGCCAACCCGGGCCACCTGTATGGCAACACGGCGCTCGTCACCAGCGTCACCTACCCTGGCGGCAACACGGCGGCCGCGGCTGCGGCGAGAGCATCGAACGAGTATCAGTTCCAGCTCGAACGCGCGTCCCTGGTCAGCGCCCCAGTGCCCAAACCGTATGAATTGCCTAGGCTGACGGAGATCGTCGCGCAGAACAACTTCTACTCGGACGAATCAGGCGAGCGCGACGAGGGAAAGATGGAGTTCTTGCGCAATCGGATCAAGCACGTCATTTACATCGTTAAGGAAAACCGCACCTTCGACCAGATCCTCGGTGACCTGCGCAACGGTGCGAACGCCGATCCGAGTCTGGCAATGTTCGGCCGGAACATCACGCCGAACTTCCACAGCATCGCGAGCAACTTCGTCACGCTGGACAACTTCATGGATCCCGGCGACGGCAGCATGGACGGCTGGTCATGGGCGCTGCAGGGCCGCGTGACCAATACCGAGACGATCACCCAGCAGCTGAACTACGCCGCCGTGAACCGTGGCCTGTCCTACGAATCCGAAGGTTCGAACCGCAACGTGCCGGTCAATCTGGCAACCGTCACGGAACGCGACCACGCAACCAACGGCGCATACAGCAGCGGGTCCGGCGGGCTGGTTGGCGGCCCGGCCAACCTGCTGGCGGGCGTAGGCAATCACGCGTCCTCCGACGCACCGTTTGGAATCCAGAAGGGCTACATTTTCAATGCAGTGCTCGCAGCGGGCGGCACCGTGCGCAACTACGGCTTTCTGGTCAACAACATCGGCAGCATCGGCACCCAAGGTTCGCCAGTATCGAATCCGTTCGGCGCGGGGGTCGTGCAGGTGGCCCCGCTCGAACCGACGCTCGCGGCGCTCACGGACGTCTACTTCCGCGGTTACGACCAGAACTACCCGGACCTCTGGCGGTACAACGAGTGGAAGCGCGAATTCGACCAGTTCGTGGCCCAAGGCAATCTACCCAGCCTGTCGACGGTTCGCTTCAGCCATGACCACACGGGCAGCTTCGGCACCGCGCTGGCCGGCGTCAACACGCCGGAAACCCAGCAGGCCGACGACGACCTGGCGGTTGGCCGGCTCGTCGAGGCCGTGGCCCATAGCCCCTATGCGGCGAACACTCTGATCATCGTCACTGAAGACGACTGCCAGGACGGCCCGGACCACGTCGATTCGCATCGCGCGACGTCATATGTCGTCGGCCCGTACGTCAAGCAGGGCGCGGTGGTCAAGACGCGCTACAGCCAGGTCAATGTGCTGCGGACGATCGAGGACATTCTCGGCACGCAGCACATCAACCTGAACACCGCCTATCAGCGGCCTATGACAGACGTCTTCGACACCCGCTCATCAGGTGCCTGGACCTACGACGCCACCGCCTCTACCATTCTGAAGACGACGACACTGCTAGCGCAAGGCCAGCCGGACGGCAGCGTGCGATTCGCACAGGGCCCGGACGTCAAGCCCAGGCACGACGCCGCCTACTGGGATAAAGTCACCGTCGGCTTCAATTTCGACGAGGCCGATCAGGTGCCCCCCGCTAAATACAACAAGGTGCTGTGGTCCGGCATCAAGGGGAAGAAACCGTATCCGACGCGGCCCCACGGTCAGGAGCTTGCTCAAACGGACGACTGACACTCAGCGCGAATGCTCAGGGGCGAGGCAACAGCGCCTCGCCCCTGAGCGCCGACCGCGCAAAGGGCTTCGGCCAAAACCTACGAACGGTGGGCGGCCAACGCCACGATGGACAGAACGGCTTCGCAGACAGCGGTCGTTCGCGGACTTCCTCGACGGGCCTCACGCCAATGTGCAGTTCTCAGCCCAACCGTTGCGAACTGCGCGGGTCGCACGGTGAGCAAATCGAGTTCTCGCAGGGAATCGAAGGCATAGACACGTCTGCTTCCGCCACTGCCGCCTGACGGCGAATACTCAGCCTGCCGTAACGGTGATAGTTCGGGTAGAGAATGGGGTTCAGCGTGAATTGGCCGGGGCGGATGTCACTCGGTCCCAGGCAGCGGGCTAGAGACCAACACGGCGGCAATAGATACGACTCCAATCAAGACCCAAGATTCCACGTGCAAGACTGTGGAGAAGCGCTTTAGGTGACGGGTATGGTTAGCAGACGAATCCCTCAGCGACGCTAGCAAGGATGGCATTTCGAAGAAGCATCCAGTCGCTGCGGTGATATGGGGCGCTTTTGTTGGCCCCTTATCGCTTGAGTTTCGTTCACCTGCTCGGCGGGCAATGTCCCACTTGCCGCAGTGCTGTGGAACGGTGGTATCAGCTTCGGCGGTGTCGCGGCCTTCATATTCGGCGACCTCATCATTCCGCCGATTCTAAACATCTACCGGAAGTACTATGGCGGTAAGATGACCTGGTACATGCCGGTCACCTTCTACGTCGCGATGGTGGTTGCAGCGCTTGCTGTGGAGCTCATTTTCGGACTGAGCGGCCTAGTCCCGCAGCAGCGCAACCTCGGCATTCTGACCGAGACAATAACGTTCAATTGCCGACGGTGCTTAACATCGTCTTCGCGGCTATAAGCATCGTTCTGGTCATCGTATTTTATAAGAGCGGCGGCCCTGAGATGATGAGAATGATGAATGAGAGTGGTCACAACCACGGTGCCGGTACGGCACCACTCGGCGGCACAAGGTCGTCGTTGCTGCTTCAACATGAGTGCTTTACGACACCGCCCACTCGCCAGGAAGGCCGCTTGATGAGAGTATTGATAATCGAGGATGACGCTGATATCGCGACGAACCTCTACGACTATCTGGAAAACGGCGGCTATGAGGTCGACGTTGCATCAGACGGCGCAATGGGTCTGCATCTCGCCGTGACGCAGCACTGGGATGCAATCCTGTTGGACCTGTCGTTGCCGGGCGTGAATGGGTTGACCATCTGCCGCAAACTGCGGGAAGAAGCACGTCGGGACACTCCCGTCCTGATACTGACGGCTAAAGATACGCTTGACGATAAGCTGCAGGGTTTCATCCAGGGTGCGGACGACTACCTGATCAAACCATTCTCGCTCAAGGAAGTTGGCGCACGTCTCGCTGCACTCATCAAACGCTACAAAGGGCAAGTAACGCAAGCGGTGTTGAGTTGTGGGGATGTGCGCTTCGATGTGTCGACATTCACGGTGGACCGCGGCGGACGGCCAGTCAAACTGCCACCGAAGTGTCTGCAGCTTCTGCGCATCCTGATGCAATCGCCGAATAAGGTGTTCGGCCGTGCCGAACTCGAGGCCGAAGTCTGGGGCGAGCAGTTGCCGGACAGCGATACGCTGCGCGCACACGTCTACACGTTGCGACGCGCGCTAACCGCCAACGGCGAGGACGATCTTATCGAGACTGTCCACGGTCTCGGCTACCGGCTCGTGGTGGACAATGCGCACCCGCTCTAGCCTGCGCCGCAAAGTTGCACTGGTTTTTTCCGCGCTGACCATCCTGTTGCTTGTGGGTCAGGCTCTCGGCGTAAAAGCGCTCGCCGAAGCGCAGGAAGAGAAGCTCATCGCGGCGCTGATCGAAGACGACATGGCGAATCTGCTCCAGAGCTACCGGATGGACCCGAAACTTATTCCGCCCATCGACCCACAGCTCGGCGCACACGTGTCCACCGCCGGCACAGCGCCGGTCGCCTTGCCCGCTTCTGTGAAAGATCTGCGCGACGGCACGCACGAGATCATTGTCGGCGACCAGGAAATCCACGTGGCGGTCGCCGCGTTCGGCGATGCAAAGGTATTTCGGGTCTACAACTTCAGCCGCTATGAGCAACGCTTCAAGAAGGTGATCGACGCGCTAATGGCCGGCACGGGCGTGTTCGCGTTGCTCACCATTTGGCTTGCATTTGGCCTAGCGGGCCTCCTGGTTCGTCAGGTTGCCGGCTTTGCTAGTCAGGTCAAGGCGTTGAAATTGGGTACGGTGACTGCGCTGAACCCCGGCAAATACGACGAAGCAGAGGTTGTTGAACTGGTCGAAGTATTCAACGATTACCACCGCCAAATGGCGCGGATGATCGAGCGCGAGAAGGAGTTCACGAGCAACGTGAGTCACGAATTGCGAACGCCACTCACGGCCATCAAGACCAGTTGTGAACTCCTCGAGCACGATACGGCCATTGGTTCGAAGTCCCGGGCACGCCTGCAACAGATCGATCGCGCGACCGATAACATGATCGAGATGACCAATGCCTTGCTACTCCTGGCACGGGAAGAATCCCCCGCAGATACTCGGCCAGTGCGCCTCGCCAGCGCTATCGAGGACGCACTGGATCCTTTTGCAGAAGAGCTGCTTGCCAACGGTATCGAGACAGTGCTCGACGTCGACAACAGTCTGTGCGTCCAGGTTAACCGTTCGGCACTCGCAATCGTTCTGTCGAACCTGATCGACAACTCCGCGCGGTACACCGATCGCGGCAGTATCCGTTTCGCTTATAGGGATGGCCTGCTGCAGATAGAAGACTCGGGCCGTGGCATACCGGGGGAAGCCCTGGCGCATGTGTTTGAGCGTTTTTACCAGGCGAGGCCCGCACACGCAGGCCGCCGGACGTTCGGCATCGGACTTGCGATCGTAAAAAAGATCTGCGATCATTATCAATGGTCTATCAAGCTCGACAGCGAGCCCGGTAAAGGCACTCGCGTCTCGTTACGTTTGCCACCGGTTGACTGAAAATTGCCGGGATAGGGCCCCCTTCGGTGGGTATTTTTTGAACGCCGGTTTTCTACGCACGTACGGCAAGGTAACGGCCATCCACGTGTCGTGCATTCAGTTCGGGAACTTGCCGGCCGCCTGCTTGTGCCTCGTCTCGTCAAGAGACAAGCGCATCAATGGTTTAGCGTGCTTGCCGCTGCGTTATCAACAGACTTATGAACAAATTCTGTGGAGAACTTCGCGACCGCGAGGCCAGCGCGATTCGCGCAGGCGGCCCCATTTTGCGACATCACTGAGCGACGACTGGTGCGGGGCGATGATGACCGTCCGGAAGCCATAGGTGATTGCGGTCCACGCCGCCACGCAGCGATGTCTATGATCGACGCGACCGCCGCCGCTCCATGACCGTGGCGATAACACATGCCTCAGTGGTCGCGATGAAGGCCCAAAAAAGCAGTTCTACCAGGACTAGGGCGAACGGTTCGCCAAACATGTTGACAGGCGTAAAGAACTCCCAGAACAGGTAAGTCAAAACGAAATTGAGCGCAGCAAACCGTGCGGCTCTTCGAAACACGCCGGCGGGCCAAGCATGTGCGAGCCAGCCATAGATCGCGGCGTGAACCACGCCGAAAAGTACGAGGCCGTAGATCATCGGGACGGGATTCACGACAATCAGCGGAAGAGGTTCCAGTTGCGTCCAGACCGCTATGAGCTTCCTGCTCTGGATCGGCGACGTGAGCAGAAATCCGCCTCCGTTCCACCCGAAGCCAAGCAATCGAAACGTCAGCGCCATGACGACATTCAGGGTAAGCCCACCTGCGAGCCCCGCGACGAGTATCCTCATCCTGCGACTCCCTGGTCGGCCTTGCGAAGACGGGCAAAGTCCGCGGCCGCTTGAATGAGCGCCTGGTTGAGGCGATAGTCCTGCGGGTCGGTTCGACTGATCTGCACCCATGCGCGCATCGTCGATTTATCGTAAGGCTGGAACGGGCGGGCGCGCCGAGCGGACTGCAGACTGGCGGCGACACTCACGGGCAGTTTCATCGCCACGCTGTCGCCGTACACGCAGGCGACCATTTTTCGATCGGTGAACCTGGCGGGACAACCGAACATCGTGTGGCGCGTGACGCCGCGCATCGCCGATAGCAATTCGTCGAGCACAGCCCTAGATGGCCCCTGATTCCGTGACATCACGATCAGCCTCCGCGTCTTTCAGGCGAATGCATCAGCAAGGTTGCACAGCCGTTCATGCCAACTTATCCGGGCAGGATATCGTGCAGTTATTCCCTCCTTTTATGCCGGTCAAAATTGACTAGCATGACGTGCGAGTGTGACGCTCGTGCGCCCAGTCAGCACCCTCCTCCCGACCGCCCTGACGCGCCGGCGCCTTGTCGAGAACCGCCTTCATGAAATGTCGCTGAAAGCGTTCAATTTTCAGAATGCGAAGACCTTTCTAGAGATCAGGTCCGCAGCAGCCACGCCGCTGTTGCATCGGCGGACAGTTCACAGAGCCGAACGAGCAAAACACGCAGCAATCGCCCGGATTGGCCTGCAGCAGGACCTTGCAGTGGCCGCACTCATAAAAGAACTGGCAGGCATCCATGGGCATAGTTTCCTGACGGGCAAAACCACAGTGCGGACAGGTCAGTACGGATTCCAGGACGATTGCATCCATCGCGGCCTCACTTCTGTAGTGTTGAGGGATAGCCCGCACATTCACCGACAGTCCCCGTCAAACCGACTCATCGCTGTGGCGTAATCCAGCCAAACAGCCGCCGCCCGTACAGGCCGCTCAGGACCATCAGGACCGCTGCGACGCCGAAATTCCACATCAGGATCATGACTGTCGCGTCGAGCGGATGAAACAGCGATAGGGCAACCGCCGTCATGGCGGCAACAGCAAGACTTCCGGTCATTACAACGGAGTTCGGTGACAAACGCGCCACGTACCGCAGCATGATCAGCATCACCAGCGACAGTGGGATGCCTGTGATCGCGAGTGTCGCAAAGCAGCGCGCGGTTTCGCCCGGCGACATTCCGTCCGGCCCGATGTTGATCCAATTCGTGAGGCATCCGTAGCCAATCGTGGATATCCACGCCACCACCGCAGGCGCCGGTAGCAGCAACCACCCCCGCGACCAGCCCGGCACGCTCGCCATGAACGATGCAATCGAGGCGAGCACTGCGGTGGTCAGCGCCGCTGCCACACCAACGACAAAGATCGGCTGGTGTAGCTTGACCATGAGATCGGGCCGTACGCCATGCACGAGCGCGACCACCGTTAGCATCAACGCGGCAAACAGCAGCCAGCACAGGGCGCGCATCACAGGCGATAGCAGGCGCCGCACCGGCTTCGCGTCAGCAACCAGCGAATCGATCAGGTCGGACGTTGACTTCATGACTGGCCATCCCGCTTCCCGATCAACCTGCGCAGATTCTTCAGCGCCCGATGCGTTGCCACTTTCAGCGCGGCGACCGACATTCCACTCGCAGCCGCGGCTTCCTTCAACGACATTTCCTCAAGTTTCAGCATGCGTATGGCGTCCCGTTGTCCGGCCGGCAAGTGCTCAACGGCGTCACGCAGCATACTGGCGTCCGCCGCCTCTTCCTGCAGATTCGTTTCAGCAGCATGAAAGGTTTCATATTCCGGATCAAACGGCGCCTCATGCGCACCGAGACGTCCCTGGCGTCGCAGCCCGTCGGCGACGCGCCGGTTCGCAATCGTGACGAGCCAGGGGCCAAACGGGCGCGCGGGATCGTATGTGTGGCGCACTGTATGGATGGTCAGAAGAATGTCCTGCACCGTATCCTCGACGTCGCTCCGGTTACCGATGCGGCGGGCCGCGATCACCCGTAAATACGGCGTGATCGCTTCGAGCAGGCGTCGGTACGCATCCCGGTCGCCCGCTTGCGAGTGAGCCATCAGGATAGACCAGTCGAGGGTACCGTCGGGGCGCGTTTCCGACGTTTCGGGAGGATGATCAGCCTGAGCCGCATCCTGAGCATTGCGTACGATACTCAGCATTGGGCCAGGGCGGTGCGTTCTGGAGGACATGTACGAATTCTGCACGCCGGGAGGACGCTTTCGTAAAAAATAAATTTTGCGAGCGGCGTAACCTTTGCCCGTCGCCGGCGAATCTTCCTGCAGGTTGCGATTGTGCGACCCCAACCTCAGGAGGATGCAAAATGAGCAAGCAACTGGGTAAGCCGCTACTGGCCGCTTCGACCCTCTCCGCCGCGATCGGTCTCGCGCTTGCGATGCAGGCTTTACCGGGACAGGCGCAGGAGATGAAGGACATGAGCAAGATGCCGCAGGCCGTCCAGGACAACATGATGCGGATGCAGAAGAACAAGCTGGAAAAGTGCTACGGCGTCAATTCGGTCGCGAAGAACGACTGTGCCGAGGGCGCCCACTCGTGTGCCGGCCAGGCGACCCAGGCACGCGATACGAAGTCGTTCGTGCTGCTGCCGGCGGGTGACTGCTTGAAGATTCAGGGCGGCAAGCTGCAGGCAAGCTGAGCCGATACCCGCGATGAGCATTCCAGTGCGTCACGCGCAGCAGGCTTCCAGCCCGATTCCGGTGAACGCCGGCATCGGGCTGCGCTTTCGCCATCACCAGCCGGTGCTCGACAGGCGACCCACAGTCGCCTGGTTCGAGGTGCATACCGAGAACTACATGGGTGGCGGCAGCGCACCTCAATACCTGGACGCGATTCGCCGCGACTATCCCATTTCGTTGCACGGCGTCGGACTGTCCCTCGGAAGCGCCGACGGGCTCGACGCTGCGCATCTGGCTCGCGTGCGCGGCGTGGTCGAGCGGGTCGACCCCGGCCTCGTTTCCGAACACTTGTCCTGGAGCGTCGCCGGTGGCACGTATCTGGCCGACCTGTTGCCGCTGCCGATGACCGAAGAGGCGTTGAGCGTTGTTTGCCGACATGTCGATGAAGTGCAGGCTTGTCTCAGGCGGCGCATCCTGTTGGAGAACCCGTCGACCTATCTGCGCTTCAGTCACTCGACGATTCCCGAGTGGGAATTCCTGGCCCAGGTTGCGCAGCGCACGGGTTGCGGGATTCTGTGCGACGTCAACAACATCTACGTCAGTGCCTCCAATCACGGCTGGGATGCGATGACCTACCTAGGTGCGCTGCCACCGGTTGCGATCGGCGAAATCCATCTTGCCGGGCACAGTGTCCGGCAACTTGATCACGGGCAAACGTTGCGCATCGACGATCACGGCTCACGTGTTGCGCCGGAGGTCTGGGCGCTCTATCGCGAGGCGCTCAACCGTTTCGGGCCAGTGCCGACGCTGATCGAATGGGATACCGGCGTGCCGCCGATCGAAATCCTGATAGAAGAAGCCGCTCTCGCTGACGCGGCACTCGAAAGGCAACGTCATGAATCCACCCGTGCCTACGCTGCGTGAACTTCAGCACGCGATGCGGCGAAGCCTGCCTGAAGGCGTCAACGAAGAAGCGTCTGCCTGGATCGTGGCAGACGGCCTGGACGCCGGCAAGCGGCTCAGCATTTACCGCAACACGTTCGCCGGTGTGCTCGGAACAGCTCTGCGCCTGGCCTTCCCGGCCGTGCATCAGCTCGTCGGCCCGGATTTTTTCGAAGGTGCAGCGGGATTATTCGTGGCGCAGGCTCCGCCACGCAATGCGTGGCTGGATGAGTACGGCGCGGAATTTCCGGACTTTCTGGAGCGGCTACCGCAGGCGGCGTCAGTGCCTTATCTTGCCGACGTCGCGCGTCTGGAATGGCAGGTCAACCTTGTCCTGCACGCACCGGACGCTCCGCCCCTCGACATCTCCCGGCTCGCAGCACTGAGCAACGTCGCGCCGGCGCAATTGCACTTCGAACCCCACCCCGCGGTACGCCTGCTGCGATGTGAATTCCCGATCGACGTCATCTGGCGCGCGGTACTTGAGCGCGATGACTGTGCCATGGCGACGGTCAATCTCGCAGAGGGCCCGGTCTGGCTGCTCGCTCACCGAACGCAGAGCGGTATCGAGGTGAAGCGTCTGGGCAAGCGTGAATGGCACTTTACCGCTGCCCTGTTTTCCGGAAAGTCGTTCTTCGGAGCGTTGGAAGACGCACCGTGCGACGACGCACACACCGTGCTCGCCACGCACCTGGCCCGCGGATGCCTTGCGGATGTCAGCGTGGTTCCCAGCGCGCTTGCGAACGAGTTCCGGAGGACTGACACATGACACGTTCTCACCAACCCGTCACCCCGTCACCGGTCAGGGGCGGTCGAATCGGGCGCCTCGTCGGATGGCTCGAGCGTGTGCCCTACGCACTCCTCGCCATCCCCTTACGGATTGCGGTGGCCACCGTTTTCTGGAACTCCGCGATGACCAAACTGGCGAACTGGGAGACTACCCTCGAGCTGTTTCGAGATGAATACAAAGTGCCGCTCCTGCCGCCGGAGCTTGCCGCCTACATGGCCGTGTCGATCGAGTTGACAACGCCGGTGCTGCTGATACTTGGCCTCGCGGCCCGGCCCGTTGCGTTCGTACTGCTGGGAATGACAACGGTCATCGAAATATTCGTCTATCCCCTGGCATGGCCCACTCATGTCCAGTGGGCTGCCATGCTACTGGTGCTGATATGCCGCGGTGCCGGAACCTGGTCCGTGGACCATGTGTTACGAAAGCGCTGGATCGGCTAGTTCGGCAAAAGCGGGCCGACTTCACAAAAAGGTGTTCGTACTTCGCGGTTGATTTCGTCTTGCGCGATGCAATGGATCCCGTGGGACGTCAATGGCTGCGGACGGGGTCGCAGAACGGCCACCTTCCATCATTCGCTGCGAGCTTCCGTCGATGCCGGAAGTTGTCTGACCTTTCGCCCGAGCGCAACGTCCGGTTTCAGTACCGGCATGCGAGCGAGTCACCCGAACGGCAAGAGCTGACCTACTACGTATCTTGCGCTCTAATTTCGCGGTCCCGAACGCACGCAAGCGTTCTCGCCGAGCTTTCGCCCGATTCGATAGCGCGTCGCGCTCAAGCGACATCAATTGCGCGGCTCGCCTTATCGTAAACACGTCGCCCTTGATGCTGGATGCCGGAAAAGCAGGCTTGCCCTAGTGAGCGGCGTGCTCTATACATTCAGCATAGACACAGGAGGCCGTCACATGGCATACAACCGCCGCCACGCACGAGGATTGCTTAGCGCATCCGAGTTGCCGTTGTTTGAATCCAGTGTCGGCGAGGCACTGACCGGGTGGAACGCTGTGCAATTGCGCCAGAAAATCAAGCGCGCTTGCGACCTGCGTGACAAGTATCGGGATCTTCTACGCCGTCAGAAACTGGCCACCCGCGAGCGCACCGGGACCAAGTCGGGTGTGCAAGGTAACGACAACGTGCGCACTGAACAAAAAGTCAAGCTGTTCGAAGAAGTGCAGCAGCGCCTGGAGGGCCGACAGGTCAAGTTAGCAGCGGCCGAAGCCCGTAAGGCCAGCCAGGCGGAGAGCGCGCTCGCGCTAGCTGCGATACGTAAGGCGCGCGTCGAGCCAAGCAAGGTCATCGCTGCAAAGAGGCCCTCCAACAAGCGCGCGGCGGTTGCGTCGGTGGCAAGAAATCCCAAGGCGAGCGTGGGCTTGACCAGTGAAAAAGCGAGCGCAGCGGCGCAACGTTCGCAGCTCGCCGGTTCGCGTTCCAAGGTGATCCAGACACACATCGCCTCGCAGGGCCGACGACAGCAGGCAGTTCGGGACAAGCGCTGAGTCTGTATCGGGCACTTAGCTCCGCGCAGAGGCCAAGTCAACGGCGACCTCGTCGTGAAGTCCACCGACACCGTGGCGGTCATTCAAGGCCGGGCCTCGCCGCCGCCTAGTACTTTGCCGCCATGCCATCCGTCTACAACATAGTGGTGGGTAGCGAAAACGTGATCCGGCTGTCGCTGGCTAGGAGATCTCGGAAACCGGCGCGCCCTTGGACATCCGTCCAGCAATGTTCGGCGTCGTGATCGGTGAGCCATGGCGCATGATTGTTCGAGCGTCGGCCTCACGTCAATGAGTGTTGTGACGCAGTATGCGCCACGACCACCAACCACGTAATACGGACACTCACAACGAATTGACGTCTTCTTGACGAAAACTTCACAACCCCTTGCGTAGCATCCACGTCTGTCACCGTCTCAACAGGCGGCCAACAAACCCGTGGATGCTGTGCTATGCGCCGACCGTTGCTGCTCGCCTCCGTCATGTTGACCGGATGCGCGGCCTATCACCCGCAGCCCATCGCGCCGACGCAACTGGCCCGGCACTTCGAGGACCGAACGCTTGCGAGCGCCGAACTGCGCGCGTACCTCGCGCGGCAGTCCGGGCACGATATTGATCCGTGGCCATTGCCACACTGGAACCGCGAGATGCTCACCCTCGCGGCTTATTACTACAGCCCGGCGCTTGATATTGCACGGGCCCAGTGGGGCACCGCGAAAGCGGGCATCGATGTCGCTGGCGCAATTCCGAACCCAGTGCTGCAACTGCCGTTCCAGTACGCGACGCCGAACCCGGGACCGGGTGCGCCATGGATCACCGGCCCCGCGCTCGACATTCCGATCGAGACCGCGCACAAGCGCGGCTACCGGATCGACCAGGCATCACACCTGTCGGAAGCCGCGCGCCTCGCTCTCGGCAATGAGGCGTGGAAGGCACGTGCACAGGTGCGTGACGCACTAATCTTGCTGTACGCCGCCAGCCAGCGCGCGGCATTCTTGTCGCGCAAAACCGAGGCCCAACGACAGATCGTCGCAATGGTGACGAAGCGCCGCTCGGTCGGCGAAAACTCCGGACCCGATGTAGACGCGGCAGTGCTCGCGTCCTCCCAGGCACGGGCCGATCTCGCCGCCGCGTACAGTGCCCAACAGGACGCGCGCGCGCAACTGGCCACGGCGATCGGCATGCCGGTGGCCGCACTCAGCGCCGTCCAGCTCGATCTCGACGCGTTCGGCGCAGCCCCGCCTGAACCACCCGCCTCTGACGCGCAGCGCGAGGCGGTTTTCCATCGCGCCGATCTGCTGGCGTCGCTCGCCGAGTACGCGGCCGCCGAATCGGCGTTGCAGCTCGAGGTCGCGAAGCAATATCCGGACATCCATCTCGGCCCCGGCTACACATACGACACGGGTACGAACAAGATCGGGTTCGGGCTCGCTGGCATCACGCTGCCGGTTTTCGACCAGAACCAGGGCGGCGTTGCACAGGCGGAGGCGAAACGCAAGGAGGCGGCCGCGCGCACCGCAGCCTTGCAGGACACGATGCTCAACGACCTTGACCATGCGCTCGCCCACTACCGGGCAGGCCTTGATGCCGTGCTGCTCTCTGCCGCACACCTCGCGACCGCGCTAAAGCAACTGAACAGCCAGTCGGCAAGCTTCGCAGCCGGCACCACCGACCGCCTCATGTTCACGCAAGCCAGAGCGGACTACCAGGCGAGTGAGATTGCCCATCTTGACACCGTCGTCGCCGCGCAGCAGGCAGCCGGCACGCTCGAGGACGCAATGCAACGCCCCCTCGCATTGGAGACCGTCAACTCCGCCGTGACTCAACAAGAGATACCGCGATGAAACGCACATTGGTGATTCTTTCTGTTGTCTCCGTGCTGCTGGCGGCCGGCGCCAGCTGGTTCATCTACCAGACACTCGTTGCCAGTCCACTGAGGCCGGGCGCGCCTGCGCAGGCTACAACTCAGCTGTCCGTGCAGACGGTGAATGGCGAAACGGTGGTTGTCGTTGCCACCGATGTGCAGCGTGCCAGCCACATCGAAGTCGCGCCGCTCACGGCCGTTGCCATCCAACCCGAAAACATGGCGTACGCGACGGTCATCGACTTGCAGCCGCTGTTCGATCTGCGCAATCGCCTTGCCGCAGCGCGGGCGGACTACGACACGTTGCGCGCACAGGCCGGCAACTCGAACGCGCAGTACGAGCGTAGCCGTGTGCTGTTCGATGACGATCGCAACGTCTCGCAGAAGAGCCTGCAGGACGCACGAGTGCTCATGCAGGCCGATCAGGCCAGGCTCCAGTCGGCCAACGCGGCGCAAAGCGGTTTGGATGCGACCATGCGCCAGCAATTCGGGGAAGTGCTTACAGCCGCGGCGATGGCGCCGGCCTCGGACCTGTTCCAGCGGTTGCTCGCCGGCCGCGCGGTGGTGTTGCGCGTGACGCTACCCGCCACCTACAGCAGCGCCGCACCCGCGCGCATCACGATCGACGCGCCGGACGGCCAGCCGGTCGCGGCGCAGAAACTCTCGGCTTCGCCCCAAGGTGATCCTGCGGTCCAGGGCAACCCATATTTCTACGTGACCGGGCGCGCGCTGCCCGTTGGAACCCACACCGCCGCGCACGTGCCGGCGTCGAACGGGAGCGTGTCTGCACTCGTGATTCCCGAAGCGGCAGTCATCTGGTACGGCGGCCAGCCGTGGGCCTACGTGCGTACTGCGCCGGATCGCTTCACGCGACGCTACGTGCCGGCATCGTCGCCCGGCGACCAGGGCTTCGTCGTGACGAGCGGCTTTCATGCCGGCGACGAAGTGGTGATGCACGGCCCACAGTTGCTGCTTTCCCAGGAACTCCGGCCGCAGGGCATCGCGACGGCGTGCAAGGATCCGCCCGAATGTGACGACTGATCCGTAGACCGGTTTGCTCACTTCGCCCACACTGCACGCTCCTGGTAACCAATGCTCTACGCCATCATCCGGTTCTCGCTGCGCTTTCGCGGCGTCATTTATGCGCTGGCGGTGTTGCTGACCGGCTACGGCCTCTACACACTTACACGCGCGAAGCTCGATGTTTTTCCCGAGTTCGCCCCGCCAATGAGCATCGTGCAGACCGAGGCGCCGGGTCTCTCCAGCGAGCAGGTCGAGACGCTGGTGACCCAGCCGGTCGAAAACGCGCTCGCCGGCATGGTCGGCCTGCAGTCGATGCGCTCGAAGTCGCTGCAGGGCCTGTCCGCGATCACGGTGGTGTTCGACAGCCGTGCGAACCTGCTGCAGGTCCGGCAACTGGTTTCCGAGCGCGTCAACGCGCTCGCCTCGACGCTGCCCGCCGGCGTGCAGCCGCCGAGACTGCTGCCGCTCACGACCACGACCAGCGTGGTGCGCACCATCGGCCTGACGTCGAAGACGCGCTCGCTGATGGACCTCTACGACATCGCGCAGTGGACGGTCAAGCCGCAACTGTTGAGCGTGCCGGGCGTCGCGGACGCCATCGTGTTCGGCGGCGACACCCGGCAGTTACAGATACAGGTCGATCCAGGCAGGCTGATGCGCTACGGCATGTCGATTCAGGATGTGATCGCGGCGGCCCGGACGTCCACCGGTGTGCGCGGCGCGGGTTTCATCGAGAACGCGAATCAACGCATCGCCATCAATACCGATGGCCAGATCAGAACACCCGATGCACTTGCCGGCGTGGTGTTGCGCTGGAGTAATGGCGCAGCCGTGCGGCTCGGCGACGTCGCAACCGTCACGTGGAGCAGCGCGCCTCCTGTCGGCGCCGCATCGATCATGAGTACGCCCGGTGTGATGCTGGTCCTCGAAAGCCAGTACGGCACCAACACGCTCGCCGTAACGAAGGACATCGAGAAGACGCTCGCCGCGCTCAAGCCCATACTGACCCAACAAGGCGTCGACATGAACGCGGACGTGTTCAGACCAGCCAACTTCATCGACGCGGCCGTGGGCCACCTGCGCATGGCGCTGCTGGTCGGCGCAGTGCTGGTGATCGCGGTGCTCTTCCTCTTCCTGCTCAATGTTCGCACCGCGATCATTTCAGCCGTCGCGATTCCGCTCTCGTTGCTGGTCGCAATCATCGTGCTGAGTTCGTTTGGCGTGAGCCTGAACACGATGACACTCGGTGGCCTCGCGATCGCACTCGGCGAAGTGGTCGACGATGCGATCATCGACGTCGAGAATATTTATCGGCGGCTGCGCGAGAATCGAAACCGGCGCGAGCCATTGGCGGCATTGCGCGTGGTGCTGCGAGCCTCGCTCGAAGTCCGCAGTGCGGTCGTGTTCGCAACCTTCATCGTGATGCTGATCTTCCTGCCGGTGCTAACGCTTTCGGGGATAGCCGGCAAGCTGTTTGCGCCACTCGGCGTTGCCTACATCCTCGCGGTGCTGGCATCGCTCGGTGTCGCGCTTACGCTAACACCGGCGATGGCGCTCGCGCTCCTTACGCGCGGGCCGCTGCCAGAACACGAGCCGCGCTTGCTCACGTGGCTGAAGACACGCTACACCGCGTTGCTGCTGAAGGTCGAGCAACGTGTGAGGACGGTCATGGTGGTAGTCGCCGTGATGTGCGTGGCGACCCTCGCCGCGCTGCCTTTCCTGCGTGGCAACTTCATTCCTGAACTGCGCGAGGGGCACTACATCGTGCACATGGGACTCGTGCCCGGGACTTCGCTCGCCGAATCGATGCGCATCGGCACTCAGGTTTCGCGAGCGCTGATGCGTGTGCCGGGCGTTCGGCTGGTTGCGCAGCGTGCCGGCCGCGCCAACGGCGTTGTCGATCCGGTCGGCGTGCAGTTGAGCGAGTTCGAAGTAGACCTCGAACCGATGAGCGCGGCCCGGCAGAACGCGATCTTGCACCGCATCCAGGAAGCGCTCGCCCGCTTTCCCGGCCTTACCACGTCGGTCAATACGTTTCTCGTCGAACGGATCGACGAGATCATTTCCGGCGTGACGGCGCCCGTTGCGGTCAACGTCTTCGGCGACAACCTCGATGTGATCGATCGCAAGGCACAGGACATCGCGCGATTGCTGGGGACCATCCGCGGCGCGGCGAGCGTGCGGGTGGAATCGCCTCCGGGCATCCCGGAGCTCGACGTCAGACTGAAGCCTGACCAGTTGAGCCGCCGGGGCTTCCGTCCGGTCGACGTGCTCGATGCGATCCAGAGCACCTATCTGGGAAGCACGGTTGCACAAACCTATGAAGGCAGCCGGACCTACGATGTCACCGTAGTTCTCGCGCCCGAAGCGCGCAAGAATCTGGCGGACGTCGGCGCGCTGATGCTGCGCAACCCGGATGGTCTGGCCGTGCCATTGCGCGAGCTGGCGGTCATCGGCCAAGTCTCGGGCCGGTATCAGATCACGCACGACGGCGGCCGGCGGATGCAGACGGTCTCTGTCAATCTCGGCAGCCGCGCAGTGAGCGATTTCGTGAGTGAAGCGCAGGCGCGCGTGAATCGCGACATTGTGATGCCGAAGGGCACGTACGCGGTATTCGCGGGCGAAAGCGAGGCGCGCACGCAATCACAGCATGACCTGCTCGCGTACGGGGCGATGTCCGTGGTCGGCATCGCACTGTTGCTGTTCCTCGCGATGAAGAGCCGGCGCGGAGTCGTGCTGGTGATGGTGAACCTGCCGTTCGCGCTGGTGGGCGGTGTGCTGAGCGTGCTGCTGACCGGCGGTGACCTGTCACTGGGCGGCATGGTGGGTTTCGTCACGCTGTTCGGCATTTCGCTGCGCAACTCAATCATGCTGATAAGTCACTACGAGCACCTCGTGCATGTCGACGAAATGCCGTGGGGCATGGAGGCAGCCGTGCGCGGCGCGTCCGAGCGGCTGATACCGATCCTGATGACGGCGCTCGTGACGGCGCTCGCCTTGCTGCCGCTCGCGCTTACGAGCGGTGCGGCTGGGAACGAGATCGAGGGGCCGATGGCAATCGTTATTCTCGGCGGACTGGCCACCTCCACTATTTTGAACCTCATCATCCTGCCAACGCTCGCGCTGCGCTATGGCCGCTTTGAGCGCGATACGCTGGCCGAACCGCAAGCCGCATCGTCGAACGGGTGATCCATGCACTTTCGCCCCCCCTGATGCTCCCCTACATCGAACGTCTTCACGCGCGCGGTAGACTCTCAGAACGAAGAACAATCGCGTCGGCGACTTATACGGAGAAAGATGTCATGGAACGCTCTGAATTCGTTACAACCATCCGACAACTGGATGCAGCCGCCGAGATCCTCGCCAAGGCCGGTCCCCAAGACTGGAAATTCGATGCATTTCAATTGCTTGCGTTTTTTCGCCGATACGACAACCCGGGTCCTGGTTTGGAGGCGGTCGTAACGTCCGACGATGAGCTGTTCGCGCGTACTGCGCACGCCGCGCTTACTATGGCGGGGCGTAACGAGTTCGCCGCGTCGCACGCGCTTCTCGAGCAGGCCCGGTCGCTTTTGCCCGCTACATGAAAACCACTGCGGCATACCGGCATGGCGCCTGAGTCAGCGCTCGACACGGCGCAACTTGGGCGCCGGTTCTCATCATTTTGTTTACTGGTCGTTGCGAAGTGCAGTGCCGTTTGCAGGGAAACGCACCGCCTTCGCAGCTCCCCGCGACACTGATGATCATCGCAAGCTATTCTCGTGCGGGACGACTCGGGCCGTCCCGCACATCCAACGGCTACTTCGGCAACGAACCGTCGACGCCTTCAACATACCAATTCAGCCGCTGCATTTCCGGATCGGTCAGCGTCTTGCCCGCGGGAATCTTCACGGCTCCAGACTGATCCTTGATCGGCCCGCTGAACACGTCCCATTTTCCGCTCGCGAGCTGCTCGCGTTTCGCCTGGACATCCTTCAGTGCACTGGCCGGAATCGCCGACGCATTCAGGTCCTCGAGGTCAACGGCCTTCTGCGGAATACCCCACCACACCGGATCGTTCTTCCACTTGCCATCCAGAACCTTCTGGATCGCCGCGGTGTAGTACACGCCCCAGTGCCCGACCACCGAGCCCAGGTGCGCCTCAGGACCGAACTTCTTCATGTCCGAATCCCAGCCGAATGCATGCACGTGTTTTTCGGCAGCCGTCGCCAGCGTTGCGCTCGAATCGGTGTTCTGCAGCAGCACGTCGGCGCCCTGGCCGATCAGCGTTTCCGCAGCCTGCTTTTCCTTGCTTGGATCGAACCAGCTGTTGATCCAGATGACCTGCGTGTGAATTTTCGGATTCACCGAACGCGCGCCCAGCGTGAACGCGTTGATGTTGCGAATCACCTCAGGAATAGGCACCGACGCGACGAAACCCAGCGTATTGGTCTTCGTCACATAGCCTGCGGCGACGCCGGCCAGATAGGCGCCCTGGTACATCCGCACGTCGTAGGTGCCGAAATTCGGCGCCTTCTTGTAGCCGGTCGCGTGCAGGAACACCGTGTCGGGAAAGTCCTTCGCGACCTTCAGCTCGAAATCCTGATAGCCGAAGCTCGTGCCGATAATGATCTTGTTTCCCTTGCTCGCCAGGTCGCGGAATACTCGCTCCGAATCGGCCGATTCCGGTACGTTCTCGACGCGAGTGATCTTGATCTTGTCACCGAATTTCGCCTCGGCCTCTTTCGAGCCTTGATTGTGTGCGTAGGTCCAGCCCGCGTCGCCCGGATTGCCGAGGTAGACGAACGCTACGCCAGGTGCATTGGCCGCCCAAGCGCTCGATGCAGCAAACGTAGCTGACAGCACGAATACTGAGCCCGTCGCTACCAGCGCATTCAGCCATGCTTTCTTCATTGTGATTCTCCTGTGGTGTGTCGGTGTTGTCGTGAAAGGTTTTAGGGCGTTCAGAACTTCGCGCGCACGCCGACGCCAAACGTGTCGCCAGTCGACTGACCCACGTAGTGGTCATTCATGTAGGCCGCATAGACATCGGTGCGCTTCGACAGCGGATAGTCGTAGCCGAGCGCCCAGGTCTGATGCGTCTGGTCGAGACCGCCATTGCTGCGCGAATAGGCATATGAGGCGAGCACGGAGCCCACTCCGATTGGCACCGAAACCCCGCCTTGCACTGTGTTCACATGGAAGCTGCCTGCGCCGAGATCGATGTCGTTTTTCGTGTACATGTACTGACCGAAGAACTTCACGTACTTGAGGTCGTAGGACACGCCGAGCTGCGCGGCGCTCTGGCTCTTGTAACCGGACTCAAGCGACGACAGGTCGCCGGGAGCGCTGTTGAAGTTGACGTACTGGTAGACGCCTGTTGCCGCGAACGCGCCATGGAAATACAGGAACTGGACGCTGTACTTCTTCTGGCCATTCTCGCCCGCCTGATTTCCCAGGCCGTACATCACGCTGCCCGTCAGACCGTTGAAGTCCGGCGTCGAGTACTGCAACGAATTGTTCCAGCCCGAGTCGCCAACGATTCCCTGATCGGTCGTGTAGGTCGGGAACGTGCCCTGTCCAAGGAACACGTGAAACACCATCGGCGAGAAGGTGTAGGAATCGACGAACGGGTTGAAGAGAATCGTCGATACGAACAACTGTGTGGTCAGACGCCCCGCCGTGAACGTACCGTAAGGCGACTGAATACCGACATAGGAGTTGCGCGCGAAGAAGGTGTCACCGGTGAAGCGGCCGTACTGGCCGTTCTGCGCCCGGTAGAACGCTTCGAGAGCAAAGATCGCCTTGTATCCATTGCCGAGGTCTTCTGCACCCTTTAAGCCCCAGTAGGACGTCGACATACCGCCGCCGCCCACGTTCCATGCACGATCGCCGGCGGGGAACTTCGTCGCGCCGACCCATTCGTCGATCTGCCCATAGAGCTGAACGCTCGATTGCGCGTGTGTAGTATTTGCGGCCAGCAAGCCGAATACGCCTGCGATGGCGGCAGCTTTTATCGTGCGGCTGACGGCTGCTTTCATGGATTTTCCTGTCATTGTCGAAAAATAGAGCGGTGGCTTGCGAGGGACATGGCGTCGCCTCGTCGAACTGTTTTTATGAGTACCTCGAGGACTGGCGTCCAGAAGGCGGGCTCATCATCAAGGCCCAATTTCCCGGCCAAAAACAAAGTTCCTTATGACTGGCATAACCAAATACATATGGGCAGAATGCGCTGCACCGTCGTGCCTGAAATCGTCGTTGCGTTGCTGCACGACTTCCTAAATAGAACTAAGGTTTTCCTTAATCACCACCTCCTATTTTCTGATCTTTCTGAAATGCCATCGTCGCAAAAAACCATCATGTGGGTTTTGACAAGCGCGAGCAAAGGATGGGTAAGCTTTGCCCAAAATCCGGCTTTGAATGTCGATACGACATCCAAATGCTGCTTACGCGCAAGATGTTCGACGTGCAGCCCCAACGAATGGTGAGGATTCCGTGAGGAAACTTGCTCGCGGCTCAAGTTGCGGTATCGTCCCGCCGTAATCTCGTGGGTGCTCATCGTTGGAGTGGATCGAAGTGTCTCAGGATCGAAGCAGCCGCTCAGCATCATCCTGCCAAAAGGGCCAAGGGGTGCCGGCCACGCATCCGCGTCGGGCGAACGAGGCACCGCGCGATCCGCTGGCATCCGCGATGGCCGCCCGGGCCCGTTCGGCGGGGCTCACAAGCGTCAAGGCGACGCTCGGACAAGCCGATGCCGCGTCGTATGCGGCCAAGCGCGACAGCCGCAACCGTGCCAGCGAGACACCGCATGCTTGAGCGTCGGGGCGTGTGGTCTAGCCTTCGATCCAACCGCGCTGCCATGCGGCCGGCGCTGTGGCTCGGTGTCGTCAGGGATTCGTTCGTCACCTTGATGCCTCTGACCTTCTTCGGCCTAGGCGCCGTGCTGCTGCAAAACCTCCCCTGGGATACCTACCAGAGCGCGATGGCCTCGCTCGGCGGAAGGACCTGGCACGAGCGCCTGAACCTGATCGTACTGGCCACGCATGGCGTGATGGGGCTGGCGCTGGCGCCACTCATTGCCGTTCATCTCTTCCGGCGCCTGCCTCCGATATCAGTCGACGGCACGGACGTGCCATCGACCGTGGCGGCACTCTCGGCCCTCGTCAACTTCATGCTCTTCGTGTTAGCCCAGCCGATCTCCAACGAGAGTTTCGGGCGCAACGCCATGCTCAAGGGCATCGTGGTGGGGATCGCCTCGGCCGAGCTGCTTCGGCAGATGATGCGCGTGCGCTGGTTCGCACTGGCACACCTGCCTTACGACACCGAGTCCAATTTCTACTTCGGGATCCGGCTCACTCCGCCTGTCATGGCGTCCGGCCTGGTGATGCTGGCAGCCGTCGCGCTGTCGGAGCGGCTGCCGAGCCTGCCGCACAACGCCCTTGCGCCATTTGTGGCCTGGGCTCAAGCGCACGGGGTGGCCACATGGCTGCTCAGCGTGGTCGCGGCGGCCCTGAACCAGATAATGTGGTTCACTGGCGTGAATGGCGGCAACGTCCTCGACCTCTATGCCACCGACCTGTTCGCGCAGGCGGGCGCGGCCTATACCAGCGGGCTCGCGCCGCGTGCCTTGTTCAACGCCTTCGTCCTGCTTGGGGGGTCAGGCGCTACCTGGGGCTTGATCGTGGCAATCCTGCTGGTCGTGAAGCAAGGTCCCCAGCGGCGCATCACGCAAATGTCTATCGTGCCGGCCTTCTTCAATATCAACGAATTGCTCATGTATGGCCTGCCCATCGTGCTGAATTCGATCTTCCTGACTCCTTTCATCTGCGTGCCGCTGGTGCTCTGCCTGCTCACGATCGCCACGGTGGAAAGCGGTTGGCTGACGCTTCACCCGGTGTCCCTGCTGTGGACGACGCCGCCGCTTATCTCCGGCTGGATGCTCACGAACTCTTGGCGCGGCGCCTTTATGCAACTGCTCGAGATCGGCCTGAGCACGGCGCTCTACCTGCCGTTCGTCCGGAAAGCCGAGGCGGACCGCAAGACGCGCGAGGCCGAAGCTGCGCGGGTGATCATGCAGATCATTCTTGGCAACGCATCGGCACGCAAGTCGTTGATCCAGCGCCGCGATGAAGTCGGCCGCATGGCGCGCGGGCTGCTCTCGGATCTATGCGACGGCTTGAGCCACGGCTGCCAGACCTTAAGCCTGGTCTACCAGCCCAAGCACGACCGCGAAGGCACCGTCGTGGGCGTGGAAGCACTGTTGCGATGGCACCATGCACGCTACGGCGCCATTTCACCGCTCATCGCGGTGACGTTGGCCGAGGACAGCGAGGAGATTCATCGCGTCGGCGCCTGGGTGATCAACGAAGCCTGCGCATGCAAGGCGCGCTGGAACGCGGCGGGCCACCGGCAACTGACGATGGCCATCAACCTGTCGCCGATCCAGCTCACCGATCCCGATCTGCCTGCGCGTGTGAGCCACGCACTGCGCACGCACGGGCTGGAGCCAGTCGAGATCGAGCTGGAGATTACCGAATCGGCCGAGATACCGGACGGCCACGTGGTCGACGAGACGCTGAGGCAGCTGGCCGAGGCCGGTGTGCGTCTGTCAATGGACGACTTCGGCATGGGACACTCGTCCCTGCTGTACATGCAACGCTTTCCCGTGTCGTCGATCAAGCTCGACGGCTCTCTTACGCGAGCGGTGCAGACCAATAGCACGACTGCGGACGTTATCCGTACGATTACGGCCCTGGGCCGTTTGCTGAACGTGAAGGTAGTGGCTGAATTTGTGGAGACCGCTGCACAGCGTTGCGCGCTCATCGAACTGGGCTGCGACATTTTCCAAGGCTACTTCCACAGCGCACCGCTCTCCGAGCAGGCCTGTCTGGATCATTTCAAGCAGCATGAATTGACCGCGACATGAACCGGTTCAGTGCTGAACATATTCCAGGTCGACTTGGACGTTCGGACGTGCCTCATTGCGGGGCCATCGATTCCTGGGTATGGAACTGGACATTGTTGCGGCCTGCCGATTTCGCGCAATACAGCGCAGCGTCCGCAAACCTTATCAATTCGTTCTCGGTCACCGCGTCGTTCGGATAAGTCGCCACACCAATGCTCATCGACGTTACGAACTCCTGCCCGTCAAGAAGAACCGGCTCGGAGACGGCAGCAAGAATGCGATTGGCGATGCTCACAACCTCTGAAATGTCGTTCACGCGGGGCAGGACGATCGTGAATTCGTCGCCTCCCAGCCGGGCGACGCAATCAGTCGGGCGAACGCAACCGGTCAGCCGCCTGGCGACCTCGCACAACAACTGATCACCGGCCACGTGGCCAAGCGTGTCGTTAATCGTCTTGAAGCGATCCAGATCGAGTATCAGCACGCTCATGGAGTAACGGCCTTGTCTCGCTCGTGCCAGGTCGGAGGTGATGCGTTCGTTGAAGTGGAGCCGGTTAGGCAGGCTTGTCAATGTGTCGAAGTAGGCCAGCGAGTGTATTTTCGCCTGATACTCATAGACCTCCGTCATATCGCGTGCGACGAACAGCACGCCCGCGACCTGCCCCTCCGTATCGCGCTCCGGGCAATATCGCGCGTGAAAGTGACGGTCCGGCCCGGCCTCTGTGGTCAAAAGGAGTTGCAGGGACAATTCGCGCCCGGTCTCGAGCACCTCGCGCACGTGCGCTTCGTATTCCCGCCCCTTACCCGTCAACCGCGCCACCTCTCCCAAGGTTTTCCCCAGCAGATCTTCGGCGGCACAGCCCGTCGCGCGCAGATAAGCTGTATTGAAGTAGGTACGCCGCCCATCACGGTCAAAGCGGATGATGAGATCGGGAACGTTCTCGGCAAGCGAGCGGATCTCGCGTTCACGGGACATCAATAGGGCGTCCATCCGCTTGCGCTCGGTGATGTCGCGGCCAAATACGATTGCCCCTGTTACCTGGTCATTCTCATCGCGTTCGGCTGCGATCTTGATCTCGTGCGTACGTTGGTCATGCTCGGGACTCGGGACAAGCACTTCGACGGTCTCCGCTATCCCCGTGCCTATCACGCGCTCTAGTGCCGCGGTATAACGCTGCTTGTGTTCCCTCAGTGTTTCGCCCCAGTCGAAGCTTTGCGACAGCCCGCCTTTATGCGGAATGACCGGCACGTTTTGACTCAACGCCGCACGATTGGCGAATATGACGCGGCAATCCTTTCCATAGCGCACGACGTTGTCAGGAGCGTTCTCCGCGAGGGACCGGAATTCCCGCTCGCGCGCGCGCAGGGACTCTTCCGCCCGCCTGTCTTCCGTGATGTCACGCCCGATAGCCAGTACACCTCTTCGGCGGCCAGAGGCATCATTCTCTGCAATGAAACGCACGAGATGAAGGTGGTGCCCGCCACCTTCTATCGGCATGGACAGTTCGATCTCGATTGTGCGACCGTTGTCGACAACCTGTCTGAGTGCACGGTCGTAGGCGTCGAAGCGGCCGTCGGGAAACAGCCCGACCGCAGCTTCTCTGCCGATGACCTTCCGGCGGTCGACTCCCAGCAGCTCTGCAATCCGCGTGTTCATATAGCATAGCCGGCAGTCGAGGTCGTAACGGCAGATATTGAGTCCGGTGTTTTCGGCCAGGTACTCGAATTCAACGGCCTGCCCGGAGAAGTGCTCGAACCCGGCTGCATGGCCGGAACGCTTTCCTCGACGCGGATTTGTTTTCCGCTCGAAGATGCGGCGCTTCGTCAGCCTTGCCAGTTTCTTCATGCAATCTTCATCTCCGTTGGGCAATCTAGCGTCGGCGAGATGTCGCCGTGCGTGTCCTTTCCGGGGGGCTGTTGATTGGAGACCTACACCCGGTTGGCTAAAGCTGGTTGATACCGCGCTTGTCGGCCTGAATATGTCTCTCTTGTCCGCGCTGAAACATATCCCCAAGAGCATGTAAACGGCAGAAATCGAGGATTACTAAAGGGCTGCGACAGAAGGGAATTCCTGAAAATGCAGTCAGGATATTCTGACTGTATGGTCCCCTGAATGCTCATACTCGGGCGGCGGTCGAAGGCGTATCCGGCCGAGGCAGTGGACTAGCCGGTTCTCGACTGACTAGCCGTGCCGCACTGAAAGTGCTCACGGTCGTCGAGGCAGCAAAAACGGAAGACCAGACGCACAAAAAAAGGCGCTGAAAATTGCTTCAGCGCCCTTTGACAATCGAAGTATCGCAGTGTTATGGACAGCGTTTATGCCACTGCCCGCGCCGCATTGCGCCCACGCAACCATTCGAGCGCGAGCAGCAAGCCTGTCGAGAACACGATCAGAATCGTCGCGAGCGCAGCGATGGTCGGGCTGATATTTTCGCGGATACCTGTAAACATCTGACGCGGCAACGTCGTCTGATTCGCCCCGGCGAGGAACAGCGTGACGACCACTTCATCGAACGATGTCGCAAACGCGAACAGCGCACCCGAGATCACGCCAGGCGCAATCACCGGCAATGTAATGCGAAAGAACGTCGTCACGGGATTCGCGCCGAGCGACAGGCTCGCGCGCACCAGGTTGTAGTTGAAGCCCTGCAGTGTCGCCGCCACCGTCGTCACGACGAACGGCACACCCAGCGAAGCATGCGCGAGAATCAGCCCAACATACGTATTCGCCAATCCAAGCGGTGCGAAGAACAGATACATGCCGACGCCGACGACAACCACAGGCACGATCATCGGCGAGATCAGGACTGCCATCAGCAGCGTTTTGCCGAGAAAGTTCGCCTTCGTCAGACCGATCGCTGCCAGCGTTCCGAGCACGGTCGCCACCACCGTAGCCGACGGCGCCACGATAAAGCTGTTCTTCGCCGCCATGCGCCATTCGGCGGATCCGATCAGGTTTTCGTACCAGCGCAGCGACCAGCCCGGAATGGGATACACGAGGAACGTGCTCGACGAAAACGACAGCGGTACGATCGCCAGCACCGGCAAGATCAGGTACAGCAATGTCAGGACGGCGAGACCGCGCAGCACAAAATACCACACGCGATCGACCATCGACATGTGTGGCGCAAACAGGGGTTTGGAAAGTTTCATCGTTTAGGCTCCGCCCAGGTTCAGCCGAGACTCAGTTGCGAGCGCGTGAAGCGCCCATACACGGCATACAGCACGAGCGTCGCGGCGAGCAGCAACGCGCCGAGTGCACACGCCATGCCCCAGTTGATCGTCACGTTGGTGAAATACGCGACGTAGTAGCTGACCATCTGGTCGTTCGGTCCTCCGAGCAGCGCCGGCGTGATGTAGTAGCCGATCGCGAGAATGAACACCAGCAATGCACCCGCCCCAATACCCGGATAGGTCTGCGGCACATAGACACGCCAGAAGGCGGCGAACGGGTGGCTGCCCAAGGAAATCGCCGCGCGCTGATAGGTCGGCGGGATCGACTTCATCACGCTGTAGAGCGGCAGGATCATGAACGGCAGCAGAATGTGCGTCATCGAGATGTACACGCCGACCCGGTTGAACAACAACGCAAGCGGATCATGGATCAGCCCGCTCGCAATCAGCGCCTTGTTGACCAGCCCTTCGCCCTGCAGAATCACGATCCAGGCGGCCACGCGCACGAGGATCGAGGTCCAGAACGGAATCAGCACGAGAATCATCACCAGGTTCGCGCGCCGGGCTGACAGCGTAGAGATCCAGTAAGCCAGCGGATAGCCGAGCAGCAGTGCGAAGATAGTCACGGCCGCGCCGATCACGAAAGTCCGGTTGAAAACGGTGAGATAGATCTGTTGATCCGGATCGGTCGCGATGACGTGGCCGAGCCCATCTTGTTTGTGATCGAGAGACGCCAGCAGGTAGAACGGCGAGTACGCGCTGCCGTTCTTCGCGATGGCTTGCCAGTACGCGATGTCATCCCAGCGCGGGTCCAGTTCGACCATTTTCCCGTGAACCTGGGCGGGCGTCAGCACGAGCGGATGGTTATCGGCATCAGCGAAAGGCATCGCGCGCGCCGTCTTCGCAACCAGCGAGCGATAACCCGGAATTTCGGTGTTTAACCGTCGCGCCAGTGCACCCATCGCGTCACCGTCCGAGATCGCGAGCAGATCGGTGGCGAGTGCGACATAAGCGGCGTCGGCGGGCGGGGCCTTGCGATCCCAGCCGTTGAGCGCTTTCAATGTGTGCGGCAAGCCCGCAACCACCTCGGGGTTCTGCACGGCACGCGCGAGCAAGGCGGCTATCGGCACGACAAAAATCAGCAGCAGGAAAATTGCCAGGGGCGCGATCAGCAGCAGCGCCATCGCGCGCTTTTTCGCCTCGGCGGCCTTCAGTTCGCGTTTAAGTCTACCCGTCGATTCGGGCGATGAATCGGCGGCGATCGTCATCGTGGTCACACCTGTCCCCTGCCTTGCATCCCGCCGCGCGCCGCAGTGGCGCGCGGATCCTGCATCGATGCGGCGCGGTTTCGTGTGTCGCGAAACCGCGCCCCCGTGTTGCCTGCTTATGCTATTTAGCTATCTCTGAGGGCTTACTTTGCAGCCCACGAAGCGAACCGCTGTTCCAGCTCGTCGCCATGGTCGGTCCAGAACGCCAGGTCTTGCAGCACTGCGTTCTTGCCGTTGGCCGGCGAGTTCGGCAGGTTGGCGAGCGTCTTCGGATCGAGCGACTTGATGGCCGCGACGTTCACCGGACCGTACGCGATGTGCTTCGCGTAGTCCTGTTGCGGCTTCGACGTGAGCGTGTACGCAATGTACTGCTCGGCCAGCGCCTTGTTCGGCGTGCCCTTCGGCATGGCCCAGTAGTCGAGGTCGTAAATGCTGCCGTTCCACACCACCTTCAGGTTCTTGCCTTCCTTCTGCGCGGCGTCAATGCGGCCGTTGTACGCGGTGGACATCACCACGTCACCGGCCACAAGGAACTGCGGCGGTTGTGCGCCCGCTTCCCACCACTGGATGTTCGGCTTCAGTTCGGCAAGCTTCTTGAACGCGCGATCCTGACCGTCCTTGGTCGCGAGCACCTTGTAGACATCCTTTGGCGCCACACCGTCGGCCATCAGTGCGAATTCGAGGTTATAGCGCGCGCCCTTGCGCATGCCGCGCTTGCCGGGGAATTTCTTCACGTCCCAGAAATCAGCCCAGCCGGCCGGCGCGGTCTTCAGCTTGTCCGCGTTGTACGCGAGTGCCGTCGACCATACGAAAATGCCCGCTCCGCACGTTTGCGGCGCTTCCGGAATCAGATCGGATTTCTTGCCGATCTTCGACCAGTCCAACTTCTCGTACAGGCCCTCGTCGCAGCCGCGGCCAAGGTCGCCCGATTCGACTTCGACGACGTCCCAGTTCACGTGCTTCGCTTCGACCATCGCCTTCACTTTGGCCTGCTCGCCGTCGTATTCGACGGCGGTGACCGCGTTGCCGGTCTGCGTTGCAAATGCCTGGTTGAATGCAACCTTCTGCGCATCGCCGTTCGCGCCGCCGAAGTTGACGACCGTCAGTTCGGCCGCGCTGACCTGTGCGGCGCCCAGCGCAAGTGCGACAGCACCGATAGCGCAACGCGTTTTGCCAATCTTCATCATGGTGTGTTCCTCCTCTTTGTGATGGTGTGCTAACCAGTGACTACTGTGTGATGTTGTTATCTTGCGCCTGAACCTCAGGCTCCGGCGAACACGCGCAGATGCTCAGGCGCAAACTCGAGCGCGACCGGAACGCCTGGCGCAAAGGTATTAAGCGCTTGAGTGCCGAGCGGCACCTTGACAAAGCACTCGTCCTGTTCCGGCAAGCCACATCGCATGCGCACGTGGTCACCGAAATAGATCAGCCCGAGCGCCTCGCCCGCCAGCGTGTTGGTACCGGCCCGCGATGCGCCGGCCGCAAGCTTCATGCGTTCGGGCCGGATGCACGCCACCGCCGGCGTACCCGCGCGCGCGCCGCCGATGTTGCGGCCCGTGAGGCGCGTGCCATCGATCAGATGAAACTCACAATAGTCTCCGTCGACGTCCGCCACCGTACCGCGCAACTTGTTGCTGTCGCCGATGAAGTTCGCGACGAACTCATTGCAGGGCGATTCGTACAGCCGGTCAACAGTGTCGAGCTGCTGCACGATGCCCTTGTCGAACACGGCAACGCGGTCCGACATGGTCAGCGCCTCGCCCTGATCGTGCGTCACGTAGACAAACGTCACGCCGAGTTTTTCGTGCAGTGATTTAAGTTCATACTGCATATGCTCGCGCAACTGCTTGTCGAGCGCGCCGAGCGGCTCATCCATCAAGACCAGCTTGGGTTCGAACACAAGCGCACGCGCCAGCGCGATCCGCTGTTGCTGGCCGCCCGACAACTGCGCCGGATAGCGCTTTGCGAAGCTCTCCATGCGCACCATCTTGAGCGCGTTATCGACGCGGTACGCACGCTCTTCAGCCGACAGCTTTCGCACGGTCAACGGATACGCAACGTTCTGCTCGACAGTCAGATGCGGAAACAGCGCGTAGTTCTGGAACACCATGCCGATGTTCCGCTTGTGCGGCGGCACCGTATTGAGCAGCGTCCCGTCGAGCCAGATCTCGCCGCCTGTCGGGAACTCGAAGCCCGCCAGCATCATCAGGCAGGTGGTCTTGCCGGAACCGGATGGCCCGAGCAGGGTAAGGAATTCCCCTTGGTAGATGTCCAGATCGAGTTGCTTGACGACGAGGGTCTCACCGTCATAGGTCTTGCGCACACCTCGAAAGCTGACGATCACGTCTTCGGTCTTCATGGTCCAAGTCTCCTTCGCCATCCCGGCTGGCTCCCTCCGAACAGGGGAAGCGCATCAAATGTGTGAACCACTATAGCCGCTTACGGTTCTACAATAGGGAACCATTTCATTATTCTGGATAGAACCACTTGGACACAGTCATCTTGTCGGACTGGCTCTCCGCGCGGCTTGACCGGGCTGCAGCCGAACCCTCCTACCGGCAGGTGCTGCGGCTGATGCAGCAGGCGATCCTGACCGGCCAGTTGCCTCCCGGCACCAAGTTGCCCAGTTCACGAACGCTCGCAGGCGACCTGCTCATTGCCCGCAACACGGTACTGCGCGTGTACGACCAGTTGACGGCCGAAGGCTACGTGATCTCGACCATGGGCAGCGGCACTTATGTCGCCGATACGCGGCCCGACAGCGTGGCGGTCAACGCACGCCGGGCATCGCCGGCTAGTGGTTCTATCGACAAAGGCGCGCCCACTCCCATCCGGCGCGAACACGGCGACCTGTCGTCGCGCGGCCGCCGCCTGATCGGTCAGGCAGGCGTGTCGCCCAAGCAGTGGGGCGCGTTCATGCCGGGCGTGCCCGATGTCGCCGAGTTTCCGGCGCGCACATGGAGCCGCCTGCAGGCAAAGCTGTGGAAAGAAGCCAATCCCGATCTGCTGACCTATGCGCCAGGCGGCGGCTATCGGCCCCTGCGGCGCGCCTTGTCGGATTACCTGCGCGTCGCGCGCTCAGTGAACTGTACGCCCGATCAGATCATCATTACCACCGGAATCCATCAGTCGATCGATCTCGCGGTGCGTCTCCTGACCGATGTCGGCGACCGCGCATGGGTCGAGGAACCGTGCTACTGGGGCGCGCGCAGCGTGCTGCAGTCCTCAGGGATCAAACTCGTGCCGGTGCCGGTCGACGACGAAGGGCTCAACCCGCGCGAACAGGATCTGCAAAACCCGCCGCGGCTCGCGCTAGTCACACCGTCCCATCAATACCCGCTCGGCATGGTGATGAGCCTCGCGCGCCGCCGCACGTTGCTCGAGTACGCGCGCCAGCACAAGGTGTGGATCATCGAGGATGACTACGACAGCGAGTTCCGCTACGGCAGTCATCCGCTTGCGTCGCTGCAGGGTCTCGACGAAGCGGGTCAGGTGATCTACGTCGGCAGTCTGGGAAAGATGCTGTTTCCGGGCCTGCGTATCGGCTACATGATCGCGCCGGAACATCTGGTCGATACGTTCCGGACCGGTGTCGCGGAGCTGTACCGTGAAGGTCAGTTGATGCAGCAGGCAGTGATGACGGATTTCATCATGGACGGCCACCTCACCTCGCATGTGCGCCGCATGCGTGCGCTGTACGGCGAGCGCCGGCAAATCCTGATCGATGCGATCACGGCACGCTTTGGCAATGAACTGCCGGTGATGGGCGACGAGGCGGGACTGCACCTCGTGCTTGGCCTGCCCGATCATGCGAACGACCGCGAGGTGGCGGCGGCCGCTTACGATGCCGGCGTGATCGTGCGGGCACTGGCGGCGTACTACAGCGGCGAGACTCCGGCCCGTCGCGGCCTGCTGCTCGGGTATGCGTGCGTTCCCAATGCCCAGATCGGCCCGGCTTTTGACACGCTGGCAAGGGTGATCGAGCAAACAGCGCTAGGAGCGTCGACGCGCACGACCGGTCAACGAAGACACGCTACATGATCATCCGGACGGGCTGCCGGCTGCTACGCAAATCAAAGCCCGCCGCACAAACAGATATCATGTGCGCTCGTTAATACTGCCGTGCACACCCGGCATTCCTGCTGGAGTTTCTATGGCCTCATCCCCTGATAGCGTCAGCATGGCGTTGTTTTGCGACTTCGAAAACGTCGCCCTCGGCGTGCGCGACGCGAAATACGACAAGTTCGACATCATGCCGGTGCTCGAACGGCTGCTGCTCAAAGGCAGCATCGTGGTGAAAAAGGCTTATTGCGACTGGGATCGCTACAAAGGTTTTAAAGCGGCCATGCACGAAGCCAGTTTCGAGCTGATCGAAATTCCGCACGTGCGTCAGTCGGGCAAGAATTCGGCGGACATCCGGCTCGTCGTCGATGCCCTCGATCTCTGCTACACGAAATCGCACGTCGATACCTTCGTGATCATCAGCGGCGATTCGGACTTCTCGCCGCTCGTGTCGAAGCTGCGCGAGAACGCGAAGAAGGTGATCGGCGTGGGCGTGAAAAACTCGACCTCCGATCTGCTCGTCGCGAACTGCGATGAATTCATTTTCTACGACGACCTCGTGCGCGAGCAGCAACGCGCGATCGCCAAACGGGAAGCACGCGAGGCACGGGATTCCCGGGATGCGAACGCGGCGGCGGCGTCGGCTTCTTCGCCCAGGCGTACGTCCGATGACGACCGGCAGCCGAAGCAGGAACTCGAAAACCGCAAGGCCAAAGCCATCGCCATCGCGGTGGAAACCTTCGACGATCTCGCCTCGGAGCGAGGCGAAAGTGGCAAGATCTGGGCATCGGTGCTCAAGAGCGCAATCAAGCGACGCAAGCCTGATTTCAACGAGTCGTACTACGGCTTCCGCGCGTTCGGCAATCTGCTCGAGGAAGCGCAATTGCGTGGTCTGCTCGAAGTGGGGCGCGACGAAAAATCGGGTGCGTTTGTGTATCGGACGCAATCGACTAGCAGTACGGAAACGGTCCGGGAAATTGAACCGCCCGTGGTGCAACGGGAAGCGCGGCCGCAGCCGAAATCGGGCGGCGAGAAGAATCGAAGGAAAGGCCGCAATGTACGGCAACCCGCGCCCGAACCGGTGCTCTTCGAAGAGACTCATGAAAGTCACGAAGTGCGTTCTGAAGTTCTGCCCGACGAACCGTATTTTGAACGAGCGCCGGTATTTGTTGAAGAACCGGCCGCAGTTGAAGAACCGGTGATCGCTGCGATGCCAGTGATTCAGGAGCTCGAGGACGAAGCGCTCGCGCGGCTGAGTGAAGTGCGCGAAGCGCCACAACCGAAGCGCGGGGCGGCGCGGCGAGGACGTCAGGTCGCCGCGAAGAAAGTTGCCGCGAAGGCGCCGCAAGAGCGGCATGAGGAGCAAGCTGCGGTTGCAGTTTCAGCCGAACCTGCTGATAGCACGGAGCAGGAAACAGCGGCGCCCGCTGCAAAGAAGGCCTCTGCAAGGGCACCGCGTAAAACGGCTCCGCGTAGCCGCCGACCGCGGAAAACTGCGGCAGCGAGCGAAGAGTAAGGTTTTAAAAACATCGCCGCCGCATAGCCGCGACGGCGATGTTCGGATCGTTCGCGCCGATGAGCTACGACGATCCCAAGCCTCAGCATCGGGCGATCCTCAAGGCTCCGGAATCTCCAGATCCATCAACGCTGAACTCAGCGATTTCCCATGTGCGTCTAGCGCGAGCGATCGCGTCACGCCACCACCCAGTGCACGCCCGAGCACAAAATTCATCGCCGATATTCCCGGTAGTTCGAAGCGTGTCACCTCACCCTTCACGACATCGCTTAGATGCGCTTTCACGCGCTCCGGCGTGACGTGCGCGAGCAGATGATCGTAGTGCCGCGCGTGGTAACAGATCACCGATACATTCAGCGTATTGCCCTTGTCGCCGGTTCGGGAATGGGCCAGTTGACGTAGTTTCATCTCAAGCCTCCACCATGTCGAACGATGGCCGCGCGAGTTCCCGCGGCAACAAAACCGACTGCACCGCGATCACTTCGCGCGCCGTCTTCGTCACCCCGCCGCCGCCTGCCGGACCATTTGTATAGAGCGTCTCGACTTCGTTGCCGATACGAACCGCCTCTGCCATTGAATTCGTTCGCCCCGCTATGCGAACGCGGACTTCGTACGGTTCCGCGTGACGCCCGCCGGGCGTCGCGCCGTGCAGTGAATCGATGCCAATCAGATCGAAGCGCAGTTCGCTCGCCGAAACGCCCGTTATCGCCAGCCGCTCACGCACGATCTCGAGCGCCAGCTTCGCCCGCGCGACCGCACCCGGACCGCCATAAGAAATCTGCCCCTCGCCGATGAACCCATCCACGTAGGCGACCGTTACCTTCAACGTCCCGGTGCGCAATGTCCCGCGCCCGCCGCTCACACGTACCCGATCCGCAGCTTCTTCCACCACGCGGACTTGCGTGAAGTCGGCAACGACATCGGGCTGGAGATATCTGCGAGGATCGTGGATCTCGTACAGGAGTTGCTCTTTGCACGTGGCCTCTGTCACGCGGCCGCCCGCATGTGCGACCTTGGTAATCGTGACGGAACCATCGGCTTCAACTTCGCCGATCGGAAAGCCGAGGCGCGCGAGCATCGGCACGTCCTTGAAGCCGGGATCGGCGAAATAACCACCCGTGATCTGTCCGGCGCATTCGAGTAGATGTCCCACCACCGTCGCTTGACCAAGCGTGTTCCAATCGTCCATCGCCCAGCCGAACGCATGGATCAGCGGTGCGGTGAAAAGCGATGGATCGGCCGCGCGGCCGGTGAGCACGACATCGGCGCCAGTCTGCAGTGCATCGACAATCGGCGCTGCGCCCAGATACGCATTCGCGGACACGAGCTTGCTGTCGTAGTCCGCCACGCTATCGCCGGATTCCTCGAATCGATACGTTCCTTGCCTGACGACATCGAGTACATCGTCGCCACTGACGGCCGCAATTTTCAGGCCGTTCAAACCCAGATCTTTAGCTATCGATGCCGTCTTGCGCGCCGCCGCCAGCGGGTTTGCCGCGCCCATGTTCGAGATGATCCGCACGCCGTTACGTACGGCCGCAGGCAGCACCGCGCGCATTCTGGCGTCGAGCAGCGGGTCATAACCCAGTTCCGGATTCCCCCGCCGCGCCTGTTGCGCAAGCGCGATGGTGCGCTCGGCCAGGCACTCGAACACGAGATAGTCGAGCGCGCCATGTTCGGCCAGTTCGACCGCGGGTTCAATGCGATCGCCCGAGTAACCCGCACCCGCGCCGATCCGGACGCGGCCTTCTTTAGTTGCAGCAATCATGCTCATTCCTTGCGTTCAAGAACGCGTACAAAACCGCGCTCAAAGAGGAAATATCCCCATCACCACAGACGCGATCGTCATCACGATCGATGCGCCGAACAACAGCGGAAACGTGAATTTCTGATGATCGGCGAGATCGATGCCGGTCAATCCGACAACGAGAAACGTCGCGGGTGTGAGCGGGCTCACCGGAAACCCCGTCGTCATCTGGCCGAGCAATGCGGCCTGCCCGACATGCACGGCGGGCACGCCAAGCTGCCCCGCCACTTCCGCAATCACGGGCAGCACGCCGAAGTAAAACGAGTCGGGATCGAAGAGCATGCTGAGCGGCATCGACAGGAAACCGAGCACGACGGGAATATGCGTAGCCATCGATGGCGGCACGAAACCGACCGCCGCCTGCGCCATCGCCTTGAGCATGCCGCTGCCTTGCATCACGCCGGTGAACACGCCCGCTGCGAGCAGAATGCCGGCCATCATCAACGCGGCGCGCGCGTGGGCATCGACACGCTGGCGCTGCATATCCACGTTCGGATAGTTGACGAGCAACGCGATGCACAACCCGACCATGAACATGATCGCCGGCGGAATCTTCTCGCCCATCACCACCATCGTGCCGAGCACCACCAGCGTCAGCACGATGTTGAACCAGAAATTCTTCGGGCGGCGCAGCGCCTTTTGTTCATCGGTGAGTTCGCGTTGCGGCATCGGGACGTCACCATCGGCGACCGAATAACCTAGCCGTTTTTCTTCGCGCCGCCCAAGCCACCAGGACACGCCGAACACGAATACGAGGCCCACGATCTGCACCGGAATCAGCGGATTAAACAGCGCGGATATCGGCAGATGCAGCGACGCCGATGCGCGGATCATCGGCCCGGTCCATGGCAAGAAGTTGATGCCCGCTGCCATCGATGCCGCCGCGGCCAGCACGCGCCGGTCCATCTTGAGGCGATCGTAAAGCGGCAGCATCGCGGGGATGGTCACGAGAAAACAGACCGCGCCCGAACCGTCGAGGTGAATCAGCAACGCGAGCAGCGTCGTGCCCATCACGATGCGCGTCGGCCGCGTGCCGACCGTACGCAGGATGCGATCGATGATCGGATCGAGCGTACCGGCATCGGTGATCGTGCCGAAGTACAGGATCGCGAACACGAACATGCCGACGACAGGCGCAAGGCTCTTCAGCCCGTCGATGACAAACTTGCTGGTCTGCAGCCCGAAGCCGCCGATCAGCGACGCCGCTATCGGCACGATGATCAGCGCGACCAGCGGCGACATTCGTTTGGAAAGGATCGCCGCAAGCAGGACGACGATAGTGGCAAGGCCGAGCAATGGCAGCACGATGTTTGTCTCCGATCTTGTTTTTTATTAGATCCAAGCGTAATTTCGAGACGTCAATAAAACAATTGAAATGATTTGATGGCAGCAATCACGTTTCGTAATAGTCGAAAACCATGGATCTGAATCTCCGCGACATCCGTGCGTTCATCGCCGTGGCGCAGGCGGGCAGTTTCACGCGCGCGGCTGTGCGCCTGCATCTGTCGCAACCTGCGTTGACGGTGCAGATCCGGCGTCTTGAAGAAACCCTCGGCGCGCGGTTATTCGACCGCAATAGCCGCAGCGTCGCGTTGACGCCTGTTGGGCGCGACCTGCTGCCGGTCCTGCAAAAGTCGCTCGGCGACATGGAGCAGGTTCTCCACGACGCCCGCGCGCTCAGCGACGGTTCCACTGGCACGGTGCGGCTCGCGTGCCTGCCGTCGTTCGCCGCGAGTTTGCTGCCCGATCTGATCCAGGAATTCAGGCGCGAGTTGCCGCACGTATCGTTTCAGATCCGCGATGTGGTCGCGAGCGTGGTCAATGCGCTGGTGCGTAACGAGGACGTGGACGTGGGCCTGACCGGCGGGGAGCTCACCGATGCATCGCTGGAAGTGCTGCACGCCGGCGAGGACCGGTTGTGCGTCGTGTGCCCGCAAGGGCATCCGCTGACGGCGGAGCGGCGGATCGGCTTGGCGGAGATCGTGCGCTATCCGCTGGTGCTGACCGCAGCGGGGACCAGCGTGCGAGCTGTCGTGGACGCCGCTCTCGAGGACGCAGGTTGCGCGCCCGTGCCCACCTGCGAGCCGACCTACATGATGACCGCGGTCGCGATGGTGCGAGCCGGGCTCGGCGTGACCATCCTGCCGCGCTCGGCGCGCGAAGTGCGAGCGGAGCCAAGTCTGGTGACGCGGGTTATCGATGAACCGGGGTTCGTGCGGTCCATCGCGCTCGTGAAAAAGCGCGGACGGACGTTGCCGCCCGTGACGGAGGCGTTTGTTGGCGTGATCGTAAAGGGACTGAGCCAGCGCGGAGAATGAAGGCGCGTGCGTTACCGCAGCTAAGCGTTCAGCGCATATAAGCGAACACCGCCAGCGCGGCCATCACCGTGATCGCCCCGCCGATACGCGTCGCGATCTGCGCAAACGGCATCAGCTCCATGCGATTGCCCGCCGTCAGGATTGCGACATCGCCCGTGCCGCCAAGGCCGCTGTGGGTTGCGTTGACCATCGCCGCTTCCACCGGATGCATGCCCATCAGCCGGCCCACGCCGAAGCCCGTCACCACCAGCGTCTGCACCGTCACCACGGCCGTCACGATATTGGCCCAGTGAAACGCCGTGACGATCTCACCCCAAGGCGTCATGGCGACGCTGATCGCGAACATCAGCGGGTAAGTGACGGCGGTGGAAAAGAACGAATACATGAACCGCGCGCCGCCGCGCACGCGGGGCGACACCGCTTGCAGCAACTGCGCGGCGACGACCAGCAGCAGCATGACCACCGGCGCGGGCCAGCCGAACCATTGATGACTCAACTGCCCGACCAGATACAGAGCGATCGCGGTGGCGCCTGCTGCGGCGACTGAGCTGACATCGAATTCAAACGATACCGGTGCCGCCGGCGATGCCTCTGCTTGCGAACGATCGCCACTGCGCGTCAGTTGGCCGTTGCCGGTCCAGGCCGGCTTCCTCGTACCGACATAGTTCAGGAAACCCGCGCAGCAAATAGCCGCAATGTTGCCGAGCATGACCGCGGACAACACCTGCGCGAATAGCGGTCCCTGCTCCACGCCGAGCGTTTGCGCGTAACCCATCGACAGCGGCAATGCGCCTTCACCCACGCCACCCGCCATGATCGGCACGACCACAAAAAACAACGTGTGTTTCGCACCTAAACCGAGCACCGCGCCCACCCCCGTGCCTACGAGCGCTGCCGCCAGCGAACCGGCGCACACCGGCACGAAGATCTTCACGAAGCCTTTGATCAGCGTCTGCCGATCCATGCTGAGCACGCTGCCCACAATGATCGCGGCGATAAAGAGGTAGAGAAAATTGGTGCTCTTCGTGAACGATGTCACCGCCTTGACAACACTTGCCGGCATCAGGTGGTAGTAGATCAGCGCCGAGGGCAGGAAGGCGGCGAAGATCGACGTCGCGCCAATGTGGCGGATCCACGGAATGCGCCGCGCAAGTTCGGCGCACGTAAAACCGCCGACGGCGACCAGCGCGATGCCAGTCGGCAGATCGGCGTCGAGTTTGCCGCGGGCGGCCATCGCGGCGAGCACCAGCAGCAGCACGATATAAACCGGCAAGGGCAACACGCCAATACGGACATCGAATATGACCCACCAGCGCTCTCTCCAGACCGCAGCGCTTGCCCGCGCCGTGGCGGGGGCATTGCGTGTTTCAGACGTCTCCATTCAAGCCTCCATGGCTTCGTTTTTATGTCGTGCGAACGCTTAGATCAGCAACAGCAAGGCCGCGCCGTACACCACGGCGCCGAGCAGGAAGGTCATGACCGTGAAGCCGAGCACACGCTGCACGCCGACGCCCGCCATCGCCACGACCGGTGCGGCCCAGAACGGCTGCAGCATGTTGGACACTTGTTCGCCCATTGCGACTGCCATCGTCGTGCCGGGCACCGATGCATGCAACGCAACCGCCGCCGGCACCACGAACGGGCCCTGCACCGCCCAGTGCCCGCCGCCCGACGGCACAAGGAAGGTCACCAGCAACGAACACACGTAGCTCCAGAACGGCAGCGTGTGCGCGTTCGAAATTGCGATGAAGAAATGCGACAGCACGTCGGGCAAACCGGTCGCATCCATGATCCCCATGATGCCGCCGTAAAGCGGGTACTGAAGCATCATCGACCCGGTCTGGCGCGCGGCGTTCTTGATGGCATCGGCGTAAGCAAGCGGGTAACCGTGCAGTATCACGCCCGCTATGAACATCACGAAGATCACCGCATTCACGCCGCTGAAGCTCGTCTTGTGGATCCACGCGATCGCGAGGAACGACACGCCCGCCGCGCCGATAAACACGCTGCCCACCCACGAATACTCAAGCCACTTTGCCGGCGTAAGTTTGCCCGCAGGACGGGTCTTGGCGGGCGGATCGGGATTCTTGTCGAGATCGAGTACGACGATGTCTTCATCGGCGGGCTTGAGGAAAGCGAGCACGATCGGCGTGGCGACCAGCATCACGATCGTCGGCACCAGATTGAACGCGGTGAACACAGTGCTGCTGAACGGCAGCACCTGCCCAGTCAGCTTTTCGACGACGTTCATCGCGCTGCCGTGCGTCGCCTGGGCCAGCGCGATCGAGCTCGAGATGCCGCTCGCCCACACCACCCAGCCGGAGAACCCGGCCGCCACGATCCAGGCGAAGTCGACGCGCATGCGCTTCGCGACTTCGCGTGCGAGCAGCGCCGCGACCACGAGCCCGAAACCCCAGTTGAAAAACGACGCAGCCGCCACCGACACAAAAGTGAGCGTCGCTGCCTGAACCGGCGTGCGAGCGATGGAAACGACCGCGCGAAAAAGCCGCTGCACAGGCGGCGCGTGCGCAAACGCGTGGCCGGTAACGAGTATCAGCGTGATCTGGAATGCAAAAGTAAGGATGTCGAAGAAACCCTTGTACCAGCCGCCGACAATCCCCATGAACGATGCGTGCGGCGCAAACAATGCGGACACCACCGCAACAAACGCAGTGATCAGGATCGCGAGGACGAACGGGTCGGGAATGACGCGCTCGAAGAGATCGATGGTCGCGTTGGTGAAACGCGTTTTACCGCCACCACCCGTTGGTGAAGCGCTCGCCGGTTTCATGTCAGTCTCCTTGTGGTTGTTGTTGGTTGTTTTAACGTGCGGCGGAGTCAGAAATCATAGAGCGTCGCGGGGTTATCGACGAGAATGGCTTGGCGTTGCGCGGGGTTTTCCACCCAGTGCGCAAGCAACTCGAACAGCGCGGCATCGTCGGGTTTGGCTGTTTCCGTCGTGTGCGGCCAGTCGCTTCCCCATACCAGCCGCTCAGGCGCTGCATTGACCCAGGCGCGCGCAGTGCGGTCCATATCGCTATAGCGTTGCGCTTCGCCCACGCGCGAATCGAGATACGGACCCGACAACTTCAGCCACGCGCGGCCACTGTCCAGCAGCGCGCGCACAATGCTGAACGCCGGATGGTCGATACCCTCCGGGACAGGCAAACGCGCGAGGTGATCGAAGACAATCCTGGACGGCAGGCGTTTCAGCAATGCCTCATGGTCGACAATCTGCGCGGCGGTCCAGTGCAACTGAACATGCCAGCCGAGTTCGTTCACCCGCTGCGAGAGCGACTCCACCATCTCGAAGCCAACCACCGCCTGCGCCGGCGTGTACAGTGTGAAACGAATCCCACGGATACCGCCCGCATGCAGCGTGACCAGTTCTGCGTCGATGACGTCGGGCCGCAACACAGCCACACCACGCGTGCGCTCGGCGCCGAGTTGCTGGATCGCGTCGAGTGTCACGCGGTTGTCGACGCCATAGATGCGCGGCGTCACGACCACCGTACGCGTCGTGCCAATGCGCGCCTGGAACTCGCGGCGATAAACCTCTGCGGTAGCATCGTTCACCATCGTGCCGCTGTGCGGAAAGCGGGCATCGAAAACGTGCATGTGGGCATCGCAGGCAAGCGGCGGCGGGGTGATCGTGGGCATGAGTTGTCTCCGCTTTTTTATTCAATCACGCGCTTCGCCCGGCGCGCTTCGATGTCCTCACGCGACACTCCTTGTTCGCTCAGCACCTGCTCCGAATCCTGGCCGAACGTGGGCGCGGCAAAAGGCTCGGGACCGGGCGTGCGGCCGAACCGGATCGCGCGCTTGAGGCCCCGATATCGCCCCACCACCGGATGCTCGTACGTCGCGATCATGTCTTCAGCCAGCACCTGCGGGTCGTCGAACATGTCTTCGATCGTACGCGCCGCCGCGCACGGCACCTCTTCGCCGAACAGTGCTTCCCATTCCCGCGCGCTCTTCGCCTGCAACGCGGCGTGGAGCTGCGGCACGATCTCATCGACGTGAAGCGCGCGTTTCCTCACGGTATCGAAACGCGGGTCGGCGGCTAGCGCATCGAGGCCCGTCTTGCGGCACAGCGCCTGCCAGAAATGCGGTGTATTGGCCGAGATGTAGAGATGACCCTCGCGGGTCGGATGAATACCGGTGATGCCGCCCGAGCGCATGTCGCGGCCGACTTCGCGGGGTTCGCTGTCGGCCCAGACGAGACGCGCCGACTGCATGGCGAGCGCGCTGCGCAACAGCGACACGCCGACGTATTGCCCTTCGCCGCTGCGCTCGCGCTCGAACAGCGCGGAAGCCACGCCGCCGGCCACCAGCGCCGCCGCATAGTAATCCACCACCGATCCATACAGCACTTCGGGCGGGCCGCCGCTCTTGCCTTGCATCGCGCACATGCCCGTCATGGTTTGCAGCACCTGGTCGTAACCGGCCTTGTCCTTGAGCGGCCCGGTTTCTCCATACCCTGTCACGGCGCAGTAAATGAGCCGGGGGTTGAGCAGCTTCAGTTGCTCATAATCGATACCCAGCCGCACCGGCACGCTCGGCCGGAAGTTGTGCACGAGCACGTCGGCGGATGCGACCAGCGCCTTCAGCGCGGCAAGTCCCTCGGGTTGTTTCAGGTCGAGCGCGAGGCCGAGCTTGCTGCGGTTCACGCCGAGAAACGCGCGGCTTTCGCTCTCGAGCGTCGATGGATATTTGCGGAGGTTGTCGCCAGCGGGCGGCTCGATCTTGATGACTTCGGCACCCTGGTCGGCGAGCAGACTACAACCATAAGGCCCGGCAATATACGCGCTCAAGTCGAGCACGCGGATGCCGCTCAACGGACCACGCGCGCCATCGGGTCTGCGGGATGATGCACTCATGGCTGCGCCCCCCGGTCTCGCTTCAAAGCCGCCTGCGCCACGATCGCCCGCGCCCGCGCGACAAACGGGCCATCGATCATCTTGCCATCGACCACATATGCGCCCCGGCCTGTTGTGTCGGCTTCGGCCGCCGCTTCGACCACCCGTTGCGCGTGAGCGATTTCATCGGGCGTCGGCTGGAATATTTCATTGGCGAGCGCGATCTGGCTCGGATGAATGCAACTCTTGCCTATAAACCCAAGACTGCGAGCCAGCCGCGCCTCAGCCTGGAACCCAGCCTGGTCGCGGATATCGGCGAACGCCGAGTCGTAGGCGAACACGCACGCCTCGCCTGCCGCCATGCTGAGCGCGAACATCGCCTGCTGGATCGCGGCGTTCTCCCGCCGCGCAATGCCAAGCGGCTCGAACAAGTCGCCCAGCCCAAGCTGCAAGCCTTTCACGCGAGGATGCGCGCTGGCCAGTTCAAACGCGCGCCGCAACGCGCCCGGCGATTCGATATTCAGCAGCAAGCCGATCGGCTCCGACACGCCATTAGCACGTTCGGCGGCATCGAGCGCAATCGCAGCTGCCCGTACATCGTCGGCATTGCGCGGTTTCGGCAAATTGATCAGGTTGACGCCCGTCTGCACGACAGCGGCAAGATCGGCTTCGAAATGAGGTGAATCGATGGCATTCACTCGCACGATCAGCGTCTTGCCACCGAACCGGTCCGAAGCATTCAGGGCGTCTGAGGACTGCAGCAGGAAGTCGCGAAGATGCGCTCGCGCTTCAGGCTTGCGCGCCTCGGATACAGCATCTTCGAGATCGAAAGAAAGGGCGTCTGCCTCGCTCGCCAAGGCTTTGGCGAACAGTTCGGGCCGCGAGGCCGGAACGAATAGTTTGCTTTTCATGCCGCCAGTCTAGTCATCGGCACAATGAAGATAAAGCGATAGAATGTGCCTTCAAAATCAACTAAAAGTATCTTCATGGAGACGTCGTTCCTGACCAGCTTCCTGCTGGTCGTCGATACCGGTTCAATGGCGGAAGCCGCCCGCCGCCTAGACCTGACGCCCGCCGCGGTGGCGCAGCAGATCCGTGCGCTCGAACGCGAGTTCGGCGCGCCGCTGCTGGCACGTGCGGGACGGACGGTGTCGGTCACGCCGGCAGGCAGTCGCATAGTGGCCCAATCGCGAGGTTTGCTGCGCGAGCTCGCCGACCTGAAAATCCTCGCCAACAACGAATACGCGACCGGTGAACTCAGGCTCGGCACGATCAATACGGCGTTGCATAGCTTGCTGCCGGACATCCTCGCGCGTTTCGTCACCGCTCATCCGCAGGTGAAGGTGTTCATCCAGTCGGGGACATCGACGGAATTGTATGAAGCATTGCAACAAGGCGACGTCGATGCCGCCGTCTGCACGCATCCCGCCTTCGCCATGCCGAAAACCTTCGTGTGGGAATTGTTGCGCGAGGAACCGCTGGTGGTGATCGCGCCGCAGCGGCTCGCGAAGCATGATGCGCATGACCTGCTCGCGCGCGAGCCATTGATCCGCTACGACCGGTCGCTGGCCGGCGGCAAGGAGGCTGAGCGGTATCTGAGGCGCGTCGGCATCGTGCCGAACGAGCGTTTCGAGCTGAGTTCGCTCGCAGCCATCGCGATGATGGTGGATTGCGGGCTGGGAGTGTCTCTTGCCCCCGATGTCGCCTCGCCGATGACGAGCGCATTGCGCATCGCCCGGCTCAGCTTGCCGATGGAATCGGAGCCGCGCCGCTTCGGCGTGCTCTGGAAACGGGCGTCGGTGCGTGACCGGCTGATCCGCGGCCTGGTGGATTGCGCGCTGCAGTGCGTGCGCGGCGAGATGTAATGTGATGTGATGAATACGCGCGGGACGAGGCGCACTTAACGTTCTGCCGCCCAAAAACAATTCGGCGGCACGCTTGCACGTGCCGCCGCATCCCGCGCACGAAGCTTGTCGCCCCGCGCGCCTTGCTGCCAGGCTGAGCCGCTTACTGCGGTGCGCCCTTATCGTTCGTGCCCATGGCCGACGCGGCTGCTGCAGCCGAGGCGCCCTTCAGGTGCGATGCCTTGTCTTGCTGATGCAACGTCGTGCCGCCCGTTTCCGATGCTGCTTTCTTATGATGTTTGAAGTGCGGCAGGTGCGGCTTCGGTTGCGTGGGGCTTACAGCAGGCTTGCTGGTGTCCGTCTTCGAACCGCCGCCACCCGACTGAGCCATTGCTGCGCCCGCGAACGCGAAAGCGAGCGCGCCAACCATTGCAATTTGCGAGAACTTCTTCATTTGCCAAATCTCCCTGGAGTGATGAATCGATTGCAGCATCGCATTGTTGTTCGAAATGCTGAGAATTTCAACGAATTCAGCACATTCCTATCGACAGCGGATTCCTATCGAAAATTGGTTTTCGCCAATTCAACGATTTCGTCGCCGCGACCGTTCAGGATCGCGCGCAGCATGTAAAGGCTGAATCCCTTCGCCTGCGCCAGTTCCACTTTTGGCGGCATGGCCAGCTCGTGCCTGGATGTCACCACGTCCACGAGCGCCGGCCCGGGGTAAGCCAAGGCCTTTTGCAGCGCCTCGGCAATATCCTCGGATTCCTCCACCCGGATGCTGAAAATGCCCGCGCCATGGGCAATGGCCGCGAAGTCGGTTTTCGCGAGATCGACGTTGGTATCCAGATAACCGGCGGCCTTCAGCTCCATCGAAACGAAGCCGAGCAGACTGTTGTTATAAACCACCACTTTGATCGGCAAATCGAGCTGGCGGGCGCTGAGCAAGTCGCCAAGCAGCATCGATAGCCCGCCGTCGCCCGACAGCGAGATCACCTGACGCCCCGGATTCGCGCCCTGCGCGCCTAGCGCTTGCGGCATCGCGTTCGCCATGGAACCGTGGTTGAACGAGCCGTGAAGCTGGCGCTTGCCGTTCATCGTGAGGTAACGGGCGGCCCAGACCGTCGGCGTGCCGACATCGGCGGTAAAAATGGCGTCTTCGGCGGCGGCTTCGTCGATCAGCCGGGTCAGATACTGCGGATGAATCGGCCTGCCCGGACCCGACGGCGTGGCGAGTTCGTCGAGCCCTTTTCTCGCCGATGCATAGTGCTTGCGGGCGGTATCGATGAAGTTGCGGCCCGCCTTGCGCGTGAGCTTCGGCAGGACCGCTGAGACCGTCTCCTTGACCGTGCCGACTAGCCCCAGCGCGAGCGGCGCGCGCGAGCCCAGCTTCGAGCCGCGCCAGTCGATCTGGATGATCCTGGCATCGGTGGGATAGAACGGCCGGTAGGGGAAATCGCAGCCGAGCAGGAGCAGCGTGTCGCACGACATCATCGCGTGATAGCCGGAACTGAAGCCGATCAGACCCGTCATGCCGACGTCATACGGATTGTCCCATTCGATGAACTGCTTGCCGCGCATCGCGTGGACGACCGGTGCGCCGAGCACGTCGGCGAGCGCCACCACTTCGTCGTGCGCGCCCGCGGTGCCGCTGCCGCACATCAGCGTCACCGCTTCCGACTCGTTCAGCATGGCCGCGAGCCGGTCGATATCGATGTCCGAGGGCAGGATGGTCGACGGCCCCGTTGCGGACCAGCTCGGCAATTCGGCAGGCGCTTCGCTCAACGCAACGTCACCGGGCAGCACGATGACCGCGACGCCGCGCTCTTCGATCGCCGTGCGCATCGCGCGGGCGAGCACGCGGGGAAACTGAGCGGCGCTCGACACCAGTTCGACGTAATGGCTGCATTCCTTGAAGAGCGCGGTCGGATGGGTCTCCTGAAAGTAGCCCAAGCCGATCTCCGACGACGGGATATGCGCCGCGATCGCCAACACCGGTTGCTGGTTCCGGTGACAGTCGTACAAACCGTTGATGAGGTGCAGGTTGCCCGGGCCGCAACTGCCGGCGCACACCGCAAGCTTTCCGGTCGATGCCGCGTCGGCGCCTGCCGCGAACGCGGCGACTTCCTCGTGGCGGGTATGCATCCACCGGATCGAGCCGACCTCGTCAAGGCTGTAGGCGAGTCCGTTCAGGCTGTCGCCGGTGACGCCCCAGATACGTTCGACGCCTGCTGCCGCCAGGGTTTTTGCCAAAAATTCCGCAACCGTGTTTCGTGCCATGTCCTGCTCCTTGGGTGAAAAGAGGAATCGGAGTGGTCGATCGGATGCCGGGTTATCGGCGCCCTTTCGTCATACGTGTGCAATGGCTTAAAGCGAAAAGCATAAACGCGATGCCGAGGGTCAATGATGAAAAAACCTTAATCGACCTGCTTTACGAATGGCCGACATCGGGGCTCCGGACCGGCAAGTACACGATGCCAAAGCGGCCGCACGAGACGGAAGCGGAGGCTCAAGCGCACCGGTTGCTAGAATGTGCGCCCGTCCTCCTCTCTGCCTGAGCCAAGAACCGCCCGATGGATCTCGAACGCATTCTCTTCACGCAGGGCTTCGGCTCACGCCGCCAATGCCGCGCGCTGGTAGCGGATGAGCGCGTGTCCATCGCCGGCTCGCCCTGCACTGATCCAGCGACGGAAATTACGCCCGATGCGCTCCCCTCGTTCGAGTTTCAAGTCGATGGCGCCACGTGGCGCTATCGGGAAAAAGCCTATCTGGTACTCAACAAGCCTCCGGGCTACGAGTGCTCACGCGATCCGCAGCATCATCTGAGCGTCTTTCACCTCTTGCCGCCGCAGTTGACCGAGCGCGGCGTGCAATGTGTAGGCCGTCTCGATCAGGACACGACCGGCCTTCTGCTCCTCTCCGATGACGGCGCGTTCGTGCATGCGTTCACGTCGCCGAAACGCAAGGTGCCGAAGGTTTATCTCGCGACCACGCGCCATCCTCTCGACGACGCCCAGCTCTCGGCACTGCGCGAGGGCGTCTTGCTGCACGGCGAAGCGCAGCCCATTACGGCCGTCGGCGCCAAGCAGCGCGATGAACATGTGCTCGAGCTTTCGGTGCTCGAAGGCAAGTATCACCAAGTGAAACGGATGGTCGCGGCGGCGGGAAACCGGGTGGAGAAGTTGCATCGGGAGCGCATCGGCGGTTTTGGTCTGCCTGAGGATCTGGACGAAGGTCAGTGGCGATGGCTCGACGATGCAGACCTGGCCATGTTGCGGCAAAGCTGACTGGCTTGCGTGGCCACACGAGCGCGCTTCCGATGTCATTCGTGCGACAGCGAGCGGAGCCACAACCGCGCAGGGTTTAACGTCGTACCAAAGCGCGCTGCATCCATCCGGGCGCTTCAAGCGTAGAACGTGGCATCCATTGCTTTTCGACACCTATGCCCGCACAACAAAAACGCCGCATCGTGACATTCGGTCTTGCCAGTCTGGGCGCAGCGGCACTCGCCGCCTGCAGCCCCGTCAAACTTTTGAACGCCACGATTCCGTCGGCCGGCTACCGAAAGACGCTGGGTATCGCGTACGGAAGCGATCCGCGTCAGGCACTCGATGTCTACGTTCCCACCGCGCCCGTTGTACGTGGTGAGACGCGGCCGGTTGTCGTGTTCTTTTACGGCGGAAGCTGGCAGAACGGGGATCGTGGCAATTATCTGTTTGTTGCGCAGGCGTTGACCTCACGTGGGTACGTGGCGGTGATGCCGGACTACCGCACCTATCCGGAAACGGCGTTCCCGGGTTTTGTCGATGACGCCGCGGCCGCCGTTCGCTGGACTCGCGATCACGCGCATGAATTCGGCGGTGATCCGGCGCGGCTCTTTGTAATGGGGCATTCGGCGGGTGCGCATCTCGCTGCGCTAATCGCCACCGATCCGCGTTATCTCGCTTCGCAATCGATGTCGAAAGCCGACTTGCGCGGCGTGATCGGTTTAGCTGGACCCTATGATTTCCTGCCGATCAAGGACCGCACGCTGCTCGATGTATTTCCGGCGAGTACGCGCGCCGAGAGCCAGCCGATCAATTTCGTCACCGGCCACGAGCCGCCTATGTTCCTTGCCGCCGGCACCGACGATCACGTAGTCGATCCAGGCAACACCGACCGGTTAGCGGCGGTTTTGCGGCAACACGGCGACCGGGTGGAAGTGAAACACTACGACGGCGTGGGCCATATCCGAATAGTGTCGGCACTCGCCGTTACGCTGCGCGGGCACTCGACGGTGCTCGCCGATGTATCGGAATTTATCGATTCGTTCGCACTGTAGAACAATTTCGCCACCGCCCGGGAAAACCCCTGTGCGATGCAGCATGTCTTTCTTACGACGTAAAACTATACTCATTACACGACTATTAAAAGAAGCAGGAGGGCCATCATGGCCACTCACATGACCATTGCAATGATTGCGTTCGTGGCGATCAGCGTGTTGTTTATCGCTGGATTGCTCGTGACAATGCATCTGCGTCACCGCTATCAACCCAACCTGATCGGTGCGCTAATCGGGGCTTTGCTGTGCTTCATCCTGCTGGAGACGCTGCCGGTATTGATGTGACGGCTGGATCAATCTGCGCCTCGCGCAAGAAGTCGTCGATGCTCGGATAGCGCAGCGTATAACGCATTTCGTTTCGCAGCCGGGTGTTCTGCAGACGTCGCGATTCACGCATGAACGAGAGCATCATCGGCTCGAGCTGCGCCTCCGCTTGCTCACGTGAAACGCGGGGGGCGCGCGGCAAACCGAACGCATCGGCGATACGGTCGAAATACTCGCCCATGCGCAATTCGCTGTCGTCCGATGCATGCACCACACGCTGCGGCCGCGCCCGCCGGATCGCGAGCACGAGAATGGCCGCAAGATCGTCGGCGTGGATATGGTTGGTGTAGACATCGTCGGCGGGCGCCAGAGCAGGCGTCCCCTTTTGCAGTCTTGCGAGCGGCAGCCGGTTGCCGGCGTAAATGCCGGGAATCCGCACAATCGATGCGTTCAACACGCCGCGTCGCGTGGCCCGGCGCAATTGCGTTTCCGCCGATACCCGCCGTTTCGCACGCGCGTTGTCCGGCCGCACCGGCCGAGTTTCATCGATCCACGCCCCGCCACAATCGCCATAAACCCCGGAGGTGCTCGCGTAAACCACGCGTATCGGCCACTTGCGCGCGGCGGCGCCCGAAACCCGGTCGGGTACAATAGGCGCTCTTTTTATGGCTTTAGCGCGCGTATTCGCGCCCGCTGGCTTGCTGCTCTTGAAGGTCGCGCGAAACCATCCGCGCCACGCTCGCTGACGGGCAACCGCGCCGGTCGCAGCGCGCGCAACAGACCGTCGCGGCGCGCTCAAAGCGGCAATCAGCGCGCGGGTCCTGGTGTCGTCGTCGCCGGCTTTCTGGGGCGGCGCCAGATGCAGCACGGTCGATGCGAGACCGGCCAGCCGTCGCAAACTGCGGCGCTCGTCCAGGTCGCCGATCAACGGTGTCGTGCCGGCTGCGCGCAGTTCGGTCATGCGCGCGGGCTGGCTTGAAAGTGCGATCACGCGAGGCGCGGCGGCACGGAGTGCGAGAAGCGGCACGCAACGCAGGCCGACATCGCCGCAACCGGCAATCAGCACACGTGCGCGGCGTAGTTTTCGAGTGGCGATCATGCTGTCGATTGTAGCCGCGACAGCTTTGGCATTTGTTTCACCCCAACTCATCCAGGATCTATGGCTTTCAACGTTACGCTCCGGCAAAGCGGCCGGCAGTTCCAAGTAGAACCCGACGAAGCGGTGCTGCTCGCCGCATTGCGCCAGGGCATCGGGCTTCCCTACGGCTGCAAGAACGGAGCCTGTGGATCATGCAAAGGCACGGTCGTCTCCGGCGAAGTCGAGCAGGCGCCGCATTCGTCGTCGGCGTTGTCCAACGACGAAAAAACCCGCGGCATGGCATTGCTCTGCTGCGCGACGGCCAAGGGCGATCTGGTCGTCGACGTGCGCGAAGTGGCAGGCGTCGGCGATATCCAGGTGAAGAAGCTGCCTTGCCGCGTGAACGCGCTGGAACGCAAGGCGGCCGACGTTGTGGAATTGAGGCTGCAATTGCCTGCCAACGAACGGCTGCAGTACCTGGCCGGACAGTACATCGAATTCATCCTGAAAGACGGCAAGCGCCGCAGCTATTCGATGGCAAGCCCGCCGCATCACGAAGGCCCGATCGAGCTGCACGTTCGCCATATGCCCGGCGGCACGTTCACGGACCACGTGTTCGGCGCCATGAAAGAGCGCGACATCCTGCGCTTCGAAGGCCCGCTCGGCACCTTCTTCCTGCGCGAAGATTCGGAGAAGCCAATCGTGCTGCTCGCGTCCGGCACCGGCTTTGCGCCGATCAAGGCGATTATCGAACATGCGGTGTTCAAGAACCTGAACCGGCCGATGACGCTCTATTGGGGCGGCCGCCGCAAACAAGATCTGTACATGATGGATCTCGCCGAACAATGGGCGAAGGACGTGCCCAACTTCTCGTTCGTGCCGGTGTTGTCGGAACCCGATGCAAGCGACGCGTGGACGGGGCGCACGGGCTTTGTTCATCGTGCTGTCATTGAAGATCTGCCAGACTTGAGCGCGTATCAGGTGTACGCGTGCGGCGCGCCAGTGATGGTGGAATCCGCCCAGCGCGATTTCACGAGCCATCACCGCTTGCCTGACGACGAGTTCTACGCCGACTCGTTCACCAGCGCGGCAGATCTCGCCAATCCGGTTTAGCCGCGATTTAGCCGATGAGTGTGGCGGCTCGACAAAAATCGGGCCGCCATGGTTTACACGCAGGAACTTCGTGTCGTATTCTTCGCGAATGCTCAAAATTTACGCCACTCTTCGACGTCGCAGCTCGTCGCTTCCCTAGGGATGCCGCTGGCTGGTCAGGGATTGGCGCTTGAGTTTTCGAATCAGCGCACACTTCGACACTATGAAGCCACGGAATTCCGTGGCTTTTTGCATTGTTGGTTCGGTTTTTTATCCCACCGCCTTTTTCCCTTGCTGTTTTCGTGGAGCCCGCCGTCATGAATTTCCAAGAGTATCCCGTTGAATCGCTGATGTTCATCACGAACCGTCCTGAGATCGTGTTCACGCACGGCAAGGGTTCCTGGCTCTACGACAACAACGAGAAGCGATACCTCGACTTCATCCAGGGCTGGGCGGTGAACAGTCTCGGTCATTGCAACGACGGCATGATCGAAGCCATGGACAAGCAGTCCCGCACGCTGATCAACCCGTCGCCGGCTTTCTACAACGCGCCGATGGCCAAGCTCGCCGGTTTGCTGACCGCGAACAGCTGCTTCGACAAAGTGTTCTTCGCCAACAGCGGCGCGGAAGCCAACGAAGGCGCGATCAAGCTCGCGCGCAAGTGGGGCAAGAAGTTCAAGGGCGGCGCGTACGAGATCATCACCTTCGATCACAGCTTCCACGGGCGCACGCTGGCCACCATGTCAGCGAGCGGCAAGCCGGGCTGGGACACCATTTATGCACCGCAAGTGCCCGGTTTTCCGAAGGCCGACCTGAACGACATTGCATCGGTGGAAAAACTCATCACCGATAAAACCGTCGGCGTGATGCTCGAGCCGATTCAAGGCGAAGGCGGCGTGATCCCGGCAACGCGCGAGTTCATGCAGGCGTTGCGCGCGCTGACGAAGAAACACAATTTGCTGATGATCGTCGATGAAGTGCAAAGCGGTTGCGGCCGTGCCGGGACCTTGTTCGCGTATGAGTTGTCAGGCGTGGAGCCGGACATCATGACGCTGGGCAAGGGGATTGGCGGCGGCGTGCCTTTGGCAGCGCTGCTGTCGACCAAAGAAGTCGCGTGCTTTGAACCCGGCGATCAGGGCGGCACGTATAACGGCAATCCGCTGACGACGGCCGTGGGCTACTCAGTGATTTCGCAACTGACCGCGCCGGGTTTTCTCGAGGGCGTGCGTGAACGCGGCGAATATCTGAAGGCTCAGCTACTGCAGCTTTCGGAAGAACGCGGTTTCAACGGCGAACGTGGCGAAGGTCTGCTGCGCGCATTGCTGCTCAATAACGACAACGGGCCGAAGATCGTTGAAATGGCGCGCGACATGGGACCGGACGGTCTGCTTCTGAATGCAGCGCGGCCGAATCTGCTGCGCTTCATGCCCGCGCTGAATGTAACGACCGACGAGATCGACCAGATGATGTCGATGCTGCGCTCCGTGCTGGACGCGCTGTGATCATCCGGGTCTTCGATGAGCGCGACACCCAGGCGGTGCTCGCGCTCTGGGTGCAAGCGTTTCCCGAATACGCCACGCCTGGCAAACCACAACGCGATCCGCGGTTATCGATTCGAAACAAGCTCGCGATGCAGCCTGAGTTGTTCTTCGTCGGCTTGTTGAACGAGCGTCTGATCGGCACCGTGATGGCGGGTTACGACGGGCATCGCGGATGGCTGTATTCGCTTGCGGTGGCTGAAGATCAGCGCGGGAAGGGTTATGGCCGCGCGCTGGTCGAACATGCGGAACGCGCGCTTGCCTCCATCGGATGTCCGAAGCTCAATCTGCAAATCATGGCGAACAAGCCCGAGGCGCAGGGGTTTTACGCGAAGCTCGGATACCAGATGGATGAAGTCGTCAGCTTCGGCAAACGGCTTTAAACAGCGGCATTAAAAAAGCCGCATGCCCCTCAAAGGCATGCGGCTTTTTCATTCATCGGCGCTGCGTCACTCGCCCACTCATTCACCCAAGTAAGCCGCCCGAACCTTCGGGTCGTCGAGCATGGTCTTGGCATCACCCGACATGGTGACCAGACCCGAATCCATCACGTATCCGCGATTCGCTGCCTGCAACGCCAGCCGCGCGTTCTGCTCCACCAGCAACACCGTCAAACCTTCGCCCGAGATCTCACGCACCACCTCGAAGATCTTCTCGACCATGATCGGCGAGAGACCCATCGATGGTTCGTCGAGGAGCAACAGCTTCGGGCGCGACAACAAAGCCCGCGCCATCGCCAGCATCTGCTGTTCGCCGCCCGACAGCGTGCCCGCATACTGCGACGCCCGCTCCTTCAGCCGCGGAAAGAAGCCGAACATGCGGTCGGTGTCTTTCTGGATCTCGTCGTTGTCACTACGCAAATACGCGCCCATCTGCATGTTTTCAAGAATCGACATGCGCGCGAAGATGCCCCGCCCTTCCGGCACCATCGCGAGGCCGCGCTTGAGCAATTCATGCGACGGCACACCCTTGATCGACTGGCCCATGTACTCAATATCGCCAGCCGAATACGCCTTCAGGCCCGTGATGGCTTTCATCGTGGTCGTCTTGCCTGCGCCGTTCGCGCCGATCAGCGTCACGAGTTCGCCCTTGCCGACTTCCAGATCCACGCCCTTGACGGCGTGAATGCCGCCATAGCTGACCTGCAGCCCCTTGATCTTCAACATTGCTGCGCCGTTCGCGCCATTGGTCGTAGCCATCAGTGAACCCCTGCCCCGAGATAAGCCTCGATCACCTTCGGATCTTTCTGCACGTCCTGCGGCAGACCCTCGGCGATCACCTTGCCGTAATCGAGCACCGTCATCCGGTTGCACAATCCCATCACCAGTTTCACATCGTGTTCGATCAACAAGATGGTGCGGCCGTCGCTGCGAATCTTGTCGAGCAGACGCGTGAGCTCGACCTTTTCCGTCGCGTTCATGCCGGCGGCGGGTTCATCGAGTGCGAGCAGCTTCGGATCGGTGGCGAGCGCCCGCGCGATTTCCAGACGGCGCTGGTGTCCGTACGACAGATTGCGCGATGTGTAGTCCGCGTATTGCAGCACGCCCACATACTCGAGCAACTCCAGCGCGCGCTCCTTGATGCCCTTCTCTTCCCGACGCTCCGACGGCGTCTGCAGCACCGCGCCGACCAAGCCGTGTTTCGTGCGCACGTGGCGTCCGACCATCACGTTCTCCAGCGCCGTCATGCCGCCGAACAGGCGAATGTTCTGGAAGGTGCGCGCAATGCCCGCCTTCGCCACCTGGTGCACGGCGGTCGGCGTGTAAGGCGTGCCGTCGAGTATGAACTCGCCCGAATCCGGGGTGTACAGGCCTGTGATCACGTTGAAGAACGTGGTCTTGCCCGCCCCGTTCGGGCCGATCAGGCCATAAATTTCGCCTTCCTTGATTTGAAGGCCGACTTCGGCCAGTGCCTGCAAGCCGCCGAAGCGCTTGTTCACGCCCTTCACGGACAGTCGAATGGGTTTATCGCTCATTGTGTTTTCTCCGCTGTGGCGATCAGGCGCGCACCGGCTTCTTGCCAGCGCGTTTCGCAATTTTTGCGATCTTGTCTTCGTGTTTCGGTGACGGCCACAGGCCTTCCGAGCGATACAGCATGATCAGCACCATCGCGAGGCCGTAGAGCAACTGGCGAATGACTTCCGTATCGACGATCTCATGACCGAAGATGAAGTTCTGCAACGGGCCCATGGTCGAGCGCAGGAACTCGGGGAACACGGCGAGCAATACCGCGCCGAGAATCACGCCTGGAATGTGGCCCATGCCGCCGAGCACCACGCACGCCAGCACCACGACCGATTCCCAGAACGTGAACGATTCCGGCGATACAAACCCCTGGAACGCACCGAACATCGCGCCCGACAAACCGCCGAACGACGCGCCCATTGCGAAGGCCAGCAGCTTCACGTTGCGAGTGTTGATACCCATCGCCTTCGCGGCGATTTCGTCTTCGCGGATCGCGGCCCACGCACGGCCAATACGCGAATGCTGCAAGCGTACGCAGACGAAGATCACGAACAACGAACACAGCACGAACAGGTAGTAATACAGGTACACGGTCGGAAACTTGAAACCGAGGAATTCGTGCGTCTGCGCGAGACTGAAGCCGCCCACATTCACCGGATCAATACCGGTAATCCCCTTCGGTCCGTTGGTGATATTGACCGGACGATCCAGGTTATTCATGAAGATCCGGACGATTTCCCCGAAGCCCAGGGTCACGATAGCGAGGTAATCGCCGCGCAGACGCAGCGTCGGCGCACCGAGCAGCACGCCGAACGTGGCCGCCAGCGCCATCGCGCAGGGCACGATGACCCAGATCGGGGTATGCAGGCCGTTGGGGAACAGCTGCGCGATCCACGCAAACTGCGTGGTCAGTTGCGGCGAAGACAGCAACGCAGCCACGTAAGCGCCCACTGCGTAGAACGCGATGTAGCCCAAGTCCAGCAGCCCGGCGAAACCCACCACCACGTTCAGGCCGAGTGCCAACATCACGTACAGCATGGCGAAGTCGAGTACGCGGACCCAGTAATTGCCACCGGCCGCGCCAATCAGCATTGGCGCGAGAACCACGAGCGCGGCAACCAGCACCGTGACGGCGTAGTTTTTCGCGGTCTTTTTTTCAGGGATGAGCGTGGTCGACGGCTCGATCGGTTGAATTGAAGTCATGCTTGGTCTCCCCTTTTTAAGCGCGATCTGCGACACGTTCGCCGAGCAGGCCGGACGGACGGAACACCAGTACGACGATCAGCACGATGAACGCGAACACGTCCTGGTAGTTACTGCCGAACACACCGCCTGTCAGATTGCCGATATACCCGGCCCCAAGCTGTTCGATCAGGCCGAGCAGCACGCCGCCCACCATCGCGCCGCCCAGGTTGCCGATACCCCCCAGCACCGCGGCCGTGAACGCTTTCAAGCCGGGGATGAAACCCATGTAGAAGTGCGCGTTGCCGTATTCGGAGGCGATCATCACGCCGGCGAGCGCGGCGAGCGCGGAGCCGATCATGAAGGTCGCGGAGATCACGAAGTTCGGGTTCACCCCCATCAGGCTCGCGACGCCCGGATTCTCGGCGATGGCGCGCATCGCGCGGCCGAGTTTCGTCTTGTGCACAAGCAGCAGCAGACCGCCCATCACGATGAACGCCACCACGATGATCACGATTTCCGTCATCGAGATGACGGCGCCCGGACGGTCGGCGGTCGCGGTGATCACGTTGATCGGATCGGTCGGAAGCAGTTGCGGGAAGGCCAGCGGATTACGGCCCCAGATCATCATGGCCAGCGTCTGGAGAAGAATCGATACGCCGATAGCCGTGATCAGCGGCGCGAGGCGCGGTGCTTTGCGCAAAGGCCGGTAAGCCACGCGTTCGATGGTGTAGCCGACCACCGAGCAAACGACTGCAGCGACCAATAGCGCGATGACCAGCATCAGCGCGTGGGGCATGCCCGGAAAGTGATTGCTCATGACACCGATGGCGGACAGCGCGACCATTGCGCCGACCATCAGCACGTCACCATGAGCGAAGTTGATGATGCCGAGAATCCCGTACACCATCGTGTAACCCAACGCGATGATGGCGTAGACGCTGCCTAGCACCAGCCCGTTGAGAATCTGCTGGATGAAGATATCCATTGAAGGCTCCTTAGCCCGTGCGACTAGATTTACGCTTTATCGCTGGCCGATAAACCGAAGGGAAGAAAAAAACGCAACCGCACCGCGCCTACTTGAAAAAAAACTCTAAAACGTCCGAAAGTGACTACGTATCGAGGGGTTGCGCAACCCGGTGTGCATTCGCCGCGCGGCGTTGCAGCACAGGGTTTACGGCGTAATGACGTCAATGACGTTCTTCTTGTTATCCTTGAAATCGATTAGCGTGATCGCACCGCCGCCTTTCAAATCACCTTTGTCATCGAATGCAATGTGACCCGTCAGGCCGTTGAAATCCGTCGACGAAATCGCGGCCAGCACCTTGGGCGCTTCTATCGAATTCGCCCGCTTCATGGCGTCAACGATCACGTACACGGCGTCATAGGTGAACGGCGCATAGCTCTGGACCGGTAAATGGAAACGAGCTTCGTAGCGCTGCGCGAAATCCCCGCCCTTGTCCAGCTTCGATGCGTCCACGCCCAGTTCCGAGCACACTACGTTCGGCGCCGCGTTGGCCGCGAGCGTGGCCAGGTCGGCGGTACACACGCCGTCGCCGCCAAGAATCTTTGCCTTCAGGCCAAGCGCCGCTGCCTGCTTCGCAAACGGTCCGCCAGTCACGTCCATGCCGCCGAACATCACCACGTCCGGCTGGACGCGCTTGATCTTGTTCAGTATCGCCTTGAAGTCCTTGGCCTTTTCGCTCGTCACTTCGTGGCCCGCGATCCGGCCGCCGCCCGCTACCACCGCCTTCGCAAACTCGTTCGCGAGACCCCGGCCGTAGAGGCTGGCGTCGTCGACGACCACGATCTTTTTCGCGCGCAGCGTCTTGAGCGCATAGGTCGCGAGCACCGGCCCCTGGCGCGCGTCCGTCGGCACCACGCGGAACGTCGTTTTGTAACCTTGCTGGGTAAACGCCGGGCTGGTCGTCGCCCCCGAGATCTGCGCCACGTTCGCGTCGCTGTAGATCTTCGATGCCGGTATCGATACGTCCGAATTCAAATGCCCGACGACGGCCACCACGTGATCCGCCACCAGTTGCTGCGCCACTGCAATACCCTTTTTGGGATCGGCGGCATCGTCCTGTGCGTCCAGTTCGAGATGGATCGCGTGACCGTCGATGGTCAACCCCTGCGCGCTGATCTCCTCGATGGCCAGCCGCGCGCCGTTTTCATTGTCCTGCCCGAGATGAGCCAGCGGTCCGCTGAGCGGCGCGACGTGGCCGATCTTGACGACCGTCGCGTTGCTGGCCGGTGCCGGCGCAGATGCCGCGGCCACTGAAGCCGCCGATGCCGGCGCAGCCGCCGCACTCCCCGCACCACTCGCCAATGCTTCCGGCACCGCCGATGCCCCCGCGGCCGGCTCGTTCTCACTCTTTTTGCCGCACGCCGTTGCCATCGCAACCGCGGCCGCGATGGTCACGGCGTAAGCAAACTTCATTCGCATTCAGTAGGTCTCCGGCGCCTCGAAAAGCTGATGTTTCCAGCCCATCCGGCTTGGAACGCGCGCATTGTAACTCGGTTTTTGAGACGTGCAATATTGTTCAGCGACAGGGGTTTTCCTCCATTGCAACCCTCTCTTTGGCCTCTGGTGAAGGCCTTGGAGCAACCCGGTTGCGCCTCGCGTCGATGCGTAAGTTGCACCATCGGTTGACATCGTGGGTAAACACCGATGCGTTGCAGCGGCTCCAGCGCTTGCTTCGAGAAAAGCACCTTCATGGTGCAATTGCAGAATCGACGGGTCAATCCGGACCTTCGCGTAGAGCCCTGTTCGCCTGGTCGCGACCACGACAAAATAAAAGGCCGCGCCAACGTGAGTTGGAACGACCTTTATTTCTACTGCGTCAGGTTCTATTTCTGCGGCGAAGGACGCTTCCCGCACATTGCATCACTCATTGCATCACTCTGCCGGCAGCGTCAGACCACGCGGCAGCGGAAACGACACCTTTTCCTCGATCCCTTCCAGCGGCCGCACGTTGCGCACGCCCAGCTCCCGCAGCCGCGCGATCACGGCCTGCGCCAGCACTTCCGGCGCCGACGCACCCGCCGTTACACCGATGCGCTTTTTCCCTTCCACCCATTTCGGATCGATCTGCGTGGGCGAATCCACCATATAGGCAGGGATGCCGCGCTTCTCGGCCACTTCGCGCAGTCGGCTTGAATTCGAGCTATTCGGGCTGCCCACCACGATCACGACGTCGCATTGGGGCGCGAGAAACTTCACCGCGTCCTGGCGATTCTGCGTGGCGTAGCAGATATCCTGCTTCTTCGGCTCTTTCACCGACGGGTATTTGGACTTCAGAGCGTTGATGATCTCGGACGCATCGTCGACTGAAAGCGTGGTTTGCGTGACGTACGCAATGCGATCGGGATCGGTGAGCGCGAGCGCTTCCACGTCCTCGATATCCTCCACCAGATGCATGCCTTCGCCGCTCTGCCCCATGGTGCCTTCCACTTCAGGATGGCCCTTGTGCCCGATCATCACGATATCGAAGCCGTCCTGGCGCATCTTCGCCACTTCCATGTGCACTTTGGTCACGAGCGGACAGGTGGCGTCGAACACCCGCAAGCCGCGGGTTTCCGCCTCCGAGCGCACCGCCTTCGACACACCGTGTGCACTGAAAATCAGCGTACTGCCTTCCGGCGCGTCCGCCAGATCTTCGATGAACACTGCGCCTTTCTTGCGCAAGTCCTCGACCACATAAGCGTTGTGCACGATCTCGTGGCGCACGTAGATGGGCGCGCCGAACAGCGCGATTGCCCGCTCCACTATTTCGATTGCACGATCGACGCCCGCGCAAAAACCACGCGGCTGGGCGAGAAGAATTTCGACATCGAGAAGGGTGTCAGTGGAGCTCATGGCTACAGAATTCCGATGATTTTCACTTCGAACGCCAGCGCCTGACCGGCAAGCGGATGGTTGAAATCGAACAGCGCGGAGGTCTCGCCAACCTCCTTGAGCACGCCTGCGTAACGGCCACCGCCCGGTGCGTTGAATTCGACGAGGTCGCCGGGAGCAAAATTCTCGCCGATCATCGCGTTCTCGCGCAACGTGGCCAGCGACACCCATTGCAGCATTTCCGGGTTGCGCGGACCAAACGCCTGACCGGGCATCAGCCGAAAGGTCGAGTGGTGGCCCACCTTCAGACCCAGCAGAATGTCTTCGAGCGGCGGCGCAAGATGACCGGCGCCTAATAACAGCGTGGCGGGTTTGTCAGCGAACGTGCTGACAATGTCCGCCCCGTCCTCGAGCGCAAGCCGGTAATGAAGCGTGACATGCGAACCGGGTTTCACCTCGGAGATATCAATGATGCTCATGTTTGATCGTGGTAGCAGTAAAAGCCTTAATTACCTTCTCAGCCGGTCCTGCCGTCCGATAAAAGGCCGGGCGTCCCGACAGGACGCAGTCATGGCGAAAGCTTGCTGGGCACCCCGGCACCGCACCGCTGGGGCCAACGGTCTCGCGAGGCAAACCGCCGGACGCTCGCTCGGGGAGGCGCGAAACCTCCATTGTAAGCCACAGTGCGATGGCCCGGCCTGCGTCCCGGCAATCCTTGGGAGCAACGGCGAACAGGCCGGCGAGCTGCCGCCTCCGGCGCGGCTCCCGCAATTCCACGCGGGCGGGAGCGTGACATGAACGCCCGTCTCGAACTGGTGCAGAACAATGCGCCCTATCCCGCCGACGCCCTGCTCGCCACGAACCCTCGCCCACGCGTCGAGCCCGCCGTCACGCGCATTCTCGACTGGCCAAAGCGTGACCGGCCGCGCGAGCGCCTGTTATAACTAGGCGCGCAGACGCTATCGGATGCCGAGCTTCTCGCGTTGTTCCTGAATAGGGGCCGCCCGGGCATGACCTCCGTCGACGCGGCGCGCGATCTGCTCGTGCGATTCGAATCAATCCGCGGCGTGCTCCGCACGACCGCGACGGAATTACGCACGTTCGGCGGTATCGGCCCGGCCAAGGCGGCGCTGCTGCTGGCTGTCTCGGAGCTGTGCCAGCGTTCGCTGGCGGAGAAAACCCGCGAGCGGCCGTTGCTCGACGCCCCGCAAGCAGTGGAAGACTATTTGAAGTGGCTGATCGGCACGCGGCCTAACGAAGTGTTCGTCACCCTGTTCCTGGATATCAAGCATTGCCTGATTACCGCCGACGAATCGGCAAAGGGATCGCTTTCACGCGTTGCCGTATATCCGCGGGAAATCGTGCGACGGGCGCTGACATTGAACGCGGCGAGCCTGATCGTCGCGCATAATCACCCTTCTGGCGGCGTCGAGCCGAGCGCAAGCGACCGCCGCCTGACGCGCGTACTACAAGACTCGCTCGCGCTGATCGATGTGCGGCTGCTCGATCATCTTGTAGTGGCATCGAACGAGATATTTTCTTTTTCGCGACAGGGATGGATGCTGGCTTAACTTTCTGCCTGGTTTCCAAATTAACGCGGGTTCCGCGGGTTTTCGCGGGTTTAATAGCCAATTGACCGCAAAACCGCGCCTGATGGTCTTGCGTAGGCAGAAAACCTCATGAAACTCGTCCCCTGCGGGATGGCCGGATACCTCGTCCCGTACCAAAAAGAGTTGATTTTGCTGGTTTTTTGCGGGTAGAATCTCGGTTTGCTTCTTTCAACCAACCTGTTCCGAGCCGAGCAAACGTGTCGGTCATTTCGGGCAAGCCTCTCCGGTAGCCCGAAGCGGTCCAAAATGCATCTAGCGTTCGAACTCAGAATTAAAGCGTATTAGGAGTGCTCTCATGGCACGTGTATGCCAAGTAACCGGGAAGGGGCCGATGAGCGGCAACAACGTTTCCCATGCGAACAACCGCACCAAGCGTCGTTTCCTGCCCAATCTGCAAAATCGCCGCTTCTTCGTTGAAAGCGAAAACCGTTGGGTCCGTCTGCGTCTCTCGAACGCCGGCCTGCGCCTGATTGACAAGAACGGCATCGACTCCGTGCTCGCAGATCTGCGCGCACGTGGCGAAGTCTAAGGAGCACGAACATGGCCAAGGGCGCACGCGACAAGATCAAGCTGGAATCGACCGCAGGCACGGGTCACTTCTACACGACCACGAAAAACAAGCGCAACATGCCGGAAAAAATGGCGATCAAGAAGTTCGATCCCGTTGTCCGCAAGCACGTTGAATACAAAGAAACCAAGATCAAATAAGGTCTTCGTTTCCTTTTGTACCGCTTCACAAAAAGCCTCGCTCACGCGAGGCTTTTTGCTTTTGTGCTACCGTTTTCGGACCTATTCCGCGCGATTCGTTCGCCCTACTGGCCGAACGGCCAAGTGGCCGTGTTGCGTGGCCACGCGTTATCCTTGCCGACCAGGCTTTCCGCATGCCACCGGCGTGAGTCCCGAAAGCCGCGGCGGACAACTATAGACGGAGACGTGGCAGGATGAATTTCGATGTAGCAATCATCGGCAGCGGACTGGCGGGCCTGAGCGTGGCGCTGAATCTGGCGGACACGCGGCGCGTCGCGATCCTCGCCAAGCGCAGCGTGAGCGAAGGCGCCAGCGACTGGGCCCAAGGCGGCATCGCGGCCGTGCTCGACTCCGCGGACAGCGTCGACAACCACGTCCGCGACACGTTGATTGCCGGCGGCGGCTTGTGCGACGAGGCGGCTACGCGATTCATCGTGGAAAACGGGCGTGCTGCGATCGAATGGCTGATCGGCGAAGGCGTGCCCTTCACCAAGGATCTCTCCGCCGAACTCGGCTTTCATCTGACGCGTGAAGGCGGCCATAGTCATCGGCGAATTATTCACGCCGCCGATGCCACCGGGCATGCCGTGGTCACCACGCTCAACGAGCGCGTGCGCAATCATCCGAACATCACGGTCCTCGAAGATCATTACGCCATCGACCTGATCACGTCGGAGCGGCTCGGCTTGCCCGGGCATCGCTGTCATGGGCTGTATGCGCTCGATCTCGCGAGCGGGCGCACCGTCACTATCGAGGCACCGCATACCGTGCTTGCGACCGGCGGTGCAGGCAAGGTGTATCTGTACACCACGAACCCTGATACCGCGACCGGCGACGGCATCGCGATGGCGTGGCGCGCCGGTTGCCGCGTGTCGAACATGGAATTCATCCAGTTCCATCCGACTTGCCTGTTCCATCCGTACGCGAAGTCATTCCTGATTTCCGAGGCCGTGCGCGGCGAAGGTGGCATCTTGCGCCTGCCCGACGGCACGCGTTTCATGCCTGCCCACGACGAACGCGCCGAACTCGCACCGCGCGATATCGTCGCGCGGGCGATCGACTTCGAGATCAAGAAGCGCGGTATTGACTGCGTGTATCTCGATATCAGTCATCAGCCGGAAGCGTTCCTTCAGGAGCACTTTCCCACCATCCTTGCGCGCTGCCGTGAGTTCGGCATCGACATCACGAAACAGCCGATTCCCGTCGTGCCCGCTGCGCATTACACCTGCGGCGGCGTGGTCACCGACCTCGCGGGCCGCACGGATCGCACAGGCCTTTATGCCGTCGGCGAAACGTCGTGCACGGGTCTGCATGGTGCAAACCGGTTGGCGAGCAATTCGCTGCTCGAGTGCCTCGTGGTCGGGCGTGCCGCAGCACAGGCCATGGAAGCGGATGGCTTCGCGGCGAGCGGTCACGCGCCGCTGCCGGCCTGGGATGAAAGCCGCGTCTCCGATCCAGACGAGGAAGTCGTGGTCGCGCACAACTGGGATGAGTTGCGGCGGCTGATGTGGAATTACGTGGGTATCGTGCGGACCGATAAACGGCTTGCGCGCGCCCAGCATCGGATTGCGATGCTGCGCGACGAGATCCACGAGTACTACGCGAACTTCAAGGTGAGCCGCGATCTGCTTGAACTTCGAAATCTGGTAGACGTGGCTTCGCTGATTGTCGAGAGCGCGTGTTCGCGGCGCGAAAGTCGTGGTTTGCATTTCAGCCGCGACTGGCCGGAGACGTTGCCGAAGGCGCTGCCGACTGTGTTGACGCCGTCGGTGGTAAGACGGCGAGAACTTTGAACGTTTCTCGCGACAAGAACAGCTTGAGTTAAAGCTAAAAAGCCATTTCAACGCACGTTGAAATGGCTTTTTAGCTATGCAGGAGTGCTCCCAAGACGGCGTTCATCATCCGAATCAGGCGTTTTCAAGCAATCACGCCGAACTCACCGACTCCAACGCACACTGCACCAGATCCCGCATTAACGGTGCGACCCGGGCGGCGCGAGCTTCGTCGTATGCGTATGGACGCGTTTCTTCCATATAGGTCACCTGCGACAATTCCAGTTGCACTGCGTGAATACCTTCCTGCGGCGCTCCGTAGTGTCGCGTGATGTAACCGCCCTTGAAGCGGCCGTTGGCGACAGCCGTGTAAGCGCCCTGCTTGACCACCATCGCTTCGAGCTTTTCCGCGAGGCCCGCAACAGCGCTCTCTCCACCGGCCGTGCCGAAGTTAAAGTCGAAAAGCCTGCCGTCGAAGAAACGTGGCACGTGCGAACGAATGGAATGGGCTTCCCACATCAACGCTTTGCCATGCACCGCTTTCAAACGCGCCAGTTCTTCGGCCAGCGCATCGTGATAAGGCCGCCAGTACTTCTCGCGACGCTCGGCGATCTGCGCCTCCGAAGGCGCACCGCCTTCCGGGTACAACGGTTCGCTGTTGAAGGTATCGACGGGACACAGGCCGGTTGTATCGCGTCCGGGATAAAGATTCGCGCCGTCGGGCGGGCGGTTCAGATCGATCACGTAGCGCGAATTCGCAGGCACGAGGATAGATGCGCCCATCGTCACGGCGAACTCGTACAGGCGTTCCAGATGCCAGTCGGTGTCATCGACTTCGCGGGCGATCGGGGTCATCGAAGAAGCTATGTCGGCGGGAATCCGGGTGCCGGCGTGCGGGATGGAAATGAGCAGCGGCGCACTGCCGCGCTTCAACGTGAAAACTTGATCAGTCACAGACGATTTCCTTTATTCGAGCAATCCGGCCAGCGTCTTTCGATACTGCCCGAATGCCTCTCCTTCATCGCGATGCCGCCGCGCCTCGACCACGATTTTGCCGCCGACGCTGACATCGAGCACCGGCGTCTCGCCATGTTCGCAAAACACCACGCCCGATAACCACGCGTCCGGTGCATGCCCCGCGATAGCCGGATGATCCGGATCGAGCACGGTGAAATCCGCCCGGCACCCCGCTTGCAACACGCCGACTGCGCGACCGCTGGCGCTGGCGCCGCCAAGCACTGCGGCATCGAAGAGACGATCAGCGACGTGCGCCTGCTCGTTCGATGCCAGCACGTTGCGCTCGCGGCGCGTCAGGCGTTGTCCGTATTCCAGCAAGCGCAGTTCGGAGCGCCAGTCGACCGCAATATGGCTGTCCGAGCCGAGGCCGAAACTCCCGCCGTCGTTCAGATACGCGTGCGTCGGAAAAATGCCATCGCCGAGATTGGCTTCGGTTGTCAGGCACAGGCCCGCGATGGCGCGGCTTGCAGCCATCGCGCGGACTTCGTTTTCATCGACGTGCGTGGCGTGTACGAGGCACCAGCGTTCGTTGACATCGAAGTTATCGAGCAGCCAGCGCACTGGCCGCGCTTTCAACGTCTCGAGACAGGCATCGACTTCAGCCGTCTGCTCGGCGATATGGATATGCACCGGCGCGCCCGGAAACTCGCGGTCGAGTCCACTGAGCATGCGCCCCAGCGTTTCCTTCGATACAGCGCGCAATGAGTGCGGCGCGACGCCGTATCGCAAGTTGCCGTTTTCCGGCTGATCCTTGCGCAACGAAACGAGCGCATCGAGCAGGCTTTCAGGCGTGTGAATGAAACGCGCCTGACCCGGCGTCGGCTCGCGCTCACCGAAGCCGCTGTATTGATAAAGCACCGGCAGCATCGTCATGCCGATGCCGGTTTGCGTAGCGGCATCGACCACGCGCGCGGCCATTTCCGCGGGATTCGCGTAATGCTGGCCGTCCGGCGCGTGATGCACGTAGTGGAATTCGCAGACCGACGTATAGCCGGCCTTCAGCATTTCGATATAAAGCCAGCGCGCGACGTCGCCAATGCTGTCCGGAGAAATGCGCGCGGCAAACCGGTACATCAGGTCGCGCCAGCTCCAGAAACTATCCGTCGGATTTGCACGATATTCGGTGAGGCCCGCCATCGCGCGCTGGAACGCGTGCGAGTGAAGATTCGGCATGCCGGCCAGCACCGGACCCTTGGCTTTGTTCACGCCAGCCGGTTGCATGCTGTCCGGCGTGACGGCGAGCAGCGTGCCTTGGTCGTCCCATTCGAGCAGCACGTCACGACGCCAGCCGTCCTGCAAACGCGCGTGTTCGGCAAACAAGCTGTTTCGAGTCATGGGGTATTCCGCTTATTTTCGTTTATCCACGGTCACGGCGCCGTGCCGCACGACCAGCGCGCAGCGATCCAGGCCGCTCCAGTACGCCAGTTCCGCCAGCGTTTCGATATCCCACGCGACGAAATCCGCCTTCGCGCCGATGGCGATCTCGCCGCTGACATCGGCGTGACCGAGCGCTTTGGCGCCGTGACGCGTGACGCCCGCAAGCACTTCGGCCACGGACAAGCGGAACAGCGTGCAGCCCATGTTGAGCATCAGCAGCAGCGATGTGGTGGGTGATGTCCCCGGATTGCTGTCGGTGGCGAGCGCGATCGGCACGCCGTGGCGACGCAGCAGGTCTATCGGCGGCAACTGCTTTTCGCGGATGAAGTAGAACGCGCCGGGCAACAACACGGCGACGGTGCCGGCTTCGCGCATCGCGATAACGCCGGCTTCGTCGAGGAATTCGAGGTGATCGGCGGATAGCGCGTGATGCTTCGCGGCGAGCGCCGCGCCGCCCATCAGCGACAACTGCTCGGCATGCATTTTCACGGGCAGACTCAGCTTCGATGCCGCGTCGAACACGCGCTCCGCCTGTTCCAGCGTGAACGCAATGCGCTCGCAGAACACATCGACGGCATCGACCAGAGCTTCTCCTGCGAGCGTCGGCAGCATCTCGTTGCAGACGTAGGCGATGTAATCATCCGCGCGACCTGCGTATTCCGGGGGCAACGCGTGTGCGCCGAGGAACGTCGTGGCTATTGTCACTGGCCGCGCCGCCGCCAGCCGCCGTGCGACGCGCAGCATCTTGCGTTCGGTTGCGAGATCGAGCCCGTAACCTGATTTGATTTCCAGCGCCGTCACGCCTTCGGCGAGCAACGCATCCAGCCGGCGCAACGATTGCGCGAACAGTTCGTCTTCGCTAGCCGCACGTGTATTACGCACCGTCGAGACGATGCCGCCACCGCGTTTCGCGATGTCTTCGTAACTCACGCCTTCGAGCCGCATGGCGAATTCTTCCGCGCGGTTTCCCGCATAGACGAGGTGCGTATGGCAATCGACGAGACCCGGCGTGACGATCCGTCCTTCGAGGTCGTGGCCTACAGCCTCGGCAAACTTCGCAGGCATGTCACCTTGCGCGCCGAACCATTCAATACGCCCATCGCGCACGACAATCGCCGCGTTTTCCAGTACGTCAGCCGGATCCGCACGAGGCGCGAGACGCGCGTTGCGCCAGATGTGCAGGCTGTTATCGGTCATGTCCGCGTTCCCTTTGAAACGATACGGGCGTCGATAAGAACCGCGCCTTTTGAAAGCGGTTCGATGTTCAAGACTTGGCCCCCATGCCCGGCGTCTAAAACAAGCGCATCGCCCTGGAACAAACGCTCGTCATTCACCGCGAACTCCCCAAGCGCGCTGACCAGCACGACACTGCCCTGCTCCACTTTCAACGGTTCAGCCTCACGCCGCACCACTACGCTCCCCGACACCCGATCCCGCCTCAACATCAGGTTGAAATCACGCGTTGGACCGCGCGGCAATTCTGCCGTTATCTTTTCTTCACCCGCGAACGCGAGCGAATCCCAGCGTGCGAGGACATGTCGCGGGCCGGCCGAATCGATGAGCACCATCTCCGCGCCCTCGATCAACGTCAGCACGCGGTCAATTCCCTCGAACACCGAAAACGCCCCCGCCTCCGATACATCCGCGACGCTCACGCGCCAGTCGAAGGCATCGAATGCCGCACCTTTCGGCGACGCGGCGATCTCGCGCGTCGCGCCGCCGCCGTTCTTCCACGGCACGGCCTTCAAATCGGCCGCGCGAATAATGCTGAAGGCAGAAGACATGGTCAGGTCGTGATGAACGGCAGATCGAGGCCGAAGTTCTTCGCGCATTCGATGGCTTGCTCGTAGCCGGCGTCGCCGTGGCGCATCACGCCCGACGCGCAGTCGTTCACGAGCACGCGCGCGAGGCGCTTCTGGGCTGCATCGGTGCCGTCGGCAACGATCACCATGCCCGCGTGTTGCGAGTACCCCATGCCGACGCCGCCGCCATGATGCAGGCTGACCCACGTCGCGCCGCCCGCGGTGTTCAGCAGCGCGTTGAGCAGCGGCCAGTCCGACACGGCGTCGGTGCCATCTTTCATGCTTTCAGTCTCCCGATTCGGGCTCGCGACGGAACCGGTATCGAGGTGATCGCGACCGATCACGATCGGCGCTTTCAGCTCGCCGCTCTTCACCATCTCATTGAACGCGAGACCGGCAACATGACGTTCGCCCAGACCCAGCCAGCAAATCCGCGCCGGCAGACCCTGGAACGCGATGCGGTCGCGCGCCATATCGAGCCAGCGGTTCATGCCTGCGTTGTGCGGGAAGAGTTCCTTGAGCTTGGCGTCGGTCTTGTAGATATCTTCCGGATCGCCGGACAGCGCAACCCAGCGGAACGGGCCCTTGCCTTCGCAAAACAGCGGGCGGATGTACGCAGGAACGAAGCCGGGGAAATCGAAGGCGTTCTTCACACCGTCGTCGAAAGCGACCTGGCGCAGGTTGTTGCCGTAGTCCACGGCCGGGATGCCCATGGCGTGGAAATCGAGCATCGCCTGGACGTGCTGGGCGCAGGAACGTTGCGCAGCCGCTTTCAATTCAGCGTGTTGCGACGCGTCGAGCGACGCCGCGCGCCACTTTTCCAGGCTCCAGCCGGCGGGCAGATAACCGTTGATCAGATCGTGCGACGAGGTTTGATCGGTGACGAGATCCGGCTTGATATCGCCGGTCTTGGCGCGGCGCACGAGCTCCGGCAGCACTTCGGCGGCGTTGCCCAAGAGTGCAATCGACACAGCGTCGCCAGCGGCGGTGTGCTGCTTGATCAGTTCAAGCGCGTGATCGATGTCCTTCGCTTGTTTATCGACGTAACGCGTACGCAGACGGAAGTCGATACGCGTCTGGTCGCACTCGATATTCAGCGAAACCGCCCCCGCCAGCGTCGCCGCGAGCGGCTGCGCGCCGCCCATGCCGCCCAGGCCAGCGGTCAGGATCCAGCGGCCTTTCCAGCTGCCGTTGAAGTGCTGCCGCGCGGCTTCGACGAAAGTCTCGTACGTCCCCTGCACAATCCCCTGGCTGCCAATGTAGATCCAGCTTCCGGCCGTCATCTGGCCGTACATGAAGAGGCCCTTGCGGTCGAGTTCGTTGAAATGCTCCCACGTCGCCCATTTCGGCACGAGGTTCGAATTTGCGATCAACACGCGCGGCGCGTCAGCATGCGTTTTGAACACGCCGACCGGCTTGCCGGACTGGACCAGCAGCGATTCATCGTTTTCTAGGCGCTGCAGCGTTTCGAGGATTTTGTCGAGACATTCCCAGTTGCGGGCCGCGCGGCCTATACCGCCATAGACCACGAGCTGGTCGGGGTTCTCGGCGACCTCCGGATCGAGGTTGTTCAGCAGCATCCGATACGGCGCTTCGGTGAGCCAGCTCTTGCACGTAAGCTCAGTGCCGCGCGGTGCGCGCAGGGGACGCGGGTTGTGGTTTTTCATCGAAACACTCCTCGGACGGGGATAGTGAACATTCGGTATCTTGCAGCCAATTCCGCGGGCGTTTTGGGCAGCGATGGAACTTGGTCGGCAAGTTGTATATACAAGTCTGAATTAAAACAAATCGAAGCGCAAGCAGTGGCAGATCGATTCGAAGTAGGGGTTTACTTGAACGGGATGAAAAGCCCGCCAGACATGGGGCGAAAGCCGCCAATTCCGCGTAAAACGGCGGAATTGGCGGCTATGGGAAGCGGAGAATCTGTCTATACAAGACTCACGCGATCAATACTCCGGGCTTGCCTCGTGGACGAACGCCCAGGCCGCGGCAATATCGCCGGCCAACGGCCGGTCATCTCTGTATTGAGAGATAACGGCCCGGACGCTCCGGTAGACCGCGTCGGTTTTTGGTGCGCGCGACACGTCAGCAGGTTGCAGGTCATACGCCTGAGTCGCGGCCAGCAACTCGATGGCAAATATGCGCTCAGCATTGGCGATGATTTCCAGCGCCTTCAACGCAGCCGGCGTCGCGTGACACAGATGGTCCTCCTGCAAGCCGGAGGTAATTCCCCCGTCCAGGCTCGCGGGCATGGCGAGCCGGCGGTTGTGAGCAACCAGCGAAGCCGCCGTGTACTGCGCGATCATGAAACCGGAACACGTGCCGCCGCCATCGGCGAGAAAAGCCGGCAAGCCGCTGACCAGCGGGTTCACCAGCCGGTCGATGCGCCGTTCCGCCATCGCGGCGACTTCGGCCACGGCAGTACTCAGGCTATCCATCGCCAGACCGATGGACGCCCCCACCGCGTGCGCCTGGGAAAACACTCGCGGCGAGGCGAGCGTGCCGGCGACGACGGGGTTATCGGTGACCGAAGCCAGTTCGCGATTCACCACGTCAGCGGTCGTCGCGAACACGTCTCGCGCCGCGCCATGCACGTGGGGAATCGTCCGCAAGCTCAAGGGGTCCTGCGTCCTGCGCCCGAACGACGCCGCGATGATGCCGCTATCGGCGAGAAGGGACCGCAGATGCGCGCCCACCACCGACAATCCCGGCGATATCCGCAGCGCAAGCGAGTCGGCATCGAAGGCCGCGGCTTGTCCGCGCAGGTTCTCGAAGGACATCGCCGAGATCGTGTCGGCCCATTCCAGCAGCCGCTCGGTGCGCGCCAGCGCCAACGAGGCAAGCCCGGTTACACAAGGCGTGCCGTTGACCACGCTCAAGCCCTCCTTCGCCTCGAGCACGAGCGGTTCACGCGCCAGCCGCTGCAGCGCGCTGGCGGCGCTCACGCGGCCGGTGTCGTCGCGGACAAAACCCTCGCCGATCAGCACCAGCGCGATATGCGCCATATGGCTCAGATAACCGACCGATCCGAACGCCGGGACCTCGGGTATTGCGCCGCTGTCGAGCAACGTGACCAGCAGCTCCACCAGTTCGAGCCGCACGCCGGAATGCCCGTGCGCGAAGTTATTCACGGCAGCCGCGATGATCGCCCGCGTCTCCTCGCGCCGCAGCGGTTCTCCCACGCCGACTGAATGACTCATCAGGATATTGCGCGACAACGTGCGCTGTTCCGACGGCGACACGATCACGTCGCACAGCGCGCCCACGCCTGTATTCACGCCATAAGCGCGAATCCGGCGCTCGACGATCTGCTCGACGAGCGCGCGTGCATGGTCGATCCGCGAGCGCGCTCCGGGCGACAAAACCAGCGTCGCGCCATTCGCGATCTGCGCGACGCCTCGCCAGTCGAGCGGCTTGTCGATAGACACCGCAGCCGGCGAGCGCGCGTCTGCGGAACTGTCATTAAAGCGCGCGCCGATGACAATAGGATCAATCGATGGCGTCGGTAAAAGGGGGCTGGCCAGCACGTTGACCTCGCTTAGTTAGCAGTACGGGAATGATGACTCGACACGAACTGCTGGAAACGCTCCGAGCAGCGGCCGTTGAACAGGTCGTCGGGCGGGCCTTCGGCATCGACTTGCCCCTGATGCAGGAACATCACGCGATTCGACACGTGCCGGGCGAAACCCATCTCGTGCGTGACGACCAGCATGGTCCGGCCTTCCTCGGCGAGCGCGCGCATCACGCGCAGCACTTCACCGACGAGTTCAGGGTCGAGTGCGGACGTGGGTTCATCGAAGAGCATGACTTTGGGGTGCATGGCCAACGCGCGCGCGATTGCTACACGCTGCTGCTGGCCGCCCGACAGATGCGCGGGATACGCGTCGCGCTTCTCGTAAAGACCGACCTTCGTGAGTAACTGCTCGGCCTCTTCAACGCACTCCGCACGCGTGCGTTTCTGCACCCGCAACGGTCCTTCAATCACGTTCTGCATCACGGTCATGTGCGACCAGAGGTTGAAACTCTGGAACACCATGCCGAGCTGCGAGCGAATCCGGTCGACCTGCTTGCGGTTGCCCGGCTGCAAGCGGCCATCGCGGCCACGCTTCATTTCGATGGCTTCGCCTGCGAGTTTCACTTCGCCGTCGTCGGGCGTTTCGAGCATGTTGATACAGCGCAGGAAGGTGCTTTTGCCGGAGCCGCTTGCGCCGAGAATCGAGATCACGTCGCCTTCGTGCGCATCGAGGGAAATGCCCTTGAGCACGTGTGCATCGCCGAAAGACTTGTGGATGTTGGTCGCGGACAGCGCAATGGAGTTGCTTACGTTCATGAGATTTTCTCCCTTTGAATCAGGAATCGATGTGCTGGCTGTCGGGGACGGTCGCGGCTTTAAGCGCGCCACTTGCAGGCTTTTTCGGCGCGGTATCGTTACGATCGCGCAGGTGCGGCGAGAGCTTCTTTTCGAGCATGCCAAGCGCACGCACGATGATGAAATTCAGTACGAGGTAGATGGCGGCGGCGCAGATGAAAACTTCCATCGTCCGGTAGGTCCGCTGGATGATTTGCTGCGCCACGCCCGTCACGTCCCAGACCGTGACAAGACTTGCCAGCGCCGTCGATTTGACGAGCAGCACGGCTTCGGTCGAGTACGCGGGCAGCGCGTAACGCAGCGTGATCGGCGCGATGATCCGGCGCAACACGGTCCATCGCGACATGCCGACCGCGAGTGCCGCTTCAATCTGCCCGTGCGGCACCGATTGCAAGCCGCCGCGAATGATTTCGGCGGTATATCCGGCCGTGCACAGCGCAAGGGAGACGATCGCGCAAACATACGGCACACGCAGCAGCGGCCAAAGGAAGCTCTCGCGCACGGCTGGGAACTGGCCCAAGCCGTAGTAAACGAGAAACATCTGGATCAGCAGCGGCGAGCCGCGAAACACCAGGATGTAGCCGCGCGCAAAGCGGTTCAGCGCCCAATTCGGACTCACCCGCATCGCAACGATGACCAGCGAAAGCATGCCGCCCACGATCAGCGAGGCGAAAAACAGCCCGAGCGTGGTGGGGACGGCGGCTAATAGTTTCGACAACGTATCGCCGAGAAATTCGAAATCGATGTTCATGGTCGGATTCGTTTGAAGCGTCTTAGTGGCGCGCAAGCGTGCCGCGGAACGAGCGGCCGATACGCGCTTCGGCACGGTCGAAGACGCGGTTCGACAGGCTCGTGAGGATCAGATAAAGCGCTCCGCCGACCATATAAAACGTGAAGTATTGATGAGTCGATCCGGCGGCAACCTGGCTTGTGCGCATCAGTTCGGCGAGCCCGGTCACCGCGATCAGCGCCGAGTCCTTGAGGCTCAGTTGCCAGACATTGCCGATACCCGGCAGCGCAAAACGTATGACTTGCGGAATCAGCACGCGCCGCCATAACGTTGGCGTCGACATGCCGATGGCCCGCGCCGCCTCGATCTCTCCACGCGACACCGCCAGCACGGCCGAGCGGTACACCTCGGCTTGATACGACCCGGAGATCAGGCCGATGGCGAGTGCGCCGACCACGAAAGGCGGCACGCCGATGAAACCATCGGCACCGAAAAACCGGCCGATGGCGGTCACTACCGACGAACCTCCGAAGTAAAAGAGATAGATGATCAGCAGTTCGGGGATACCGCGAAAAAGCGTGGTGTAGGCATCGCCGATAATTCTTAGCGTGCGGCTGCGCGACAGTTTCGCGGCGGCGACCATCGCACCGAAAACTGCGCCTACAGCCAGCGCGGCGATAGTCAGCACCACGGTCATGAGCAGCGCGAGCAGCAGCGTGCTGCCCCACCCTTGCTCGCCGAAGCCGAGTAGTTGAACCAGACTCATCTTTTATCTCCAACGGTGATGCATCGTCGAGCGCGCCGTTTTCTACGAGCGCGCTCGCCAGACCTTCGTAAAACAGCTACGCCTCAAGGCGTGGCGTCGACCTTCAGCCATTTCAGCGAGAGGCGCTTGACCGTTCCGTCGGCGAGCGCCGCGGCAATACCCTGGTCAAATTTGGCCTTCAGGTCCTTGTCGGACAGACGGAACGCCAGCGCTTCGCCCGGGCCCCAGACTGGTCCGGCGATCTTCGGGCCGGTGAACGCGAGGCCCTTGTTTTCCGGCTTGGTGAAAGCGGATGCCCAGTAAGTGCTGTCGTCGAATGCCACGTCGATACGGCCTGCTACCAGATCGAGGTCATGCTCCGGCGCGGTCTTGTATTCGCGGATAGTTGCGACGTCCTTGAAGTTCGTATCGATGAACTTCGTGTAGACCGTACCCGACTGGATGCCGATGGTCTTGCCTTTCAGCGCGACGCGCAGCGCGTCGACCGTGGTCTTGTCATGGGCTGCGTCGCCTGTCAGCTTGACGGTCTGGCCGGCGCCGGGCTGCTTTGCGAGTGCGGCGGAGCTTTGACCGGCCGAGACGAAGGCGGCTGGCGTCGACGCATACGGCATCGAGAAAGCGATGATTTTTTCGCGATCCGGCGTGACCGAGATGGCGTCCATGAGCACGTCGAACTTGCCGGCCTGCAGGCCGGCGATCATGCCGTCCCAGTCTTGCGTGACCAGATTGCACTGGATCTTGATGCGGGCGCAGACGTTCTCGATCAGCTCCGGCTCGAAGCCGCCGAGCTTGCCGCCGGGGAGCGTCAGGTTCCACGGTTCGTACGCGCCTTCGGTGGCGATCGTGACGGTTTTCCAATCTTTAGCCTGGGCGCTGGCCGCGCCGAAAGCGATAACACCAACGGCCACCGATGCAGCCAGCCGGGCGAGCAATTTCATTTTGCCTGTCATTGTTGAGCCACTCTTCCACGAAGGTTGTTGGACCAAGTGGCGAACGCCAACTTGTATATACAAGCATGGAGTGAACAAAAAGGACTGGCAACGTTTTTTTCGCCTAAGCAGGGGAAGTTAGGGAAAATACTGACTGGCTTGGTGGATAAGGCTTACGGAGGCTTTACTATGGTGCGCGAGGGAGATTTGACGAGCGATCGTTCTATTTTTTATAACATTTACTGAAGTTGTCTAGACACGACGGCGAGGATGGATGGATGCTGCCCGGTCGGTGGTGGTCTGAGTCAATGCCAGGTGACCGGTGGTTTTGCGCATGACGGCCGGAGTCGGGTTGGTGCCTTCAGTGTCCGTGGTCTGCCGGTTTTCACTAAAACGAGAAAGCCGGCTCGGCCAGACCACCAAGTTTGAAAGCACCGACACGCCCCCCGACCCCTAGTCCAGCCGCATCGAATAATCGGTCGCCCGCACATCCTTCGTCAGCGCGCCGATAGAAATCCGATCAACCCCAGTCTCGGCAATCGTCTGCACGGAATCGAAATTCACCCCGCCCGACACTTCCAGCACCGCGCGTCCACCGGTCAGGCGCACGGCATCGCGCATGGCATCGAAGGTGAAGTTATCGAGCAGGATCGATTCCGCCCGATGCGCCAACGCCGTTTCGAGTTGCTCGAGCGTCTCCACTTCAATCTGAATCGGCACGCCGGCATCCAGCGCAAGCGCCGCATCCATCGCCGCACCCACGCCACCCGCCGCGGCAATGTGGTTTTCCTTGATCAGAATGCCGTCGTAAAGCGCCAGCCGCTGGTTCGCGCCGCCCCCCACGCGCACCGCGTACTTCTGGGCCAGACGCAAACCTGGCAAGGTCTTGCGCGTGTCAAGAATCCGGGCCCGCGTCCCTTCAATCGCATCAACGTAACGCCGAGTCGCGCTCGCCACGCCCGACAGCATCTGCAGAAAATTCAGCGCATTGCGCTCGGCGCTCAGCAACGCGCGCGCCGGACCGTGCACCAAGACCACCGGCGTATTGGCGATCATCCGCGCACCTTCGCGATACAGCCATTCAACGCGAATCGATTCATCCACCCGGCGCATCACCGCCTCGAACCACGGCACGCCGCATAACACCGCTTCCTCGCGGACCGTGACGCGCGCCGTGCGCCTCGCGCCCGCGGGTACTAGAAGCCCCGTCCGGTCGCCATCGCCGATGTCTTCCGCCAGCGCATCGGTGACGTTGCGCCGGAGCGCCTGATCGAAAACCTCGCCGTACAACGCGCGAATTTCTTCGAGCAAGGGGGAAACCACCTGACTTGCCGCCATCACGCCGCTCCTACATTTGAAAACAATGAAACGTCCTTCGCCAGATCGCCGCTCGCCTGCACGCGCTTCTTGTGACGCGCGGCGAAGTCGAGCATGCGGTCGATCGGCAGGCGCGCACGCGCCGCGATAGCCGCGTCGACGAAAATTTCGTTGTGCCCGCGTTCCAGCACAGCGGCCAGATTCGCCAGCCCGTTCATTGCCATCCATGGGCAATGCGCGCAGCTCTTGCAGGTAGCGCTGTTCCCGGCCGTCGGCGCTTCGATGAATTCCTTGTCCGGCGCGGCGAGCCGCATCTTGTGCAGGATCCCGAGATCCGTCGCGACGATAAACCGCTTCGCTTCAAGCCGCACGGCGGCATCGATGAGTTGCGTAGTCGATCCCACCACGTCGGCCAGCGCGACAACCGCTTCCGGCGACTCCGGATGAACGAGAATCTTTGCGTCCGGATATTCCGTGCGCAGCAGATCGAGTTCAATGCCCTTGAACTCGTCGTGAACGAGACACGAGCCTTGCCACGACAGCATGTCGGCGCCCGTTTTCTTCTGGATATAACCGCCCAGATGCCGGTCAGGCGCCCACAGGATTTTCTCACCGCGAGCGTGCAGATCGGCCACGATCTCCAACCCGATCGACGATGTCACCATCCAGTCCGCCCGCGCCTTCACGGCCGCGCTGGTATTCGCGTACACAACGACGGTTCGATCGGGATGGGCGTCACAGAAAGCGGAGAACTCGTCGGCGGGACAACCGAGATCGAGGGAACACGTGGCGTCGAGATCGGGCATCAGCACGCGCTTCTCGGGGCTGAGAATCTTCGCCGTCTCGCCCATGAAACGAACGCCAGCCACGATCAGCGTCTGCGCCGCATGGTCACGCCCGAAGCGCGCCATCTCCAGCGAATCCGCTACGCAACCACCGGTTTCATCGGCGAGTTCCTGCAACTCGGCATCGACATAATAGTGCGCGACCAGCACCGCTTTCTCGCGCACGAGCAACGCTCGAATGCGCTCCTTCAACTCGCGCTTTTCCTCGCGCGACGGGGCGTCCGGCACTTTCGCCCACGCCTGGCCGATGCCGCACGTCAGTCCTTGCGGCCGGTCGTACTCGACGCTTTTAATGACCTGCTCCATCGCTTCCTCGTCTCCGATCCGTGATTACGCCGTCCAAAACGAAAAAACCCCGCCAGAGCGGGGTCTTGTGACGTCATTAAATTTTAACGGATATCGATGACGAAGGTCGGGTGCTGTCAGGCGTAGCGTCGCAGGCGTGAAGCGAAGTCCTGCAGCGCCTTGATACCGCTTTGCTCCGCACGGTGACACCAGTCCTGCAATTGCGCGAGCAGTTGTTCGCGCGACGCGTTGGAGCGGTCCCACATGGCGGCCAGATCCTGACGCAATTCAATATAGGTGCGCAGCTTGTGGTTGTCGGAGAAAAGCGCCGGCAACTGCTGGCGTTGCGGCTCGTCGAGACCCGCCTCTTCCTTGTACGCCCACTTGCGGGCACCACGCATCAGCTGATACTTGTCAGCGGAACCGCCTTCTTTCAGCTTCGACAATTCCTGGCGATACGCACGCTTGAGCGCCTTGCCATAACGCGCCATCACTTCATAGCGGTTCGACAGCACGGCTTGCAGCGTGTCGTGATCGAGCACCCGCTTGGCGGTCAACAAACGCGGCGTGGGCGCAATCTTCTTGACCTTGGCCAGCTTGAACGCCGACATGATGCGGATATACATCCAGCCGATATCGAACTCGTACCACTTGTTCGACAGCTTCGCCGACGTTGCATACGTGTGGTGATTGTTATGCAGCTCTTCGCCGCCGATCAGGATGCCGAGCGGGAAGATGTTCGTGCTGGCGTCAGCGGAATTGAAGTTCCTGTAACCCCACCAGTGTGCGAGCCCGTTGACCACGCCCGCTGCCCAGAACGGAATCCAGATCATCTGCACGGCCCAGACCGACAGCCCGACAAAGCCGAACAGCGCAACGTCGACGACCATCATGATGCTGATGCCGAGAATGGGGTAACGCGTGTAGACGTTGCGCTCCATCCAGTCGTTCGGCGTGCCGTGACTGAACTTGCGCATGGTTTCTTCGTTCTTGGCTTCCGAACGGTACAGTTCAGCGCCTTCGAGCAAGACTTTCCAGATGCCACGCGTTTGCGGGCTGTGCGGATCTTCTTCGGTCTCGCACTTGGCGTGATGCTTACGGTGGATCGCGGCCCATTGACCGGTCAGCATGCCGGTGGTCATCCAGAGCCAGAAACGGAAAAAGTGGCTGACGGCCGGATGCAACTCCAGCGCGCGGTGCGCCTGGCAGCGATGCAAATAGACGGTCACGCCGATGATCGTGATGTGCGTCATCACGAGAGTGAACAGCAAGATCTGCCACCACGAAAGGTCGAGCAATCCGTTGGCGAGAAATTCAAGCGATGAATTCAGCAAGGCAATTTACCTGAAAGGCGGAAAAAATTAGCCGAACGAAAACAGGATCGACGGCTGTTGGGCACATGAAAGGAATATGCACGTGGTTCGACGGCATTTTACTTCATGCGTTCCAAGTCTTTGTGTCGATTAGGGAAAATTTTGATTTCGCGCAGGGTCAACTGGAAATTTGACCGCTAATTTGCGTTGCTGTTTAGTGAGGTAAACACGAATTTCCCGCTTTTGAAAGCTTTGGCCGGGGTTCGCTTCCGAATCCGCCAGCCAAAGCGAGCAAATATTACTTATTCGCCGACTGCTTCCTCAACCACGGCTTCTTTTGCTGCAACCGGCAACCGTTCGAGCACGGCGGCAAAAAAACCGTCCGTGCCGTGCTTGTGCGGCCACAGTTGCAGATAGTCGCCTGTGTCCAGATCAATGCGCTGTTCGGCCAGCACCTCCCGCGCCGGAACCAGCTTGAACCCCGGATGAGTCGCCAGGAACTGGTTCACCACACCCTCGTTTTCCGCTTCCAGCATGCTGCACGTTGCGTAGACGAGACGGCCGCCCACTTTCACCAGCCGCGCCGCGCTGGTCAGAATGGACAACTGCTTTGGCGTGAGTTCCGTCACCGATTCCGGCGACTGACGCCATTTCAGGTCCGGATTACGACGCAGCGTGCCGAGGCCGGAACAAGGGGCATCGACGAGAACACGATCGATCTTGCCCGCCAGGCGCTTGATCTTGGCGTCGTGTTCGCTGTCGATCAGCACCGGATTCACATTCGACAAACCGCTGCGAGCCAGGCGCGGCTTGAGTTTGGCGAGCCGGCGGTCAGACACGTCGAAAGCGTAGAGACGGCCCGATGAGCGCATCATCGCGCCCAGCGCCAGCGTCTTGCCGCCCGCGCCCGCGCAGAAATCCACGATCATTTCGCCGCGCCGGGGCGCAACCAGCGAGCACAGCAGTTGGCTGCCTTCGTCCTGGACCTCGATCCAGCCGTCCTGGAACGGCTGCAGGCGCGTGAGCGCCGGCTTGCCGTCCACCCGTACGCCATAAGGCGCGAACGGCATTTCGCCTGCATCGATACCCGCTTCAGTCAGCGTCTTGATCACCAGTTCACGCGTGGCCTTGATCGGGTTCGCGCGCAGATCGAGCGGCGCCGGATAGTTCAGCGCGGCGGCGAGCAAGGCGAGCTCTTCGGTATCGAAGCGCTTCGTCATGGCGTCGTAGATCCATTGCGGCAAATTGGTCCGCACTCGCACCGGCAAACTGCCCGGATCGATCTTCGACACCTGGTTGAGCCATTGGTATTCATCGGCGGAAATAAACGGCTTGACCGCCGATAACCCCGCGGTCTGCATCAAGCCCAGCAGCGCAAGGCGCCGCGCCAGGTTGCCGCTGCCGCTTTCGGCGAGATGCGAAAATTCCATCTTGCGGCGCAGCACCGCGAACACGGCCTCGGCGATCACGCCGCGTTCGTTGTGGCCGAGCTTCGGATGCGCACGGAAAAAACGGCTGGTGGCGGCATCAGCGGGACCGCTGAAACGCAGTACGTCCGCCAGCAACGTCTCGGTTTGTCCTATCAAAAATCCATGAAGCCTCATACGCCCTCCCCGGCAATGTCGGCAAAGAGCCATTGCGGCTCTGGTGGCGTGAGCACGACACGCTCGCCGTCGATGGCAAGACGCCCTTCGACGAACCAGCGCACCGCGCGTGGGTAAATAATGTGTTCTACGGCCAGCACCCGGGTAGCGAGTGCTGCCGCGTCGTCGCCGGCCATGACTGGCACCGCCGCCTGCGCGACGATGGGGCCATGATCCAGTGTCGGCGTGACAAAATGGACGCTTGCGCCGTGCACGCGCACGCCTGCATCAAGTGCTTGCTGGTGCGTTTTAAGCCCCGGAAAACACGGCAGGAGCGACGGATGAATGTTGATCATGCGGCCGGCGTAGCGTTCGACGAAGGCGTCCGTCAGCACGCGCATGAAGCCCGCGAGCATCACGAGATCCGGTTCGAAGCCGTCGATAGTGCGTGCAAGCGCCTGATCGAAGGCTTCGCGCGTGGTGAATTCACGGTGATCTATGACAGTTGCCGGAATGCCGTTTGCCGCCGCAAACGCAAGCCCGGTGGCATCTGGGCGATTCGAAATGACGGCTGCCACCCGAGCCGGCCAGCCATCGCGCGCGCAAGCGCGCACGATGGCTTCCATATTGGTTCCCCGCCCGGAAATCAGGATGACGATTTTTTTCATCCGCGGATTTTATCATTCGATGCTGTCAAAACCCGGCGAATCCGCCCGACCCGCAGCGGGCCCGGCCTCCGTCCAATGCTGTGAGCGTTTATAATCGAACGCTTTGCGGCTTTGCCAGCCTCGCGCTGCATTTGCCCAGGTATTCGCCCATTTAACCGCCAACCGCCGACCCAACCGATATCGTGAGAGTCTTTCGCGGCCTACCCAATGCCGAAAGCCGCGCGCCCTGTGCGCTGACCATCGGCAATTTCGACGGTGTCCATCGTGGCCATCAGGCGCTGCTCGCCCACGTGCGCGCCGCCGCGGACGCCCGCGGCCTGCCGGTCTGCGTGATGACCTTCGAGCCGCATCCCCGCGAATTCTTCAATCCCGCCGGCGCGCCGCCGCGTATCGCCATGCTGCGCGACAAGCTCGAAGCGCTGCGCACGAACGGCGTGGATCGCGTCGTGGTCGAGCATTTCAATCACACCTTCGCCAGCCAGCCGCCCGATACGTTCGTGGAGAATGTGATCGTGAACGGGCTGCACGCGCGCTGGGTGATGATCGGCGACGACTTCCGCTACGGTGCAAAACGCGCCGGCGACTTCGAGTCGCTCAAGGCAGCCGGACACAAGCACGGCTTCGAAGTCGAACAAATGGCGACCGTCGCCGCCCCGAATGGCGCGCGCATCTCGAGTTCGGGCGTGCGGGCCTCGCTGGTAGCTGGCGATCTCGACGCCGCGCGCCTCGCGCTAGGCCGTCCCTATGTCATTAGCGGCCACGTGGTGCACGGGCAAAAGCTCGGCCGCGATCTCGGCTTCCCCACGCTCAACATGCCGATCGCCCACAAGCGGCCGGCGCTCGCGGGCATCTTCGTCGTGCGCGTCCATGGGCTTGGACCCGAGCCGCTGCCGGGCGTGGCAAGCCTCGGACTGCGTCCGACCGTCGACGACTCCGGCCGCGTGCTGCTCGAAACCTTCGTGCTCGACTGGCATGGCGACGCCTACGGCAAGCTCGTGCGCATCGAGTTCCTGCAAAAGCTGCGCGACGAGGAAAAGTACGTGGACCTCGAAACACTGACGGCGGCAATAGCGCGCGACGTGACCAACGCCCGTGCCTATTTTGCATCGGACGTGAACTCAAGTGGCCGCGACAGCGGTTTCGCCACCTCGGCCACCGATCGAATTAGGTGAGCGCGTGGCGCCGGGTGCTTGAAGTTTCCGATGAAGCACCCGACGCGCTGCCCGCTGCCTCGCAAAACACGCACCTTCGAGCCCGTTCCCGAGCTTGCCCGCTTGGAACCGGCGCCTCACCGCCGCTTCACCGAACAAATATCGAGTCATCCATGAGCAACAAGAAAGAAGCCAAGCCCCAGTCGAAGTATCCGGTCAATCTGCTGGATACGCCGTTCCCCATGCGCGGCGACTTGCCCAAGCGCGAGCCCCAATGGGTGAAGGAATGGCAGGACAACAAGATCTACGAGAAGATCCGCGCCGCCAGCAAGGGGCGCAAGAAGTTCATCCTGCACGACGGCCCGCCGTATGCGAACGGCGACATCCACCTCGGCCACGCGGTGAACAAGATCCTGAAGGACATGATCGTGAAGGCGCGCAATCTGGCGGGCTTCGACGCGGTCTATGTCCCCGGCTGGGATTGCCATGGCATGCCGATCGAGATCCAGATCGAAAAGCAGTTCGGCAAGTCGCTGCCGGCGCGCGAAGTGATGGAAAAAGCGCGCACCTACGCGAGCGCGCAGATCGAAAAGCAGAAGCTCGGCTTCCGTCGCCTCGGTGTGCTCGGCGACTGGGACAACCCGTACAAGACGATGAACTTCGCCAACGAAGCCGGCGAAATCCGTGCGTTGGGCAAGATTCTCGAGAAGGGTTATGTGTATCGCGGGCTGAAGCCGGTGAACTGGTGTTTCGACTGTGGTTCGGCGCTCGCTGAAGCGGAGGTCGAATATCAGGACAAGGTCGACCCGACCATCGACGTGCTGTTCGCTTTTGCCGAGCCGGAAAAAACCGCGCAGGCGTTCGGCCTCGCCGCGTTGCCGAAGCAGGAAGGCGGCGTGGTGATCTGGACGACTACTCCGTGGACCATTCCCGCCAACCAGGCGCTGAACTTGCATCCGGAGATCGTCTATAGCCTCGTCGATACCGAAAAGGGTCTGCTGATCCTTGCCGAAGACCGCGTGGAAGAATGTCTCAAGCAATACGGCGTGACCGGTTCAACCATCGCTACCGCGCCCGGCGCCAAGCTGAGCGGCCTGCGCTTTCATCATCCGCTGAGCGCTGCCCACCCCGGCTATAAACGCACCGCGCCCGTGTATCTCGGCGACTACGTGACGACCGAAAGCGGCACGGGAATCGTGCATTCGTCACCGGCGTATGGCGTGGAAGACTTCGTGTCCTGCAAAGCGCACGGCATGACGGACTCCGACATCATCAACCCCGTCATGGGCGATGGCCGTTATATCGAATCGCTGCCGCTGTTCGGCGGACTCTCGATCTGGGAAGCCAACGACCAGATCGTGGAGGCGTTGCGCAGCGCGCATTCGCTGCTGAAGACCGAGAAGTACACGCACAGCTACATGCACTGCTGGCGTCACAAGACGCCGATCATCTATCGCGCGACATCGCAGTGGTTCGCCGGCATGGACGTGAAGCCCAACGACACGTCCCGCACGCTGCGCGAAACCGCGCTGGAAGGTATCGAAAACACGGCGTTCTTCCCGGCATGGGGCAAGCAGCGGCTGTACAGCATGATCGCGAACCGGCCGGACTGGACGCTCTCGCGGCAACGCCAGTGGGGTGTGCCGATGGCGTTTTTCGTTCATAAGGAAACCGGCGAGCTGCATCCGCGTACGCTGGAATTGCTCGAGGAAGTGGCGAAGCGCGTGGAAGTGAGCGGGATCGAAGCGTGGCAAACGCTCGATCCGCAGGAAATGCTTGGCGACGAAGCCAACATGTACGAGAAGAATCGCGACACGCTCGACGTCTGGTTCGATTCCGGCACGACGCACTGGCACGTACTGCGCGGCTCGCACAAGGACTCGCTGCAGTTTCCGGCAGACTTGTATCTGGAAGGTTCGGACCAGCATCGCGGATGGTTCCATTCGTCGTTGCTGACCGCTTCCATGCTCGACGGACGTCCGCCGTACAACGCGCTGCTGACGCATGGCTTCACGGTCGATGGCGAAGGCCGCAAGATGTCGAAGTCACTCGGCAACGGCATCGATCCGCATGAAGTGTCGAACCGGCTGGGCGCGGAAATCATCCGTTTGTGGATTGCATCGACGGATTATTCGGGCGAGCTCGCCATCTCCGAAGAGATCCTGAAGCGCGTGACGGAGACGTATCGGCGGATTCGCAATACGTTGCGCTTCCTCTTGTCCAATCTCTCCGATTTCGACTTCGAGAAAGACGCCCGTCCGGTGGAAGACTGGCTCGAAATCGATAAATACGCCGTCGCCCTCGCGCAAAACCTGCAAGACGACGTGCTCGCGCACTACGAGAAGTTCGAGTTCCACCCGGTTGTATCGAAACTTGCGACGTTCTGCTCGGAAGATCTCGGCGGGTTTTATCTCGACGTGCTGAAGGATCGGCTGTACACCATGCAGCCCGATTCGCACGAACGCCGCGCGGCGCAGACGGTGCTGCATCACATCGCGCACGGTTTGCTGCGGCTGGTCGCGCCGTATCTGTCGTTCACGGCGGAAGAGGCGTACAAGGTGCTGCAACCCGGCCGCGATACCATCTTCACCGAGGTATATCACGCGTATCCGCAGGTGCCTGACGCCGGCGAACTGCTCGACAAGTGGACCCTGATTCGCTCCGCGCGCAGCGACGTCACCAAGGCGATGGAAGAAGCGCGGACAGCGAACATGATCGGTTCGTCGCTGCAGGCCGAAGTCGACGTGCGGGCGAGCGGCGCGCGATATAACGCGCTGACCAGTCTCGGCGACGACCTGCGCTTCGTGCTGATCACATCGGCGGCGCGGGTCGTGAAGGTGGCGAACGAAGCGGATGAAGGCGTCGACGTGATTGCATCGACGTATCTGAAATGCGAGCGCTGCTGGCATTACCGTGACGACGTGGGCGCATCGGCGGAACATCCTGGATTGTGCGGCCGCTGCATCACCAACCTCTTCGGCAACGGCGAAACGCGGAGCGCAGCATAATGGCGAGAACGATGTCGAAACAAAGCAGTGGTTCACTCGCGCCGTGGCTGGGCGTGGCGTTAATCGTGATTCTCTTCGACCAGTTGTCGAAGATCGCCGTGGCGCGCGTGTTCACTTATGGCGAACCGCACGCGCTTACGCCGTTCTTCAACCTGTTCCTGATCTACAACCGCGGCGCGGCGTTCAGCTTTCTCGCTACCGCCGGCGGCTGGCAGCGTTGGGGGTTCACGGCACTCGGCGTGGTCGCGGCAATCGTGATCTGCTATTTGTTGAAACGCCACGGCACGCAGCGGATGTTCTGCACGGCATTGGCGTTGATCATGGGCGGCGCGATCGGCAACGTGATCGACCGGATTGCTTATGGCCACGTGATCGACTTTCTGGACTTCCACGTCAACACGTGGCACTGGCCGGCATTCAATCTCGCCGACAGCGCGATCACCATCGGCGCGGTACTGCTCGTTTTCGATGAGTTGCGCCGCGTGCGTGGAGCAAAGTAGTTGTTGAAGAGCGGCTGAGCCGTGACGAGTACGGAGGCAGGTTTGGATAACGCAGAACTCGCAGGAAAACACCTCGTACTGGGCCTGTCGGGGGGTATCGCGTGCTACAAGATCGCCGAACTCACACGTTTGCTGGTGAAAGCCGGCGCGACGGTGCAGATCGTCATGACCGACGCCGCCACGCAATTCATCACGCCCGTCACCATGCAGGCGCTGTCCGGCCGTCCCGTGTACACATCGCAATGGGACGCGCGGATCGCCAACAACATGGCGCACATCGATCTGTCGCGTGAAGCCGATGCGATCGTGATCGCGCCCGCCTCCACCGACTTCATCGCCAAGCTCGCGCATGGCAATTGCGACGACCTGCTCTCCACGCTCTGCGTGGCGCGCGATTGCCCGTTGCTCGTCGTGCCCGCGATGAACCGCCAGATGTGGCAGAACCCGGCGACGCAACGCAACGTCGCGCAACTGCGTGGCGATGGCGTGCAAGTGCTGGGACCCGATTCGGGCGCACAAGCGTGCGGTGAAGTAGGCGATGGCCGGATGCTGGAAGCATCGGCAACATTCGAAGCGATCTGCGCGTTCTTCCAGCCGAAGATCCTGCAAGGACATCGCGTATTGATTACGGCCGGCCCGACCTTCGAACCGCTCGATCCCGTGCGTGGAATTACGAATCGTTCGTCCGGCAAGATGGGCTTCGCGCTGGCGCGGGCGGCGGCTCAGGCCGGCGCGGACGTGCATCTTGTGGCCGGCCCGGTCGCGCTGGAAACGCCTTGGGGCGTGTATCGCGAAGATGTGCAGACCGCACAGCAGATGCATGACGCCGTGCTGCACGCCACGCCCGATGCGGACATCTTCATCGCAGTGGCGGCGGTCGCCGACTGGCGCGTCGATCACTTGAGCGAGCACAAGATCAAGAAGACGGCCAACCAGCCGATGCCGACCTTCACGTTCGTCGAAAACCCCGACATTCTCGCGACCGTCGCACATTTGCCGAACCCGCCGTATTGCGTCGGCTTCGCGGCGGAAAGCGGCGATCTCGAAGTACATGGCGAGGAAAAACGCGCGCGCAAGAACGTGCCGCTGCTGATCGGCAATCTCGGGCCGCTTACGTTCGGCCTCGACGACAACGAGGTCGTGCTGTTTGAGGCATCGGGTATCACGCGCCTGCCTCGCGCCGATAAAAAGCTGCTGGCGAAGTTGCTGATCGGCGAGATTGCAAAGCGGGCGCCGCGCGGCGGTTCGCTGCTGTCTTAGCCTCCTGGCTTAGCCTAGCTCATTGCCGAGACCATGACGACGAAACTCTCCGTACTCGATCAAACGCCAGTCATTCACGGCCATAGCACCGCGGATGCCATCGCGGCCACGCTTGATCTCGCGCGCCTCGCGGATGACCTCGGCTACACGCGGTACTGGTGCGCCGAGCATCACGGTTTGCGCGGCGTATCGAATCCTTGTCCGGAAGTGTTGCTCGCGCGAATCGGCAGTATTACGAAGCAGATCCGGATCGGTTCGGGCGGCGTCATGCTGCCCTACTACAGCTCGTTCAAGGTGGCCGAGCAATTCCTGATGCTCGAAGCGCTGTTCCCGAATCGCGTGGATCTGGGCGTTGGTCGTGCGCCCGGCGGCGATATGCGTACCGCACAAGCGGTGGCCGCAGGCGACTACAATCGCGGCGATATTTTCCCGCAGCAAGTCGGTGAACTCGTCGGTCTGTTCGACGGCACGCTCCCCAAAGATCACCTCGCGCACGGCGTGTTGCTGCAGCCGGAAATTGCCACGCGTCCCGAGTTGTGGATGCTCGGTTCCAGCGATTTCGGCGGTTTGCTCGCGGCGCAACTCGGCATTCGTTTCGCGTTCGCGCATTTTATTAACGCGCAGTATGGACACACGGTGGCAGAGGCTTATCGCGAGCGGTTTGTGTCGCGCAATGGCTCGAAGCCTTATCTTGCAGCAGCCGTGTTCGTGATTTGCGCCGATACCGAAACGGAAGCCGCGGCTCTGGAACGCGCTGTCGATTTACGTCGTGTGCAGATGGCATATGGGCTCAATATGCCGATTCCGTCGATTGCCCAGGGAGCGAATCAGGCGTTCGGAGAACGCGAACTGAATGTGATTGCGCGGGAAAAAAGCCGCAGCATTATTGGCACGCCGGAACGCGTGACTGAACAATTGCATGAACTCCAACAACGCTTCGACGCCGACGAACTGATCGTGCTGACCGTTGCGGGAAGTTACCCGGCGCGCATGCGCTCGTATGAACTGCTGGCTAAAGCCTTCGAACTCAACAAACAGAACCCATGAAACTCGACATCAAGATCCTCGATGCGCGCATGCGCGACTACCTGCCCGCCTACGCTACCACCGGCAGCGCCGGGCTCGACTTGCGTGCGTGCCTGGACGAAGCCATCACGCTCGAACCCGGCCAGACGACGCTGGTACCTACGGGCCTGGCGATTCATCTCGAAGATCCGGGTTATGCGGCGTTGATCCTGCCGCGCTCGGGGCTCGGTCATAAGCACGGCGTGGTGCTGGGAAATCTGGTCGGATTGATCGACTCGGATTATCAAGGCCAGTTGATGATCTCGACGTGGAATCGCGGAGCGACCGCGTTCACGCTGAATCCGCTTGAACGCCTCGCACAACTGGTGATCGTGCCGGTGGTGCAAGCGACGTTTAATATCGTCGATGACTTCGCTCAAAGCGAGCGCGGCGACGGTGGTTTCGGCAGCACGGGCAAACACTGAGCTTCAGCCTCAAGCGTTATGCGCGGCACGCCGCCGCGTACGTTCGAATAACCTGCCGCACGCGATCCTGCACCAGCGCGAGCGGCTCGTTCGCTAACTGGCCGCGTCGTACTGCCCAATATTGATCGGGTAGGAACTGACTCAGCAGGTTCTCGGGGATCTTAAGCGCGGCGAGGTTGTCGAGCAGCTTCTGAGCCGTCGCGCCGATCTCCGCATCGGCCCAGTAATAGCGCACGCGGTCGCTATAGCTGTAGGTGCGTAGCACGCGTTGCTGTTCGGCATCGCCGTGATAGTACTTTTCCCAATGCCCTGGCTTCGCAAGCATCACGCGCTCAACCACGTCGCGCAGATTGGAACGCGTATCGGCATCGAGCAACTCTGTCTCCATGTCGGCCAATGCGTACAGCGCCTCGCGCAACGCGAACGTCACGCCCGGACCCACTTTGAGAATGCGAAAGCCATCGCGGACCAACGCGCTCAGCGCTTCGGGCGTCTGGTAATCGGTGGAATGCGCCTCAAAGACCATGCCGTGCAGATTGTCCAAAGCGCTCTTCAACGACTCGGCGCGTGCCGGCACATAGTCGATCACCTTCGTGTGATCGAACTCCACACCGGGCTGCACGACAAGCGCAATCACTCGCGGCCATGCGGCTTGAACCCCGTGTTCTTGCCACGCCTTTTTGTGGACTAAAGCCGTTTCAATCGCCGCTTCACGCGAGGTCGGTTCCACCATGTCCAGCGCTTCCGCAGCGCCACCCGGCACGGGTACTTCGGTGCCGATCACATATACAGGGCTAACGCCAAGGCCAGCCCGCTTCACCGCCGCCTCGGCGACTGCGCACAAGCGCGCGGCGCGTGCAGCAACAACCGCATCAGATAACCCATCAGGATCATCGGCGCAGGACATGCTGGTATCGAGGTGAATCTTCGCGAATCCCGCCGATGCGTATGCGTCGATCAATGCATCGGCGCGTTGCATGGCTTCGTCAGCGGGAAGGTGACGCCAGGCATTCGGACCAAGATGATCGCCGCCGAGAATCAGATGCTCATGCGGGAATCCGACGCGCGCGGCAATCGAACGAACGAAGTCCACGAAATCCGCCGGCTTCATGCCCGTATAACCGCCGTGCTGATCGACCTGATTCGATGTCGATTCGATCAGCAACGGCGTCTCGTCTTCCAGCGCCTGTCGCATGGCCGCTTCCAGCACCCACGGATGCGCCGAGCAAATCGAATAGATGCCGGTCATCCATGCCGACGCCGGATGCGCATTGCTCAAACGCGAGACGATCGAGTTCATGAGTTCACTCCGTGGCTGATTGCAGGAACGTATCGAGTTGGGCGAACGTCGCCGTGCCTTCCATCGGGCCTTTTACGCCAACTGCACGCGCGCCGCTTGCGCATGCGTATTTAAGCGACGTATCCACGTCCATGCCCTGCGCGCGGCAACTGATGTATGTCGCGCCGAAGCAATCGCCCGCGCCGGTCGGATCGAGTTCCTGCACCTTGAACGCGGACCGATGCGTCTCGCCGTTGGCATCGAAGAAACTGCAGCCTTGCGCGCCGCGCTTCACGACCACTTCTTTTACGCCGCGCTTGAGCAGTTCATCGATCGCCCCGCGCTCCGACGTCGCACTGGCGAGCAAGGTCACTTCATGACCGCTTGGCAGGAAGATATCGGTGTAGTCGAGGATGAAATCGAGCGCATCGCGCATCTCCGGAATCCGCAGCATTTCCTTGCGGATATTCGGATCGAAACTCACCGTGCCGCCATTCGTTTTCACCGTTTCGATAGCCCGCTTCATCGCCTCAATAATACGAAACGAGAACAGCGACGACCCCATCACGTGGAAAGTGCCGCACTTCGAGAGCAAGTCGTCCCGCAGATTCGCCACCGATAACTGCGCCGACGCGCTGTTCGTAATGTTGTAGATGAAATCGCGATCGCCGTCCTCGCGATACGTGACGAACGCGCTGCCTGTAGTCGCATCTTTCAGCACCGCGATGCCGGACACATCCACACCGTCGCCGCGCAACCGCTCGACGTTGAGCACGCCGAAATCGTCATCGCCAACGCATCCGATCATCGCGCACGGGCTGCCGAGTTTCGCGACCTGATCGATGAAAATCGCCGGCGCACCGCTCGCGAAAGGGCCAATGAGCGTGCCCGGTTCGCTAAAGCGCTGGCCTACACGCGTTGCCATGATTTCGACGAGGATCTCGCCCATCGCGACGATAGTGCCGGGCCTGGAGGGAACAGCGTTTGAGTTAGGCATGATGTTTCTTCGTTTGATAGAAATACGAAATGAAGATCACTGACTACGAAATTCGAGAATCCCTTCTTCCCGCCGATGCACATCCAGTCCGGCCTTGAGAATCAGATCGAGTGTGGGCGGATCGATGGCGTCATCTAGCACCAGTCCACCCAAGCGGCTTACGTGGCAGAAGACCTCGCCTTCGCCTTGCAGCGCCGGCTGGTAAGCCACCACGACGCTGCGTTTGGCGTTCTTCAGCGCGGCTTTGAACACTTCCGCCAGACGCGGATCGGTGCACAGCAAATTGCCGTCGCGATCAATGCCGCTTGCTTCCAGCATCGCCAGATCCAGTGACAACGCCGAAAGCGAGCGCTCGGCGTCCGGCCCGAGCAGCACAGTGGAATCGTCGTCGAGCGAACCGCCGGTGAGACGCAATTCGCAGCGCATGAAACGCTGAACGGTCGGCACCATCGCAATGTCGTTAAGCGTCAGTGCGAGGTTCGCGCGATCGGCGAGCAGCGGCGCCAGCTTGTGCGTGATCAGACCCGCGCCGATAAACACAGACGCGTGGTCATCGATGAAATCCGCCGCCATCCGGGCGATGGCCATATCCGCAGCCTGCCGCGTCGCGCTCGGCGGAACTGCGGTGAGCAAATTTTCGCCCGGCCGCTGCGCCACATATCGCGCTTTCCCAAACGCACGAATGAGGTAGCGCTGCTGCTCCAGATAGTTCAGATCCGAGCGGATCGTCACGCTGGAGACGTCGAACACCGAGGCGAGTTCGTCGACCGATACTTCACCGCGCTTGCGGACAAGTTCGACGATACGCAGACGCCGATGAAGCGAATTCTTGTTAGCCAACACGAGCAACACCGCCTTGGAATTTTCGTTTAGAAAAATTTTAGTTTCGAAACGAAAGACAAGCAAAGAACTTCGTGCTCGGTGTTTACCCGCGTTTCCGATACCAGACCAGGTAGGTCGCGACGAGAGCGACCATGAACGCCAGGCCGTAGACGAGCGTCATGCGGAACTCGTTCGTGAAGGCGGTGGTGATCATGATCGCCGCCATCAAACCCGCGCCAAGTAAGCTTCCGAACGGGTGCAGCACCATCCGGAACGACAACGCTGGTCCGTCGTAGCGAGCGCGGAAAAAGAGGTGCGTGACGAAGATCATCAGCCAGGCGAACATCGCGCCGAAAATGGCCAGCGACATCATCAAACCGAACGCCATCGCCGGTCAGAACGCGGTGAGGATGGTTGCAAGCGCAATGCCGATAGTGGACAGCGACAGCGCGACCGTCGGCACGCCATTCGCGCTCAAACGCCCGAAACGCGCCAGCGCGTAGCCCGCTCGTGAGAGGCTGAACATCATGCGCGTGGTGATGTAGAGCTGGCTGTTCATCGCGGAAAGCGCCGCGACAAGCACCACGAAATTGATCACGCCCGCAGCGAACGGGACATGCGTGGCTGCCATGACTTTGACGAATGGGCTTTCGTCGGTGCTCGCCTGCGTCCACGGGACAATTGCGAGCATCAGCGCCAGTGTGAGCAGATAGAAAAGCACGAGCCGGAATACGGTCGAGCGAAAGGCCTTGGCCACGGCGCGTTGAGGATCGCGCGCTTCACCAGCCGCAACGGCAATCGTCTCGATGTTCAGGTAGCTGAAAATGGAGACGATCACCGCGAACCACATGCCCTTCACACCGTGCGGAAAGAACCCGCCGTGCGCCGTGAAGTTATTCAGCCCGACGCCCGACGATACCGGCGCGCCGTACACGAACACCGCACCGAGCAGAATGAACGCGACGATCGCCACGATCTTCAGCATCGAAAACGCGTATTCGATCACGCCGTACACCTTGACGCTCGCGGCGTTCACGGCAATCAGCGCAGCGGAAAACCCGACGATCCAGTACCAGCCCGGCACGTTCGCGAACCAGTACTTCATGAACACGGCGACCGCGCTGGCCTCGGTGCCGACCGCGAACACGACAGCGGACCAGTACGCGTATCGCACGAGAAATCCGGCGAGCGGCCCGATATAAAACTCGGCGTACGCACCGAACGTTCCGGAAGTGGGATGCGCGACGGTCATCTCAGCCAGCGCACCCATCAGCAACAACGCAATCAGCGCGCCGATCGCATAGCTCACCAACACACTCGGCCCGGCAAACCCGATCGCAAAACCGCTGCCTAAAAATAGCCCCGTTCCAATCGCCCCGCCAATAGCGATCATCGACATCTGTCCGGCGGTCAAACTCCGGTGAAGCCCCTTCTCCCGTTCGACAATGGTCTCGAACGAACCCGGTTTAAAGCTCAAATCCACTTCTTGAAGTCATTATCCGCAACGAACGCAGACGCAAAAAAGCGAGGCGGCGCGGGAAACTTCCCCGCGCCGCCTCGCCGATGATGACACACCTCAAGCGTGTGTCATCTGACTTCAGTCATCGCTAAGCCTGACCGGTTACTCCACCTCGACCGCTTCCGGATTCGGATTGCGCGGCACCGGACTTTCGTCGAACGTGAGCGCGACCTTGTCGTTCTCGTCCACGTCCACCGTTACGCGACCGCCTGACATCAGCTTGCCGAACAACAGCTCGTCCGCCAACGCACGACGGATCGTGTCCTGAATCAGGCGCTGCATTGGACGCGCACCCATCAGCGGGTCGAAACCGTGCTTCGCCAGATGCGCGCGCAAGCCGTCGGTAAAGACCGCGTCGACCTTCTTCTCATGCAACTGATCTTCCAGTTGCATCAGGAACTTGTCGACCACACGCATGATGATTTCCTCATCGAGCGAACGGAAACTGATGATCTGGTCCAGACGGTTCCGGAACTCAGGCGTGAACATCCGCTTGATATCGGCCATTTCGTCGCCGGTTTCCCGACGATTCGTGAAACCGATCACCGACTTCTGCATCGCTTCGGCGCCCGCGTTCGTCGTCATGATGATGATGACGTTGCGGAAATCCGCCTTGCGACCGTTGTTGTCGGTCAGCGTGCCGTGGTCCATGACCTGCAGCAGCACGTTGTAGATATCCGGATGCGCTTTTTCGATTTCGTCGAGCAACAGCACGCAATGCGGCTTCTTCGTGACGGCTTCGGTCAGCAAACCACCTTGATCGAAACCGACATATCCCGGCGGCGCACCGATCAGCCGGCTCACCGCATGACGTTCCATGTACTCGGACATGTCGAAGCGCAGCAATTCGATACCCAGCGTGAACGCCAGTTGCTTCGCGACTTCCGTCTTGCCGACACCTGTCGGACCCGAGAACAGGAACGCGCCGATCGGCTTGTCCGTCTTGCCGAGACCCGCCCGCGCCATCTTGATGGAGGCGGCGAGCGCATCAATAGCCTGATCCTGACCGAACACCACGCTCTTCAGGTCGCGATCGAGCGTCTGCAACTTGCTGCGATCGTCTTGCGACACGCTTTGCGCCGGCACACGCGCGATCTTCGAAATGATTTCTTCGATCTCGTTCTTGCCGATGGTCTTCTTCTGCTTCGACTTCGGCAGGATGCGTTGCGCCGCGCCCGCTTCGTCGATGACGTCGATGGCCTTGTCCGGCAGATGACGATCCGTGATAAAGCGTGCCGACAATTCAGCCGCCGCGGAAAGCGCACCCGAAGAGTACTTCACGCCGTGATGTTCTTCGAAACGCGACTTGAGACCGCGCAGGATCGCGATGGTCTGCTCGACGGTCGGCTCGGCCACATCGACCTTCTGGAAACGACGCGACAACGCCGCGTCCTTCTCGAAGATGCCGCGATATTCCGTGAACGTGGTCGCACCGATGCACTTCAACTGACCCGACGATAACGCCGGCTTCAGCAGATTCGATGCATCCAGCGTGCCGCCTGAAGCCGCACCCGCGCCAATCAGCGTATGAATTTCATCGATGAACAGCACCGCATGCGGGCGTTCCTTCAATTCTTTCAGCACCGTCTTGAGGCGTTGCTCGAAATCACCACGGTATTTAGTACCGGCCAGCAACGCGCCCATGTCCAGCGAATAAACCTGTGCGTCGGCAAGAATATCCGGCACTTCGCCGCGCGTAATGCGCCAGGCGAGCCCTTCGGCAATGGCGGTTTTACCCACGCCAGCCTCACCGACCAGCAGCGGATTGTTCTTTCTGCGGCGGCACAGCACCTGCACCACACGCTCGACTTCCAGTTCGCGGCCAATCAACGGATCGATCTTGCCGTCCTTTGCGAGCTGGTTCAGGTTCTGCGTGAATTGCGCGAGCGGGGTTTCCTTTTGCGCAGCCGCGTCTTCCGCTTCGGGATTCGCGTCGCTGCTGGCCTTCGCTGCGTCGCCCGAATTCGTCTTCGCAATGCCATGCGAGATGAAATTGACAACGTCGAGCCGCGTCACACCCTGCTGTTGCAGGTAGTAGACCGCATGTGAATCCTTTTCACCGAAGATCGCGACAAGCACGTTCGCGCCGGTCACTTCCTTCTTACCATTCGATGTCGATTGCACGTGCATGATCGCGCGCTGAATCACGCGCTGAAAACCAAGCGTCGGCTGGGTATCGACGTCGTCCGTGCCGGGCACGGTCGGCGTGTTGTCATGAATGAAATTGCGCAGGTTTTGACGCAAATCTTCGATGTTTGCTGCGCATGCGCGCAACACTTCAGCCGCGGTCGGGTTGTCCAACAAGGCCAGTAAAAGATGCTCGACCGTAATGAACTCGTGCCGCGCCTGACGTGCTTCCATAAACGCCATGTGCAGACTGACTTCCAGTTCCTGGGCAATCATGCTTCCTCCATCACACACTGCAGCGGATGACCCGCCTGCCTCGCGTGGCTAACAACTTGCTCAACTTTGGTCGACGCGATGTCCCGCGTATAGACCCCACAAACTCCCCTGCCTTCGCGATGAACCTTCAGCATGATTTGCGTCGCAGTCTCACGATCTTTATTGAAATGTTCCTGCACGACGAACACGACGAATTCCATCGGCGTGAAGTCGTCATTCAGCAGCACCACTTTGTACATGGACGGCTGTTTCAGCTTTTGTTCCTGCCGCTCCAGTACGGTGCCATCCTGCTTGTTGGGATTGATCGCCATACGCCCATTCTAAACAACTCGGACAGGCTCGCCATCTCGCCAAAACTCCGTTCGCTATGAGAGCCGAATCAGTGTCGCCGCACACTTCGCGTAACCTGTCGCTTGCTGAATTCCGCCGGCCCTCGTCACGCAAGCCAGCCCTCTTGAAACATCGTTGAATCCAGTATCGCACAGCTCTTAAAAAAACGAATTGTCCACTTGGATGCGGCCTGCCCTGGGCACTTTCCCCGCTGCGACTGACTATGTGACTCGTTCCTGCAACCTGCACTTGCAACCTGCTGCGACTGCTGTTTGCAGCCGCGTGCTGGCTGTACTGGTCATGTGCGTCGATTATGCGACTTTTCAAGATGGCGTGCTTGTGCGGCGGGATACGCGCAAAGCGGGAAAAACCCTTGAAATGAGGTCTTTACAACGTCTTTACGACCATCTCAAAATTTTCTTGACACTTGATTTAAGAGATTAAACAATCAAATTGGCACTTTTTTCCGAAAGCGTTTCAGGTGAAGAAAGGCCGCGGTGAGCTAGTGAGGAGGGGGCGGTTCACATTGTGGGTCGTCGAGCTTTTCGAGCGTGCTCGTGGTAGCGACGAGAGTAAGAGGGGAAGTGATGTCAACTGGTACGGTCAAATGGTTCAACGACGCGAAAGGCTATGGATTCATCACGCCCGATGAAGGCGGCGAGGATCTGTTTGCACATTTCTCGGCGATACAGATGAATGGTTTCAAGACGCTCAAGGAAGGCCAGAAGGTCAGCTTCGAGATCGTCCAGGGACCCAAGGGCAAACAGGCATCGAACATCCAGGAATCTGCCTGACCGTTCGATCGCGCACTGTCCTTGAAACCCGGCATCACGCTGGGTTTTTTTATTTTCGCGTGCAATGAGCGAAAAAAAATCCCGGATGCGTTCAGGCGGTTTTTGCCTATTTCTATCTGCCAATTCCGACATTCTTCAATCGGCACTCCATGGCGGGATGGGAAACGCGAAATTTGGCCGCCATCACGTCGATAAAACGCGTCAATGGCATTTTTTCGGCGTTGTGCTCGGCCTTATAAGCATCGATTACGCGCCTTCCCAGCGATTCAATAAGCTGTTGCGGCATCAATAGTTCGGCGGCAAACCGGTTGGCCTCGGATTCATCAGGGTCTCCGTGAAACCCCGGACTTCAGGCCCGGGGAGGTAAGGAGACGGTTTTAACTGCGTCTCGTTAAATAGGTGACGGGCTTTCCACCCATCAGGGTCTTGCGACTCTGCCCGTAAGGGCCTAGTAACGCAGTCTTGCGACTCGCTCCCCTCGACAATGTTGTGCACCGGCATTTCGTCCCGATCCGTTTCGTACTTACCCTGTCGCTTGTCTGCAACCGGGACTTCCAGAGCCGGGGACTGAGGAAGCATCCCAGGGTGGGTCTTGAACCAATGCACAACGTAGCGCCCGCTCTACTCGGCAATGAAGTCCGGATTAAGGCATCCGGAGCGCTTAGTCTGGTCAACCTGAGCTCGCGGTATTCTGCAAGCTCCGCCCTTCAGGGCGGGGTAGTTGACAACTGTTCCAGTAGGATTCGCTGCGATTCATAGTGCTCCTGGTGTCGATAAATTCGTGGCGATCGGTGGATCTGTGCATGCAAGAGTGCGCTATTTCATGCGCCAGGGTGAATCGGCGTCTTGGACCATAGGCATTTTCCGCCGGGTTGATCCAAACCTCTGCCGGCCCTTCGTGCCTCAGCGCTATCTTGCCGATCGTGCTTCCTGCATCAGGATCTGCATGCTCGGTCACCTTGATCCGAAGTAGCTGCGCTATTTCGTCGACGTCAACAGGTGGCGCGTACTCAACCATGTCGTAATGGTGCTCGGCCATCAAAAACGCCGACAGCGCTGTAGTGGTTCGCAAGACAGGTATTGCGGAAACGATTGTCATACTTTCCCTCCCGATCGGTCTAGGCACTCTCTAAATCGCTGGCGATGCGGGACAGTGCGTCACGTTCGCTGCGCGCCCGTGCTCGCAGCTGGTCCGCGATATCCAGCTGCGCACGCATGACCTCCCGAAGCTTTTCCTTTACCTGATCGTCGAAATGCTGGACCACTTCGGCGTTCTTCATGACTTCTTTCACCACTTCGACAGCGCACCCGTTGGTGCGAGCCATTTCGCCCACCAACGCCGTAAAGGCGTCCGCGGCGTGGCGCTCCTTCTCCATGGCGAAATGCTGCGTGAATATCAAACCCGCCACGGTCAGGAACACAGCTACCGCCGCGATCATGAAAGTCGAATAGACGATGTACGTGTTCGCGATGGAAATTGCGTCGGCACCACTCGTGAGGCTTGTTGAACTGAAACGGTTTATCAGCGTGAACGCCACAACGCCTCCGATCACGCCACCCGCGAGTGCGCCGAGCAAACCGCGAGTTTCTTTCGCGAGCTAGCGGGCGAACAACGCATTCAGGTGCGAGCTTGGGTGAGGCATTGGTGTGTCCGGCGAAAACGAACTGTATAAAAACACATGTATTAATCAGCAAATCGAGGGTATCACTCCGCCGCAGCGAAACAGTCGCTTGCGACAAGTTTTGACACAAGCGTGCGCCGCGGCCCAATCGGTTCGCACCGCCCATGAAAAAGCCCCGATGCGAACCAGTCGCATCGGGGCTTTTCTAGAAGCCTGGCCGAAATTACATGTTTTCGATCAGCACCTGGCCGAAGCCCGAGCAGGAAACCTGCGTTGCGCCTTCCATCAAACGCGCGAAGTCATATGTGACGCGCTTTTGCAGGATCGACTTTTCCATCGACTTGATGATGACATCCGCCGCTTCCGTCCAGCCGAGGTGGCGCAGCATCATTTCCGCCGACAGGATCTCTGAACCCGGATTCACATAATCCTTGCCCGCGTACTTCGGCGCGGTACCGTGCGTGGCTTCGAACATGGCCACCGAATCCGACATGTTCGCGCCCGGCGCAATACCGATACCGCCAACCTGAGCCGCCAACGCGTCCGAAACGTAATCGCCGTTCAGGTTCAGCGTGGCGATCACGTCGTACTCGGCCGGACGCAGCAGGATCTGCTGCAAGAACGCGTCCGCGATCACATCCTTCAGCACGATGTCACCACCCTTCGGGCTCTTGATCTTCATCCACGGGCCGCCGTCGATGAGCTCAGCGCCGAACTCCTTCTGCGCCAGCGCATAGCCGAAATCACGGAACGCACCTTCCGTGAACTTCATGATGTTGCCCTTGTGCACGAGCGTGACGGTGTTGCGATTGTGATCGATGGCGTACTGGATCGCCTTGCGAACCAGGCGCTCCGTGCCTTCACGCGACACTGGCTTGATGCCGATACCCGACGTTTCCGGGAAGCGGATCTTCTTCACGCCCATTTCTTCGCGCAAGAATTTGATGACCTTCTTCGCTTCTTCCGACTCGGCCGCCCATTCGATGCCGGCGTAGATGTCTTCCGAGTTCTCGCGGAAGATGACCATGTTGACCTTTTCCGGCTCGCGCACCGGCGAGGGCACGCCCTTGAAATACTGCACGGGGCGCAGGCAGACATACAAGTCGAGTTGCTGGCGCAGCGCGACGTTCAGCGAACGGATGCCGCCGCCGACCGGCGTGGTGAGCGGTCCCTTGATCGAGACGACATATTCCTTCAGCACGTCCAGCGTTTCATCCGGCAGCCACACGTCCGGGCCATAGACCTTGGTGGCCTTCTCGCCCGCGAAGATTTCCATCCAGTGGATCTTCTTCTTGCCTGCGTAGGCTTTCTCCACCGCTGCGTCGACGACCTTGATCATCACCGGCGTGATGTCCAACCCCGTTCCGTCGCCTTCAATGAAAGGGATGATCGGCTGGTCGGAGACGTTGAGCGAGTAATCCGCGTTAACGGTGATCTTGTCACCGCCCGTCGGAACCTTGATGTGCTGATACGGCATGGTCGACTCCAAAGATGGCTGGGCTAGCTAACTACAGAAATGCACAGAATGCGTTCGGAAATTCGGCGAAAAAAGCGCATGAGCGGACGGTGGCTGGGGCCGCAGACGGCAATGCCGGCGCGCGCCCGAGGCGACCAGAACACTATTCTAGCCCACGGTGCGAAGCGGCTGCCCGGGCCCCGCTTCGCCGCATTGCAGCAAAACGGTGCGTGTTAAAACGATCCTCCGGCGCGGTGGCTACGATCGCTTATTGCTTGATTCGTTTCTTATGTCTTATATAAGACATAAGAGTCGGTGTTTCGGATTATGCATTAATATTCCGCCATCCGCCATAGCCGTATTCCCGCGACAAAGCCGCGCAGCAAGCTCGCGCGCACCGCTTACACCCTTCGTTTCCTTATTGATTTCCCGCCATGCCGCTGCTCGCTCTTAACAAACCGTTCGGCACGATCTGTCAATTCTCGCCGCACGAGAAGCACCCTTCGCTCGGCGAATGGGTGACAACGCGCGGGGTATATCCGGCTGGCCGCCTCGATACAGACAGTGAAGGCCTGCTACTCCTCACCGACGACGGTGCACTTCAGGCGCGTATCGCCGAGCCGCGTCACAAATTGGTCAAACGGTATTGGGCGCAAGTGGAAGGCGCGCCGGACACGGCCGCTCTTGAGCGTCTTGCCGCGGGTGTCGATCTCGGCGATTTCATTACGCGGCCGTGCGGCGTGAAACGAGTGGCATCGGTGGAACTGCTTTGGGCGCGTAACCCGCCGATCCGATATCGCGCCGCGATCCCGACCACGTGGATCGAACTGTCGATCATCGAGGGACGCAATCGCCAGGTGCGTCGAATGACGGCGGCGGTCGGATATCCCACACTTCGGCTGGTGCGCGTGGGTATCGGCGCGCTCGATATATTCAGTCTCGGACTAGCGCCGGGCGCGTCGATGACGCTGCCGCCGCGCGCGCCATGGAACGGCAGTATCTAGACAAACCACGTGTTCCTTAATCTCGCTTAATTCCAAACATTACAAATTCATTTCGTCTTCCAAACAATTATTGCAGCACAATCCTGAAAAAACACGTCAACGAACTTCCCACGTGCGGCGTTATTCGCAGCAGATGCCTTAAAACGCCATCCGGCATTAGCGAAGGACCGAAACGAATAGCCCGTATTTGAAGGCATTACGTAAGGTTCAAGCGCTCGCAGCGGGATCGAAGTTTTTGTTCGAATCCCCTGTCAACCAAAAGGTGGATGGCTCGTTTACCGACATGACTCCAACGACCGGGTCACAAGGTTAAATCAAACTAAAGCTGAGGATTCACAACATGAACAAACTGATCGCTGCTCTCGTCGCTGGCCTGTTCGCAACGGCTGCATTCGCACAAGCTTCGGCCCCGGAAGCATCGGCTCCTGCAGCTGCTTCGACCGCTCACAAGTCGGCACACAAGAAGTCGACCCACAAGAAGGCCACGCACAAGAAGGCAGCTACGGCTGCTGCTGCTTCGGCCGCGTCGGAGTAAGTTGCAACTGGTAATAGATCGCGGTAACGCGACGCTAAAACCAAGTAGTGCTGCCGCGCAAGCGGCATTGAAAGGCAGACGCCCGCAAAGGTTTCTGCCTTTTTCTTTGGGCGGATTGGGTTACGGGTTGGGCTATATGCGCATGCGCTTTTTGTCGGCGCTCGCGCGCTCAAGTAACATGCGCCAGTCTTTCCCGATTCTTCAGCCTTCCGGCTTCATCCCATCAGGAGTTTCGCCGTGCGTCTTTCATGGCTCTCGCCCCATTCGGTTTCATCGTTTGATCTTGGCCGTCTGATGCGCCGCGCACTCGTTGCGCTCGCCGTTCCGCTCGTCTCGTTCATTGCAGCGGCGCCGCTTGCCGCGCACGCTCAACAAATGCCGCCGGGCGCCAAGCAGCCCGCCGACTTCCCGCACACAAAGCTCACCGCGGGCATGTTCGTGATCGACGCTGCTGTCGCCGCGAACGATCCCGATCGCGAACAAGGCCTGATGTATCGCACGAAGCTCGCGCCCAACGAAGGCATGCTGTTCGTCTTCAATGAAACGGCCGTGCACTGCTTCTGGATGAAAAACACCTTGATCCCGCTGTCGATCGCGTTCATGCGTGCAGACGGCACGGTGACGGATATCGACGAAATGCAGGCCGAGACGGAGAACAATCACTGCCCGCGTAACAATGGCGTGTTTGCACTGGAAATGAGCAAAGGCTGGTTCGCATCGAAAGGAATTCAGCCGGGCATGAAGATCCAGGGTCTGCCTGCATTGCGATAAACGTCGCCAGCATTACGCCTGAACAGGTCTGGCGAGTTGTAGTCGTCCGATAGTCGTCCTCAAGTCACCGCGCCCAGTCGCGCCTGAAGCCGGCCGCCCGCTTTTTAGCGCGCGCCGGCTTTTTGCATGTGCGCAGCACAGGACGCCGCCTTACGTCATCAAAGATTCATCTTTTTCGCCAACCTGGCAAGAATCCTGCAAAGAGCTTGTCGACGCGCTATTCTAATAAACCAGCGAAGCGACCACGAAGCAGGACAAAGCTTCGCTCCGGAGCCGCCGTCCGGGTCATCGAGCCCGGTTCGGGTTTCAAAGCTCCAACCAATCAACAGGAGGTTCAAGTGCCCCGCAAGACTCCCATCGACCGCTATCGGAATATTGGTATCAGCGCTCATATCGATGCCGGCAAGACCACCACCACCGAACGCATTCTTTTCTATACCGGTGTGAATCACAAAATCGGTGAGGTTCACAACGGCGCGGCCACGATGGACTGGATGGAGCAGGAACAGGAGCGCGGCATCACGATCACCTCCGCTGCCACCACAGCCTTCTGGAAGGGCATGGCAGGGAATTATCCGGAACATCGGATCAACATCATCGACACCCCGGGACACGTCGACTTCACCATTGAAGTCGAACGCTCCATGCGTGTGCTCGACGGCGCCTGCATGGTGTATGACTCGGTCGGCGGCGTGCAGCCGCAATCCGAAACGGTCTGGCGCCAGGCCAACAAATACAAGGTGCCGCGCATTGCGTTCGTCAACAAGATGGACCGCGTGGGCGCCGACTTTTTCCGCGTGCAACGGCAGATCGGCGAGCGTCTGAAGGGCGTCGCCGTGCCGATGCAAATCCCCGTGGGCGCGGAAGAGCACTTCCAGGGCGTGGTCGACCTGGTCAAGATGAAAGCAATCATCTGGGACGAGGCCAGCCAGGGCGTGCTGTTCGAATATCAGGAAATCCCCGGTAATCTGCTCGCAACGGCCGAAGAATGGCGCGAGAAGATGATCGAGGCAGCAGCGGACGCGAATGAAGCGCTGATGGACAAATACATTGGTGGCGAACCGATCAGCGAAGACGAAATCAAGGCAGCTATCCGCGCGCGCACGCTCAGGAGCGAGATCGTCCCCATGTTCTGCGGCAGCGCGTTCAAGAACAAGGGCGTGCAGGCCATGCTCGATGCGGTGATCGACTATCTGCCGTCGCCGGCGGACGTGCCCGCGATCATGGGCGTCGACGAATACGACAAACATGCGGAGCGTCATCCGACCGACGAAGATCCGTTCTCCGCGCTCGCCTTCAAGATCATGACGGACCCGTTTGTCGGCCAGTTGATCTTCTTCCGGGTGTATTCGGGCGTGGTGAATTCCGGCGATACGGTCTACAACGCGATCAAGGAGAAGAAAGAGCGGCTCGGCCGGATTCTCCAGATGCACGCGAACGAGCGTCAGGAAATCAAGGAAGTGCGCGCCGGCGATATCGCTGCGGCCGTCGGCCTGAAGGAAGCGACCACCGGCGATACGCTCTGCGATCCCGCTCATCCGATCATTCTGGAACGCATGATTTTCCCGGAACCGGTGATCTCGCAGGCGGTCGAGCCGAAGACGAAACCCGACCAGGAAAAGATGGGTATCGCGTTGAACCGGCTGGCTCAGGAAGATCCGTCGTTCCGCGTGCAGACCGACGAGGAATCCGGCCAGACCATCATTTCGGGCATGGGCGAATTGCACCTGGAAATTCTCGTCGACCGGATGCGGCGTGAGTTCGGCGTCGAAGCGACGGTCGGCAAACCACAGGTGGCGTATCGGGAGACGATCCGTATCCCGGTCGAAGATATTGAAGGCAAGTTCGTCAAGCAGTCAGGCGGACGCGGTCAATACGGTCACGTGGTCCTGAAGCTGGAACCGCAAAAGCCGGGTGGCGGCTATGAATTCGTCGATGCCATCAAGGGCGGCGTCGTGCCGCGCGAGTACATTCCGGCGGTCGACAAGGGTATTCAGGAAACGCTGAAAGCCGGCGTGCTGGCGGGATATCCGGTCGTCGACGTGAAGGTGACGCTGACCTTCGGCTCGTACCACGACGTGGACTCGAACGAAAACGCGTTCCGCATGGCTGGATCGATGGCGTTCAAGGACGGCATGAGAAAAGCCAAGCCGGTGCTGCTCGAACCGATGATGGCCGTGGAAGTGGAAACGCCCGAAGATTTCATGGGCAACGTGATGGGCGATTTGTCGTCACGCCGCGGGATCGTGCAGGGCATGGAAGACATCGCGGGCGGCGGCGGCAAGATCGTGCGCGCCGAGGTGCCGCTCGCCGAGATGTTCGGCTACTCGACCACGTTGCGCTCGCTCACCCAGGGCCGCGCCACGTATACGATGGAGTTCAAGCACTACGCCGAGACGCCGAACAACGTCGCGGAAGCCATCGTGAATTCGAAGGGCAAGTAGTCGTTGTACGTTCGAACGTCGGGTTCGACGATTGAACGAAGTCCGTTGTTGCCTTCCGGCGGCAGCGGACTTTTGTTTACTGGCGTTTATCGGCAAATTGGCGGATCGGCAGCGTTATCTACAGATCGGCGGAGATGAAGAGAATGAGCGACGAACATCAGCACGAGCACACCGACTGGCGCGAGAACGGCGTCAAGGTGATCAAAGGCGATCAACTCGATACCAACACCGCGCAGACGCCCGGCATGAATCGCGCGGCGGCGATCAACGCGGCTCGCGTGGGCGCGCAGAAAATCTGGGCGGGCACGGTCACGATTCACCCGAACGCAAAAACCGGCGCGCATCATCACGGCGCGCTGGAAAGCGTGATCTACGTCGTACGCGGACAGGCTCGCATGAAGTGGGGCAATCATCTGGAATTTACTGCTGAGGCCGGACCGGGCGATTTCATCTTCGTGCCGCCGTATGTGCCGCATCAGGAGATCAATGCGCTCAGCGATGAACCGCTGGAATGCGTACTCGTGCGCAGTGACAATGAAGCGGTGGTGGTGAATCTGAATATTGACGCGGTGGAGGAGCCCGAGGAAGTGTTCTGGGTCGATCCAATTCATAAACATCCGCATCAGCATTGAAAGCAATCATGGAGCGGATTTTTTACCGCCTTCCTGACGCTTGGGGCACGCAAGCCTTTCCGCACCGTCGCGCCGGTCCCACAGCGTACGCAATTAATTGGACCATGATCACCCGCAGCGAAACGGAACACGATTTGCTCCGCTAAACTAAAAGCGCATCCGATTCCGTCCTTGCCCCGCCCTCACCTGGCGGGCGCAGGGCCGTCGAGTCAAAACAACAACCGAACCCCGAACCGGACAGCCCGATGAAGAAAACCGCCACCTCGCTTTTCCCCTTCGATGCAGCGCTCGAGCAATCCAGGAGTGCGGCGGGAGAACTGGGCAATCATGCCATCGACGAATTCAAGGCCGGCCGGCTGTCGCGACGCGAGTTGTTGCGGCATGCGAGCTTGCTGGGCTTGTCGATGGCCGCCGGCGGCTTGATCGGCATGCCGCGGGCACGCGCGCAGGCGCCTGCGGGCAAACCCGGAGGCACGATCCGCGTCGCGCATCTGACGCCTGTGGGCGCCGTCGATCCGCTCACCGTTAACGACGCCGCAGGCCTCGCGCTGATCAATCAGACAGGCGAATTTCTCATCGACGACGACGGTCAGGAGCTCAAGCTCCGCCCTTCCCTCGCGCTTTCATGGACACCGAACGCGAAGGGCGATGTGTGGACGTTCAAGCTGCGCCCGAACGTCAAGTTCCACGACGGCCAGTCGATGAGCGCCAAGGACGTCGCCGCCACGTTCAACCGGCTCGCCGATCCGGCCAGCGGTTCGGCAGCACTTTCAGTGCTGAAGGGAGTGTTGTCGAAGGGCTCGGTGAAGGTTATCGACGACATGACGGTCGAGTTTCATCTCGACGCGCCGAACGGCAACTTCCCGTATTACGTTTCATCGGATACCTACAACGCCGTGATCCTGCCGGCGAATTTCAGCGGCACGTACGAGAAATCGTTTCCGGGCACGGGACCGTTCAGGTTCGAGTCGTACACGCCGAAAGTGGGCGCGGCGTTCGTACGCAATCCCGATTACTGGGGCGAAAAGGCTCTGCCGGAGCGCGTCACGTTCGCGTTCTACGCCGACCTGCAGTCGCAACTACTCGCGCTGCAAGGCCGGCAAGCCGACGTGATGAGCGACTTCACCGTGCAGGGCGGCGTCAGCATGATGACGAATCCCGAGTTCAAGGTGCTGGGCGTGAAGTCGAGTGCGCATCGGCAGATGCATATGCGCACCGACATCGGCCCGTTCAAGGACAAGCGCGTGCGCCAGGCGCTGGCGCTGGCGTTGAATCGCGACGTGATGGTGAAGGGGCTGTTCAAGGGCCACGCCGCGCTGGGTAACGACAGTCCGTTCTCGCCCGTGTTTCCGTCCAGCGATCTGAGCGTGCCGCAGCGCAAGCTCGATGTCGCGAAGGCGAAACAATTGCTCGCGGCAGCGGGCGTGCCGAACGGTTTCGACGTCACGCTCACGACCGAGAAGTACATGGAGATTCCCGATCTCGCGGTCGTGATCCAGAACGCGGCGAAGGCGGTTGGTATCCGGATCACCTTGAAGGTGGAAAGCCAGGATCTGTATTACGGCGCAGGCACGTACGGCAAGTCGGACTGGCTCGATTCGCCGCTGGGCATCACGGACTTTGGGCATCGCGGCGTGCCGAACGTATTTCTTAACGCGCCGCTTACCAGTGAAGGCACCTGGAACGCCGCGCATTTCAAGAATGCGCAGTACGACAAGCTCGTGGCGGATTTTGTGGCGGCGCTCGACGTGGCATCGCAGAAAAAACTCTCGGGACAAATCCAGAACCTGTTGCTCGACGAAACCCCCGTCGTGATCCCGTATTTCTACGATCAGCTGATCGTCACGCGAGCGAACGTGAAAGGCGTGCGCTTCAACGCTATCTCGCAGTTGTATTTCGAACGCGCGACTATCGGCGCGTAGCCGGTTCTTTTTGAGTCTCGCGCTCGATGAAGCCTGACCCGAGGACGCTCCGATCATGAACACGGTCTCTCCTCACGCAGCGCCAGGTGCGCCGAAAGTAAGCTCGCGCAGCGACAGCGGGAGTGCTGCGCGCATCGCGCGGTTTATCGGTGTGCGGCTGCTGCTGGCGATCATCACGTTGTGGCTGTTGTCGGTGATCGTCTTCGTGGGCGGACAGTTGCTTCCCGGCGATGTCGGCCGCGCGATCCTCGGTCCGCTCGCCGACGCCCGCGCGGTCGCCGCGCTCAATCATCAACTCGGCGTCGACCGTCCTTTGCTCACGCAATATGCCGGCTGGATCGAGCACTTCCTGCGCGGCGACATGGGCGAGTCGTATTCGTATCGCGCGCCGGTGGCGCCGTTTATAGGCAACGCGTTGTTGAATTCGGCCAAGCTCGGTGCGCTGGCGTTTATCGTCGTGGTGCCGCTTGGAATTGCCGGCGGTGTTTATGCCGCGCTGCACGAGGGGCGATGGATAGACAGGACCATCAGCATTGCGGGGTTATCGGCGACGGTCGTGCCGGAGTTCGTCTCGTCGATCGTGCTGATTCTCGTGTTCGGTATCTGGCTGCAATGGCTGCCTATCGAAGCCACGTTTCCTCCCGGATCGAATGTGTTCGTTCAGTTGAAGCACCTGATCCTGCCCGTGTTGCCGCTGGTGCTGGTGTTCTTCGGATACATCGCACGAATGGCGCGGGCCGGTACGGTTGAAGCACTCGATGCCGACTACACACGCACCGCGATCCTCAAAGGCCTGCCGCGCCGCGTGGTGATCATGCGGCACGTGCTGCGCAACGCGCTGCTGCCGACCGTCACCGTCGCCGCGACGCAACTCGGTTACATGATCGGCGGGCTGGTGGTCGTGGAGACGCTGTTCCACTATCAGGGCATCGGGTCGCTGATTTATAACGCCGCCAAGGGCAAGGACTTTCCGATGCTCGAAGCGGGCGTGCTGACCGTCGGCGTGATTTATACGGCGGCGAACCTGATCGCCGATGCGTTGTATGTCGTGCTGAATCCGCGCTTGCGGGTGAGGAACGCGCAATGAGCACAGCGACCGCTACTCCCATGCCGTACAAGGGACCGCGTTTCGAGCGCACCAAGGCGCTGCTAAGCTCGCCTACGTTCGTGGTCGGCGCGCTGATCCTGCTGTTCTGGGTCGCGTGCGCGCTGATCGGTCATTGGGTTGTACCGCAGGACCCCTACGCCTCTGACCCATTGAATTCCCTCACGCCGCCCGATGCCACGCACTGGTTCGGCACGGATCAACTCGGCCGCGATGTGTTCGCGCGCGTGATCGTGGGTGCTCGCGACATTCTCACCATCGCGCCATTGGCGACATTGCTCGGTACCGTGGCAGGGACGGCGGTGGGTCTGATCGTCGGCTACTTCGACGGCTGGGTGGACAACGTGATCGGCCGGCTGATCGATGCGTTGCTGGCGTTGCCGCTGGTGATCGTCGCGCTGCTCGCGCTGGCAGCCGTGGGCGCGAGCAACGTGACGGTGATCCTTGTGATCGGCATCACCTTCACACCGATCACCGCGCGCACCGTGCGTGCCGCCGTCTTCGCCGAACGCAATCTCGACTATGTGCTGGCCGCGCAATTGCGCGGTGAAAACGCGTTCTACATCATGTTCGCGGAGATCCTGCCAAACGTGCTGCAGCCGATCATCGTGGAAGCTACCGTGCGGCTCGGTTATGCCATCTTTGCGGTCGCCACGCTGTCGTTTCTCGGCTTCGGAATCCAGCCGCCGTCCGCGGATTGGGGTCTCGCACTCTCAGAGTCCTACACCTTGATGGCGGGCGGCGCATGGTGGACCGTCGTATTTGACGCCGCCGCGATAGCCACGCTGGTGGTGGGCGTCAATCTTGTCGCCGATGGCATCCAAGGAGTGCTCGAACGATGAATGGCCCGCCTCCGTCCGCCTTCCCCATCTTCGATGGATCGAAGAGCGCCGAAACCGATGCGCTGACCATTGTCGGCCTGACGGTTGCATACCGCATGCGCGGCCGCGATCGCGAGGTATTGCAGGACATCTCGCTGCGGGTGAAACGCGGCGAGACGTATGGGCTTGTCGGCGAATCCGGTTGCGGCAAGTCCACTGCTGCGCTCGCGATCCTGCGATATCTTCCACGCAACGGCCGCGTGAAGGCGGGCAAGATATCGATCGCCGGCCGCGACATCGCTTCGATGAACGCCGACGCCTTGCGGCACATGCGTGCCAATGCGGTATCAATGGTTTATCAGGATCCGGGCCGCGCGCTGAATCCTTCGCTGACGATCGCCCGGCAAGTGTCCGAAGCGTTCGAGCTCGCCGGCGCGTCGGTGAACGAGGCGCTGGAACACACCATCGAGATCTTGCGGCGCGTGCGTATCTCGTCGCCCGAACGTGTGATGGATAGTTATCCACATCAATTGTCGGGCGGCATGCAGCAGCGCGTGGTGATCGCGATGGCGCTTGCATGCAATCCCGAGTTGCTGATCCTCGACGAACCCACGACCGGCCTCGACGCAACAGTCGAAGCCGAGGTGCTCGACCTGATCGCTCAGTTGCGCGAGGAGCTCGGCACGGCGGTGCTTTTCATCAGCCATAACCTCGCGGTGATCGGGCGAATGTGCGACCGCGTCGGTGTGTTGTATGCAGGGAAACTCGTCGAGGAAGGCACGACACGCGATGTGTTCGCGAAGCCGCGGCATCCGTACACAGTAGGGTTGCTGCGCTGCCTGCCAACCACCGGACGCAGCAAGGACACGGGCCGGCTCGACACCATTCCCGGTTCGCTGCCGCTGCCGGGCACGGTGACGCAAGGGTGTATCTATGCGCAGCGCTGCAAGCTCGCCGATGAGCGTTGTCATCATGACGCGCCGCCGCCGTATCGCGTATCCGCTGCGCATGGCGACCAGATGTCGCGCTGCCATTATCACGAGCGCGCGACCGAATTACCGCGCGCAACGCCCGAGGTTTTGAGCGCGGCGATCGACCGGACCGACGCACCCGTTGCGTTGCGCGCGGAAAATTTATCGAAGACGTTTCATGTCGGCGGGGAATCGCTGCGGGCGGTGCACGATGTATCGCTTGAACTGGCGCTGGGCGAGACGCTTGGACTCGTCGGCGAGTCGGGCAGCGGCAAGACGACGCTCGCGAAGCTGTTGCTGGGCTTGTTGTCGCCGGATGCGGGCGGCTCCATTGAACTCGATGGCGCCACGCTGCCCGCCCGCGTGACAAGCCGTAACGACGAACAGGTCAAGTCGCTGCAGATTGTCTTCCAGAACCCGGATTCGGCGTTGAACCGGGCGCATTCGGTGCGCCGGCTGATCGCGCGGTCCTTGTCGAAACTCGGCGCGTTGCGCGGGGCGGCGAAGGAAGCGCGGCTGCAATCGCTGACCGCCGCCGTGCGTTTGCCCGAACGTTATCTGAGTTCGCGCACGCGGCAACTATCGGGCGGGTTGAAACAGCGCGTGGCGATTGCGCGAGCCTTTGCGGGCGATCCACGCGTAGTGGTCTGCGACGAGCCGACCTCTGCCCTCGATGTCTCCGTGCAGGCCGCCATCCTGAATCTGCTCGCTGACCTGCAGCGCGAACGTGGCGTGAGTTACGTGTTCATCTCGCACGACCTGCACGTGGTGCGCTATTTGTCAGATCGTATCGCGGTGTTGTATCTCGGGCGGCTGATGGAGATCGGCCGGGCGACGGATGTCTTCGACGGCCCGCATCATCCTTATACCGAAGCGCTGTTGTCGTCGGTTCCTGCAATCGATGACAAACCGCAAGCGCGCGAACGCATCCGCCTCTCGGGCGAGTTGCCGAGCGCTGCCAACCCGCCGTCGGGATGCGTGTTTCACACGCGCTGTCCGCGCAAGATCGGTGCGATCTGCGAGCAGCAGGAACCGCCGTACGCGCACGCAGCCGACGGCCACCGGATTCGATGTCACATTCCGGTGGAAGAATTGAGGCGCTTGCAAAAGCCTGAATGACACGAAGCGCCAAAGTAGAAGGAACCAATCGGCGCTCGTTCCCTCATATCGAGTTCAACGTTCGACATGAGGGACTACAACATGAAGCGAAACTTCTCCGCGGCATTCGCGTTTGCAGCTGTCACTGCGCTGGGCTGCGCCCCGGTAGCGAACGCACAGCAAATCACTCAGCAACCTGCGGTCGATCCGAGTTTTTCCGCCTACGCACTCGCACAGGAATGTTCGAACAAATCCGATAACGCCGCGCAAGGACAATGCGTGGGAGCCGTGCGCGGCATTGTGCGCGGGTACCAATATGGCGTGCTGTTCCTGGGGCAGCGTTCGCAACTGAGGGCGAATGAAACACAGCGCGTTTCGCTGTGCCTCAGCAATACGCCCGTCTCTACCTTGGTCGATGAATTCCTCGCCGACGCCAAACAAGTCGATGAAGCATCGCTCAAGCGCACGCCGGCCGAAGTCGCCGTGCTCGGGTCCGTGCATTCGCATCACGCTTGCATGTAGAACGCATCAAGCCCTAAAGCATCTCTAGCGAGCGCTTTGATTTCGGCGGCTTGAACTGGGTGTCGATGAGATTCAGTTCTTCCGTCGACAGAATCACGTCTCTTGCCGCAGCGTTTTCAGTCACGTGAGCCACCGTCGAGGCTTTAGGGATAGCCATGACCTGCGGTTGTTGCAAGACCCATGCGAGTGCGATTTGCATGGTGGACAGGCCGCGGGCCTGGGCTATGTCGTTCAGTACGCTGTGCTTCGGCAAACGCGCATGATCGACGGGGCTGTATGCCATCGCCGGCATATTGCGTTCGCGCAACCACGGCAGGAGATCGAATTCAGGACCGCGGCGCGCGACGTTGTACAAGATCTGGTTGGTCGCGCACTGGTTGCCGTTTTCCAGTGAAAAAAGTTCGACCATATCTTCTGTGTCGAAATTGCTCACGCCCCAGTGGCGGATCTTGCCTTGCGCTTTCAGCATCTCGAAGCCGCCGACGACCCCTTCCAGATCCTCGCCGCCGCGCCAGTGCAACAGGTATAAATCGATGCGATCAGTCTGCAGACGCTTAAGGCTTCGTTCGCACGCGGCCTTTACGCCGGCTTCACTGCCGTTGTGCGGATAGACCTTGCTGACGATGAAAATTTCTTCGCGACGATCCTTCAACGCCTCGGCTATCAGCTTTTCACTCTCGCCTTCACCGTACATTTCCGCCGTATCGATCACGGTCATGCCCAGGTCTACGCCAGTTTTCAAGGCTGCTATTTCTGCGTAGCGGGTTTTGGCGCGATCGCCCATTTCCCAGGTGCCTTGGCCCAGAGCCGGGATCTGCTCTCCCGTCGGGAGGCGAACGGTTTTTTGCTGCGAAGTCATTGGCGGTCCCCTTTCGTTCTGAATTTCATTGGGCCCGGGGCCACGGCCTCAGTTCAAAATTTTTTGTCAGGCCCCACAACGCCGCCGATCAGTGCACGCCGCAACGTGCACGAATCCCTTCATTACACCAAGCCCACCACCAGCGGTCCCAGCAGCGTCAACAACACATTCGCCAATGCATAGGTGATCGCAAACGGAACGGTCGGCACTGCGCTCTCCGCCTTATCCAGCACGCCGCCAAATGCGGGATTTGCGCTGCGCGAGCCGGTCAGGGCGCCCGCCAGAAGCGCTGCGTTTGTATATCGCAACACGTATCGGCCGAACAGCATCGTGAGAACGAGCGGCAATATTGTGACGATCGCACCCAGCAAGAAGATCGTGAGGCCGCTCTGCTTCACCGTCACCACGGCCTGTAATCCGGAGTTCAAACCGACAGCCGCCACAAATGCCGCGAGCCCGAAATCCTTCATCAACTGCGACGCCGCCGGTGGCATCACCCCATACATCGGATGTTTGCCACGCATCCAGCCAAATACCAGCCCAGCCAGCAAACAGCCCCCGCCCGATCCCAGGGTCAACGGCACGCCGCCCACATTCACCACGATCAACCCAATCAACAAACCAATCACGATTCCCACACCCATGTAGATGAAATCGGTCTTGTTGGTGACGGGCAACTCATAACCCGCTGCGTCCACGGCGCGCTTCGTATCCTGCGGCGAACCGTAGAACGTAATCACATCGCCATGTTCGAGCTGGGTCTCGGGAAGTATCGGCAACGGCTGGTCCGCCCGGCGAATCTCCTGCACGAATACGCCGTGCCGCAAGTCGCGATCCACAGTCGCACGCATCGCGGCAATTGTCATGTGATTCATGCCCTTGCGCGTGAACACGCCCTGCCGGTTCTGCATCACGACGCTGATGCCGTCGGTATCGGCCACCTCTTCGCCAATATTCGGAGCCGCCGCCACCATCATCTCGCGCCGGCCGACGACCAGCACGATATCGTCGGCTTGCAGCATCACGTCTGGTCGCGGCTCCACCGCTTTGCCCGCGCGGCGAATCCGCTCGATCGTGATCATGTCGGATTCAGCCAGCTCGATCTCGGCAACAGTCCGGCCCGCCGCACCGCTCACCCCGCCCGGACCGGCCTTGAATGCCAGCCCTCTGCCATCGGTGCTGCCCGCGCGTGTCGCTGCACCGGCCCCCGTTATGCGATAAGCCCGCCCGACCAGCTCCGGCATCGCCGCCGTCTGCCCGGCGCCATGTGCGACCGAGCCGCCTGATAAACTCGTCTCCGCTTCCGCCGCCGCCTCCTTCAAACCCTGCCCCATGAATTTAGGCAAGATGTTCACGCATACGATGATCGCGCCCAGCGATCCGAATACATACGTCACCGCATAAGCGACCGCCACATCGCCCTGCAGCGCTTTGGTTTCGGCAGCTGGCAGCCCGAGCCGCGCGATGGCGTCACCCGCCGTGCCGATGATCGCGGACTGCGTCAACGCCCCGCCGGCCAGCCCCGCCGCAATGCCCTTGTTCAAGCCGAAGAGCTTCGCGCACACCAGCACCGTCACCAGCGCCGTTACCGCGAGAAACACCGCCATCGCGATCTCGCGCAGCGTCTTGCGCGACAGCGAGTTGAAGAACTGCGGCCCCGAGTCGTAGCCAACCGCGTAGATGAAGATCGCGAACATGACCGACTTGACGCCGTTATCGATCTGCACGCCAAACTGGCTGATGACCACCGCCGCCAGCAACGATCCGCCCACACCGCCAAGCTGGAACTTGCCGAAGTTGATCTGACCGATGAAGTACCCCGCCGCGAGCGACAGGAATAGTGCGATTTCCGGTGATTTCGTAAAGACCTGGTGTATCCATTCCATAACGCCCTCGCTAGTTTCGTGTACCTGCGGACCCGCTGATGCTGACGCTTCTGTTCAAGCGCTCATCCCGCTTGCTACGACGGAAACCTGTTCATCCCACCTTGCCTGCAAGCCCGACGATCACAGGCCCCATCAGTGGCAAGAGCACGTTGGACAACGCGTAGGTGATCGTGTAGCCGATCACCGGCGTCGCGTTGCCCGTCACGCCGACCAGCGCGCTGATCGCGGGCGTGCTGCACTGTTGCCCGGCGATCGCACCGAGCAGCATCGGCACTTCGAGTTTCAGCAGCCAGCGCCCGACCGCGAGCGACACCAGCGCGGGCCCGAGCGTGATGACCACGCCCGCCAGCGGCAACGCAAAACCGTATTCGCGGATCAGGCGGATGGCGTCCGCTCCCGCCCCCAGCCCGACCGCGGCGATAAACGTGCACAGCCCGAAATCCTTGAGCACTTGCGCGGCGGCGGAAGGCAACGAACCGATCACCGGAAAGCGCGAACGAATCCAGCCGAATAGCAGCCCTGCCAGCAAACAGCCGCCGCCCGTGCCCAGCGTGATCTGCGCGCCGCCGATACCCACGCTCAAGTGCCCCACGACAATCCCTGCAATCACGCCGAGACCGAGAAACACGAAGTCGGTTTTCAACGTCCTGCTCACCACGTAGCCCAGCTTCGCCGCGCCGCGCCGCACGTCCTCGGTCGCGCCGATCAGCGTCAGTACGTCGCCGCGATGCAGTTGCGTGCCCGGCAGCGCCGGGATCGTGCTGTCCAGGCGCGTGACGGCCAAGATATAGACGCCGTGGCCATCGGCGGGCGTCGCGCGGGCGCGCACTTGCGCCACTGTCAGGCCGTGTACTTCGCGCCGCGCGAGCATGACGTCAAGGGTGTCGGCGTAGATATCGGCGACGTCGCTGCCGGCGACTTCCTCACCGATGGAAGGCAGCGCCTGCACGAGCGCCGCGCGACGTCCGCCGATCACGATCCGGTCATCTTTCTTCAACACGAGATTCGGCTGCGCTTTCACGAGCGAGCGGCCGCGCATCACACGTCCGACGGTAAGTTCGTTGCCATAGCGTTTTTCGAGGGTATCGACGGTTAAATCCGCTGCAGCCGTGACGCGGACTTCACGGGCCACGAGCGAAGGAGCCGCGAGCCTCTGCCCCTCGGTCAACGCGCTGTCGCCGCCGAGCGCACGCCACAGGCGCTCGGCTTCATCGCGCAGGTTCACGCGCAGCAATAGCGGCGCGATCTGGCTGGTGAACAACACGATGGTGACGAGCCCGAACAGGTAACTCACGCTGTAGGCGGTAACGATGTTGGCCTGCAGCCGGGCGATCTCTGCAGCAGGCAGCGCAAGCTTGCCGATTGCCTCGGACGCGGTGCCGACCACGGCTGATTCCGTCGCGGCGCCGGCGAGCAAACCGGCTGCGGTGCCGCGGTCGAGCTTGAAAAGCGCGACGGCACCGAGCACCAGCCCGAGTACGACGACCAGTTCGACGACGGAAAGGAGCCCATAGCGCCAGCCCCGGCCGATATTCGCAAAGAATTGCGGTCCGCCGGTAAAGCCCAGCGCGAAGATGAACAGGGCGAATGCGATGTTCTTCAGGTCCGGTGAAAGGCGTGCCCCGCTTTGCCCGAGAATCAGCGCAACGATCAACGTGCCGCATACCCCGCCGAGTTGTATGGGGCCCAACTTGAAAGAGCCGACGAAAAAGCCGATTGCGAGACTTGCGAATAACGCAATTTCGGGTTGACCTGCCAACAAATTCCATATCATGAAATTATGGGCCCCATTGATTATTTAAGCGTAGTGATCGAGCGGCTTGAATTGGTAAAAATTAAAGACTCGATTAATTATCATAGCAATTCCGCAGTCGATGAATACCGGACCTTTTGCGTGTCAGTTTGCCAGTCGTCGAGTCGGGACGACATGAATTCAACGACCATTTTTCATGTTTGACAGTCAGCCCGGGCGCTGATCTTCAATAAAACCACTCTTATTGCAAAAAGCCCTGCAACTCGACATTGCAAACTATGCATCGAGGCTGTATAGCCATGTCCGCAAGTTCGACCGCCCGATTGCATGCAATAAGACAAGCGCTTTAACGGCTGCACTAAAAATTGAATCACGTAACACAAGTCGCGAAACAAATATCTGCATAAATCAGACGATCCATTCCAAAATCAGGAGAATTGTAATTTTTCATTGCAATGACTTACCAAATGTGAAAGTCTTGCGGTTAATACGGAATGCAAACAAGAAATAGAGTAGATATTGTAATTCCGCACGGGTGTCAATACGCTTTTCGGCATCGATCAAAAAATGCTGCATGCACCGAGAAGTGCAATGCAGTCCACGCTGTTTTGGACACTGAGAGGTAAGAGACGATGAATCAAATTCATGCCATGCGTGTGTTCGTACGGGTATCGGAAACCGAAAGTTTTCGACGTGCGGCGCAACAACTCGATGTATCAAACGCGCTCGTTACTCGCGCTATTGCAATGCTGGAAGCGCATTTGCGCACCCGGTTAATCAATCGCACCACTCGCAATCTCTCACTAACAGAAGCCGGTACGCGTTATCTCGAAGGTTGCCGCGCACTGCTCGAAGAACTGGATCATCTCGAATCGACGGTGGCGCATACGGAAGGGGACCCCAGCGGCACCTTGCGTGTGGTGGCGTCTGGATCGCTTTCGTTGATGGCGCTGACACCGCTTATCGACGGCTTCCGGCAGGTATATCCAAAGGTGAACGTCCGGCTGACGTTATCCGAGCGCCGTGTGGATCTGGTGGAGGACGGATTCGACGTCGGTATCGTGACGGCGTTCATGGTGTCGAGCACGGCGCTGGTCGAACGCCCGGTCGCCACCAACACGCTGATTCCCGTCGCCACGCCCGCTTATCTTGAAGAGCACGGCTCGCCCAGCTCACCGGCCGACTTGCTGCACCACGCGTTCGTGGCGCTGCCCAGCGAAATGCGCAGCGCAACCTGGCACTTCCGGCATCGCACCAACGGCAGCGCCGACCAGGTTACGCTTGCACCGGTCTATACAGTCAACAGCGCATTGATGGTGCGGCTCGGCACGCTCGCGCACATGGGCATTTCGATCATCCCGGAAGGCATTGTCGCGGCGGATCTGGAAGACGGCTCACTGGTGCGCGTGCTGGGCGATTATGCTATCGACGATCCTGATGTGAAGGTGTCTATTGTCTATCCGGGACGCCAGTACCTGCCCGCCAAGACGCGCGCGTTCATTGACTACACGCTCGAGCATATGGGCCCGGGTGGAGAAGTCGGGTTGCCGCAACCGGAAAGCATTCTCGCGCGACTTTCCATGGTGCCGCCGGCCAGCGCAATAGCTAGCTGACAGGCTTTTCCAGGCTGGCAGGGAGATCGTTCGATGCCGATTCACATGATCGTCTTCAGTAGCCGGCAATATGATCGCGACGCCTTCACTGAGGCAAACGCGGCGTTTGGTTACTCCCTGCAGTTCCAGGAATCGCAGCTCGACGCGCAGACGGCCATTCTCGCCCACGGTTGCATGGCGGTATGCCCGTTCGTGAACGACCTCCTCAACGAAGCCGTCCTGGAGACGCTTTGCGAGGGCGGCACGAAGCTCGTGGCGCTGCGCTCGGCAGGCTTCAATCACGTCGATCTGGCCGCGGCAGAGCGGCTCGGGATCGGCGTGGTGCGCGTGCCGGCGTACTCGCCGCATGCGATGGCCGAGCACGCCGCCGGCCTGATCCTGACGCTGAACCGCAAGCTTCATCGCGCGTATGCCCGGACCCGCGACGGTGATTTCTCGCTAAACGGGCTGCTGGGCTTCGACCTGCACGGCAAGACGCTTGGCATTGTCGGAGCGGGGGTGATCGGGCGGGTGTTAGGGCGAATCATGGCGGGTTTCGGCATGACGCTGCTGGCGTTCGATCCAGGACCGCCAGCGGCCGATCTGTTGCAAGCCGGGGCTCGTTATATTCCCCTGGACACGCTGTTGGCGGAGTCGGACATCGTCAGCCTGCATTGCCCGCTTTTACCCTCCACCTATCACCTCATTGATGCCGCCGCGCTCGCCTGCATGAAACGCGGCGCGATGCTGATTAATACGGGCCGTGGTGGTTTAATCGACAGTCAGGCACTGGTCGGCGCGTTGAAAAGCGGTCAACTGGGTCATCTCGGCCTCGACGTCTATGAGGAAGAAGCCGGATTGTTTTTCGAAGACCATTCGAATCACCTGCTCCAGGACGACGTGCTCGCGCGGCTATTGTCGTTTCCCAATGTTATCGTTACCTCGCATCAGGCTTTCTTTACACGCGAAGCCCTCAGCGAGATCGCCAATACCACGCTCGGGAATGTAAAAGCGTGGTTCGACGGTTCTCCGCGCCATCAAGTATTTCCCTGAGCAGTTCAGTCAAGCGGTTCGAATGCCGGCGTTTGTCGGCGGCATCTTTTTATACTTCCCAGGCTATAAATCAGCTACGCTGGTAATTAATTTATTCTTCATACAATTAATCCTGAAACGGTATTATGGTTTCGTTGCTGCAGGATGGCATGGCATTTTCTGTGATGAGCGAATGACGCCCGTTCGAACTCAGTGATATATCATCTTCGATGACACCAGTTTCGTCAGTGTCCCCCGTTGGAACCTGAACCAGCCATCGGCGCTTTTAAGCACGACTTCATTACCTTGCCAGAACACGCCGGTCAGCTTCATCCGCCTTCCTATACGTTCGACCGCCGGTGGCCGCTTGCTGAAATCGTAGAGCACGAGTTCCGGCGCCCCGCTATCGAAGGCTTCGACAATCATTCGCGTGCCCGACGGCTCGTCGAAATGCGCGATACGACCCGCATTCAGCCGGTCGAACGGCTTGCCATCGATTTGCGCTTCGAAACCATTCCCTTGCTGAACGAATAAAACGCTGCCGCCAATGGTTCGGATCGGGCCGGTACTGGAGTCGGCCTCCTGGGCGAACACCCTTGGGACGGTCGTAAATAGCAGCAGGGTTGCAACGATCAACGGGCGAATACGCCGAAGTGCAGTCATGAACATCCTTGTTGAAGAGCAAGAACCCGCAACCTAGTTCGCCCGGTGGCGAAAAGCAACAGATCGGCTCGCAGAAGCGCCGAAAAATCCAACTCGTTGAATCAACTGCGCAAATCTCAGGGTTTTCACCAAGCAAACCGAAAAACGTTCGGTACAATTTGATCCCTACAGCTCGCCCGAGCCTGCGTTCTTCACCCCGATAACGCGCGACCGGCAAGCATCAGTCACCGCTTACCCCATGCCTCTGCCCCTTCTCGCCCTCGCCATTGCCGCGTTCGGCATCGGCACGACCGAATTCGTCATCATGGGCTTGCTGCCCAACGTCGCGCGGGATCTCGGGGTATCGATACCCGCCGCCGGCATGCTCGTGTCCGGTTATGCGCTCGGCGTGACTATCGGTGCGCCGATTCTCGCGATCGTCACCGCGAACATGCCGCGCAAGAAAGCGTTGATGAGCCTGATGGGCGTGTTTATCGTCGGTAATATGCTGTGTGCAATTGCACCGGGATATTGGGTTTTGATGGGCGCGCGCATTGTGACCGCGTTCTGTCATGGCGCGTTCTTCGGCATCGGCTCGGTCGTTGCGGCGGATCTGGTCGCGCCCAACCGCCGCGCGCAAGCCATTGCGTTGATGTTCACCGGACTCACGCTCGCGAACGTGCTCGGCGTTCCGCTTGGCACCGCGCTCGGTCAGGCAGCGGGATGGCGCGCCACGTTCTGGGTGGTGACACTGATCGGTTTGGCCGCCGCCGGCGCGCTGACCGTGTGCTTGCCGAAGCACATCGAGATGCGGGAATCGAGCATATTGCGCGAGTTCAACGTGCTTAAGAGTCCGCAAGTGCTGATGGTGCTGGGCATTAGCGTGCTGGCATCGGCGAGTCTTTTTTCCGTGTTCACCTACATCACGCCGATTCTCGAAGACGTCACCGGCTTTTCGCCGCACGCGGTCACGCTCGTACTGCTGCTGTTCGGCCTCGGGCTGACGGTGGGCAGCACGCTTGGAGGCAAGCTCGCGGACTGGAAGCTGTTGCGCTCGCTGCTGACGTTCCTTGTGTCGATCATCGTGGTCCAGACCCTCTTCGCCGCGACCATGCATTCCCCCATTCCCGCGATGATCACGATCTTCATCTGGGGCGTGCTCGCGTTCGCAATCGTGCCGCCATTGCAAATGTTGATCGTGAACCGCGCAAGCGATGCGCCGAACCTCGCGTCCACGCTGAATCAGGGCGCATTCAATCTCGGCAACGCGACGGGCGCGTGGCTTGGCGGCATGGCGATCGGCGCGGGTGCGTCGCTTGGTGCGTTGCCGTGGGTTGGCGTGGTGATGGCGTGCGGCGCGTTCGGGTTGACGTTGCTGTCGGCGTCGATGGATCGGCGGGCACGGCGGGCAAGTATCGGGCAGGCGGCTTAGCAAGAGCCTGCAGCGTCCTGCTCTATCCCGTCACGCCACGCGCAGGCAAAATCACGCCCTTGCACTCACCGAATCCCACGCGATACCCCTCGCCCTGACACCATCCGGTGAGCGTCAATTCATCCCCGTCCTCAATAAACCTGCGCTCACCGCCGCCTTTTAGCGCGATCGGGCGCTGTCCGTTCCACGTCATTTCAAGCAGGCTGCCGCATGAATCCGGCGTTGCGCCACTGATCGTGCCGGAGCCCATCAGATCGCCCACGCGTGTATTGCAACCCGCCACCGTGTGATGCGCGAGTTGCTGCGCCATCGACCAGTACATCAGCTTGAAGTTAGTCCGCGCGAGCTTCGTCGCCGACTCAGCCAGCGCGGGCCGAAGATGCACTTCGAGCTCAATATCGAATGCATGATTGCCGGCGTGGCGCAAATACGAAAGCGGTTCCGGGTCCTGCTTCGGCGTGGCCGTACGGAACGGTTCGAGCGCATCGAGCGTGACGATCCACGGTGAGATGGTCGTCGCGAAACCCTTCGCGTTGAACGGCCCGAGCGGCACGTATTCCCATTGCTGGATATCGCGGGCGCTCCAGTCGTTGAGCAGCACCATGCCGAAGATATGCGACTCGGCGTTCTCGCAGCCGATAGGTTCCCCCAGCGCATTCCCCACGCCAACGATGAACCCCGTCTCCAGTTCAATATCCAGCTTCCGGCAAGCACTGAACACCGGCCGTTCAGCATCAGACAACTTGATCTGACCACTCGGCCGGCGCACCGGCGTGCCGCTCACGATCACCGATGAAGCCCGCCCGTTGTACCCAATCGGCATCTCGGACCAGTTCGGCAGCAGCGCGTTCTTGGGATCGCGGAACATGGAACCGACGTTCGTCGCGTGTTCCTTCGATGAGTAAAAGTCCGTGTAACCGGGGATATCGATAGGCAGATGCAGCGTCGCGCTAGCCCTTGGCACCAACGCACGCGAGCGCAGCGCGGTATCGTTTTTCAGCGTGTCGCAATCGGCTGCAAGCAGTGCACTCAACTGAATGCGCACATGCCGCCAGACATCACGCCCCAACGCGATAAACGCGTTCAGTGTCGGTTGGGCGAACACGGGCTCGCATTCAATCAGCCGTGCGCGATGTACGACTGCGAGGTCGAGAATCCAGTCGCCGATCGCCACGCCCGCGCGTGGCTGCGGGTTGGTTTCATCGGTGAAAATACCGAACGGCAGGTTCTGGATCGGGAAGTCGCTGGCGGGATCGTTAGCAGATTCGATCCAGCTTTTCAGCTTTGGATCACGCGTCGCTTCGAGCGCTGGATTAGCTTCGCTGTTCGGACCGGCTGAAAAACTCATCGTTGCTCCGGATTGAAATGTTTGGTCAGCCCCTGCCAGCACTCGTAGTAATGCGCCTGCAACTGCACGGTTTCCAGGGCGAAGCGGGTCGGCTTGATCAGCGTGCGGGTTTCGAACATGAACGCCATGGTGTCGGCTATTTTCACGGGCTTCGATGTATCTGCATTCGATGCCTTCTCGAAGGTCTCCGCGTCCGGCCCATGTCCCGACATGCAGTTATGCAGGCTCGAGCCTCCCGGCATGAAACCTTCGGACTTCGCGTCGTACACGCCATGCACAAGACCCATGAATTCGCTCGCGACGTTGCGATGAAACCAGGGCGGCCGGAACGTATCCTCGTTCGCGAGCCATCGCGGCGGAAAAATCACGAAGTCGATGGCGTCCACACCCGGCGTATCCGTCTGCGATTGCAGCACGAGAAAGATCGATGGATCGGGATGATCGAAGCTGATTGAACCGATGGTGTTAAAGAGCCGCAGATCATATTTGTACGGCGCGTAGTTACCGTGCCACGCGACCACGTCGAGCGGCGAATGGCCGATATCCGCGCGCCACAGCACGCCGTTCATCTTCGCGACGAGTTCGAACGCGCCCTCGCGATCTTCATAGGCCGCGTGAGGCGTGAGGAAATCGCGCGGGTTCGCGAGACCGTTTGAACCGATAGGTCCAAGGTCCGGCAGCCTTAGCAAAGCGCCGAAGTTCTCGCAAATGTAGCCGCGTGCGGTGTTGTCCGGGAGCGTGACGGAGAAGCGCACGCCGCGAGGAATGACGGCGATTTCGAGCGGTTCTATATCAAGCCGGCCGAGTTCTGTGGCAATCGACAAGCGCCCTTCCTGCGGCACGATCAGCAGTTCACCATCGGCGCTGTAGAAAAAGCGGTCCTGCATCGAGCGGTTAGCGGCGTATAGATGGATCGCGCAACCCTGCATGGATTCAGCCGCGCCGTTGCCGGCCATCGTCACCCAGCTGTCGATGAAATCCGTTGGTGCGTCGGGCATCGGCAGCGGGTCCCAGCGCAGTTGGTTGGGCGGTGTGGGCGGCACCTCGGCAAAGTTCGCGACGAGCTTTGCGCGCAGGTCATTGTCTTCGATCTGCGTGAACGGTTGATGCACCGCCGCCGGCCGTATCCGATACAACCACGAGCGCCGGTTATGTCCGCGCGGCGCGGTGAAGGCAGTGCCCGAAAGCTGCTCGGCATAGAGCCCGTAGTTCACGCGCTGCGGTGAATTGCGGCCGAGTGGCAGCGCACCGGGCAACGCCTCGGTGGCGAAGTCGGCAGCAAAGCCCGATTGATAGTGGCGGCTCGTGTCGGTGTGACTCGTGAATGCGCCGGGCGATTCTGGTTTCATGGCTCGTCCTTTTCTACAGTTTCCGCGTCCCCGGCGGTGGTCGCGACACCGCTGCGGGCCAGCGACATCGCTTCGCGCAGCACGTTCATGTCGCCGATCTGGTTCGACAGCAGCAAGATCAGCTTCGCGTTCACCAGTTGGCTTTCAGCGTTGCCGAGATCGCGATGCATATCGATCAGTGCTTCATAGAAGGCATCGGGATCGGTGAGGCGCAAGGTGGTATCGAGCATGGCGGACCTCGTCAGGCGGGCTGGGTTTCGTTGAGCGTGCACGTCGCGCGGGCGAGCGCCTCGCGGACCGCGTGCGGATCGAGGGCACGGGCACGCATGGCGATGTGCTGATCGGGGCGCAAGAGATAGAACGTGCCGGGACGTGCATCGAAGCGTTCGGCCAGCAGGCCCTTCACGTCCTCTATGACATCGATTCCATCGCGCGTTTTAATGTTGGAACCGGCAGGCACAACCAACACGAGCTTCGTCTGCAGATGCAGATGCTGCAGCGTGGTGAGCGCATCGAACGATTCACCAAACAGCACGCCCGCAAACAACGACCCCACCTGCTGCAAGAACCACCCATCACGTCCATTAGCCAGTACAGGCGCATCCGCAGCTACCGCGCCAGGCACAAGCGCGCATTCAAAGACATCGCGATCCGGCGTACTCAGCGGCGAATCATGCAACACCGAAGCCGTCGATAACCTTCCGCTATTCACAATCCGCCGCGCGAACGCGCAATCCTTCGCGAGCCGCAAAGTGGCATCGCGGAACACGCGCGATGCGTCGCTCTTCGGCGTGATGAAATCGGTTGAGCGTGTGGAATGGCGGATGTTTTCATCGGCGGCGGCTTCGCGTTCGCTCGCGTAGGTGTCGAGCAAGGCATCGGGCGCGATGCCGTCAATGACCAGCTTCAATTTCCAGCCAAGATTATCCGCGTCCTGCACGCCGCTGTTCGCGCCGCGCGCGCCGAACGGCGACACACCATGCGCCGAATCGCCCGCGAACAGCACGCGAGCGTGACGAAACTTATCCATGCGCTGGCATCGAAATGTGTAGACGCTCACCCATTCCAGTTCGAACTCCACATCCGGTCCGAGCAACGCCCGTACGCGCGGAATCACGCGCTCGGGGGTCTTCTCGGCAACAGGATCGGCGTCCCATCCCAACTGGAAATCGATACGCCACACGTTGTCCGGTTGTCGATGCAACAACACCGATTGATTCGGATGAAACGGCGGATCGAACCAGAACCAGCGCTCGGTGGGAAAGTCGGCTTTCATACGCACATCGGCGATTAGAAAGCGATCCTTGAACGTGCGGCCGTGGGTATCGAGATGCATCAACGCGCGCACGGAACTACGCGCGCCGTCGGCCGCGACTACGTAACGGGCGCGCAGGGCGTACGGACCGTCAGGCGTCTCGATCTGCAGCGACACGCATTCATCCGACTGCGTAATCCCCGTGACCCTGTTGTACCAGCGGGCATCGAGCAAAGGTAACTCGCGCGCCCGCTCAGCCAGATACCCTTCGACGTAATACTGCTGCAGATTGATGAACGCGGGCCTTGCATGATCGGCTTCCGGCAACAGATCGAAGGCGTAGAGCAGTTCGTTCTGCAGGAACACCTTGCCTACGTTCCAGCTCGCGCCTTTCGCGACCATAGGGTCGCCGCAGCCGAGCCGATCAAAAATCTCCAGCGTGCGTTTCGCAAAACAAATAGCGCGCGATCCCGACGACAACGTGTGGTCATCGTCGAGCAGCACGACCGGCGTGCCCTGCTGCGCGAGGTCGATCGCGGTTGCAAGACCTACCGGCCCCGCGCCGATCACCACGACCGGATGAACCTGCCCGTCGCCGCTTTGATCCGGCGAGCGCCGATAGTCGAACGTGAGCGTCTGAAAGTCGATAGCCATGATCGTTTCCGTGCCCATTCAACTTTCGAGCGTTTCCCACATTTCCTTGTCGCGCTGGGCGGTCCAGATGCGTGGATCGCGATATTGCGTAGCTTCGTCGAAGGCGCGAGTGACGTCGAACGGCATGCAGTGATCGAAGATGACCCAGTCGCCGAACTTCGGCTTGAGCGCTGCATACGTGAGCTTGTAGATCTCGTTCAGATCCTTGCCGGCGGCTGCGCCCAGTTTCACCTGATTGAATAGCTCGCTCACAAAGGCCCGGGTTCCCGCGATACCCTCCGCCACTTGGTGCGGTGTTTTCAGCGCCGCCCCGCGGCCCGGCACTAGCTTCTCGGGATTGAAGGCCGCGAGCGCGTCGAGCGTTGCCGGCCAGTCCTGGTAATAGGCATCGCCGCAATAAGGCGTCGCGCCGTATTCAACCAGATCGCCGGACAGCATCACCTTGTCTTGCGGCAACCAGAGCACCGTGTCGCCCTTGGTATGGCCCCGGCCGAGCTGCATGATCTTTACTTCGAGCTTGCCGAGCCAGAGCGTCATCTCACCTTTGAAGGTGAGTGTCGGCCACGTCAGCCCCGGCACCGATTCGACCGCATTGAACAGCCGCGGAAAGCGCTCGATCTCGCTCTTCATATCCTGCTCGCCGCGCTCGACGATCAGGTCGTACGTGTCCTGGCTCGCGATGATCTGCTGCGCGCCATACGCCGACGCGCCGAGCACGCGCACTGCGTGATAGTGCGTCAGCAGGACGTACTTGATGGGTTTGTCGGTGACTTCGCGGATCCGGCGAATCACGTCCTGTGCCATGACGGGCGTGGCTTGCGTATCGGCGACGAGCACCGCGTCATCCCCTATCACGATGCCCGTATTCGGATCGCCCTCCGCTGTGTACGCGTATGCGTGCTCGGAGAGACGCTCGAATGTCACCTTCTTTTCCGCCAGATCAGCCTGCGACGCGAATTTCTTCTCACCAGCCATAAAAGTCTCCTGGAAGATCATCATATTAATTACGTATAGTAAAACGAATTACGATAAGTGAAATTACCGTTAACCCTATGCATAAGCGGTGGATGGCTTTCGGCGCATATCAATATGTGTATTTTGTGCAAGGCATCAGGCGCGGCGCTGCTACCATCGACGCTACACCGCTCACAAACCTCCCTTCATGATTGCGCCAACCGTCCAGCAACTCGTCTCGCGCGCCTCCGACTACCCCTTTCCCGGCGCGCGCATCGTCATGGGCGAAGGAGCGAGCTCGGGCGCGGCCGTCGCGTTTTACGAGGGGTTTTGCCTTGCCAGCGCCTACGAACCCATCTTCGATGTCACTACGCGCGGCTTGCCGCAGTCGCTGACGGCATCGGTGGAAAGTGCGGAGCGATTCGGCGATGAACTCGGTTTTCAGGCGCTGACGCTTACCGGCGACGGCGCGTCGTTCGATCCGTTCGCACAATTGGACGACGACCCGCGGCTGGTCGAACTCGACCGTCTCTCGCGCGCGTTGCATGCGTTCAATTTTTTCGGCGCGCAGCGGCCGGGTTTGTTGTTCCTGCGAGTGCATGAGCGTTTGCTCAAGAGCGTGAAGTACGACCACGGCAAGCATTTCTCTTCGGTGCTGATCGAGTTTGGGTTGAATCCGTCTCGGATCGTGATTGAATTGCCGGCGGCGGCGGTCGCGCATCGGACTTTCCTGGGTTATCTCGTGAAGAGTTACCAGCGGTACGGGTTCAAGGTCGCGGGGAATTTGCCGAACGCCGGGCAGATCATGTCGGTGTCGGATATGGCGCGGCTCGACTTCATCAAGATGGATGCAGGCGCGGCGTTGCGGGATTCAGTGGTGAAACCGCTGGTGGGTTATGCGCATCGGTTGAAGATTCCGCTGATCTTTAGTCATGTAGCCGATGAAGCGCAGTTCGAAGCGCTTCAGCAATTCGATGTGAGTTTTGTGCAAGGGCCCGCGTTTGAAGCGCATGCGATTGGGCCAGGGCAGTAAGGGTCGTTCGCACTAAGGGGTTGGTTTGGGTCTGCTGGTGCGGGTGGTCGGGGGTGATGGCGGGTTGGTGCTTTCGGCGTTAGTGGTCTGCGTGAGTTAGCTGATTTTTTATCACTATTAGATACTATGTAAGGGGCCAGCGAAAGTAAGCTCTCGGGAGTAAAACGAGGATTTAGACACTCGTTTTTCGAGAGGAGCTCGCAAATGGACGCGCCTGACACGGCCCTTCGAGGGCAAGATACAACGATCGTCGGCCGACTGTATGTCGCCTTCGAATTGGGTGATAGGAGCTGGAAGCTGTCGCGGGTGATGGGGTGCGCGCGCCGAGCCGGTGTACGGTGGTGGCGGGCGATACGGCGGCGGTCCTGACCGCGATCGCGAAAGCCAAAGCCCGCTGCCATCTGGCCACTGATGCTCCCGTGCGCAGTTGCTATGAGGCCGGGCGGGACGGCTTCTGGTTGCACCGCTGGCTGAGCGGGCAAGGGATCGCCAACTTCGTGGTGGATCCGGCCAGTATCGAAGTGAACCGGCGGGCGCGCCGGGCGAAGACGGATCGGCTCGACAGCGACAAGCTGCTGTCAATGCTGATGCGCTACTACGGAGGTGAGCGGCGGGTGTGGGCGATCGCACGCATCCCGACAGCCGAGCAGGAAGATGAGCGGCGCGTGCATCGGGAACTCGGGCGTCTGCGGCAGGAGCGTACCGCCCACAGTAACCGGATCCGCTCGCTGCTGGTGTTGCACAACCTGCGGGTCGAGCGCATCGGTGGGCGCGCATGGGCGCGCTGGTGGGCCCAGCAGGGCGGGCAACTGTTGCCAGCTTTGCGCGCCGAGATTGAACGCGAGTTCGAGCGCCTGTCGCTTGTCGCCGGGCAGATCAGGACGCTTGAGGTGCTGCAGGACCATCAGGTCCGCAGTGGCGCGCAACCCGCGATCGCCGTGCTGGCGCGGCTTGTGCGGGTATCGGCACCGGAAGTGCGTGGACTCTGGTCAAGGAACTGTTCGGCTGGCGGCAGTTTCACAACCGCCGTGAAGTCGCCGGCTGCCTGGGCCTGGCACCGACGCCTTACGCGAGCGGCACCAGTGAGGTCGAGCAGGGCATCAGCAAGGCCGGCAACAAACGGGCTCGATGGCTGATGGTGGAACTTGCGTGGAGTTGGCTACGCTTCCAGCCAGCCGGCCAGCCGGCCAGCCAACTGAGCCAGTGGTTCAATGAGCGTTTCGCGCGCGGCGGCAAGCGTTTGCGACGCGTCGGCATAGAGGCGCTCGCGCGCCGTCTGTCGATCGCCTTGTGGCGCTATCTGGAACAGGGTGAGATTCCGCTCGGGGCAACACTCAAGCCACCCGGCAGCAACACGGTTGCAACCTGAGTGGCGAATGTCGATCGGCGACAGGGCCTGAAGGTCAGCGCGCCCGGACAGTAAGAGGGTTACCCAGCGGGTAATCGTAGTTTTAGATGGGGCGCGTCGGTAACGGAGTGGTTCCAGCGCTGTGCGCATGCGGTATGAGGTGACCGGCCTGGTGCCGGCACGGATAGAAGTTAGTCCCGGCAGCCGTCCGGGCATCAGACACTCCGACCTAAAGTGTATTGAATTCACTTTATAAGCAGGACTCCGAACATGAATCAGGCATCTTTGCCGTGCGGGTCGTCCACCGCCGGCCAGCGTCGTGGTCGTAGCAGGCGACCCGCCGGCCAGCGGTGGACGACCCGCAGTACCCTCACATGGAGGTAACTGACCCACGGAAAACAGATCACCAAAGGGCTTGACTTCCAATTCCCCATAGAAGCTCACTGTGCGTGGCGGCACGTCATTTCTTTTTCCACCGGCGAAAAAGAAACAGAAGCAAAGAAAACGCCTCTCAACAATCAGCAAGTTAGTGTCCCTAGCGTGCAGGCTAAAAGTTTCTGGCACCTGATAGATGAAGTGCCGCCACGCACAGTGGCTAACAGTGATAAAAACACAGCTAACTCCCGCAGACCACTAAGGCCGAAAGCAGCAACCCGGCATCGACCCACCCCCACGACCGCAAGAACCCCAAACCAAACCCCGAGTGCGAACGAAACCCCTAGAACAACCATCACCGCGCGGTGAACCCGCCATCAACCGGCAGCACGATGCCCGAGATCATCGCGGCAGCATCGCTTAGCAGGAACAAGATCGGCGCGGCCACTTCGTCAGGTTCGACGAACCGACCCAGTGGAATAGCCTTCAACGCAGGATCGCGTTTGGCGGGCTCGCTCCATGCCTTGACCGCCATCGGCGTGAGCGTGACCGTTGGATTGACGCTGTTCACACGAATCCCATGCGGCCCGAGTTCGAGACACAACACGCGCGTGATCGCATCGAGCGCGGACTTGGACGCGCAATACGCCAAATGATCTTCAATGCCGACCAGCGCCGCCTGACTCGATACATTCACAATACTGCCCTTCTTCCCCGCCGCGATCATCGCGCGTGCGATCTGCTGCGCAACCAGCGCTGCACCGCGTGCATTCACGGCCATGAGTTGGTCGAAATCGGCAGCGGTGAAATCGATAGCTTTATCCAGCGCCGTCGTGCCCGAGCAGTTGACAAGGCCATCGAAGGCGTCGAGATTTTTTAAGGCGTCCGCTATTTGCGCCGGGTCCGATACATCGAGAACCAAAGGCTCACAGCCGGTTTCATCGGCGAGGGTTTGCAGAGCATGTACATTGCGCGCCGCCGCGACGACACGCGCGCCCGCCGCACGCAGATGAATAACCGTCGTCCGCCCGATACCGCTCGATGCACCCGTGACCAGCACCGACTGTCCACTGAAATCGAAGTGTGTTTGCATGATTCACGATGCCTGCAAACGACGCATGATCGGCTTCAATGCCGGATAGAGATCGACATACACACCGAAGCGCTCGGCATATAACTTCTGACGCTCTGCGTCAGGCTTCGCACGCTCCACCAGCGTGACCCAGCCGCCCTCCGCGGTCTCGCGTGTAATCAGGTTCGTGCCCAGCGCCGCGAGCAGTGCTGCGCCCATCGCCGCTTCAACCTCTTCTTCAATCGACCAGACCGGATACCCCGTGACATCCGCGATAATCTGCATCCACAAGTCGGAATGCGCCGCACCGCCGACAACAATAAGTTTGTCGTCCAGCGATTGTGCGCCGCGCCGGCCGGCTTCCATGTTGTGCTTAAGCGCGAAGGCGACGCCCTCCAGTACCGCGCGATACAGCGTGGCACGCGTGTGATACAGGCTCAAGCCAACAAACGTACCGCTGGCTTTTGCATCCCATACGGGGCTGCGTTCACCCATCAAGTAAGGCAGAAAGACGACACCATCGGAGCCCGTTGCTATTTTCGCCGCCGCCTCATCCAGAAGTCTATGCGGATCGCCATGAGACGTGGCTTTCGCGGCCTCCGTCTCCGCATGACAAAACTGGTCGCGATACCACGCGACCGACGCGCCCGCAGTGATCGCGCCGCCGAAGATGTATATGTCCTGCTGCGAGTTGTAAACGTGCGGCATGCTGATCAAGCCATGACTCGCATCGACAGTCTGATTGATGTAACCCCAGCACATGCTCGTGCCGATCATCGCGACGTGATGGCCCGCGCGAGTTACGCCTGCTGCGAAGGTCGCGACGGCCGCATCGACGCCGCCTGCGATTATCGGTGTGTTGTCTTCTAACCCGAGTTCCGCAGCGCATTCGGGCAGCAAGCCGCCCACTATCTCCGATGAATCCACTAGTCGTGAAGGCATCATCGTTTGTGGAATGCCAAGCAGGGTTAGCGCTTCATGCGACCACGTGCGTCTCTCAATGTCATACACACCACCGATGTTTCCCGCCGAACTATGGTCCACCGCCAACTCTCCCGTCAGCTCGTGAATGATGTACGCGTTAGGCGGCAAGAAATAACGAGTCCTGTTCCAGACGTCCGGCTGATTGTTCTTCAGCCAAAGCATTTTTGTGTAGCCGTAGTAACTGTCTATGCCATTGCCCGTGATCTGCTTCAGGCGTTTGGTATCGATGTTCCTTTCAACCCACTCCACTTCCTGAGTTGCTCTGCGATCCATCCAGATCAGGCAGGGATATAGCGGACGCATTTCCTTATCGACAGGGATGCCCGAGCCACCGTACAAGCTGCTGATACAGACGGCTTTGATGTCTGCCTTGGAGACGCCCTTGGCAAGCGCGTTCTCCGCACAAGCCTTGATGGTCGCCTTGACAGCGTCCAGCCAGACCGATGGCCATTGCTCCGCCCATAGCGGCCTTGGCGTATCGGGATGGTAAGCACTCGCGTGCTGCGCGACGATCTTCCCCTCCAGGTCGACCAGCAACGCCTTGGTACTCTGAGTACCTATATCAACGCCTATTACGTACGCCATTGCCTAGCTCCATGTCCCGGTATTTTCCGCTCGCGCTTAAGGCGGTGTTTCTTTCGCTCGCCTATATTATCGCGGCTTTAGCAACACCTTGATCGAGTCCAGCGAATCCGCAATCTTGATGGCTTCGTCCCACTCCTCAAGCGAGAAACCATGCGTCACGATGCCCTTCGATGTAACCAGGCCACGAGCTAATAGATCGATTGCTATCGGATAGCAATACGGTCCCAGATGCGCCCCCCGCACGTCGAGTTCCTTCCGGTCTCCGATGATCGACCAATCCACCGTCGTATCGCTTCCGAACACTGAGAACTCAACAAAACGCCCCAGCTTGCGGATCATCTCCAGGCCTTGCGATACGCCTATCGGCACACCGGTCGTCTCTATATAGACGTCGCATCCATACTGGTCCGTGATCGACTTGATGATCTCCAGCGCATCGTCATTCTTCGGATTGATCGTGATGTCCGCACCGTATTCGCGCGCCAGCGCCAGGCGCTCCTCCACCAGATCTATCACAACCAGTTTCTTCGGCGTCTTCAGATGCGCTACTTGCGTCATCATCAGACCCAACGGTCCCGCACCGGCAATCACGACTACATCGTCAAGCTGAATGTCCCCGCGATTCACCGTGTGAATCGCGCACGCCAACGGCTCGATGATCGCGGCGTCCTCAAGCGATATGCCGTCCGGGATTTTATGAACGATTGCCGTCGGCGGGATTCGCATGTATTCCGCCATGCCGCCATCCGCCACCTCGCGCTGGAAACCAAAGATGTTGTGCACCTCGCACATCCAGTATTGCCCCGACTTGCAATAGCGGCATTTTCCGCAGGGCACAATCTGCTCGGCGATCACGCGATCGCCTAACTCAACGCCAAAATGTTCCGCCGCGCCTTCGCCCAGTTCTTCGACGTACCCAAAGAACTCGTGACCCGGAATGACCGGCGCTTTCACCCACGGGCTAGGGCCGCCCCAGAACATCTTGGCGCCCGAGTGGCACTTGCAATCGCTTGCGCATATCCCGCACGCGGCAATGCTAATTACCAGTTCATTACGCCCCGCCGTCGGTCGCCGCACCTTCTCGACCCGGTAATCCTTGGGTGCGTGGCAAACAATCGCGGTCATCCTCGTTGCTTCATTTGATGTGCTCATGGTGCGCTCGTCATGGTCTTCATGGTTTCGTGGTTCCGCCGGAAAATACCTTTAGACACGGTGCTTTCTGGCCTTCTCGTGGCCTGGTCCTATTCTTTACTCACTTACGGCGGCGGTCGCGGCTGATGTAAATCGCTAACAAGATGATTCCACCCTTGATCACGTTCTGCACATACGGGTTCACACCAACCATGTTCAACCCGTTGTTCAGCACGCCCAGCAATAGCGCGCCAATCAAGGTGCCGACAATCGATCCGCGTCCACCCGAGATGGATGTTCCGCCCATCACCACCGCCGCGATTGCATCGAGTTCAAACCCAACGCCGGCGTTTGGCTGACCGCTCATCAAACGCGCAGTCAACACGATGGCTGCAAGCGACGATGTCAATCCGGCAAGCCCGTACACAATCAGCTTCACGCGGGCCACTCGCACGCCAGACAATCGCGTGGCGTCTTCGTTGCCGCCTATTGCGTAGACGTATCGCCCGAATGGCATACGTTCGAGCAACACCCAGGCAAGCAGATAGACCACGAGCATGATGACCACCGGCATCTGAACGCCGAGCACCTTGCCATTGCCAAAGAACGCGACCCAGTCGGGCAAGCCGTCGATCGGATAACCGCCCGTGTAGATCAGTGCAAGTCCGCGCGCGATGCCCATCGTTGCAAGCGTGACGATGATCGGCGGCATGCCGGCAAACGCCACAAAGATGCCGTTCGCCACACCAAAGCCGAGTCCGACGGCAATGCCGACCACGAGCGCTGCAACCGCGTTCATGCCCGATACCATTAAGCCCGCCGCCAGCGTGCCGGACAGCGCCATCACCGATCCCACCGATAAATCGATGCCGCCCGTCAATATCACGCACGTCATGCCGACGGCGATGATCGCGTTGATCGACACCTGCCGCGCGATGTTCTCGATGTTCGCCGCCGACAGGAAACTATTGCTGGCGAACACCATGACGAAACACACGACGATCAATCCGACGAACGGATAGAAAATAGTCGATCGTTTAAGACCTGCCCAGGTGAATTGCACGGGCGCACCGGGTGATGCGGAATCCACGGTGGCGGTTTTAGGTTCCATCGATAATTTACTCATGGCTGACTCCCTGCTCGATCGACCCGGCGCTTGCCGTCGTCGCGTGCGTCATGACCGCATTCGAGGTGATCTGCTCGCCTGCGAGAATGGCTTCTATGCGGCCTTGCCGGAACACCGCCACGCGATCGCTCATGCCTACAATTTCCGGCAGCTCCGAGGAGATCATGATGATTGCGTAGCCCCGCTCGGTGAGCTCGCGCATCAGCAGATAGATCTCCGCTTTCGCACCCACGTCGATGCCGCGCGTGGGTTCATCGAAGATAAGGATGTTCGCGTGGTGGTTCAGCCAGCGCGCGATCACCACCTTCTGCTGATTGCCGCCGGACAGCGTTGAAACCTGCGTGTTCATGGTCGGCGCCTTCACGCCTACCCGCTTCATGATCGCGGCAGTCGTTCTTGCTTCGTTGCGTTGATCGATGAAAAAGCGCGCCTGACGGTACTTGCCGAAGTTGTTGATCGAGATGTTCTGCTTGATCGAGAAATCACTGATCAGGCCTTCGGTCTTGCGACTTTCCGGAAGGATGCCGATGCCCGCATCGAGCGACGCAGCCGGGTCCGCGAGCTTCATCTCACGCCCGTTGATCTTCACCTTCTTCACATGCGCCGGATCGGCGCCGATCACCGCGAGCGCCGTCTCCGTGCGTCCCGACCCGACCAGTCCCGCGAAGCCGAGAATCTCTCCTTCGCGCAGCACGAACGCGTTGACGGGTCCGTCCTTGTCAATCTGCAGCGCCTCGACTTCGAGCACGGCTTTTGCATCGGCACGGGCAGCGGGCTTTGGCGGAAAACTGTTCTCGATCTTGCGGCCGACCATCATCTCCACGAGGCGACCGACGTCGGTATCGGCGACAGCTGTATCGCCTACGTATTGGCCGTCGCGCAGCACCGTGATGCGATCGCAGACTTCGAAAATCTCATCGAGGTGATGCGAGATGAAGATCATCGCGACGCCTTGCGTCTTCAGCTCGCGCATGATGTCGAAGAGATGTTCCGCTTCTGATGGTGTGAGCGTGGCGGTGGGTTCATCGAGGATCAGGATGCGCGCTTCAAGAGACAGCGCCTTGCCGATTTCAATGAACTGCTGCTGCGCCACCGATAGTTCCCGAATCGGCACCGACAAGTCGATGTCGACTTTCAGCCGCGCGAAAATTGCCGCCGCCGAACGCCGCATGGCCGCGCGATCCAGCAGGAAACCTTTCTTCAACTCACGCCCGAGAAAGATATTCTCGACCGCGTTGAGAAACGGAATCAGGCTGAATTCCTGGAACACGATGCCGATGCCCGCCGCCACTGCATCGTGATAATCCGCGAACGCACGGATCTCGCCGTTGAGCGTGATCGTGCCCTCGTCCGGCCGATAAATGCCGCTGAGAATTTTCATCAGCGTGGATTTCCCCGCGCCGTTTTCGCCGAGCAATGCATGCACTTCGCCGGCCGCGACGTCGAGATGAATGCCCTGCAACGCCTTCACGCCGGGGAAGCTCTTCGTGATGTTGTCGAGTCTGAGAATGGAGTTCATCGTGGTCACCTGCCGGACCGTGCATTGGGTACAAGCCGCTTACCAGCTAAAGCCCTTGGCGTTGCTCTTGTCGATCATCTTCACGTCGATAGGAATCGCCTTCGGCACATTGGCACCCCACTTCTTCGCGAGCGCAATCCCGATTGCAATGCGCACCTGATCGCGCGGAAACTGCGCAGACGTCTCGATGAACTTCGAGTCCGGCTTTTGCATTGCCGTGATGGCTTCGGGCGCACCGTCGACGCTCGTCAGCTTGATGTCCTTACCAGATGCCTCGATAGCCGCAAGCGCGCCCATCGAACCGCCGTCGTTCACGCTGAACACGCCCTTGAGATTTGGATGCGCCTGGATCATGTTCTCGGTGACGGTCAGCGCAGTCGCACGTTCCTGCCTGCCGTTCTGTGTATCGACGAGCTTGATGTTCGGGAACTTGGCCAACGCTGCCTTGCAACCGCGCACGCGTTCGAGAATTGGCACGACGGGAATGCCGTCGAGGATCGCCACTTCACCGGTACTGCCGAGCGCCTTGCCCAAGTACTCGCACGACATTACGCCCGCGTCGTAATTCTTCGATCCGACAAACGAGTCCACCGGTCCATTAGCGTTTGCATCGACGGCAACAACCACCACGCCCACCTTCTTCGCCGAGTTCACCGCCGAGACAATGCCGGTGGAATCGGTCGGATTCACGAGCAGAATGTCGATCTTCTTCTGCAACATGTCTTCGACGTCGCTGACCTGCTTGCTGACGTCGTGATGTGCGTCGGTCACGAACACTTGCGCACCGATCGATGCCGCCGCTTCGTTCAATGCCTTCTGCATGGAAACGAAATACGGGTTGTTCAGCTCCTGAAACGTCATGCCTATCTTCAGTGGCTCGGCGGCTTGAGCGGCGGTCATGGCGAGCGCCGCGGCAAAACCCAACGTGGCTAAGGCGAGTTTTTTCGGTAAAAGGAAAGCGTGCATGGCTGTCTCCATCTGTTGTTGATTCGACTTGATTCGACTTGGTTTGACTCGGGGCACTGCGTGGCAAAACTAAAACCGCATGGACGAGTTCGCCCCGCGCGGTGCTTTCTCAAGCACCGCGTTTTGCGGTTTCCTAGAAAAAAGAGACGCTAGACGATGACTTCCAGAACCCGCGCAGCGTCGGGCGGTTCGGTCGCGCTGGCAGCATTGAGCTGCTGATACGCGCGCCATCGTGACGGCGACATGTCCTTCAGCAACAGGAATTGCCGGTTGAAATTCGAGAGGTTATTAAAGCCGACCTGATAGCAAATATCGGTGATATTCAGTTCACCGGACATCAGTAACTGACACGCGAGATTGATACGCAGCCGGTTCACGTACTGCACGAAAGGCAACCCGGTATGGCGGCGAAAATATCGCGAGAACGCACTGACGCTTTGCCCCGCGAGTTCTGCGAGTTCGGTTTCGCGCAGCTCCTGCGAAAGGTTCTTGCCGATATAAGACAGCACGTGATTGATGCGTGTCTCGGCATAACGCACAGGGTCCGCACGATACGCCGCGCTCGCCAGCTTGAACGGGTCAGCACTCTGCACGAGCAAGTCGAGCAGCGCCAGGAACAAGGTGATGCGCCGCATGCCCTGCGCATTTAGCATCTCGCGCATGATCGGCTCGGCGGCCACGCCCGTTTCCGGCGTGAACAAAAGACCCCAGCACGACGCATCGAGCAAAGGTTCGACGCGCTTCAGTTCCGGGAATACGTCGATGGCGCGCGCGACAAATTCAGCATCGAATTGCAGGATCAGACAGCGTTCGTCGACATGTTCGCCCTGCGGTACATCGCTCACCCAGTTGTGCGGCAGGTTCGGTCCCATCATCACGAGATTGCCGGGCGCGAAGTTACCAATATGGTCACCGACAAAGTATTTGCCGCTCGTCGTGGTGATGAGCTGGATCTCGTACTCAGGATGAAAATGCCAGCGCACGGTGCGGTACGGATAACCGTGCGACCAGACCTTGAACGATTCATCGGGCGGCACGGCAACCAGTTCGAGATCCGGCTGGACGATGTTGGCGCGGCGGGCGTCGGTGCGCGCCGCGCGGCAATAACCGCACGTTCCGCATCGGCACGACGTGGCGCTCAGTATGGTGGGCATCTGTCTTCCTCCTGACCCGCTTTTGTTTTTCGGCGCGCTGGATCAATCACATCGCGCCTGCCATGACTGGAAATTATCCCTGTCACGAATTATTCACCACTGAAAATGAGACCGCCCACCGATACTTTTTTGCACTGGGGTTAGTCCGTAGCCGTTACAGAGTCAAATTTTGTGCAACGCAATAGCTTTTTGAGTGACTGCAGAGTTTCCGCATTCGCCGCAAAAACCTGCGCAAAAACACAAAGCCAAAATGCTGCGCAGTGCCTTGACTTTCATCGATTCGAATACGATCATTCGCTCACAGAACGAGCAAATGATCGTAGCAACGCGAATTGGCGCCACCCAAACCCGCGCGCTGCGACACGAGACACAGCACAGCGCCCGGCATCTTATGCGGCGCATCCAGATCAGAGGAAGGACGACATGACTACCGAAAGCCACGCAGCCGCCGACGTGATCCTGCACATCGGCGCGGGTTCTTTTCATCGTGCGCATCAGGCGTGGTATCTGCACAAGCTGATCGAGTCAGGAGACACCCGCTGGTCGCTGACGGTCGGCAATATTCGCGGCGACATGAATGCGGTTCTTGAGGCACTGGCCGCGCAAAACGGTATCTACACGCTGGAAACCGTCACGCCGCAGGGCGTGCGCAAGTATGAAACCATTCGCTCGATCAAGAAGATCGTGCCTTGGGCCGCGGACCTGAACGCGCTGGTCGCGGCGGGTGCGGCGCCCGAGTGCAAAATCGTATCGTTCACGGTGACCGAGGGCGGTTATTACCTCGATGAACACCATCGGCTGGATACGGCAAATCCTGATCTCGCCGCCGATCTGAAAGGCGCCCGCACGACGATTTATGGCGCGATCGCGGCCATTCTCGATGCCCGCATGAAGCAGAACGCGGGCAAGGTGACGCTGCAGAACTGCGACAACCTGCGCAGCAACGGCGATCGCTTCAAGGCCGGCATGCTCGAATTCCTGCAACTGCGCGGCGAAACAGCCTTGCGCGAATGGATGATCGCCAACACGTTGTGCCCGAACGCGATGGTCGATCGCATCACGCCACGTCCCACGCCCGATGTCCGCGAACGCGTGCTGGCCGCGACCGGTTTCGACGATAAAGCCCCCATCATGGGCGAAGCGTTTATCCAGTGGGTGATCGAGGACGAATTCATCGCGGGACGGCCGGCGTGGGAAAAAGTCGGCGCGGAAATGGTCCACTCGGTGCTGCCGTACGAGGAAGCCAAGATCCGCATTCTCAACGCGACGCATAGCTGTATTGCGTGGGCGGGGACGCTGGTCGGGCATCAATACATTCACGAAGGCACGCAAGACGCCGATATCCGCGCGCTCGCCGATGCCTACGTCACCGAAGACGTGATTCCGTGCCTCTCGCCGAGTCCTATCGATCTCGGGAAATATCGCGATGTGGTGCTCGATCGCTTCGTCAATCCGTATATCCAGGACACGAACCAGCGCGTCGCCGCCGATGGCTTCTCGAAGATCCCCGGTTTTATCGCGCCTACTTTGCGCGAATGTTTCGCGCGCCAGGTGGATCCGAACGCCACCGCCATGTTGCCCGCGCTGTTCTTCCGCTTCCTCGGGCGCTGGCACGACGGCAAACTGCCGTACGCGTATCAGGACGGCGTGATGGACCCGGCCACGGCGCATGCTTTCTTTGAATCCGCCGATCCCGTGAAGGCTTTCGTCGCGGACAAACTGCTCTGGGGCAGCCTCGCCCAAAGCGCCGATCTCGAACGTGTGCTGCGCGCGGCGCTTGGCCGTGTCGACGCATGGCTCGCGAAGCGCGCCTGAGCGGTTCAAATCAAATTTCTTCACGACCGTCCGGTGTTATTGCCAATGGCGCAACACCGGCAGCGGCGCTACATTAGCGCCTCCGGTTTTCTCCGCTTCAAGCCTTCATCAAGGGTTCGTCCATGTATTTAGGCATCGATCTCGGCACCTCCGAAGTAAAGGTCCTGCTGCTGGCGAGCGACGGCAGCGTCGTCGGCACGGCGGGTACGCCGTTCACCGTATCGCGTCCGAAACCGCGCTGGTCCGAGCAAAATCCGCTCGACTGGTGGGATGGCACGCGCGCCGCCCTCTTCGCTTTACGCGATAAATTCCCGCAAGAGTTCGCGCAGGTTCGCGGTATCGGTTTGTCGGGACAGATGCACGGCGCGGTGCTGCTCGATTCAGAAGACCGCGTGTTGCGTCCGGCGATCCTCTGGAACGACATGCGCAGCGACAAGGAATGCGACGAGCTCACGGATCGTGCGTCGGAGTTGCATCGGATAGCCGGCAATCTCGCGATGCCCGGTTTCACTGCGCCGAAACTCCTGTGGGTCAAGCACAACGAACCCGATATTTTCCGGCGAACCGCATGCGTGCTGCTGCCGAAAGATTATTTGCGGCTGCATCTCACGGGCACCAAGGTGTCCGATCCATCGGATGCTGCCGGTACGTTATGGCTCGACGTCGCGCGCCGCGACTGGTCGGATGAACTGCTCGCCGCCTGCGACATGACGCGCGCTCAAATGCCGGCGCTGGCCGAAGGCAGCGAGCCGTCGGGCACGCTGCTGCCCGCACTTGCCCGCGAACTCGGATTACGCGACGGCGTGATCGTCGCGGCCGGTGGCGGCGATAACGCGGCAAGCGCGGTGGGCATCGGTGCAACGGAACCGGGCGATGGTTTCCTCTCGCTGGGAACGTCGGGCGTGCTGTGTGTGGTCGGCGACCGCTTCCGGCCGAATCCGTCGTCGGCGGTGCATGCGTTCTGTCACGCTATTCCTGATCGCTGGCATCAAATGAGCGTGGTGTTATCGGCGGCGAGTTGTTTGCGCTGGGTCTGCAAACTCACCTCCACCGATGAACCCACGCTGCTCGCCGAAATCGCCGCACTCGATCCCGCTGCGCTCGACATCGCGCCGCTGTTCCTGCCCTACCTCAGCGGCGAACGCACGCCGCATAACGACCCGTACGCACAAGGCGTGTTCTTCGGCATGACGCACGCGACCGATCGCGCGCTGCTCGGTTATGCGGTGCTCGAAGGCGTGACGCTGGCGTTGACCGATGGCCTCGACGCATTGCAAGCCGCCGGCACGGAAGTGCATGCGCTGTCGCTGCTGGGCGGCGGAGCGCGCAGCAAATACTGGGGCCAGTTATTGGCCGATGCCCTCAACACCCGCACCCGCACGCATGGCGGCGGTGAAACTGGCGCGGCGCTCGGTGCGGCACGGCTCGGCTGGCTGGCAGCGGGCGGCGATCCGGCGGTGGTGCTCGCGAAGCCGCCGGTACGCGACGAGTTCATCCCGAACGCGGAACGCCACGCGGTGCTGCGGCAACGGCTGAAGGGATTCCGCGAGTTGTATCAGCACGTGCGGCCTTTGTTCGATCCGGCACGGCCGCGGCTCGCGTGATGGTTTAGAAGGCGCCCGGGGTGTTTTTGCCCTCAGGCGCCGAGCGTGCACAATGTCGATCTTCGCGTGCCCTTGCGGCGCGCGATTTTCTTTGTATTCGACACGAACGACCCAGATATCGAGCCACCGTGCCCAAGTCCAACGAAAAACTCGATCTCGCCACCCGCGCGGCGTGGCTGTATTACGTCGCGGGCAATACGCAGAACGAAATCGCTGAGAAGCTGCAGATCTCGCGGCCCGTCGCGCAGCGGCTGGTCGCGTTCGCGGTGGAGAAGAACCTGATCCGCGTGCGGGTCGATCATCGGATAGCCGATTGCCTCGCGCTGGCCGCGAAGTTATCGAAGCGATACGGCTTGTCCCTGTGCGAAGTCGTGCCCATCGACGGCGACACGCCCGAGCAAGTGGACCGCAAGCTGGCGGTTGCGGGCGCGCAAGTGATGGAACGTTTTCTCACCGATGAAAAACCGCTGGTGATCTCCATCAGCACCGGGCGGACGCTGAAAGCCGTGGTCGCGCAAATCGGGCAACTGGAGCGGCCGCAGCATCGGCTGGTGTCGATGGTCGGGGCGATCGCCCAGGACGGCTCCTCGAACCGCTACGACGTCGCACAGCACCTCTCCGAGAAGACCGGCGGCAAGCATTTCATGCTGCCCGCGCCGTTGATGGCCGACAGCCGTGCCGAGCGCGCTCAATGGTGCAATCACCGGCTGTATCGGATTGTCGATGCGTTGTCCGGGAGCGCTGATGTCGCGTTTATCGGGATCGGCAACATGGGGATCAATTGTCCGCTGCATGAGGACGGGTTTATCACCACGGCCGAAGTGGAGGAAATGATGCAAGCCGGTGCCGTGGCTGAACTGCTCGGTTTGCCGATCGACGCACAAGGCTTGCCGGTGAAATCGACGACCGGAGAGCGCGTGACAAGCCTGCGGCTCGACGCACCGCCGAAGAGGCCGACTATTGGGTTTGCAGGCGGGCTAAGGAAGCGTGAGGCCGTGATTGCAGCGTTGCAGGGTCAATGGCTGTCGGGGTTGGTGACGGATGAGTTGTGCGCGCAGGCGGCGCTGGAGGCTTGATTTCAGGCGCGCCATAAAAAACGCCCGGCTGCTTTTGGCAACCGGGCATTTTCATGACTTCGCGTCTTCAAGCCGCCGACAACACCTCAACAATCTTCCGTTGATACGCGATCCCTTCGGCG